>NZ_JAWQFO010000014.1:0-45004 GCF_033436665.1 Roseobacter sp. FCG-D35
TCCTATCAGCCATCGCGCTCGCCGCCGCAGTCATATTCTGGCTCTGAAAATCAATGAGTCTGGAGCCTACTTTGTTTTCCAACGTGCGAAGGCGTAGGGCGCAAGGGAGAACGGTTTCGTCGCCAGGCCCATCAGTGGCACGGTCAGGCGGACCGGACCCATCATCACATTTCCGGCATGGGAAAAAGACAACCGCTTTGAACGGTGCGATTCGACGAAACTGGACGCGGGCACAGAAAATAGAAGCAGCGATCGCCGCAGACCATTCACATTCGCCTGTTCGGAGTGGATGGTGACGGGGGCGAAAAACAGCCGCGTGCACGCCACCGGGAACACACCTCAGGGCACCTCAATGTCTGAACTCGATCTAATCACCATTGGCCGGTCCTCGGTGGATCTCTACGGCGCGCAGATCGGCGGGCGTCTAGAGGACGTGGGGTCTTTCGACAAGTACATCGGCGGCTCCCCGACCAACATCGCTTGCGGGACGGCGCGGCTGGGGCTGAAGTCGGCGGTAATCACCGGCGTCGGCGACGAGCACATGGGCCGGTTCATCCGCGAGCAGTTGGACCGCGAGGGCGTGAACACGGAAGGGGTGAAGACAGACCCCGAAAGGCTGACGGCTCTGGTACTCTTGGGCATTCGAAACCAGGAACAGTTTCCGCTCATCTTCTATCGCGAGAACTGTGCCGACATGGGGCTGACCGAGGCCGACATCGACGAGACCTTCATCCGCCGGGCGCGGGCGGTTGTGGCGACCGGCACGCATCTTAGCCACCCCCAGGTCGAGGCGGCGACGCTCAAGGCGTTGCGAATTGCACGGGAAAACGGGCAGCAGACCGCGCTCGACATCGACTACCGGCCGAACCTTTGGGGTGTGGCAGGCCACGGCGAAGGGGAAAGCCGTTTCGTGAAAAGTGCCGCGGTGACGGAAAAGCTGCAGTCGACGCTGCATCTTTTTGACCTGATCGTCGGAACCGAGGAGGAGTTTCATATCGCCGGCGGGTCGACCGACACCGTCGAGGCGCTGCGCGCGGTCCGCAAGGTCTCGGGCGCGACGCTGGTTTGCAAGCGCGGCGCGGCGGGGGCTGTGGCCTTCACCGGCGAGATCCCGGAAAGTCTTGATGACGGTGAGACCGGACCTGGCTTTCCGATCGAGGTTTTCAACGTGCTGGGGGCAGGTGACGGTTTCATGTCGGGCCTCCTGAAGGGCTGGCTCGACGGCGCGGACTGGTCCACCGCGCTGAAATACGCCAATGCCTGCGGAGCGCTTGCCGTCAGCCGCCACGGCTGCACCCCGGCCTACCCGAGCTGGGAGGAACTGCAGTTCTTCTTCAACCGCGGCATCGTACGGCCGGACCTGCGCAACGATGCGGAACTGGAACAGGTGCACTGGGCGACGAACCGTGCGGGCGACTGGGCGCAGATCCGGACCTTCGCCTTCGATCACCGGTCGCAATTCGAAGAGATGGAGGGCTACACCGAAACCAAGGGCGGTGCCTTCAAGGAGCTCTGCCTGCAGGCGGCGCTGAAGGTTCAGTCCGGGCGGCCCGGCTACGGCATTCTCTGCGACAACCGGATCGGGCGCGACGCGCTGCACAAGGCAATCGGCACCGGACTCTGGATCGGGCGGCCGACCGAGCTACCCGGATCGCGGCCCATCGAGTTCGAGCCGGACCTGGGCGAGGATGTCGGCCTGCTGCGCGAATGGGCGCGGGAGAACGTGGTAAAGCTGCTGGTATTGTGTCACCCCAACGACGGTGACAAGACTGCCAGAATGCAGATCGCGCGGGTCAGACGGCTTTTCACCGCTGCACGCCGCAACGGTCTGGAATTCCTGCTCGAGGTCATCCCGTCGAAGGTCGGTCCGGTAGACGACACAACGACCGGAACGCTGATTCAGACCTTCTACGACGCGGGTGTTTATCCCGATTGGTGGAAGCTCGAGCCGTTCAGGACCCAGACCGCATGGGCGAACGCCGTTGCCGCCATCCAACGCAACGACCCGCGGACCCGCGGAATCGTGGTCCTGGGTCTCGACGCGCCGGAGACCGAACTTGCGACCAGCTTCGCGCTGGCCGCGAAGCAGCCGCTGGTGAAGGGCTTCGCCGTGGGACGGACCATCTTCGGTGACGTCGCGCGGTCGTGGATGAAAGGCGAAATGAGCGACTCAGATGCCGTGACCGGGATGGCCGAACGGTTCGAACGGCTTTGCGACATCTGGGACGCGGCACGACGGCAGGCGGGACCATGATCGACGCTCTGCGGTCGGGCGCAACGCGGAAGGCAACTCCTCTTGCACGCGCCGACCGGAGCCGGGACCAACCTGCGCCATAGGGCACAGGCCTTACGCTACGCGCGCGTCCTTCAGGAAGTCGATCATCGCGCGCACCTTGCCGGGCACGAAACTGCGGCTTGGGAATACCAGCCACGCCGCCGTGTCAAAGGTGGTGGCCGTCACGTCCCAGCCCGCGATGCATGTCCGCAGTCGCCCCGCCTCGAGGTCCCCCTGGATCAGCCAGTCAGGCAGCAGCGCCGGGCCAAGCCGAGCGAGGGCCGCATCGCGGATCGCTCCGGCAGGAGACAGGACGATGTCGCCCGTGACAGGCTGGTCGAATACAGCGCCGGTCGCATCCCGGAACAGCCAGCGCGACCGGTACTCGCGGAAGGGAAATAAAAGGGCGCGGTGGTTCGCCAGATCCCGGGGGCGCAGCAGAGGCGGTGCGGTCTCCAGATAGCCCGGCGCGGCGACAACCCGGTAGCGCGTATCCATCAGCTTGCTGACAACATAGTCGCCTGCGATCTCCGGGGCCAGTCGGACGGCAAGGTCTATCCGGTCCGCCACGAGATCGATGATGGTGTCGGAAAAGATGCCTTCGACAGCCACCTCGGGGAAGAGTGTACGAAAATCGGCTAGGCGCGGAACGATGACGCGCTGCCCGAACGTGGCCGAGGCGGAGATTCGGAGCGTGCCGCGCGGTTCCGTCTGTATGGCGAGGGCGTCTTCTCGCGCACGTTCGAGTTCTTCGGTCAGCGGCGTGATCCGCGTAAGATACAGCGCCCCAGCCTCCGTCAGTTCCATGCGCCGCGTCGTGCGTGAGAACAGCCGCAAGCCCAGTTCGGTCTCGATCCCCGCGACGACCCGTCCGATCGAGGACGGGTCCACATCGCGCTGACGGGCAACGGCGGCAAAGCTGCCCAGTCTGGCGACATCCTGGATCAGGGTAAGGTCATTCAGGTTCATTCGTGCAAGATTCGCATGAGACTAAAGCCAAAGATAACGTTTATTGCGATTCTTGTAGCGAATAATTCTTCGTTTGTCAGAGACTGTCAGGTTCGGGACCGAAGACACGAGGCTTAGCCGCGCATCCCCACCGCAGCATCCGACTGCGTTCCAAGTTCGTCGATGGCGACCGCGAGGGCGTGAGATACGACCGGGATCTTTGGTCCCGGCCCTTACTGGAGAGACACCGTGCCTACCAACAACAAAACAGTCATCGTGACCGGCGCCAGCCGGGGTATCGGAGAAGCGACCGCGCGCCATTTCGCGAGCGCGGGCGCCCATGTGGTCCTGGCGGCGCGTGACGCAAACCGTATCAATTCGATTTCTGCAGAGCTCAACCATGCCGGCCTCTCCGCCTGTGTCTGGCCGACGGACGTAGCCCAGGCCGCGCAGGTGAAATCGCTGATCGACGCGACTGTCGAGGAAACCGGACGGATCGACCTGCTGGTCAACAATGCCGGTCTCATCGATCCTATCGCCCGGTTGGGCGACAGCGATCCCGAGGCCTGGGGCCACGTCGTCGACGTGAACCTCAAGGGCGTCTATCACGGACTGCGCTATGCGATTCCGGTGATGATCGCGCAGGGCGGCGGAACGGTCGTGAACATCTCTTCGGGCGCGGCCGTCTCGGCCCTTGAAGGCTGGAGCCATTATTGCAGCACCAAGGCGGCCGTCTTGTCTCTGACCCGGGTGGCCGACACCGAATACCGGGATCATGGCGTGCGCGTCATCGGCTTGAGCCCCGGCACGGTTGCCACGCAGATGCAGAGGCAGATCAGTGCGTCCGGCATCAATCCGGTAAGCCGGTTGGACTGGTCCGCTCATATCGGCGCCGAGTGGGTCGCGAAGGCGATCGAGTGGTTGACGACGGCCGAGGCGGACGGCTACCGCGGCACCGACTTCTCTCTCAAGACCGATGAGGGGCGGCGCCTGATCGGCATGCCGCTTTCGTGAACCGGTGTGCTGAGCAAAGAGCGGGCGTCGGCGCGACGCCCGTTCTCGCGTCGCATCTATCCGGTCGTCAGACGATTCCCCAAAGCTGGCCTTCGTCGTAGCGCGCCAGCAGATCCTCGTTCAGGTCCAGCGACTCGATCGGGCTGCCGGAGTCCTCGGGCAGACCGGACCAGAAGAGGATGTTCTCCATTCCGCGGGCCTTCAACGTCGATCCGTCGTCGAAGGTTAAGACGGTTGCGCCGCCCGAAGTCTGCGCGCTTTGGGCCGGCGCACTGTCCGGAGACAGGAAGACAAGCAGCGTGTCGATGCCCTTTCCGCCGGTGTAGATGTCCGCACTCGTGTCCGACCCGCCCCAGAGCAATTGTTCGAAGAAAACGAAGACGTCGTTGCCGCCGTTGCCCTTCACCGCGTCGCTGCCAACGCCTCCGATCAGGAAGTCCATCGCGCTTCCGCCGACGAGGTGGTCATCGCCCGCGCTTCCCGCCAGAAGGTCGCTGCCGCCGCCGCCGCGCAGGTCGTCTTCGCCGCTGCCGCCGATGACGAGATCCGAGCCCGCCTTGGCGAAGACCGTGTCGTTCCCGCGACCGCCCAGGGCGGTGTCGTCGCCCGTGTCCAGCGTCAGCGTGTCGGACCCGTCGCGCGCGAAGATGAAATCGTCGTCGCTGGTGGTGGTGATCGTGTCCGAGGCGCTGGAGGCCATGATTTGCCGCGTGGTGAGAACTTCCTGTGAAAAGACCGCGATCACGTCATGCAGCGCGCCCGATGGGTGGATCTCGTCGAAGAACAGGATCTGCTCGGGCCGGTAGGCTTCCGCCGTGAAATTCACGTCGAACACCGGCACGATGTCCCCGTCGCCGGTTTCGACCCAGTCCGGATCGCCGGAATAGCCGAAGAGATACGGCCCTTGGTAAAGAAACCCGTGCGTCTGCATGTCCGCAAGGATTTCCTCGGCCAGGATGTCGACGCGCACCACCTCGGTCACGATTCCGTCCGCTTCCAGGCGATCCGCGGCATCCCGGATCTCGTCGTTGACCGAGTCGAGAAGGTCGCGTGCCACCGGGCGCTCAAACCAGTTGAGATCGCCATATCCAAGGAAGAACTCCGCCACCGGCAGGGTGTAAAGCGCGATCGCGTCCACCCCCGCATCCGCAAGCCGGCGCGATTGCGACTCGACCTCTTCGCCCACGTCTTCCGCGAAGGCATCGACGCCGCCGAAAAGAACGTTGAAAAAGCTCGTGTCGAACTCGCCGAGGTCGTTGGCGCCGATGTTCAGGATCGCCAGCGTTCCGTCCGGCGCGCCATTCGGGATGGCGGCGAGGTAGCGGTCGACCTGCGCCGAGAGGTTGATGTCGAAGTCGCCGTATTGGGCCAGCGCCGCGGCAGTATCCTCGACGATCGAGAAGCTGCCAGCGCCGCCGCCTGCCATCGTGTAGTCGAGGTTCGAGTATTCGTTGATGTAACTTTCGCCGCGCTTCTCTCCAAGCGCCTGCGCCCCGCCGAAGGCGTAGTTTTCATAACCCGTCTCGAGCGCAAGCAGGCCGGCGAGCGTGTCGGCATAGACCGTTCCGTCGGTGAAGGCGGTTGCGCTGTAGGTGCGTACCGATCCGTCGCCGTCGTACTGGAACGGCACGCTGTAGAGCGGCGTCCCGCCGCTGTCCTGTTTCAGGAAATCCGCGGCAAGGTCATGGAAGTTTCCGTTGTCGCTGAGGCTGTCGCCGAAGACCACGACGCCGGAAATGCCAAGGCTGCCAAGCGCGGTCCCGCCGAGTTGCAGCTGTGTCGGGGGCGCTGTCGTGATGAGTGTGCCGTCCCCTCCGCCGCCGGAAGCCGTCGTGTCGTTCACTGGTGGCATTCTGCAACCCCCTTCCGACCGTGGATGACCGTACCAGTTTAACGTGCAGCGTCCCGCTGCGTCAATTTACAGTTGGGCGCTTGCCGCCGAACCCCGAAGCCCGCTCGGAACGGCTTGCGCGTACCGCGCGTCGCGACTAGACCGGCCTCGGTTTTCGGCGGCCGGATGGCGCCGCCGAAGCGCAACAGATTGCAGAGGCAGACGGATGACGACGCACAGGATCGCGCCGACGGTGGCGGAGGACATTCCGGGGCTTCAGCGGGTGCTGGAGGACACCGGGCTCTTCCCGCCCGATCTGTTGCCCGAGATGTTTGCACCCGCACGCGACGGAGATCCCAGCGCCTTCTGGCTGACATGTCATCTGGGGTCCGAGCCGGTGGGCCTGTGTTACACGCGGGCCGAAGAGATGGCCGATGGCACCTGGAACATGCTGGCGCTCGGTGTCGCGTCTGCGCACCGGCGGTCCGGTCTCGGCGCGGCACTGGTGGCGGCCGCCGAAGAGCGTCTGCGCGAACAGGGCCAGCGGATGCTCCTCGTCGATACGTCCGGAACCGATGATTTCGCGGCGGCGCGTGCGTTCTATGAAGGCATCGGCTACGCGCAGGAGGCCCGGATCCGGGATTTCTGGGCGCCTGGCGATGACAAGATCACGTTCCGGAAATCTCTCACGACGGGCTGAGGCGATTGCGGCGAGCTGCCGGACCGGAGTGCGGTCTGGCGCGGGAATGGCTCTGGCTTTTCGTCAGTCGTGCCGGGGTGGGAACCCCTTGTAGACGGGGATTTTCCACCCGAAGAGCAGAGATCCTGCGCGCAGCACCCAGGTCGTCAGGGCACAGACCCCGAGCGGGAGAAGGTCGTGGGCGACATAAGGCGCCGTGAGAACGGCGACCAGAGCGCCTGCAAAGGCCGCCGAAACGTAAAGCTCTCCTTGCCGCAGCACCACGGGAACGTCTCCGACCACAACGTCCCGCATCAGCCCGCCCATGCAGCCCGTGACCATGCCCATCAGAACAACGACCGTCGGCGGGCTGCGGAGGGACAGGGCCACGCCGGTCCCGGCGGCGACCGCGATGGCCAGCGCAAAACTGTCGAGCCAGATCAGCGTCCTGAGCCGGTTCTCGAACCGGTGCGCGGTCAGGAACACCACGAGCGCGGCGGCACAGGCCACCCAGAGATAGCCGGGCTGCGCGATCCAGAAGATCGGGTTCCGGTCGAGCAGCACGTCGCGCACGGTGCCCCCGCCGACCGCCGTCAGGCAGGCAATGAAGGCAAAGCCCACGATGTCGAGCTGTGCGCGGCTGGCCACGAGCGCGCCGGTCAGCGCGAAGACCAGCACCGAGGCGAAGTCGAGCAGCGCAAGCAGCGGCATTCAACCGGTCTTCTTGAACGGCGCCATCCCTGCGCGCGCCAGCGCGTCTGCGCGTTCGTTCTCGGGGTGGCCAGCATGGCCCTTGACCCATTTCCATGTCACGTCGTGGCGCGCGTTGGCGGCGTCGAGCCGCTGCCAGAGTTCGGCGTTTGCGACCGGCTTCTTGGCGGCGTTCTTCCAGCCGTTGCGCTTCCAACCGTGGATCCAGCCGGTGATGCCGTTCTTGACGTAGTTGCTGTCCGTCACGATCGTGATCGCGCTGCGCCGGTCGAGCGCCTCGAGCGCGCTGATCGCGGCCAGAAGCTCCATCCGGTTGTTGGTCGTCCGCGTCTCGCCGCCGCTCATCTCGCGTTCACGCAGGACGGTGTCGCCCTCCGTCGCGCGCAACAGCACGCCCCAGCCGCCGGGGCCGGGATTTCCGCTGCAGGCGCCATCGGTATAAGCGAAAAGCTCAGGCATGGGCGGTCACCGCGATCCGGTCGGACATCTCGCCGCTCAGGCCCGCGGATCGTCCGGTCTCGGATCCGGTCCAGGTCAGCCCGGCAGCGGCCAGCAGTCCGCGCAATTCGTCTTCGGCAAAGTACGTGTAGAGGCGCGAAAGCCCGTCGCGCTGCGATCCCGCACCGGTCTTCAGGGCGAGGTGGAAGCGCCCGCCCGGTTTCAAGGCCCGCTTGATTGCGGCGAGGTGCCGCGGCATGTCTGCGCGCGGGGCGTGCAAAAGGCTGAAGTTGGCCCAGACGCCGTCATAGAGATCGACATCCGCCAGATCCGCAAAGTGCATCTCCTTGGCCGTCACGCCCGGATGTCGGGCCGCCATTTCGACCATCTCGGGCACGGCATCCACCGCCGTCACGCGAAACCCGGCGTCGGCCATGCGCCCCGCCTCGCGCCCGGGACCACAGCCGAGGTCGAGCACCCGCGCGTCCTCGGGCAAGTCCGCGATGAACGCATCGAGCCGCGGGTCGTCGAGGTCGGCCGCCATCTGCGCGTAATCCTCGGCCTTCTCCGCGTAGACTTGCAGGGTTTGCCGGTCGCTCACAGGAAGACCCCCACGGACAGGCAGGCGATCACAACGCCGGTCAGCAAGACCCGCAGCGACATCCACCACGCGGGTGCAAGGCCCCAGGCGGCAAAGGCATAGTCGAGGATCAGCAGGCCGGCGAACCCGAAGATCAGGTTCAGGCCGGCGCTGGTCGGCCCGCCGCCGGTCATGAAGAAGGCCCAGAGCGCCGGGATCACCGAAAGCGCATACCCGGTGGCGGCACGGCTGCCGTCGGCCTTGGTCGCGAAGCCCCAGAGCACGCCGGACATGAACGACAGGATCACCGAGCCGTAGAAGTGTTGCACGTAGGGACCGACAAAGCGCGGCCCCAATACTTCCGAACCCCACGCCGCCAGCGGCGCACTGAGGTAGGTCGCAGCCCCCCAGACGAACGGGATCAACCCGGCGAGGCCAAGCAACAGCGGCGCGCGAGGGATGCCGGTCACGCGGAAGTCCCTAGGCAGCGGTGCGCACGTCGCGATCCCGGCGCCGGGGCGTGCGTCATCTCGGCGCTCATCCGGTCACCGGCATCCGCAGCACGCGCGGCACCTTGAACTCGACATTCTCCACCACGGTCTCGACGGGATTGAGCGTCACGTCGTAGCGCGCGCGGAAAGCCTCGATGACCTCGTCGATCAGCACTTCGGGTGCGGAGGCGCCGGCCGTGATGCCGACGCTGCGAATACCCTCGAGCGCGCGCCAGTCGATGTCGCCCGCACGCTGGACAAGCTGGGCATAGCGACAGCCCGCCCGCGCGCCGACTTCAACCAGCCGTCGCGAATTCGACGAGTTCGGCGCACCGACCACGAGCAGCGCATCGCAGTCCGGCGCCATCGCCTTGACCGCTTCCTGCCGGTTGGTGGTGGCGTAGCAGATGTCTTCCTTGTGCGGGCCGATGATCGCAGGAAAGCGGCGTTTCAGCGCCGCCACGATGTCGGCCGTGTCATCGACGCTCAGCGTGGTCTGGGTCACGAAGGCAAGCCGTTCGGGGTCGCGGACCTCGACGCCGTCCACATCCTCGACGGTCTCGACCAACAGTACCTCGCCCTCGGGCAATTGGCCCATCGTGCCGACCGTCTCCGGGTGACCGGCATGGCCAATCATGATCATCTGCAGCCCGTTGTCCGAATGCCGTTGCGCTTCGATATGGACCTTCGAGACCAGCGGGCAGGTGGCGTCGACATAGACCATCTCGCGCTTGGCGGCCTCCGCCGGCACGGCCTTAGGGACGCCATGTGCCGAAAAGATCACCGGGCGATCATCGGGGCAGTCTTCCAAGTCTTCGACGAATATGGCGCCCTTGGCACGCAGACCATCGACCACGAACTTGTTGTGCACGATCTCATGCCGCACGTAGACCGGGGCGCCCCATTTCTCCAGCGCCATCTCGACGATCTTGATTGCGCGGTCCACGCCTGCACAAAAACCGCGCGGTGCGGCGAGATGCAGGGTCAGGGGCGGCTTGGTCATCGGGCTCTCCGTCGGTCAGGCCGTACCTAAAGGCTCACCCCGCGCGGGTCCAGAGCAAGCGGCCCGGAAAGTCGAGCGCCCGCGATCCGGAGGGATGCGGGCGCTCGTGTCGGCAAGGCTCGAGGCGGTCAGGCCTGGGCGGCTTCCTGGTAGTCGCGAGGAGGCCGCCCGATGACCTCCTTTAGTTCATCGAGCTCTATGAAGTTGTCGGCCTGGCGGCGCAGGTCGTCGGCGATCATTGGCGGCTGGCTGCGGATGGTCGAGACAACCGACACGCGCACGCCCGAGCGCTGCAGGCTTTCGACCAGCGGGCGGAAGTCGCCGTCGCCCGAGAACAGCACAATGTGATCGACCCGCGGAGCGAGCTCCATCGCGTCCACCGCAAGTTCGATGTCCATGTTGCCCTTGACCTTCCGCCGGCCCATGCTGTCGGTGTATTCCTTGGCGGGTTTGGTCACCATCGTGAAGCCGTTGTAATTCAGCCAGTCCACGAGGGGGCGGATCGGAGAATACTCGTCGTTCTCGAGCAGGGCGGTGTAATAAAATGCCCTCAACAGCTTGCCGCGTCGCATGAACTCCTGTCGAAGCAGCTTGTAGTCGATGTCGAACCCCAGCGACTTCGCTGCCGCATAAAGATTCGAGCCGTCAATGAACAGAGCAAGACGCTCGTCCTTATAAAACATAAACGGTCCTTCCGATTTCCGGATCGCTGGAGTTCCGTGAGTATCAATGTTTAAACATCAGCCATCCGTTCAACGGACTAAAATAGGTGAATTTGATTATCCCGCAAGGGAGACTACACATGATTGCGGGCGAGAATCTGCCTGAAAACGGCACCATTTGCCTCGTAGCCGCCGGAGCTAACCTTACGTCACCCTTCGGCGCGCCCCGCGCGACGCTGCGGAAGGCCCTTCAACTATTGGGAGAGCGGGTCGGGGTGATTCGCCGCGTGAGCCAATTCTACCGGACACCTGCGTTTCCGCGCGGGGCCGGTCCCGACTTCGTGAACGCCGTCGCATGTGTCGCCTCGGATCTGCCTCCGGAGCGGATCCTGGAGCATTTGCACGGAATCGAGGCTGACGCCGGCAGGGTCCGTGGCGCGCGCTGGGCGGCGCGGTCGCTCGATCTCGACCTCGTGGCGGTCGCAGACCAGGTGTGCCCGGACCCTGCAACCCACGAGAAATGGGCTTCTTTGTCTCCCGAGCGCCAGATCACCGAGACGCCGGACACGTTGATCCTGCCGCATCCGCGCCTGCCGGACCGCGCCTTCGTGCTGGTCCCCTTGGCCGAGATCGCCCCGGACTGGCGACATCCGGTGCTGGGTCTGACCGTCCGCGAGATGCGCGACCGGCTGCCTCGGGAGGCCCTCGAAGAGGTCACGGCGCTGCAATAGGCGCTTGTAAACCGGCCGAAAGCCCTCTAAATACACCACTTCTGAAAAACCCCCTCATCGGAGACTCTCATGGCCCGCGTAACCGTCGAAGATTGTGTAGACAAGGTTCCGAACCGCTTCGAACTGGTCATGCTTGCCGCGCACCGTGCGCGTGAGATCTCGTCGGGTGCCGCCATCACCGTGTCGCGGGACAACGACAAGAACCCGGTCGTGTCGCTGCGCGAGATCGCCGAGGAGACGCAAAGTGCCGACGAGCTTCGTGAGCGCCTGATCGAGAGCCACCAGAGCCAGATCGAGGTCGACGAGCCGGAAGAGGACGCCATGGCGCTTCTCATGGGTGCCGAGCAGGACAAGCCCGAAGAGGACGGCCTGTCCGAGGAAATGCTTCTGCGGCAACTGATGGCTGCACAGGGGCAGGGCTGACAGCAGTACGGCCTCTCCCACCGGGGGCAGACGGGATGATGACCTCCGACGATCTGATCGAACTGATCCTGCCCTACAATCCCAAGACCAACGAAAAGCTTATCCGGGGCGCGTACGACTTCGGGCGCGCGATGCACGAGGGCCAGACCCGGCATTCGGGCGAACCCTACTTCAGCCACCCGGTCGCCGTCGCCGCGATCCTGACCGAGCAGCAGCTGGACGACGCCACGATCGTCACCGCGCTGCTGCACGACACGATCGAGGACACCAAGGCCTCCTACAAGGACCTGGCCACGCGCTTCGGTGACGAGGTCGCCATGCTTGTCGACGGCGTCACCAAGCTGACCAACCTGCAGCTCAACTCTTCCGAGACCAAGCAGGCCGAGAACTTCCGCAAGCTCTTCATGGCGATGTCCAAGGATCTGCGCGTGATCCTCGTCAAGCTTGCCGACCGTCTGCACAACATGCGCACGATCAAGGCGATGCGGCCCGAAAAGCAGCATCAGAAATCGCGCGAGACGATGGATATCTACGCGCCACTGGCCGGGCGCATGGGGATGCAGTGGATGCGCGAGGAACTCGAGGACCTCGCGTTCCGCGTGCTGAACCCCGATGGGCGCGCCAGCATCATCCGGCGGTTCATCAACTTGCAGCGCGAGGCCGGCGACGTGATCCCGCGGATCACCGGCGACATGCGCGTCGAACTGGAAAAGGCAGGCGTCGAGGCCGAGGTCTTCGGACGTGCCAAGAAGCCCTATTCGATCTGGCGCAAGATGCAGGAGAAGGAGCAGTCCTTCTCGCGCCTCTCGGACATCTACGGCTTCCGCATCATCACCGGGACCGAAGAGGACTGCTATCGCGCGCTGGGAGCCATTCACCAGCGCTGGCGCGCGGTGCCGGGTCGGTTCAAGGATTACATCAGCCAGCCGAAGTCGAACGGCTACCGCTCGATCCACACGACCGTGTCGGGCCGCGACGGCAAGCGTGTCGAGGTGCAGATCCGCACGCGCCAGATGCACGACGTGGCCGAGACCGGAGTCGCCGCGCACTGGTCCTACCGCGACGGCGTACGCAGCCAGAACCCCTTTGCCGTCGATCCCGCGAAATGGATCGCGACCCTGACCGAGCAGTTCGACGCCGAGGAGGATCACGAGGATTTCCTCGAGGCAGTCAAGCTCGAGATGTATTCGGACCAGGTGTTCTGCTTCACGCCGAAGGGCGAGGTGGTCAAGCTTCCGCGCGGCGCCACGCCCATCGACTTCGCCTTCGCCATCCATACCCGGATCGGCACCGCTTGTGTCGGGGCAAAGGTCGACGGGATGCGCGTGCCGCTCTGGACCCGGCTGAAGAACGGGCAGTCGGTGACGATCATCACCGCCGAAGGCCAGATGCCACAGGCGACCTGGCTGGACATCGCCACGACCGGCAAGGCCAAGGCCGCGATCCGGCGCGCCCTGCGAGAAGCGGACCGGGCACGCTTCGTCAAGCTCGGGCAGGAACTGGCGCGGTCGGCCTTCGAGCATGTCGGGCGCAAGGCCACCGACAAGGCGCTGCGCACGGCGGCGCGCAACATGCGCCTCGACAGCGCCGAAGACCTGTTGGCACGGCTCGGCAGCGCCGAGATCTCGGGCCGGGACGTGGTGCAGGCGGTCTATCCTGACCTTGCGCCGAAAACCTCCGGCAACGTTGATTCCCGGCGCGCCGTGATCGGCCTGCAACCGGGGCAGTCCTTCGAGCGTGCGCATTGCTGCGAGCCGCTGCCGGGCGAGCGTATCGTGGGTATCACCTTCCGCGGAAAGGGCGTTGTCGTACATGCCATCGACTGCGACCGGCTGGGCCAGTACGAGGAACAGCCCGAGCGCTGGGTCGACCTGCACTGGCACGACGGCACCCACCCGGCGGTCTACGGCGCGACGCTGGACATTACGATCGGGAACGATGCCGGGGTGCTGGGACGAATCTGCACCTTGATCGGAGAGACCAAGGCCAATATCTCGGACCTGCAGTTTCTGGACCGCAAACCTGACTTTTACCGGTTGCTGGTCTACGTGGAACTGCGGGATGTCTCGCATCTTCATTCGCTGATGCTGACGTTGGAGGCAGAGGCCGACGTGGCCGCGGTTTCACGTTACCGCAACATGGCCCGGGCCGAGGATGCCGTGGAAGCATAAAGCCCCGGTCGCAACACGTGCCGGTCACATTTCAGCGGTTACGTCTGGATGTAGCCGATCACGAACCTGGAGAATTCGGGACTTGTCCCTTGGTCTTTAAACGCCGCGATCCCAAGCCGATCTTCACCGCCCTGGCCGAGTTTCTCTGGCCGCGCGGAGGCTGGACACGTGCATTCCACTACGTCAAGCATCGCGTGCGTCGGTTGCCCGACAGCCCCGAACGCATCGCGCGTGGGGTCTGGGCGGGCGTTTTCACCACCTTCACGCCGTTCTACGGGCTTCACTTCGTCGTCGCGGCCCTGATCGCCAGCATCGGTCGCGGCAATATCCTGGCCGCCCTGATGGCCACGTTCTTCGGAAATCCGCTGACCTACCTGCCGATCGGGATCGCGTCGCTCACGACCGGTCACTGGCTGCTGGGCAGCCGGATGGAAGAGGGCATCGAACGGTCGCTGGGCGGCAAGTTCGTCGATGCCGGCCACGACCTGTGGGACAACTTTCTTGCGGTGTTCACCGACAAGACGGCGGACTGGCAGCATCTGGCGATCTTCTATCACGACATATTCTTTCCCTACCTCATCGGCGGGATCCTCCCGGGCATCATCTGCGCGACCATCTGTTACTATCTTTCGGTTCCGGTGATCCGGGCCTACCAGAAGCGTCGAAAGGGTGTCATCAAGGCCAAGTTCGACGCGTTGAAGGCAAAGGCGGCGGCCAAGGCCGAGGCCAAGCGCGGCGCCGGATCCGTCGACAGCTGACACGAACCGACTGGGTGGGAGAGCCGCAATGGCCGAAGAGCAGAAGTCCAGGGGCAAGTTACGCCTGGGGGTGAACATCGATCACGTCGCCACGGTGCGCAACGCGCGCGGCAGCGCCTACCCGGATCCGCTGCGCGCGGCGAAACTGGCCGAAGAGGCCGGTGCCGACGGGATCACGGCGCATCTGCGCGAGGACCGGCGGCATATCTCGGACGCCGACATCGAAGGGCTGATGGACACGCTGTCGCTGCCGCTCAACTTCGAGATGGCCGCGACCGACGAGATGCAGAAGATCGCTCTGCGCCACAAACCGCACGCGGTCTGCATCGTTCCCGAAAAGCGCGAAGAGCGCACGACCGAAGGCGGGCTCGAGGTCGCACGCGAAGAGAACCGGCTGGCACATTTCATTGCGCCCTTGCGGGACGCCGGGTGCCGAGTATCGATCTTCATCGCCGCCGAGAAACGCCAGATCGAGGCTGCGCACCGGATCGGGGCGGCGGTGATCGAACTGCACACCGGGGCCTATTGCGATGCCCATGCCGAGGGCCGCATCGAGGAGCGCGACGCCGAACTCGAACGCCTGCGCGAGATGTCGGCCTTTGCCGACGATCTCGGCCTCGAGGTGCATGCGGGCCACGGGCTGACCTACGACACGGTCAAGCCGGTGGCCGCCTTCCCCGAACTGATGGAACTCAACATCGGCCATTTCCTGATCGGCGAGGCGATCTTCCGCGGTCTGAAACCCTCGATCGCCGAGATGCGCCGGCTGATGGACGAAGCGCGCGGCGGGTGATCGCATGCGCCTCATGCTATGGTTTCTCGCGCTGCCGTTCCGCCTGATCCGGCGGTTCGCCACGTTCTTCGCCGTGCTTGCTCTGGTGGCGTCGCTGGCCTTCAACGTGGCCACCCTGACAGTGGCCAGCGTCTATGCCGCGGTGACCACGGGCCTGAACGCGGTGGGCGTCACGACCGTCGCGGCGCGCGAGGCGGGTGCAAAGCTCGCCAGCCAGCGCAAGGTCACGCAGAGCATCGTGCGCAAGTCATCGCAAAAGGTCACGCGGCGCGCGCAGCGTGGTGCCGCGCGGAACATCGCCTCGGTCGGCGGCGAGGCCATCCCGGTGATCGGCATCGCCGTGATCGCAGGCGCGCTGACGCTCGAGGTCCGGGACGCTTGCGACACCGCTGCAGACATGGCGGGGCTGGAAGCCGCGCTTGCCGCCGAGGGGAGCGAGGAGGAGCTCGAAGCGGTCCGGGCGCAGGCGGTTGCGAGCTTCGATTGCGCGTCGTTGATTCCCGAGTACGACGACCTCCCCGGAACCGATGATATCTGGGTCAGCATGAAGTCGGCCCCGTCGGCGGCCTACGACAAGGCAAAGGCCGCGGGGATCAGTGTTACCGAATACGATTGGACCGGGGCGGCGGGTTCTGTTGTGACCACGGTGATCGACTGGGTAGGGTCCTTTTTCGAAGCAGGGGACCCGGTTCCGGACGATCCGACCTTTGCGCCGTCGGCAGAGCAATAGCCGGCCCGGCGCGCTGGACCCGAAGCCAACGGGACTGTAACCAGAACCAAACCACCCAGGAACAGGCCGATGATCGCGCCGAAACGTCTTCCGTTGCTACTCGCGATCCTCGCCGGGTTTCCGGCGCAGGGACAGCAGGTTCTGGACTGCACCGGCTATCAGGCCAGTGCCTACAACCTCGTCGAACCCTGGGAGGCGCATAGCGCGACATTCGCCAACGGGGACATCCGCGTGGCGCTGCTCGACACGGTCGAACCGGCGGCGGCGGCGTTCTACCTGCTTGTCATCGCGCCGCCCTACGATGAGCTTGGCCTGCCGGGCTGCTCCGTCATCGCCGAGACCGGCGGGATGGGCTTCGGCGGGCTCGACTTCTCCACGCTCGCGGCGGCCTACGACCCGGGCGCAGGGTTGACGCTGTCGCTGGCCGGCTCTCGCTTCGACGCAAGCTCGGGAGATTTCCGTCCGATGACGCTTGCGCTCACGATCAACCAGTCGACCGGGGTTCTCACGCCCGTTGTCCGGCCATGAAAGCGCGCAGATGATCCTGGGCATCGGCACCGATCTCGCCAATATCGAACGCATCGCTAGTACGCTCGACCGGTTCGGGGACCGCTTTCGCAACCGCGTCTTCACCGAAACCGAGCAGCGCAAGGCCGAGCGCCGCGCCGATACCGCCGGCACCTATGCCAAGCGCTGGGCGGCAAAGGAGGCCTGCTCGAAGGCGCTGGGCACCGGGCTGCGGATGGGCATCGCGTGGAAGGACATGGCTGTGAGCAACCTGCGGACCGGCCAGCCGGTGATGGAGGTCACCGGATGGGCGAAGTCGCGCCTCGACGAGATGACGCCACCCGGGCATGAGGCGATCATCCACGTCACACTCACCGACGATCACCCCTGGGCGCAGGCCTTCGTGCTGATCGAGGCGCGGCCCCTCGCGCGCTGAACGGGGTGCGCGACCCATCGACGCCGACGCATCCGGACGTGATGTCGCCGCGGCCCGCATCGCCTTGACACGCAGGGCCATGCCCCGCATCTAGGCGCAAACCTTTCGAGCAGGAGGGCCGCAATGGCCACCAAGGAAAAGACCGGCGGAAACGCCTTCGTGGAGACGGTCAAGACGATCGTCTATGCGCTGCTGATCGCAGGCGTCTTCCGCACGCTGTTCTTCCAGCCGTTCTGGATTCCCTCGGGCTCGATGAAGGAAACGCTGCTGATCGGCGATTTCCTCTTCGTCAACAAGATGGCCTACGGTTATTCCTACGCCTCCTGTCCCAGCCTGATCCTGCCGCGCTTCGGCATCGACATCGACGCCAAGGATGTCTGCGGGGTCTTCGACGCCGACAACACGCGGCTCTTCGGCGGCGATCCGGAACGCGGCGACGTGGTCGTGTTCCGGCACCCGGTGTCGGGGCGCGACTACATCAAGCGCCTGATCGGGATGCCGGGTGACACGGTGCAGCTCAAGGACGGCAAGGTCTATCTCAACGGCGAATTGGCGCCTCAGGAACCGGCCGGAGAGTTCGCGGAAGTGATGGAGCGGCAGGGGCCCGAGGGCCGGTATCCGCGCTGCACCAACGGTCCGGTGGGCGAGGGGGCGCAGTGCCTCAAGACGCGCTATGTCGAGACGCTGCCGGGCGGCGTGTCGCACACGGTGCTCGACATCGGGACGCAGGCTTCGGACAATACCGGTGTCTATACCGTGCCGGAGGGTCACTACTTCTTCATGGGCGACAACCGCGACAATTCCGCCGACAGCCGGCTTGCGCAGCAGGCACAGGGCGTCGGTTTCGTGCCTTACGAGAACCTGATCGGTCGTGCCGACCGGATCATGTTCTCTTCCGCGGGCCGGTCCATGCTGTTCTTCTGGACCTGGCGCGGAGACCGGTTCTTCAAGGCGGTCAGGTGAAGCTTTCGGCCGAACTCCGCGCGTTCGAGACGCGTCTCGGCCACAGCTTTGACCGGCCGGAGCTGCTGAACCGCGCCATCACCCATGCATCGATGTCCTCGCCGGCCCGTGGCGACAACCAGCGCCTGGAGTTCCTCGGCGACCGGGTGCTCGGGCTGGTCATGGCAGAGGCGTTGCTGGCGCAGGACCGCTCGGCCTCCGAGGGTCAGCTTGCGCCGCGCTTCAACGCGCTGGTGCGCAAGGAAACCTGCGCCGACGTGGCGCGCGAGATCGGGCTCGGCGCGGTGATGCGGCTGGGACGGTCCGAGATGCTGTCGGGCGGGCGGCGCAAGCAGGCGCTTCTGGGCGACGGGATCGAGGCGGTGATCGCCGCAGTTTATGTCGATGCCGGGTTCGACGCGGCCAAGGCGCTGATCCTGCGGCTGTGGGGCGATCGGGTGACCGGCGTCGATGCGGATGCGCGGGATGCCAAGACGGCGCTGCAGGAATGGGCGCAGGCGCGCGGTCTGCCGCCGCCGCGCTATGTCGAGACGGCGCGCGAGGGGCCGGACCACGCGCCGGTCTTCACGCTGGCGGCCGAGCTCGAGACCGGCGAGAGCGAGACGGCCACCGCCGGATCGAAACGCGAGGCCCAGCAGGCCGCGGCCAAGGCCCTGCTCGAGCGGTTGGAGACCGGAACATGACGACACGTGCGGGATTCGTCGCCCTGATCGGAGAGCCCAACGCGGGCAAGTCGACGCTGCTCAATCGCATGGTCGGCGCCAAGGTGTCGATCGTGACCCACAAGGTACAGACCACGCGGGCCCGCATCCGTGGGGTGGCGATGGAGGGCGACAGCCAGATCGTCTTTGTCGACACGCCGGGCCTTTTCGCGCCGCGCCGGCGGCTCGACCGGGCCATGGTCGCCGCGGCCTGGGGCGGGGCGGCGGATGCGGACATCATCGTGCTTCTGGTCGAGGCGCACCGCGGCGTCACCGAGGGCGTCGAGCGCATCCTCGAGGGGCTGCGCGATCTGGGCGGTGCTGCACGGGTGGCGCTGGCGATCAACAAGATCGACCGGGTTCAGGCCGAGGCGCTGCTGGGGCTGACGCAGGATCTCAACGCACGGTTCGACTTTGGAGAGACCTTCATGATTTCGGCCGAGCGCGGCCACGGGGTCGAAGATCTGCGGCACTGGCTCGCCGATGCGCTGCCCGAAGGGCCCTGGCTTTACCCAGAGGATCAGATCGCCGACCTGCCGATGCGGATGATCGCGGCCGAGATGACCCGCGAGAAGCTGACCCTGCGCCTGCACCAGGAACTGCCCTACCAGCTGACGGTGGAGACCGAGAGCTGGGAGGAGCGCAAGGACGGCTCGGCGCGCATCGATCAGGTGATCTATGTCGTGCGCGACGGGCACAAGGGCATCGTGCTGGGCAACAAGGGCGAGACGATCAAGGCGGTGTCCAAAGCGGCACGCGAGGAAATCGAGACGTTCCTGGGCCGCCGGGTGCACCTGTTCCTGCAGGTGAAGGTGCGGCCGAACTGGCTCGATGAGGCCGAGCGCTATTCCGAGATGGGGCTGGAGTTCAAGGATGGCAACGCCTGAGCGGGTCGCGAGGACGGGAGCCTCCGGCGGGGATATTTTGGAACCAGAGAAGCGGCAAGAGGCGGCATCGTGCGGCTGACGGCGCGGTTCTGGGTCGACGCCTACCTCGCGCGGCTGCGGTTGCAGGATATCCCGGCCTTCGTTGTGGCGCATGGCGATGACACTGGGGGCGCGGTGCTGGTCAAGCTCAACACGCTCGACGGGCAGGCGGCGCTCTATCAGCGCGGCTTCGACCTCGGGACCGGGGCGCAGCGCTGGACGGTTCTGGCCGAAGGCGACCAGGACGAGATGGACGCGGCGGTCGCGCGCCAGCGCGGGTTCGATCCGGACCTCTGGGTGATCGAGGTCGAGGACCGCGCCGGGCGGCACCTGCTGGACGAGCCGGGACTGGCCTGATGCTGGCGTGGCGCGACGAGGGCATCCTTCTGAGCGCGCGCAAGCATGGCGAGACCTCGGCGATCATCGAAGTGTTCACGCCGGCGCATGGCCGGCACGCAGGCGTGGTGCGCGGCGGCACCAGCCGCAGGATCGCACCGGTGCTGCAGCCCGGAGCGCAGCTCGATCTCTCCTGGCGGGCGCGGCTCGAGGACCATATCGGGTCGTTCACGGTGGAACCGGTCCGCAGCCGCGCGGCGGCGGCGATGGGTACCCGGCTGACGCTCGCGGGGCTCAATGCGGTGACGGGGCTGCTGTCCTTCTGCCTGCCCGACCGCGAGCCGCACCCGGCGCTTTATGCCCGGACCGAGGCGCTTCTGGATCTGCTCGGAGAGGAGGATCTCTGGCCGCTGGCCTACCTGCGCTGGGAGCTGGGGTTGCTCGAAGAGATGGGCTATGGGCTCGATCTGACGCGCTGCGCCGTGACAGGTACGCAGGAAGACCTTGTCTATGTGTCTCCGAAATCGGGCCGGGCGGTGTCGCGCGCCGGCGCGGGCGACTGGGCCGACCGGATGCTGCCGCTACCGGAGGTGCTGCGCGGCCTTGGCGCGGCACCGGACACGGAAATCGCGCAGGGCCTTCAGACGACAGGCTATTTCTTCGACGCCCATCTTGCTCAGAACCTCGGCCAGAAGCCGCTGCCCGAGGCGCGCCAGCGCTTTGTGGCGGCCTTCAGTCGGCGGCTCTGAACACCATCTGCCGCCCGGCGTCGTTGCTCAGGATCATCGTGTCGCTCTGGATCTCGACCAGCCGCATCGCCTCGAGCGCCGCGAAGAAGCGGCTTTCGGCCTCGAGTTCCGGGCAGGCCCGGCGTGTGCTGCGGACCGGTCCGAGTTCGAACCAGGGGTAGGGCGCGGTGTTGGTGCCGCTATAGGAGTTGCAGGGAGATTCGCCGGCGACCTGCCCGTCACCGGGGAAGACCAGCGTGGCGCGGGCGGAAAACGCGGCGCCGTCGATCTCGGCCAGCGTCCAGATCCTGTCGGCCCCGCCGTAAGAATGGGCGGTTTCGTCGCCGCCGTAGCAGGCGGCAACGGGCAGAAAAAGCGAGATCAGGGCAGCGATGCGCATGGTGGAAATCCCTTGCTGGCGTGTTTTCGATCTTGCTGCGCGCCTCAGCGCAGCGCAACCACCATGTCCACGAGCGTGTCGAAGGCAGCGGCCGGCGTGGCCGCGCCGGGAAGCTGCGGCATGCCCACCAGAGAGCCGAGGCTGGTCTGGGCGAAAGCCCGGTTGGTGATCCCGAGCTGGCTCAGGAGCGCACCGATGTAGGTCATCCGCTCGGCATCGACCTCGGCGACGATGTCGGACACCATGGGATTGATCCGGGCCCAGCCGCGCATCGCGGGATCCTGGCGATCCGCAAGCAGGCTCTGGCCGAAGCGGCGCAGCCGTTCGTCCGCCGGCGCGTCGTCGGCAAGCGCCGCGGCCACCACCGCGAGCGCGCGCGCCTGCCAATCCTTCGATACCGCTTCGTGCAGTGCGGGAACGTCCTTGAAGTGCCAGTAAAACGATCCTTTCGTCGCTCCGAGCCGACGCGCCAGAGGCTCGGCGGCCAGCGCGGACGGACCGTGGGCGACAAGCGCTTCGAGAGCGGCGTCGATCCAGGATTGGCGTGTGAGTCGCGGCTTGGACATGCCGCAGCACCTACGCAGCCCGACGACCGCTCGCAAGCCCGCGCATCGTCGCAGGCGACCGATGGCCGATCACCTGTGCGCGACTGCCATCGAAAGCGGTAGACGCGACGGGCTTCAGGCAAGCAGCCGGCGGGCGATGACCTGCGCCTGGATCTCGCCGGCGCCCTCGAAGATGTTGAGGATGCGGGCGTCGCATAGCACCCGGCTGATCTTGTATTCCAGCGCGAAGCCATTGCCGCCGTGAATCTGCAGACCGTTGTCCGCCGCCGCCCAGGCGACCCGTGCGCCGAGCAGCTTGGCCATGCCCGCCTCGAGATCGCAGCGGTGGCCCTGGTCTTTCTCGCGGGCGCTGAAGTAGGTGAGCTGGCGCGCGATCATGATCTCGACCGCCATCATCGCCAGCTTGGAGGACACCCGGGGAAAGGCGATGAGGGCGCGGTCGAACTGGCGGCGTTCCTGAGCGTATTGCATCGCGATGTCGAGCGCCGACTGCGCAACCCCGATGGCGCGTGCGGCGGTCTGGATGCGGGCGCTTTCGAAGGTTTCCATCAGCTGTTTGAAGCCTTTGCCTTCCTCGCCGCCCAGCAGGTTCTCGCCGCTGACCTCGAAGCCGTCGAAGGCCAGCTCGTATTCCTTCATGCCCCGGTAGCCCAGCACCTCGATCTCGCCGCCGCTCATGCCGGGTGTCGGGAACGGCATGTCGTCGGTGCCCGGCGTCTTTTCGGCCAGAAACATCGACAGCCCGCGATAATCCGTCGTCGTGGGATCAGTGCGGGCGAGCAGGGTCATTAGGTGGGTGCGTGCGGCATGGGTGATCCATGTCTTGCTGCCGGTCACCCGGTAATCACCGTCCGCGCCTTTGACCGCGCGGGTGCGCAGGGCGCCGAGGTCGGAGCCTGTGTTGGGCTCGGTGAATACGGCCGTCGGCAGGATTTCGCCGGAGGCGAGGCGGGGTAACCAGCGGCTTTTCTGCGCGTCGGTGCCGCCGCAGAGGATGAGTTCGGCCGCGATCTCGGAGCGTGTGCCGAGGCTTCCGACACCGATGTAGCCGCGCGACAGCTCTTCAGAGACGACCACCATCGCCGCTTTGCCGAGCCCCAGCCCGCCGAGGTTCTCGGGGATGGTCAGCCCGAAGACGCCCATCTCGGCGAGCTCCGAAATCACCTCCATCGGGATCAGTTCGTCCTTAAGGTGCCAGTCGTGCGCGTGCGGTTCGATCCTGTCGAGCGCGTAGCGCCGGAACTGTTCGCGGATCATCTCCAGTTCTTCGTCGAGGCCGGAGGCGCCGACGGTGATGTTCGCGGCCTGCTCCTGCATGAGGGCAACGAGCCGCGTACGGGCCTCGGGTGAGTTGCCGTCGCGTGCAAGCGTGGCGATCGCCGGTGTGGAGAGCATGGATATGTCCGTCTCGGACAAGCCGAGGTCGGACAGGCGCACGAATTCGCCCTGGTTCATCGGGATGCCGCCGCGGATCTGGCAGAGGTACTCTCCGAAGGCGATCTGCAGGATCAACTGTTCGATTTCCCCAAACCGGCCTTCGGCGGTCAAGCCGTCGGCCCAGACCTGCATCTGGCGCAGCGATTCGACATAGGTGGCCAGCCAGGCGAGCCCGTGCGCCGCCCCCTGATGGGCGTCCAGCAGCGCACCGCTGACCCGCGCGCCCTCCCGGACCTGCCCGCCGACGCGCTCTTTCGCGGTGGCAAGCAACCCATCCAGAGGGTCGAGTGCTGCTTGGGTCAAGCCGATGAGGTCTGCCAGCACGACGCCGGCCTGCGCGTCGATGTCCTGCCCGTCATGTGCCATTCCGTCATCCCCCTCTGCCACGGCGCTGGTCTAGTTTGTTTGCAGGTGCAGCGCAACAATAATTCGTTTCCAATGCTGCGTAGAGCATAAAGTTTCGCGTGCGTTGCGGTGCGATTAGCCGGTGCGGGTCACGCCGCACGTTGCTATCACTGACCCATGGAAGACATTTTCAGCCAGATGACACCGCTTGCCTTCGTCGCCGCCTGCGGCATCGGCCTGCTGGCCGGCGTCGTGAAAGGGGTCGTGGGGTTCGCCATGCCGATGGTGCTGATTTCCGGCCTCACGGTTTTCTTGCCGCCCGAAACGGCACTGGCCGGACTGATTCTGCCGACCGTCGTGACCAATGTCATGCAGGCGTTGCGCCAGGGGGTTGGGGCGGCCTGGCAGTCCGTGCGCAAGTTCCGGGTCTTCCTGCTGTGCGGCTTCGTGACGCTTGTCCTGTCGGCCCAGCTGGTGCGTGTTCTGCCGATCAACGTCCTGCTGCTGGCGATCGGCCTCCCGATCATCGGATTTGCACTGCTTCAGCTGAGCGGATGGGCGTTCCGCATGGCGCGCCAGTCCCTGCCGGTCGAAGCCGTGGTTGGAGGGTTTGCGGGGTTTATTGGTGGGCTGTCGGGCGTCTGGGGGCCACCGACGGTCGCCTATCTCACGGCGCTGGGCACCGAGAAGCACGAGCAGGTCCGCGCCCAGGGCGTGATATACGGCCTTGGCGCGGTTGCCCTTGTCGGTGCGCATGTCAGTTCCGGCGTCCTGCGCGCGGAAACCTTGCCGCTCTCGCTGGCCCTGGTGCCGTCGGCGGTTGTCGGCATGTGGATCGGGACCCGGATCCTCGACCGCATCGACCAAAAGATGTTCGGCAGAGCCACGCTCGTGGTTCTGCTTGTGGCAGGTCTGAACTTGGTGCGGAGGGGCGTGCTGGCCTAGCTCTGGCGGGCCACGGTGACGCCAGAGACATCTTCAATGAAGGTCACGATTCGCGATTTCACCTGGTCGTCGCTGATGTTGGACAGGGCGGCGACGATCTCGAGCCCTGGGTCCCGGGCGTCAGGGTCGTCCTTCGATTCGAGACCCTCGAAGAAATAGGAGGTCGGGACGCCGAGAATCTCCGAAAGTTCGTAAAGACGGCTGGCGGCGATACGATTCGAGCCGATCTCGTATTTCTGAATTTGCTGGAACGACAGGTTCAGCTTCCGGGCCACATCCGTCTGCGACAGACGGCGCATGGTTCGGATTTGCTTCAGCTTCTTTCCGACGTGAACGTCAACAGGATGGGACATAACTGGTTAACACCTCAGGTTGCAGATGTCCTATGTGATCCCCAGATGCCGGACTCGATCAACTGAGTACCTTTTTTCTGTTTCAACCTACAAATGTGCTGTTGATGTATGATCCGTGATGCAGTATTGGATGATTAATTTACCATCCAATGGAATAATGAACCAGATCGTCCCAGAGCATAAATCCGCGGCAAAAGTCACGAAGGCACAGGATTCGCATGCGCTTTTGCATGAAATGATCCGGTCCTTCACGACCCTTGCAAGAACACTGAACCTGAGCCATGCGGTCAAGGAGCTCGGCAGCACGCGCCAGACCGTGCGGCGTCACATAACGCAGCTCGAGGAGGCTAAGGGAACGCCTCTCTTCATCGTCGAGGACCGTCAATACCGGTTGACCGATGCCGGCGAGAAGGCCTTGCCCGAGGCGCTCAATATTCTGGCGCTCGGCAACTCATGGTTGAGTGGCCACCTGCAGAACTACCAAGGCCTGCCCCTTGTGCAGAAGACCCATTCCGACGGCTGGAGCTTCTGGCAGCAGCAACGGCCGATCGGGGAACTGTGGACCTCTTCAAGGCCACTCCTGCGCGAATCCCTGCGGGCCTGGGCGCGGGCCGGCGGTGCGCTGGAAGACTCCGAAATGGAGCATGTGCGCCCCTATTTCGTGGTTTTCCGTGACACGCCCAACGGGTGGATCTGCGTGGAGCTCGGAGACGAGTGTTCATACGTGTCGTGGTTCGGATGGTCGCATGCGCGCAGCAGTATCGGTCGCGTGCTGGAACAGCTGCTTGCCGGCGACGATTTCGGGCGTCTTGTCAACATGCCCTACGAAGAGGTGCATCGGTCCATGGGGCTGCGACTGGACCATATTCATACCCAGATGCATCGCGAAGGAACTAACGCTCTGGTTCCAATCAGTTACCAGAGACTGCTCATGGGAGGGCGCTTCCCTGACGGTTCCTTCGCGCTGCTGTCGGTCGTTGACCGATGCTACGACCTGCGGATCGAAGGCCTTGAAAACACCCAGATCCGCAGCATGCCGAAAGACCTTGTGATGGAGGTGGACGAAAATGTGTTAAAGTTCGGGCGGAAATCAAAACGTTAGGTTAGTATTCGGGCGTACGACAACTCGTGGAGCGCCCCCATGACTATCCATAACACAAGCGACGACACCCGTTTTATCGCGGGAAGCAACGACATATTGCGTCGGTGTGGAGTAACACTCACTACCGGTTCGAATTTTGGCGACTACAAAGAACTGCTGGCCGAAGGCCGGCCGGACCACACGGTCGGACCGCCTTTCGACCCCGAGTTGCATGATCTGAACGAGAAAAACGCGGTGTGGATCGTCGGTCGTGACGAAAATGGCACAATTATGCACACGCAAGCTCTGCGTGCGCTCGACATCGGCTATTTTCCGCTCAGTGAGTACATGCGGAAGGGTTTCCGCAGTTTTCCGCCGCCCGATGTATCGATTGATTACCGGCGCTCGCGGTACCGGGCCGGGCCTGGCGCGCGACAGATTCGCGGCCAGGTTTGCTACCATGGCGAGGTATGGTTGGGCGGGACGCGCGGCCAGTTCCGCGGCACCGGCCTTTCGGCGATCCTCGGGCGGATCGCCTTTCTTACGGCCATGCAGCGTTGGGCGCCGGACTACCTGTTCGGGATCATGCCTAAGCAGGTAGCCTACAAGGGGTTCGTGGAGCGTCAGGGATACATGCACACTGACCCGGGGTGCCTGCGCTGGTTCTTCACAGGCAACGACCAGCCGTTCGAGTGCATGATGGTCTACATGAGCCACGAGGATCTGCGCTTCATGCTCGACCTGCCGCTCAGCGAATACGTCGAGATGGCGGCCTGATCACCAAAGGGGCCGCTTGTGCGGCCCCGATTCGTGCCAACAGAGGGTCAGCCGATCGCGGCGGCCTTCACGTCGTCGTCTATGAAGGGCAGGTACTTCTCGAAATTGTCGGAGAACATCCGGACCAGCTTCTGCGCCTGCCGGTCGTAGGCCTCGACGTCGTCCCAAGTGCGCCGCGGGTCGAGCAGGATGTTCGGGACGCCCTCGACATGCACCGGCACCTCGAAGCCGAAGTTCGGATCCTTGCGAAACACGCCGTCCGAAAGCGACCCGTCGAGGGCCGCGGTCAGCAGCGTGCGCGTGGCCTTGATCGGCATCCGGCTGCCGGTGCCGTAGGCGCCGCCGGTCCAGCCGGTGTTGACCAGCCAGCAAGTCGCGCCGTGCGCCGCGATCTTCGAACGCAATAGGTTGCCGTAGACTTCCGGACGTCGGGCCATGAACGGTGCGCCGAAGCAGGTCGAGAAGGTCGGTTCGGGTTCGGTCACGCCACGCTCGGTACCCGCGACCTTCGAGGTGAAGCCGGACAGGAAGTGATACATCGCCTGCGCCGGGCTCAGCCGCGCGATCGGGGGCAGGATGCCGAAGGCGTCGCAGGTCAGCATGATGATGTTCTTGGGGTGCCCGCCGACGGCTGTTTTCGAGGCGTTCGAGATGTAATGCAGCGGATAGGCGCAGCGCATGTTCGCCGTCAGGCTGTCGTCCTCGAAGTCGAGTTCCTTGGTCTCCGGGTCGAAGACCATGTTCTCGATCACCGTGGCGAACTTCTGCGTCGTCGCGTAGATCTCGGGCTCGGCTTCGGGGCTGAGGTTGATCGTCTTGGCGTAGCAGCCGCCTTCGAAGTTGAAAGTACCGGTGTCCGACCAGCCGTGTTCGTCGTCGCCGATGAGTGTGCGCGCGGGATCGGCCGACAGGGTCGTCTTGCCGGTGCCTGACAATCCGAAGAACACCGCCGCGTCGACGGGGTTGTTGCTGGCGTGGTTCGCCGAGCAGTGCATCGGCATCACGCCGGCATCGGGCAGCAGATAGTTGAGCAGGGTGAAGACGGACTTCTTGTTCTCGCCGGCGTACTCCGTACCGCCGATCAGAATGAGCTTGCGGTCGAAGTTCATGGCGATGACGGTTTCCGAGCGACATCCGTGCCGGTCCGGCTGCGCCTGGAAGCTGGGGCAGTTGATCACCGTGAAATCAGCCGTGAAGTCGTCGAGGTCTTCGCGGTCGGGACGGCGCAGCATGTGGCGGATGAATAGACCGTGCCAGGCCAGTTCGGTGACGACGCGCACATTGATGGCGTGCTTGGGATCGGCGCCGCCCACGAGATCCTGGACGAAGTAGTCCTTGCCCTGCATATGGGCGATCATGTCGTCATAAAGCGCGTCGAAACCCTCCGGCGACATCGCGGCATTGTTGTCCCACCAGATGGTGTCGGCGACGCTGTCGGTCTTGACCACGTGCTTGTCCTTGGGAGAGCGCCCGGTGAACTTGCCGGTCGAGACCAGAAACGTGCCGCCCTGGCCGAGCGTGCCTTCGCCGCGGGCGAGTGCGGCCTCGATCAGGTTCGGTTCGATCAGGTTGTAATGGACGGCACCGAGCCCGGATATGCCCTGATCCTCGAGACGGAAACTCTTGTTCACCCGTCCAATCGCCATCCTGCCTACTCCTGTCTGACCCGGTCGCCTCGCCCGTCTCACAGGCGGCTCGCAGCCTCATAGCATGTTGTTTTGCAAGCTGAACAGGCGCTGCACCTGCGTTAGCGCCACCATATCAAAGATTGTTTAAGGCCGCTCGAAAGGTGCCATACAGGGCGACCCGGGATCCCGGGATAAAGGCGGGATTGCGGCAATTTAGTCATTAGAAATCAAATTCTGGCCAGATTGTTGCCGTGCAGGAGACTGATTCGTTGTTAACGATTGATCCGTGGGTCAGATACTGAAAGACCGGAGAGGCCACAGGATGAGCAGGATGGGGGAAATTGAAATGTCGAAGATCGCGCTTGTGGACGATGACAGGAACATCCTGACATCGGTGTCGATGACGCTCGAGGCCGAAGGGTTCGAGGTCGAGACTTATAACGATGGTCAGTCCGCGTTGGACGCGTTCAACAAGAAGATGCCGGACATGGCCGTGCTCGATATCAAGATGCCGCGTATGGACGGCATGGACCTGCTTCAGCGCCTGCGCCAGAAAAGCTCGATGCCGGTGATTTTCCTCACCTCCAAGGATGACGAGATCGACGAGGTGCTGGGCCTGCGCATGGGCGCCGACGATTACGTCAAGAAACCGTTTTCGCAGCGACTGCTGGTCGAGCGCATCCGCGCCCTGCTGCGGCGCCAGGATGCCGTGTCGGGCGAGGTTGTCGCCGACGGCGAGGACACCAAGGTGATGGAGCGTGGGAACCTGCGGATGGACCCGCTGCGCCACGCGGTCAGCTGGAAAGGGCGCGACGTGTCCCTGACGGTGACCGAATTCCTTCTTTTGCAGGCGCTGGCGCAGCGCCCCGGCTTCGTGAAATCGCGCGACCAGCTGATGGACGTCGCCTATGACGATCAGGTCTATGTCGACGACCGCACGATCGATAGCCACATCAAGCGCCTGCGTAAGAAGATGCGCACGGCCGACGAGGAGTTCTCGGCGATTGAGACGCTCTACGGCATCGGCTATAGATACAACGAGGAATAACCCCCGCGGCGCAAGCCGAGAGAGCCAGAAGTGCGTGACATGACTACCATGCGCCGGGATGCGGATGTCGTCCTGGGTGACGACTGGGTAGCGCCCGACAGCGCAGCCCCCGGTGAAATACGCGTCACGCGGGAGAGGCGGGGGATCATGTCCCTTCGTACTTCTCCTCTAACGCGAAAAATCATCACGTTCAACCTAATTGCTCTGAATGTCCTCGCGGCCGGTATCCTGTACCTGAATTCTTCGCGCGACAGTCTTGCCGTCCAGCGCGCGGCGTCTCTGGTCTCCGAGGCCGAGCTGATCGCGGACGTCATTGAGGCGCAGTTGCCTTCGGGCGATTCGGAACAGCTTGACGCGTCCGGGCCGGTCGACGTTGTGGCCACACTGGCCGGGCTCGATCTCCGAACCGGGATCGAAGTCTTCGTTTTCGATCACGACCAGCGCCTGGTGGCCAATACCGAAGGGCGGCTTGCCGCCGATGGCGAGGGTGCCCGCGGCGGCGGCCGGACGGTCATCTCGGACGCTCTGTCCTGGATCTGGGCGAAGGCGTCGGCGCCTTTCGACGGGCCGGAACAGGTCGACCGGACCCCCTTGAGCGAGAAGCTCGCGCCGATGATCGCGGGCAGCCTGCGCGACGGCACGCAGATCAAGAACGAGATCAACGCCGCGGGCGGTGCGCTCTTTACCGTCGTGACGCCGGTGATGAGGTCCGGAGAGGCTGTGGGCGTGGTCGCAGTGGCCACCGCGGCGGGCGAGATCGACAACCTCGTACGGGGCGAGCGCGAGCAGGTTCTGCAGATGTTCCTGATCGCCACTCTGGTCTCGATCGGTCTCAGTCTGGTCCTCGCGTCCACCATCGCCAACCCGCTCGCGGACCTCGCCGCGGCTGCGGAACTCGGGCGCGACAAGAACGCCCGGAAGATGAACCCTGGCCGGATCCGCATTCCCGACCTGACCGCGCGCCCTGACGAAATCGGCCGGCTCAGCGGCGCGCTGCGCGGTATGGTGTCGGCGCTTTACAACCGCATCGAGGGTAACGAGCAGTTCGCGGCGGACGTGGCGCACGAAATCAAGAACCCCCTGGCCTCGCTGCGTTCGGCGGTCGGCACGCTGCGGCGCGTCAAGCGCGAGGACCAGCGCGAGAAACTGCTCGACGTCATCGATCACGATGTGCGACGGCTCGACCGGCTGGTCAGCGACATCTCGAATGCCTCGCGACTCGACAGCGAACTGGTCAAGGAAGAGGAAGAGCCCTTCAACGTCCTGGCCACGCTTGAGAACATCAGCGAGCATCTCGGCGATCAGGCCAAGGCCAAGGGCATCGACTTCATCAGCGACCTGCCGGAGGAACCGATCATCGTGCACGGGCTCGAAGCCCGTCTTGCGCAGGTCTTCGTCAACCTGATCGCCAACGCGGTCTCCTTCTGCGAGGACGGCGACGCGATCCGAGTCTGGGCGCGGAAGAAGGAACACCGTGTGCTGATCGTGGTCGAAGACACCGGGCCAGGCATCCCGGATGAGGCATTGTCCAAGATTTTCAAGCGCTTCTACTCGCAGCGGCCCGAAGAGCATTTCGGCAACAACTCGGGTCTCGGGCTGGCGATCTCGAAACAGATCGTCGAGGCGCATGGCGGCGTGATCTGGGCGGAGAACATCCGCCCGACCGAGGCCGACATCACCTCCGACCCGCTCGGCGCGCGCTTCATCGTCGGTCTGCCGATCTGATCCATGTCACCCGACGCCCGCGACCCCTGGGACCGTGGCGAAACGCTGCACGCGAGTTGCGTGGTCTTTGACAGGAAGGGCGTACTGATCCTCGGCCCGTCCGGCAGCGGCAAGTCGGGGCTCGCACTGCGGCTGATGGCGCTGGGCGCGCAGCTGGTCGCGGATGACCGCACCATCGTGGCGCGGCAGGGCGACGCGATCCTGGCGACGGCCCCGGATACGATTCGCGGTCTGATCGAAGCCCGCGGCGTCGGTCTGCTCAAAGCTCATCATGTGTCAAGCATCAGGCTCGCGCTGGTCGTCGATCTCAGCCGCACCGAAACCGACCGGCTCCCGCGAGCGCATCGGCACACGGTGCAAGGCGTCGAACTGCCCTGCCTTCACAATGTCGAGGCCACACATTTCACGGCCGCAATCGTGCAATATCTTAGGGCGGGAAGAAGTGAACCGTGATGACAGGCGACCAACAGTCCGCACGACGGCTCGTGCTCGTGACCGGCCCATCGGGCGCCGGCCGGTCGAGCGCACTCAAGGTGCTGGAGGATGCCGGCTTCGAGTCCATCGACAACCTCCCGCTGCGCATGGTCGGAGCGCTGTTCGATGCCTCTGGACTTGACCGGTCGCTCGCCCTCGGGATCGACCCGCGCAACCGGGATTTCTCGACCAACGCGGTGATGGACGCGCTGGGCAGGCTGGGCGCGATGCCGGGGATCGTGCCGGAACTTCTGTATCTCGACTGCACGACCGACGTACTGCTCAGGCGATACTCCGAAACCCGCCGCCGCCACCCGCTAGCCCCGGACGACCGGCCGCAGGCCGGGATCCGGCGCGAGTTGGAGATGCTGGGACCGCTCAGGTCGCGCGCCGACGTGCTGATCGACACCAGCGATCTCAACGTCCACCAGTTGCGAGAGGAGATCGAGCAATGGTTCACGCCGGACGGCCAGCGCGAGCTTTCGGTCTCGGTACAGTCGTTCTCCTACAAGCGCGGGCTGCCGCGCAGCGTCGACATGGTCTACGACTGCCGATTTCTGACCAATCCCTACTGGGAGCCCGAACTGCGCCCGCTCAACGGAACCGACGAGGCCGTGGCACGCCATGTCCGCTCCGATCCGCGCTTCGCACCCTTCGCCGAGAAGACACTGGAGCTCAGCCGGTTCCTGCTGCCGGCCTATCGCGAGGAGGGCAAGTCCTACCTATCGATCGCCTTCGGCTGTACCGGAGGGCAACACCGCTCGGTGGTGATGGCCGAACTGCATGCTTTGCGCCTTGCAGAGCATGGCTGGCAGGTGTCTATAAGACACCGCGAACTGGACCTCCGCAGGAAAGAAGAAGAGGCGTAACGCGTGATCGGGATCGTGATTGTGGCGCATGGCGGCCTCGCGGGAGAGTACCTCGCCGCGATCGAGCATGTCGTCGGCAAGCAGCCCGGTGTCCGCGCGATCTCGATCCTCGCCGATCACGACCGGGCCCAGAAGGAGCGCGAGATCTGCATCGCGGCCGACGAGGTGGACCGGGGGGACGGGGTGGTTGTCGTGACCGACCTTTTCGGCGGATCGCCGTCGAACCTGAGCCTTCTGGCCTGCGCGCCGGAAAACCGTCGTATCCTTTACGGCGCTAATCTGCCCATGCTGATCAAGCTGGCGAAAAGCCGCAAGAAGACGGTGCCCGAGGCCGTGCGCGCGGCGCTGGAAGCGGGTAAGAAATACATCGATGCCCAGAACGTCAGCGCCGAGAAGTAAGAGCCCGCTTTCCATATGACCACGCGAAGACTGAAGATCGTCAACGAAAAGGGGCTGCATGCGCGTGCCTCGGCAAAACTCGTCGAAGTGGTCGAAGGCTTCGACGCCCATGCCGAGGTGACCAAGGACGGCCTGTCGGCTTCGGGCGACAGCATCATGGGGCTTTTGATGTTGGCAGCGTCAAAAGGAAGCTTTATTGACGTGCAGACCTCCGGCCCGGACGCGGAAGCGCTGGCCGAGGCCCTGTCGGCCCTCGTGGCAGACAGGTTCGGCGAGGGCGTCTGACCCGGTCGACGGACCACACCCGCGCAAGAGAGGATGGCGGTTCTTGGTAGACAGCACGCATAACACGGACTCCGCGCCTGTGCAGGAAACGGTCACCTTCACCAAGTACGACCGCCGCAGCCTGTCCTATGCGTCGACCTTCGACGATCCGATAAAGTCGTCGATCATCCGGATGATCGAGATCTTCACCGGCAAGATCACCATCCTGCGACTGATCCGCGAGTTCGAGCGCCGTGGCGCGCCGCAGGGTCAGGCGTTCTGGCGCGCGGCCCTGGACACGATGGGCATCGATCTCGGCACGCCGCGCGAACAGCTCGACCGCATCCCCAAGGAGGGTCCGGTCGTCGTGGTGGCCAACCATCCGCACGGCATGGTCGACGGCATGATCTTCGCCGACCTGATCGGCCGGGTGCGCCCGGATTACCGCATCCTCACGCGCTCGCTGCTGACCGCCATCGACGAGGTCGCGGGATCCTACATGATCCCGGTGCCATTCCCTCACGATCCCGACGCGCAACGCAAGTACATCGAGATGCGCAACAAGGCGATGACGCATCTCAAGGAGGGCGGCGTCGTGGCCCTGTTCCCCTCCGGCGTGGTCGCAAGCTCGGACACCTATTTCGGCCCGGCCATCGAGCGTGAATGGAACGTCTTCACCGCCAAGATGATCCGCCGCTCGGGCGCCACCGTGGTTCCGATGAAGTTCCCGGGGCAGAACTCGCGCGCTTACCAGATCGCCAACAAGGTGTCGCCGCTGCTGCGCCAGGGGCTGTTGCTGCACGAGATCGTGCATTCGCTGAACAAGCCGCAAGCGCCCGTTGTGGGCCATCCTCTGACGCAGGCGCAGGTCGATCGCTGGGCCGACGATCCTCGTGGCTTCATGGCCTGGCTGCGCGAACACACCCTGGCGCTCGAAAGCTGAGGCGGCGCCTCAGCGCGTCGGCACGGGCGTCTCTCCGCGGTAGTCGTAGAACCCGCGCTTGGTCTTCCGGCCGAGCCAGCCGGCCTCGACATATTTCGTGAGCAGCGGGCAGGGGCGGTACTTGGTGTCCGCCAGGCCGTCGTGCAGCACGTTCATGATCGCGAGGCAGGTGTCGAGACCGATGAAATCGGCCAGTTCCAGCGGCCCCATGGGATGGTTTGCGCCAAGCTTCATCGAGCTGTCTATCGACTGGACCGATCCCACGCCCTCATAAAGCGTATAGACCGCCTCGTTGATCATCGGCATCAGGATGCGGTTGACGATGAAGGCCGGGAAATCCTCCGCCGAGGCCGCCGTCTTGCCGAGCTTGTCGACGACCGCCTTGCAGGTCTCGAAGGTTTCCGCGTCCGTCGCGATGCCGCGGATGAGTTCGACAAGCTGCATCACAGGCACGGGGTTCATGAAGTGAAACCCCATGAACTTCTCGGGCCGGTCCGTTCGGCTGGCAAGGCGCGTGATCGAGATCGAGGAGGTGTTCGATGTCAGGATCGTGTCGGGTTTCAGGTGCGGGACAAGGTCCTCGAAGATCGCGGTCTTGACCGTCTCGCGCTCGGTCGCCGCCTCGATGATGAGGTCGGACGATCCCAGTTCGGTCAGCGTGGCGGTCGTCCGGATGCGCGAAAGGGCCTGGCGCTTGTCGTTCTCGCTGATCTTTCCGCGTCCGACCTGCCGCTCCATGTTCTGATTCATGGTCGCCATCGCCTTCGCCAGCGAATCCTCGCTGATGTCGTTGAGCAGGACATCATAGCCCGCCAGCGCCATGACATGGGCGATTCCGTTGCCCATCTGGCCTGCGCCAACGATCCCGACCGACTTGATGTCCATGATGCACCCCTGTTCCGCTGCCGCACTCTAAGGGCTGGACGGCGGCACCCGCAAGGCCGGCCAACTGTGAAAAGTCGTCGCGAATTTGCGGCTTAAGAACTTCGTAGGAGGCCGATGCGACAACCGCCCCGGGTGAGTCGGAAAAGGGTGAGAAGATGAGCTTCGACGCACGGGGAAAAGGGTCGTTGAACTACGGCCCGTGCCAGTATGACAGGACCAGGTTGATGTTCCGCGGGCCGCGGCGGCGGCTCGATGCGCCCTACATCGCCTTCCTCGGCGGAACCGAGACCTACGGCAAGTACATCCGAACGCCATTCCCGGCCCTGGTGGAAACGGCATTGGGCGTCAACTGCGTGAACTTCGGGATACCGAACGCGGGGATCGACGCCTTCGCCAACGACATCTTCGTTCTCGACGCGGCCCACGGCGCCGAGGTGACGGTGCTGCAGGTTCTTGGTGCGCACAACCTTTCGAACCGCTTCTACACGGTGCATCCGCGGCGCAACGACCGCTTCGTTGCGGCATCGAAGGCGCTGCGCGGCATTTTCAAGGACGTGGATTTCGCCGAGTTCAACTTCAACAAGCACATGTTGCGCGACTTGCACGCACTGGCGCCGGATCGTTTCGAGGTCGTGCGCGACGAGATCCAGACCGCTTGGGTGTCACGAATGCGGACCTTTCTGGATCGGATCCCGGGGCGGACGCTGTTGCTGTGGATTGGCCGGGAGGCCCCGGGTGACAACCCTGATCTCGAGGTCGAGCCGCTCGATACCGCCTGCGAGCCGCTGATGGTGACCCGCGCCATGCTGGACGCGGTCGCGCAGGAGGCCGATGGTGTGGTCGAGGTGGTCGCCTCGGAAGCGGCGCTGGCGGCGGGCACCGAGGGCATGGTCTTCAACCCGATGGATGCCGCGGTCGCCGCCGAAATGCTGGGCCCGAAGGTGCATGGCGAGGTCGCGGCCCAACTCGAGACGGTCCTGGAACCGCTGGTGACGTGAAAAAGCCCGCGACCGGGACGGTCGCGGGCTTGGACATCGGCACATAAGAACGGTTCAGAGCTTCTCGATCAGCTCCGGAACGGCCGTGAAGAGATCGGCAACGAGGCCGTAGTCGGCGACCTGGAAGATCGGGGCATCCTCGTCCTTGTTGATCGCCACGATGATCTTGGAATCCTTCATCCCCGCAAGGTGCTGGATGGCGCCCGAGATGCCGACCGCGACGTAGAGATCGGGAGCCACGACCTTTCCGGTCTGTCCGACCTGCCAGTCGTTCGGCGCATAGCCAGAATCGACCGCGGCGCGCGAGGCCCCGACCGCCGCTCCGAGCTTGTCGGCCAGCTTCTCGATCATCGCGAAGTCCTCTTCCGAGCCCACGCCGCGCCCGCCGGAGACCACGATGCCGGCCGAGGTCAGTTCGGGACGGTCGCTCTCGGCGACCTTGTCTTCGACCCAGCTCGACAGACCCGGATCTTCGGCCGCACCGATGGTTTCCACCGGGGCGGCGTCTCCGCTGCCGGCAGCGTCAAAGGTCGACGTCCGGATCGTGACGACCTTCTTTGCATCCTTCGACTTGACGGTCTGGATCGCGTTGCCAGCGTAGATCGGGCGTTCGAACGTGTCGGCGTCGACGATGCCCGAGACGTCCGAGAGCACCATCACGTCAAGCAGGGCCGCGACGCGCGGCATCACGTTCTTGGCGTCGGTCGTCGCCGGGGCGACGATGTGATCGTAGTCACCGGCCAGCGACACGATCAGCGCCGCGGTGGATTCCGCCAGCCGATGGCCGAGCGTGGCATCCTCGGCCACGAGAACCTTGGACACGCCGTCGATCTTCGCCGCAGCCTCGCCCGCCGCGGCAGCCGATCCGCCGGCGCAAAGCACAGTCACGTCGCCCAGCTTGGTTGCAGCGCTGACCGCCTTGGCGGTCGCGTCCATCGACAGTTCGCCGTCGTTCACTTCACCCAAGAGAAGTACCGCCATCAGACTGCCCCCGCTTCCTTCAGTTTCGTCACAAGCTCGTCGACCGAACCCACCTTGATGCCCGCCGCGCGCGCTTCCGGCTCGGCGGTCTTGAGGATCTCCAGCCGCGGGCTGACGTCCACGCCGTAGTCGGCGGCCGACTTCTCGTCGAGCGGCTTTTTCTTGGCCTTCATGATGTTCGGCAACGAGGCGTATCGCGGCTCGTTGAGGCGCAGGTCCACGGTGACCACGGATGGCATCGCGACCTCGATGGTCTGCAGACCGCCGTCGACTTCGCGCGTGACCTTGGCCTTGTCGCCGTCGATCGCGATCTCGGAGGCGAAGGTGGCCTGGCTCCAGCCCAGAAGGGCAGCGAGCATCTGGCCCGTGGCGTTCATGTCGTTGTCGATGGCCTGCTTGCCGCAGAGCACGAGGCCGGGCTGTTCCTCGTCGACGATGGCCTTCAGGATCTTGGCCACGCTCAGCGGTTCGATGTCCTGGTGGACGTCATCGGCGGCGACGACGAGAATGGCGCGGTCCGCGCCCATTGCCAGTGCCGTGCGCAGCGTTTCCTGTGCCTGCTTGACGCCGATGGACACCACGACAACCTCGTCGGCCTGACCGGCTTCCTTGAGCCGGATCGCCTGTTCGACGGAAATCTCGTCGAACGGGTTCATCGACATCTTCACGTTGGCAAGATCGACACCCGAACCGTCCGCTTTGACGCGCACCTTGACGTTGTAGTCGATCACGCGTTTGACAGGTACCAGAACCTTCATCTGCGTCTTTCTCCTTGGTTGCGACTCAAGGCGCTGGGCCCTCAGCCTGACGTGGTCTGCCGTGGTTTACCCAAGGCGCGGATCGGAAAACAGCGCAAAATCGTCACGTTGCGGCGCTTGGACGCCGCGTTTTTCCCCAATGCCGGGGCGCAGGGTCAGCGGTTCGCGCCGGGAACCCACAGCACGTCGTCTTTACCGCCGTTGTTTGCGGTGCGCGCAGCCACGAAGAACCAGTCGCTGAGGCGGTTGAGATAGCGCAGCGCGTCGGCGTTCACGGTTTCGAGGCCGGAGAGTTCGACTGCCTGGCGCTCGGCCCGGCGCGCGACGGTGCGGCAGACGTGAAGCTGCGCGGCCAGCGCAGAACCGCCGGGCAGGATGAAGCTGCGCAACGGATCGAGGTCTGCGTTCATCGCATCGATCTCGGTCTCGAGGCGGTCGACCTGGCCGGCCGCCATGCGCAACGGCGGGTACTCGGCCTCGGCGTCCTTCTCCATGTCCGGCCGGCAGAGATCGGCGCCGAGATCGAAGAGGTCGTTCTGAATTCGGGCGAGAGCGGCGTCGGTGTCGCCATCGGCGGCGTTGCGGGCGACACCGAGGAAGGCGTTCAGTTCGTCCACGGTGCCGTAGGCGGTGACGCGCAGCGCGTGTTTGGCGACACGTGCGCCGTTGCCCAGGGCGGTTTCTCCGGCGTCGCCGGTACGGGTGTAGATCCTGTTGAGGACGACCATCTTCGCGCCTTTCGTCAGTTCCGAAGCCAGACGTAGAGCAGGATAAGCGCCACGGCGATGGCCTGCGCGCCAATGCGGTAGCGCATCAGCTTGTTGGAGTTCTTGCGGTTGAACGCGCCGCCGCCGGCGAACCCGCCGAGTCCGATCATCAGAATGACGACGACAGCGAGGCAGGCGACGACGACGACAACGAAAAGCGGGTCGGACATGGGGCGGACTCCTTGCGTGTTGCCGCAGATGTAGCCGCATCCGCCGCGAAAGCGAACCCGACACGGCGTCGCGGCAGCGGCGATGCGCGCTTGTCAGCCGTTGCGGACCAGCCGATCGAGCAGCCGTGCGGGCAGGATCCGGCGCAGGAATCCTGCGGCATGAGTGGGGACCGTCACGAAATACTGCGGCTTTGGGTGCCGGGCCTCGAGCGCCTCGATCAGCCGCGCGGTCACCGCTGAGGCCGACTTTTCGAAGCGATCGCCGGCGCCGCGTTTGTAGAGCTTGTCCAGCAGCTGCGCCTCGTACTCAGTGCGTCTGGCAGAGGATTTCCAGTCGACCCAGCGTTCGAACTGGCCGATGGCGTTGCTGCGGAACTCGGTGGCAATGGGGCCCGGCTCGATGAGCACGACTTCGATGCCGGTTCCGCGCATCTCGAGACGCAAGGTCGCGGTCAACCCTTCGAGGGCGAATTTCGTCGCGACATAGGCGCCGCGCCACGGGGCATGAACAAAGCCGAGCACCGAGGAACAGTTGACGATGCGCCCGTGGCCCTGCCGGCGCATGACCGGGATCAGCCGCACCGTGAGGTCGTGCCAGCCGATCAGGTTGGCCTCGAAGATGGCCCGCATCGCGTCGGCCGGAATGTCCTCGACCGGGCCCGGGATCGCATAGGCCCCGTTGTTGAACAGCGCATCCAGCGTGCCGCCGGTCGCCTCCAAAACGCTGCTCACCGCGGCCTCGATCGTGGCCGGGTCCTCGTAATCAAGGCGCGGGCTTTCGAGGCCCAGATCGCGCATCGCGGCGCAATCGGTCTCTTTTCGGCAGGCAGCGAAGACGCGCCACCCGCGCCGCTTCAGTTCGAGCGCCGCATCGCGTCCGATGCCCGAGGAACACCCGGTGATCAGTATGGATTTTTCGGTCATCATCCCTCCCGCGCCAGCCTCATGCCAAGCGCGTGGCAGGGATGCAAGGTCAGCCGTCGCTGAGCAGGAAGTCCGCCATCCAGCCGGTCTCGCCACCGTCGACGGGGCGCATCTGCACCCATCCCGCGCCATTGTCGCGGATGATTTCGACAGGTGCGCCCTCACTCAACTGGCCGACGACCTCGAAGTCGGTGCCCGGCCCGCCGCGGACGTTGACGAGCGTTCCGGTCACCTGCCGGATATCGGCACCCGGGGCAGCAGCCGCGGAATTGGCGGCATAGCTTTCACCCTCGAAGATCAGGCTCGGCAGGACGACCTCGGTCGCCTCCTGCGATGTCGGCGCGTCGACAAGAGCCTCTTCGAGCGCCGCGGTAACGTCGGCGTCGTCCGGAGCCTCCGGCGCGTTGGACGGCGACAGCTCGTCCGCCGGCAGGATTGGCGGTTTCGGCGTATTGTCCTCGTCGATCACGTCGCGCACGGACGTGAGGTTCAGCGCCACACGGCTGACCTCGTTGTCGCGCGGCTCGATACCGACGTCCCTGGTAGGGTCGGTCTCGGACTGCGTCGTCGCGGCATCCGCTTTGGCGACCACGCTACTCGATACCTCGCTTGCGGGAAGCTCGACGCCTTCGCGATCTGCCCGAACTTCCATCGCTGCCTGCCGCGCAGCCTCGGGGTCGAAGGACGACCCGCCGCTCATCTGGTAGAAGAGAACGGCAAGGAAGGCGAAGGTCAGCAGGATGAATTTGAACACGGCAGGCTCCGGAAAGACTGTTTGAAATGATAACACGAAAGCCTTTGCTCGGTTCCTAGCAGATTGGACCCACCCTGTCAGGTCATTTCCCGGGTATGGTTGCATCGACGTCAACGCCTGTGTGGCGCAATTCCAGGTCCATTGACCGCTTGTCGGTCGTCGGACGTGCGGCTACACAGCATCTATGGCCGACGAGCTCGACACACCCCAGATCAACCCGTCCGAGCCGCTCCGCCGCGCGCTCGGCGAACGTTACCTGACCTACGCGCTGAGCACGATCATGCACCGGGCGCTGCCGGATGCGCGTGACGGGCTCAAACCGGTCCATCGGCGAATCCTCTATGCCATGAGAGAGTTGCGCCTGACCTCGACCGGGGGGTTCCGCAAGTCGGCGAAGATCTCGGGCGACGTGATGGGCAACTACCATCCCCACGGCGATGCCGCGATCTACGACGCGATGGCGCGGCTGGCGCAGGATTTCAACGTCCGCTACCCGCTGGTCGACGGGCAGGGCAATTTCGGCAACATCGACGGCGACAACCCGGCCGCCTCGCGCTACACCGAGGCACGGCTGACGGCGGTGGCCGAGGCGCTTCTCGACGGGCTGAACGAGAACGCGGTCGATTTCCGTGACAACTACGACGGCACGCTCAGCGAACCTGTCGTCCTGCCCGCACAATTCCCGAACCTGCTGGCGAACGGGTCGAGCGGGATCGCGGTCGGCATGGCGACGAACATCCCACCGCACAACATCGCCGAGCTTTGCGACGCCTGCATTCACCTGATCAAGACACCGGATGCGCGAGACGACACGCTGCTCAACTACGTACCCGGGCCGGACTTTCCGACCGGCGGCGTTCTGGTCGAGCCGCGCGAGAACATCGCGCAGGCCTATCGCACGGGACGCGGGTCGTTCCGCCTGCGCTGCAAGTGGGAGGTCGAGGACCTCGGGCGCGGCCAGTGGCAGATCGTTGTCACCGAGATTCCCTACCAGGTCCAGAAGTCGAAGCTGATCGAGAAGATCGCCGAGCTGATCCAGACCAAGAAGATTCCGATCCTTGCCGATGTGCGCGACGAGAGCGCCGAGGATGTACGGATGATCATCGAGCCGCGCTCGAGAACGGTCGATCCCGAGGTTCTGATGGGCATGCTGTTCCGGAACTCGGACCTCGAGGTCCGCTTCTCGATGAACATGAACGTGCTCATCGACGGGGTGACGCCAAAGGTCTGTTCGCTCAAGGAGGTTCTGCGCGCCTTCCTCGATTTCCGGCGCGACGTGCTGCTTCGGCGCTCGCGGCACCGGCTCGGCAAGATCGACCATCGTCTCGAGGTTCTGGCGGGGTTCATCACGGCCTTCCTGAACCTCGATCGGGTCATCGACATCATCCGCTACGACGACGATCCGAAGGCGGCCCTGATGTACGAGGATTGGTCGAAACCGCACCAGTCCGGCGTGCCGCGCGCGACGTCCGAGGCCGATTATGCCTCGCCGCTTTCCGGCGTGGATCGCGACGCGCTGGTGCTCGTGGCGGATGCGGAGGCGGTGGCACCCGCCGAGATCGCCGAGGGGCAGCCGGCAAGCGTTCCGCGCCGGTTCGCCGGGCGCGAGAACGGTCTGTCCGACGTGCAGGCCGAGGCGATCCTCAACATGCGCCTGCGCAGCCTGCGGCGCCTGGAAGAACTCGAACTGATGCGCGAGCAGTCCGAGCTGATGGAAGAACGCGCGGCGCTCGAGGACCTGCTCGAGAACCCAGCGCTGCAGTGGGAGAAGATCGCGGGGCAATTGCGCGAGACCCGCAAGCAGTTCGGCCGAGACTGGCCGGGCGGCGCGCGGCGCACCGCTTTCGCCGAGGCGGTCGAGGTCGAGGACGTGCCGCTCGAGGCGATGATCGACCGCGAACCGATCACCGTGGTCTGCTCGCAGATGGGTTGGGTGCGCGCGATGACCGGGCATATCGACCTGAACCGCGAGCTCAAGTTCAAGGACGGCGACGGGCCGCGCTTCATCTTCCATGCCGAGACCACCGACCGGCTGGTCGTCTTCGGCTCGAACGGGCGCTTCTACACCGTTTCTTCGGCGAACCTGCCCGGCGGGCGCGGCATGGGCGAGCCGTTGCGCCTGATGGTCGATCTGCCGCAGGAGGCCGAGATCGTCACCATCTTCACCCATCAGCCCGGACGGAGGCTGCTCGTGGCTTCGAGCGCGGGCGACGGCTTTGTCGTTCCCGAGGAAGAGGTCATCGCGCAGACCCGGTCCGGCAAGCAGGTGCTGAACGTGCGCGGCGATACCCGCGCGATGATCTGCAAGCCCGTGACGGGGGATTCGGTGGCCGTCGTGGGCGAGAACCGCAAGGTTCTGGTGTTCGGTCTCGACGAATTGCCCGAGATGAACCGGGGCAAGGGCGTGCGGCTGCAGAAGTACAAGGATGGCGGCCTGAGCGACGCGACGACCTTCGAGCGCGCCGCGGGACTTAGCTGGCGCGACCCGGCAGGCCGGACCCGCACCGAGACCGCGCTCGAGGAATGGTCGGGCAAGCGGGCCTCGTCCGGCCGGATGGCCCCGCGCGGGTTCCCGCGGGACAATCGCTTTACCTAGGCGAGGTTCGTCCCGTGCCTTGGCATAGATAACACCGCTCTCGCATGGTGCCGAAACAAGTATCGCAGAGCCGATAGCCGCTCGAGGTCATGTACCCGCCCTGCTGACACCGCATGCTGCTGCAGGGAATGCTTCCACGTCCGAGGCACAGGCGACATGGCTCGCCACGTCCAGACGATTGCTCAGGTGCGTTTCCGGTACCGTCGCAGACGCGGCAATTCACTTTTCCCGATCGACCGCACTCCGGACAGGGTGCGGACCAAGATCCCTGCGGCAGGTTTGGAAAAATAAGGTTTCCGAATGAAGATATTTTTCGACCCCCACCGTCACAGGAGGGGCAGGTTTTCAACCCGGTCCCTGAGCATTCGGTACATTGCATCGCGCACCCCGGTGAGAACGATAGCACAAAAGTCCACGCAGGTCAGTGTTCAGACCGGCTCGGCCGTGAGCCAGACGCCACCCTGGGGCCGCAGGGTGATGATCATCACGGGATCCGGGTTGCGTCCGGGGACCTGCTTGAAGCGGAAGCGCGCAAGCAGCGTGGCCAGGATGATCACCGCCTCTTGCAGCGCAAAGGACGCGCCGATGCAGATGCGGGGGCCGTCGCCGAAGGGCAGGTAGGCGTAACGGTCGATCGACTTGCGGTCGGCGAACCGGTCCGGATCGAAGTGGTCGGGGTTTTCCCACAGCATCTTGTGACGGCCGAGCGCGTAGATCGGGATCATCACCGTATCGCCGGGGCGGATCTCGCGTCCACACAGGCTGTCGTGTTCCTTGGCGGTGCGCGATACCATCCCTGCGGGCGGGTAGAGGCGCAGTGCTTCGTCCACGACCTGCCGCGTGAACGGCAGGTTCTCGACATCCGCGCCCGTCGCCGCGCGACCGCCATCGAGTACACCTTGCGCTTCCGCGCGCACCCGCTCCTGCACGTCGGGGTCGAAAGCGCAGAGGTAGAGCGACCAGGCGAGGGCCAGAGCGGTCGTCTCGTGACCCGCGACGATGAAGGTCAGCAGGTTGTCCCGCATTTCCGCCGTCGTCATCTTGCGACCCGACTTTGGGTCCTCGCCGGCCAGCAGCAGGTCGAGCAGGTCTGGCACGCCCTCCTTGCCGCGCGTAGCGCGATCCTCGATGGCCCGGTCGGCCACAGCCTTCATCTCCTTCATCGCGCCGCTCGCACTCATCCGTCCGGGGCGCGGGATCCAGTCGGGAAAGCCGAGAATGTCGAAGAGAGAAATCTTGCCAGCTTCAGAGATGTAATCCTCGATTGCCTTGTGAACTGACGGCAGGTCGAACGTGTCGCCGCCCGAGAAGGTCACATCCGAAATGATTTCGAAGGTCGTGGCGACCATTTCGGCATGCAGGTCGATCGCCCGGGGGCCGGCGGCGGCGACGCGGTCGCAGGCGCGTTCGGCGGCCAGCGTCATGATCGGAGAGAGGTTCATCACGTTGCGATGCGAAAAGACCGGCGCCGCGGCGCGACGCTGCCAGCGCCAGTGCGCCCCTTCGGCGATGAAGAGCGACTCGCCGATCGCGGGCTTCAGCAGGTTCTTGGTGACCACCGACTTGGGGTAGGCGTCGAGCCGCTCCAGCAGCATCTCCCGGAGCGCACCTGGGTCCATCACCATGTGCCACCGTGCGCCCGTCTTGCCGGACACCATCGGCTGGCGTGTCGCGATCTCGGGGATGATGCTCAGCACGTTGCGGCGCACCTCGGTCAGGCTGCGCCAGATGCCCCAGGGCTCGGTGACCAGGCTCACGCGAACCGGCAGGGCGGGGGCGCCGGTGTCGTTCTGGGTCGCTAGGGACATGCGCGGATCTCCTTGCCTCTTGGGCATAATATAAGCGGTTGCGCGGGCATGGCGAAATGGCGATCCGTCGCACCGGGAAAGGGCATCGGAGGCGGGTCTCGATCGGCGACGACGTGCTTGATTTTCCCGGCGCGAGGCAATACATCGCCCGCCATGTCAGGACAGGGCCGCGAACGGCCCGCAGAAAACGAAGGACGCCGGAAAGATGGCCAAGGCAAAGTTTGAACGCACGAAACCGCACGTGAACATCGGGACGATCGGTCACGTTGACCAC
>NZ_JAWQFO010000015.1:0-34359 GCF_033436665.1 Roseobacter sp. FCG-D35
CCTGATGTTCAGGAGCTTGAATCAGCCCGATGCACCGACTGCAACCAAATCAATGGGTCCAGAGCCTAGCTCCGTCGAAAGGGCGAATGGCGGTATAGGGCAGGGAGTGCCATTTGACCTGTCGGCGGCGAACGGCACGAGGGTCTGCATAGTTGACCTTCCGGCCGCCCACGATGCTGCACGCCACTTCGCAGGTCGGCTTTGGGGAAGCTGCTACGCAGCACTCAACGATAGTCGGAGGTCGGCTCAGGGCTGCCAACGCCGTAGCAAGTGTATCTGGAAAGAAGCGCACAGGCCGATTGGATGACTGCACGGCGGGCTAGTTTCAAAAAATGGATTGTAGAGATGTAGAAATCGCCTTCCCGTCGACCGTCTCCCTATTGAAGCCACCTTCTGAGCTTCGGATCTTACATAGGAGAAGACCGACATGTTCCGATCAACTTTGCTCGCAACCGCTACATTGGCCTGTGCGGCAGCCGTGCAGGCCCAGGACTTCGCCCCGCGTGAAGACCTGATGGCCGTCACCGGCACCTTCCGTAGTGCTGCGCCCGAAGAATGGTATGGCGGCTACGGCACCCGGGAATTCACTTTCGTCGATGGTCAGTGGTACCTGATCTTCACCCATGCGCTCGATCCGGCGATGACGATACGCACCTTCCAGTTCCGCACCGGGGGTCCCTTCGAGATCCGCGAGCGGTCCGAGGCTGTTCCCGGGGCCTATCACGGGGTCTTCCACGAGGATTGGAAGCATGTAACGCTCCTGACAGAAAATGCGGAGATCGTTGCAGGCATGGGCATTGCGGACTGCGGGCTGACCTACAATCTGGAAACCGATATCTCGGACACTGGCTGCGGTCATTGGCTGCCGGTGGCCGAATGCGGTGAAGATCACGACCTCTTCGCGATGGACGGAACCGGTGTCTATTTCGGCGCCCGCCCGCGCGACAACAACATGTGCACCGATGACCGGACGCCAAAAGCGCTCTTGCCTGTCGTGTCCCGCTATTGAGTCAAAGGAATATCGACATGCAATACATCATAATGAACTACACACCGCCCGACGACCACCCGGACGCCGATGCCGTGCGCGCCGCCGCGGATGGGGAGATTTGGGGTGCTTACACGCGGGCTTTGGTCGATGCCGGCATTTTGGTTGGCGGTGAGGCCCTGCACCCGTCTCATACCGCCACGACACTGCGCGTGGCCGGCGGCCAGCGAGATGTCCAGGACGGGCCCTACGCCGCAACCAAAGAGCAGCTTGGCGGCTTCTACATCATCAATGTGCCGGATCTCGATACCGCGTTGGAATGGGCGGCCCGGAACCCGGCCGCATCGATTGGTGCGGTGGAAGTTCGCCCTATCATAATGCACGACGCGTGAGTGACACTGAGCGCGCGGTCGAAAGGGTGGCTCGCCTGTCTTACGGCAAGCTGGTCGCCCGACTGGCCGCGCGCACCGGCTCCCTGGCCGAGGCTGAGGACGCGCTCGGCGATGCGCTGACAAGGGCACTTGAGACCTGGCCGGACACCGGCGTGCCGGACAGTCCCGAGGCCTGGCTCACCACCACCGCCCGCCGTCGGGCCATCGACGGCGCACGCTCGGGCGCACTTCCGGCGACATACGAAAAAGAATTGACCCGTATGGCTCAAGAACGCGCCGAAATCGCCCCTCCCGTCACGGACCCGCGCTTGCCGCTTATGTTCATCTGCGCCCATCCCGCGATTGACGAAGCGTTGAGGGCACCTCTGATGCTGCAGACCGTGCTGGGTCTTGACGCTCGTCGGATGGCCTCGGTCTTCCTGATGTCGCCGGGCACGCTTGGCCAGCGCCTAACTCGGGTGAAAGCCAAGATCGAAGCCGCGCGCATCACCTTCGAGTTGCCGGATGGCCGAGACTCCGCAGGCCGATTGGCGGATGTGCTGAACGCCATCTACGGGGCGTATGTGGTCGGCTACAACGGCATCCCGGCGGACGACCGCAAGGCTGCAAACCTCGCCGAAGAGGCGATTTGGCTGGCGAGCCTCATCGCGCACGGGTTTCCAGATGAAGGGGAGGCCCACGGGCTCTTCGCGCTGATGCTGTTTGCCGAGGCGCGACGTCCTGCGCGGATCGACCGAGCGACCGGCGCGCTTGTTCCGTTGGAAGAACAGGACTCCGATCTTTGGGATCTCGCCGTTCTGAACGACGCCAAAAAAGCGCTCACAAACGCCACACGCAACCCAAGTCTCGGACGTTTCCAACTTGAGGCCTCGATCCAGGCAGTCCACGCAGCGCGGCGCCGGTCCGGTGCGACCGACTGGTCGGAACTGCGTCTTCTCTATGCCGGTCTAGTCAGGTTCTCACCGACGGTCGGCGCGCGCACCGGCGAGGCGGCGGTCCTGATTGAGACTGACGGTCCCGGTGCGGCGCTGTCTGCGCTCGATGACATCCCTGAGACCGACCGACGATCCTATCAGCCATGGTGGGCCACCCGCGCCCATGCGCTTGCCAGGCTTGGCCAGAACGGGGAGGCCCGCGACGCCTTCGACCGGGCCATTGGTCTTTCCGACGATCCCGCCGCACGGACTTACCTTGCCGATCGCAAAGCGCGGCTCTTGCAAAGCTAAGGAGACGAACATAAAGCATTAGATCGCCATCGTTACGGGCGCCTCCAGCGGCATCGGCGCCGCCATTGCTACCCATCTGACCAAAGCCGGTGCAACGGTTATCGGTACCAGTCGCAGTCGCGAAGGATTTGCTCGGCTCGACCTCACGGACATCGCCTGGTGCAATGCACTTGTTGCGAACGTGCTCGTGCAGCATGGCCGTGTCGATCTGCTAGCAAACAATGCAGGCGGGGCCTAGATCGGTGCGTTTGACGCCTTTGGGCTTTCCCCACCGTTCCCTGTACAGGTCCGATCACAGTGCCGTAACCAGCCGCATGGTGCCGACCGAGGCCGCGCGGGCAAGTTGGGTGTCTAGGGACATGGCGATGTATTTGCCGCGCCGCCAAAGCTGGGTCAGATCGTTATATTGGCGCTAAAGCAGGTGGACCCGATTGCCCGGTCGAACGGCAGCTTTTGAAGGCTGCGGCGCAGGATCTTGACCTGCGGATCAACGGCGGCTCTGGTCCGCCAGTGGCTATGCCTCGCAGCTACAGAAGCAAGATGCTGCTTTGCGGTTGACGACGGCTTCGAGCCCAGACCGGCCGATGCTGCGAGTCGAACTGTTATCGGCTGATTGTCGTGCCGAAGTTGTATCCTGTGCATGCAACCGCAACGAACAGATGTTGCCAGTGCAGACAACGCGAACGAGTTTTATGGTATTGTTCAGTGATGAACGCGACGGCTGCGAATGACTGATGAGTTTTCCCCCTATTTCGGAGCGCCCAAGATAAGGGCGCTTCAAAGGAAGCGCGACGCAGAGGTCGCAGAACTGAATGACCTGCCGGGTGCGGTCATTCATGGTCGCGTGTTTGCAAGCGATGACCCCGCCAAACTGGGATGGCACCGATTGCGTCAGGCCATGGCCGACGAAGGATTGGTTTCGCTCAGGGGCATTGACGACACGACAATCGAAAACGCGCTCCGGGAGCTCGCCGAATTCCATCCTGTCGTGCATCACTGGGACCTGTTCATGGCTGATGCGCAAACGATCCGTGAGGTCTGCGGGCAGATCATCGAGCGCGGTCTTCCCGATGGCGTGGTGCAACTGCCGGATGTCGAGATGACCCCAACGAAGGCGCAAGAGGTTCAGGAATTCCTGACGGAGCAAGGTATCTCTCCGTTCTCGACGGACGCCCTCCTCGGCAAGCTGTTTCCGGCGCGATTGGTCGCCTTCGAGAATGCGAAGGGCAAAATCGTTTCTGCGGGCTTTGCCGCGATGACTCACAACCGCCATAGCCCTTACTACAGATCAGCGTGGGTCGGTCTTATTGGCGTGGATTCCTCTATGCGCGGTCTGGGGCTGGGAACCTACGTCGACGCCACTGCCAACCTTGCCGCGGTCGAACGTCTGGGTGCGTCGTCCACGATGGAATTCGTTGCGCGTGACAATGTGCCTTCGAGGGCGATGCTGGCCACCTGTGGATTAACCCAAGTCGAGCGAAGATCGGTTGTTATTCTATCGAATTCAGACGACCGCCTGACGAAATGAAAACGGTCGCTGGATCGCAGGTAACGAACACTCACTCGCTCCGCAAACTGTGAGTTCGATGAAGCCGGGAGTTCGCGCTCGCAGCTAATGACCGCTAAGCGGGCTGCGACCGCAGCATTCTTCCGTCAGGGCAAACGGCAGCTTAGGGCCGGGAGCGCCCGAAGCATTAAAGTCGGATATCGTCGATGAGGACATGATCGTTGACGAGATGAGCCATTACGGACGCTCCTGAACAAGTTGGCTCAAGAGGGGATACACCATGTCGGATCAAGCAGATAATGAAAGTTCCTATCGTCATGATCAAAAAATTTCATGCGCGTCAAATTCGGCGTTACACGATGTAGCAGTGCAGATCGCCAGTTGCGGAACTCAATTCATACGGTGTTTTCCGGATTGGCATTCAATGGGGCAACTTGCTCTGCCATGCGATCGACCAACGGGTGGGAGTCCGTATAGACTGTAGAGTCGACTTCCTAAAAGGTGTCATGCTTCGCTCTTGTTTAGCCGCAGCTGCCAAGCATGGGTGCTCCGGAGCGATCTGCATGGCATCCCTGAGAACGTAAACATCGCTTTTCTTGGTTCTCCTTCGAAAGACAGGTTCTACCCTCGGTTCTTAACCAGCGCCTTTTCGATCCCGGTAGCGTTCTTCGTGGTTGCGGGAAGCTTCGTGCTCGGGTCCGCTGTGCTCTGGTGGTAATGTAAACAATGGGAAGCTGCCCGAAGCCGTCCTTGACTTAGCCTAAGCGAGGGCTTTTTTGACGACTATGTCTGACCTTTCCACTCAATCACTGGATGAACTGAGCCTCGACGAGGCTGCCCGACCGGTAGCGCCGCCGGTGCCGGAGGCAACGGATGGCCACCGGCATCAAGGGCGGCAGCTGGCGGCGATTCACCGTCACTACCTGATGGAAATCGCCCAGATCGCTGCGGTCCTCGCCCGGATTGAAGCCGGCGAAAATCCTCCCAAGAACCTCGAGCGGATCGTTCTTTCGCTTGATATGGCTGAAAACTTTCGCGCATTCGGATCTCTTTGCGGGCGCGAGTGTCAAATTCTGAAATTCCACCATGACATCGAAAGCGCCGACATGTTTCCGCGGATCGAAGCGGCGGGCAGCGGCAAGTTCCGTGAGGTCGTGGCCAAGCTGAAGGCAGAACACGAGGTCGTCCACGAGCTGATCATCCGCCTCGGTCAGGCTGCGGATGCTCTGGCGAATAACCCGAACGATGCGAATTTCGTTCAGGCCGCCAATACGTTCAGGAAGTTGGAGGAGATCATACGCTCTCACTTCGGCTATGAGGAAACCGAATTGGCGGAAGCCATCGGTTACTACCTTGGGTCGATCTGACAGCCTCAGGTAGACGACCCAGCTTTCTCATCTTTACTCGCCGCTTGGTCGCCCGAAGCGGACAAGAAATAACCAATTAGAAAGTCTCTTCGTCCCGCATGGCCGACGTTTGTCCGCCCAGTATGCTGCGGTCTGTATCAATGGCAGCTTCGGGAAAGCTGCGATGCGGCGTCCTACTTCATCGTCAAGGTCGGCTTTGGGCCGACAGCCGATCTGGGGTGAAAGCGCAGCATCCGATACGGTGGGCAGATTCCAACCATTCTCTGCGAGCGCGAAATCACCACGTAGAAACTGCAGATACAGCCGTTCGCGGAAGCCTCCAGAGCCGAGTTCCAATCCAGCGGTTCGCTGCACGCCCGTCTAACGTCTCAGTTGCGGACAAACCGGACTTATGCCAGCACGGCTTTTGCTTAAGCAGCATTCACTTGCAGGTGCCGCACGCTATTTGTTGCATTGCAGAAGGGTTCCCGGTTGCAGACTTTCATATGCGCGAAATCCGAAACGCTCTTTCGCCGCCGCTAGGATCGATGATCAAGGTGCGGGACAGAAGGGACCTTGTCGAGATAGCAACTTGGCCTACGATTTTGGCGAAGCATGGTCGGGAGAAAGATACATTCATGAAGCTGTCACTTGCCGGGCTCTCGTTAGTGGTGTGCGTTACGGCGCCTGCCGATGCCGCTGAAATGGTGACGCCCGAAATTTATGCCCGCGCCGAGACTGACTTGGCTTTCGCGCAGTTCCAGAGAAACGCCGGCAGCGACGTCAACCGCTTCTTCTACATCCGAAAGCCGACGCCGCTCGACGCGCAAGATGTCGTGCGCATGAACCGCGACACGCTCTATGCGGGAGCTGTCGTCGATACCGAGGGCGGTGCCACAATCACCATCCCCGAGTTTCCTGACGACCGCTACTTCTCGATCCTGGTGGTCGACAACGATCACTACGCGCCCACCGTATTCTACGAACCTGGAACGTACGATGTACCCGACGACACGAAGTACGTCTCTCTGCTCATGCGCATCCAGATCATGGACCCGGACGATCCCGAGGACGTGGCCCTGGTCAACGATCTGCAGAACGCTTTCGTGATCGAGGCTTCGAGCGACGACCTGTTTCCCGAACCGCAATGGGACGTGGAGAGCATGCTTGCACTCCGGGCCGAGTATGAGCAGGAGTTTCAGCAGTTCGCGCAGTACGAACCCGACTGGATGGGACCGCGTGGCGAAGTGAACGAAGATACGCGACAACTGGCTGTCGCTGGGGCATGGGGCCTCTTTCCCGAAGAGGACGCTGTCTACATCAACTACACCGGCCCCTCATCGGCAGATGCCTGTTACAGCGCGACTTACGAGGTGCCGCCGAACGACGCGTTCTGGTCGATCACCATCTATGGTGCGGACGGTTTCATGGAGAGCGACAATAATATTGTAAACGACCGCAACGTTACGTTGAATGACGACGGCACCTTCACGGTGCATTACGGCTCGGAAACCGAATGCGGCGATCAGCCGAACCGCGTCGACATCACCGAGGGCTGGAATTTCCTGATGCGGATCTATCGGCCCGGCGAAGCTGTGCTCAACCGAACATACATTCTGCCTGACGTTGAGAAGACAACTTGATGCGCAAGACTTCTGTTTGATATGGCCTTGCGGTCGCGCTGTTCGCGGGAGTGTCAATTGCGGCCGGTGCCGAGGTCACCGGACAACTTCACCATCGCCAAGATCGACAAGTTCATACGCGACTTCACCTCTCGATGTGTGCATAATTGATCGACTTCGAACTCTTGACCTGCAATGCTCCCAAGTAGGTTAACAGCAGACAAGAGGAACGGGATGATTGCCACCCTTAGGCTCAGCGCCTGCATCGGCCTGCTCTCCATCGCCGCCGGCTGCGATGAGACGGCTGGAACGTCGACTGTCGAGCAAATGACACCCGTTCCTGGCGGCCCTCCGTTCATCGAGGGGAGCTTCGGAGCGAGCGATGCGGCCGTCACCGCATGCCGCAACCTGCTTGAGTCCCAGACGACTGGTGGCGTGACGGTTGTTGGCTCCGAGTTTTCGCAAGCAAACAGCGCAGTCTACATGCGCGTTGGCGCGAACGGGGCTCCATGGCGGTGCCTGGTGTCCGATGACGGAAGCAATCCTTCCACCATGTTCATGGGAAGCGAAGGCGCGGCCTGAACCAGCATGAGGCCGCTCCTGAGCGAGGGGGATGGGTGCCGGGCGTTTGGAAAAGGAGCCGTCGGATGGTGACAGGTCGCTTGTCCGGAGCCATGGGTCTGGGGCTTGCAGCTATCGCATTGGCGAGCTGTGCCAGCTTTGGAAACACAAATGCGGTAAAGGAGGCGAACGAGTTGGCGATCTCCTGCCGCACGGAGGAAGCCCTTGCCGCTTCCACTCAGGCATCGAGCGGCGAAACGCTGGCGCGCGAACTTGCAGAACTGCAAAAGGTCGTCATCCTTCGCGATGCTGGTCGGCTTGAGGAGGCGGACCGCGCTCTCGATTTGCGGAACCAACGGGTCAAGGCTGACGCGCAAACACGCGCCGAAACCGAACAGGCTGTGGAGCAATCTGTTGCCGATCTTCGGGCGCAGCGCACAGACCGGACCGGTCAACCGCTTTGCACTTAAGATGTCACTGGCTGGGACAACATGCCGGTGGACATTGCGCATCCTGATCGCGGCCTATCTCTTGTCACTGCTAATCGGCCTGATCGGCACCTTTGGCTGGTTGGGGCAAGAGAGGGATCCGCTCTCATGGGTCTATGTTGTCATGCTTGGCCAACCTTGGGTGAACTGGACCTATGGTCTGCCCGATACTCTTCAGCCATGGATCAGCGCCGCAACACCTCTTCTGAACCTACTTCTTCTCTTCGCCCTCTGCCGCTGGGCACGAAGCGAAGCGAGGCAGGACCGATGATCCGCAAAATGGAGGACGCACTTTGAACTTCGACATTCCCCATATGCTCGCTTCTGGACTCATAATCTTTGCCATCATTGCGATCATCGATCATGCCAGTGCGTTCGAGAACGTGAGCAAAGGCCGAAAGACAGTGTTCAAGTTCGCCGGCATTTTTGTCGCCATCATTATTCTCAACCTCATCTGGCCCTATGGTACGGGCACCTGAGGGTTAGCTGAAACGGGGCGAGAGCGAGGCTGGTCTATCTCCGGGGACAGAGATAACACATTGCCACTATCTTAAGCATACTGGAGGCCTGCCGCGGATAGGAAAGGTTGGTCCGCATCGGGCTCAGCACTGACCAACGCCGCATGAGGGACAGACACCCGCATTGAAATGGCGAACGGCAGGGCTCGTTCGCCAAGGTGGCTCAAATATCAATGCGCTCAGCGATGCTCAGGGCATCTTCGAGTTCGACGCCAAGATAACGTACTGTACTGTCGACCTTCGTGTGACCAAGCAGCAGTTGCACCGCGCGGAGATTGCCTGTCTTGCGGTAAATCTCCGCCGCTTTTGTACGGCGAAGTGAATGCGTGCCGTAACCACTTGGCTCCAGCCCGATTGCGGTGACCCAATCGCGGACAAGCCGACCATACTGGCGGGTTGAGATGTGTGGGCGATCATGGAACCGGCTTGGGAACATAAAGCGGCAAGCAAACATCTCGGGTGATTTGACCCAGGCCAAGACGGATTCACGCGTGTTTTCCGTCAGTTCAAACTGTACTGGCCGCTTGGTCTTGCTCTGGATCACCGAAACGCGTTCTCGCACGCGATCATCTTTTACCAGGTCAGACACCCCCAATCTGACAAGATCACAGCCGCGCAACTTGCTATCGATGGCGACGTTGAACAAAGCCAGATCGCGCAGATAACCCGCGAGTTCGAGCCTTGCCCGGATTGCCCAGACCTGTTTTGGCAGTAAAGGCCGTTTTTGACCGATGATCCGCCCCTTGTTCCAGGCTCTGCGTTTCGGGGTTGTCGCAGGAAGTTGGACTCTTGGCATGATATGCCCTCCGATCCTCCCTCCAAACCCAGTCACCCGCACCATGCGGGCAATGAGATTTTATCGTCCTTGGCAAGGGCAGTTGTCAGAGGCCGACCGACTGCATCGACGCTGCATGCGCAATCGGTGGCAGAGAGCCCAAAGGCACCATTCTACGCCCAACTGATCTCAGACAGTCATTGAATTATTCGATCGATTGATTTAATAAGTGCACAAGAGGGAGAATCTGATGGCTCGTGTAACGGCGGAACGCGTCAAGGAAACCAAGCGGGAGCTCCTAGAAGCTGCGCAGCAGGTGCTTCTGGAAGAAGGATATTCCGGCCTCTCCACCCGCCGCGTCGCTGAGGCGGCCGGCACGCAGATGAGCCAGATCCAGTATCACTTCGGATCGAAGGAGGGAATGATCCTGGCTTTGTTCGAGTACTTGAATAGCCAGCTGATCGATCGCCAGACCCGGACGTTCAACAATCCTGATCTTTCAGTATCGGAGAAGTGGGCGCTTTCCTGCGACTATCTCGACCAGGATATCGGGTCCGGCTATGTGCGTGTCTTGATGGAGCTGACCGCTGCCGGGTGGAGCAATCCCGTGATCGGCGCTGCGGTGAGCTCGGCCTATGCCGAGTGGCGCGATCTTATCCTCAAGCTCGCTCGTGAGGTAGAACGGCAAAATGGCTCGCTCGGACCGTTTACCGCCGAGGAAATCGGCGCTTTGGTCAGCGCTGCGTTCATTGGGACCGAAGCGGCTATCATGCTCGGCTACGAGTCACCGGAAATCCCGTTCCGAGATGCATTGAGGCGCTTTGGAAAGATCATCGAGATGTTTGATAGGACCGAGAGACAGGAATAGGCCATGCGTGCCAGGCTACCCCACACGACTGGATATGTGGATCGCGACGGTGTAAAGCTGCATTACGAGCTCTACGGTGAAGGATCACACACTATAGTATTCGTGCCGACCTGGGCGATTATTCACTCGCGCTCGTGGAAGGCTCAAATTCCATATTTCTCAGAACATTTTCGGGTTATCGCCTTCGATCCGCGCGGTAACGGGAAGTCCGACCGGCCCGATGATCCCTCCTGCTATTCTCTGGACAAGATCGTGGGCGACGTGATCGCGGTCATGGATCACACGGAAACTGAGAAGGCGACACTGGTCGGAATGTCCTTCAGCAGTGCGATCGCCTTCGCGGTTGCTTCCTATCACCCCGACCGCGTCGAGGCCGTTGTGTCAACTGGCGCCTGGAGCCCAATTGTCCCCCCGTATGAGGAAAGGGCTAGGGCATATGATGCAAACGCGGAGGACAATCCCGAGGGTTGGAAGAAATACAACGCGGACTACTGGCTCCGCGACTATCCGGATTTCATCCAATTCTTCATGAGCAAGGTGCACAACGAGCCACACTCGACAAAGCAGCAAGAAGACGCTGTTGGATGGGGCCTTCAGGGTGACGGCGCGATGCTGCGAATGACGCAAGACGCGCGATCAGATAGTGCGGCTCTCGTGATCGACGAGAATATGTACCGGCGTGTGCGGTGTCCGAGCCTCATCTTCGTGGGGGCCGCGGATGAGATCACGCCGCCGGAAACCTCGCACCGGATAGCCGAGCTGACGGGCGGAGACTTGCATGTAGTTCCGGAAGCAGGGCATGGCCTGCACGGGCGTTTTCCGGCTTTGTTCAACACGACGATGCGGGACTTTCTGGCCAAGCACCTCGGGACTTACACACCGGTGCGCCGTAGGCTGAAGCCCGGGAAACGGGCGCTCTATCTCTCTTCACCGATTGGTCTCGGCCATGCGCGCCGCGACTTGGCCGTGACGCGCGAGCTTCGGCGACTTCATCCTAATCTGCAGGTGGATTGGCTGGCGCAGGATCCGGTCACGCGGTTTCTCGACGCCAACAACGAGACTATCCATTCCGCAAGCCGCCTCTTGGCGAACGAAAGCGCACACATCGAGGAAGAATGCGGGGAACATGACCTGCACGCCTTCGAGGCGATCCGGCGAATGGACGAAATCCTGATCAAGAACTTCATGGTCTTCCAGGAAGTGCTGGAAGAGGGTCGCTATGATTTGGTAATCGCGGACGAGGCCTGGGACGTCGATCATTACTGGCACGAGCACCCAGAGCTCAAACAGGCTCAGATCGCATGGCTTACCGATTTCGTGGGCTGGGTACCGTTCGAGGAGAACGGCCCGCGCGAGGCGTTTCTCACGTCGGACTACAACGCAGAGATGATCGGTCATGTCGAGGGCAATCCGACCGTTCGGGACCGAGCGATATTTGTCGGCGGGTCCGAAGATATTGTCGATATGAGCTTCGGGAACGGACTACCCAGGATGCGGGACTGGATCCCGCGTCACTACGAGTTTTCGGATTACATCATCGGGCAGCACCCGGACGAGTTCGGAAGTCGGGACGATCTCCGTGCCGAGTTCGGTTATGACGATGGGCGACTGACCTGCATCGTTGCGGTTGGGGGCTCGGGCGTAGGCGCGACGCTGATCCGCCGCATCCTCGAGGCCTATCCCCTCGCAAAGGCGCGACTCCCTGAACTGCGCATGATCGTGGTTACCGGGCCGCGGCTCGATCCTGCGGGGTTCAAGGTGCCGGCGGGCGTCGAAATGCGAGCTTTCGTGCCCAACCTCGACCGCCACCTCGCGGCCTGCGATCTTGCTCTAGTACAGGGTGGACTCACCACTTGCATGGAGCTTGCCGCGGCGGGCACTCCGTTCCTGTACTTTCCGCTTCGCAACCATTTCGAGCAAAACTTCCACGTTGCCAGCCGGCTGGAGCGCTACAATGCTGGGCGGAAGATGACCTTCGCCGAAGCGGGTCCCGAACAGATTGCCGAAGCAATGCTGGCGGAATTGAGGAATCCAAGAATACCGCTCCCAGTGGCCAAGGACGGCGCGGCGCGGGCCGCCTCGATGCTGTCGGAACTTCTTTAAACGACAGCTTTGTCCGCGATCGGTGAGTTGCCCTGACAATCCTTGCTGCGCAGCTTTCGAATGGCCAGTTTGACCGCCGCTGTGCAGCGTGTGTAACCGAGCACTTGCAGAGATTTCCGTGCTGCGCGCGCGTGCAGCGAAAAATCCGAATTCACAGGATGGGCTCTCTCCCGACCTTCGCCGCGCAGCGCTTCGAGGTCCACTCTGCGGACCTTGCCGAAGTTCGTTGTTCGTCGACAAACCGACGTGAACGGCCCTTAGGCGCCCTCCGTCTATCGATGAGTGCTGCATTGCAGCTTCCCCAAATCCGACCTTCGAAGTGGCGTGCAGCATCGTGGGCGGCCGGCAGGTCAACTTTGCGGACAAACTGGCTTGCCGTTCGACTGACGCACTGGCTTACAAATCTTCATAATGCGCATCGCCATTCACCGGGCCGACCTGAAGGCTCTGCTTGACCCAAAGGCATTTTGCAAGAACACTGCTAATGCGCCTTTCATGAGGGTGTACCCTGAAGTCCCGGGAGCGCTGGCGAGAGTGCTCTCGGGCCGTTTTGCGTTATGATTTCCTCATCGGGATCAAGAATTACGAACGCTTAAGACATCGCGGAACCATACTTCTGCTTTGGCTCGGGGCAGTCGATCGCTGCAACGGCTAATCGCAATCAGAACCCGACTTTGGATGCGGCAAGATCGAGCGACCGCGTTAGCGGACGAAGCCGCCTGATGCCGATGCAGCAAGTGTTGCTACTGTGAGCTGGCCTGATTGCGGAGCTGGTAGCGGCACTGCGGCACGATTTCCGCAAAGCAGCCATTCAGCACCGGCAAACTATCTAAAAAACATACCGGCCGTTCGCTGCGGGAGCAGTCAACGTCTCGCACACGCACTTGCTGGTCGTCGGAGGTTCTGATGCATATCGCGGTTGATACGCCCTACCGATCCATGGGTCACTGCCCCAGTACTTCCAACAGAACCTCTCCTGTCGCACCGGATGGCGGCCGGGTTTCTGCCACGGCAGACAATGTCAGCGCGACGTCTACGGTATGCACGCGTCGAGCGATGCTTTGCCCGGCCGTCTGGTAGCCTGCAAAAAAGATCGGGACGAAAGTGTCATAGCGCCACGGCGACCCGTGTGTGACAGTCACCGACAGCCCATCCATGTCGTTGATGAACCACTCAGGTTCGAAGACCACGTAGATGTCTCCGGAACGGTCCGGATGATAGTTGTTCAAGACTGCTCGCATGAGCGCGTTGTCGGGTAATGAACCTTCACGCAGGCGCGAGCTTGGCACTGCGTAGGCGACACCTTCGAATGCGACCAATTCATCGGCAATGGCGGTTTCGAGCGCAATCCTGTCGATGTCGGCGTCGTTGCGAATGGTTTCGGACAAGGTCAGGTAGGGATGGTCGTAGCCTTCGAACAGAGGGCCGCTCAGTCCGAAGCGTTCCTTGATGCGGGCAACGGCCGGAGCAGTGTCCCATTCATCGGGGGTCACGTAGCCTCCCGGCATTCCGATTGACGCGAGATATCCCGGCGCTTCCGGGGCGCCATGATCCGAGGACAATACGATCAACGTATGCTCAAGGCCAACTGCCTGATCCACATAGGCAAAAAGATCGGCGAGCGTCCGGTCGAGTTGAAGGAGATTGTCCTCAGCCTCAAGGCTCGACGGACCAAAGAAGTGGCCGACATAGTCCGTGACCGAAAAGCTGACAGCGAGGAAGTCCGTCACTTCGTCATCACCGAGATCCTCGGCGTCGATAAGCGTCTTGGCAAAATCCGCCGTCATTTGATCCCCGAACGGGCTCAGCGTCAGCAGCGTCGTAAAGTATTTGTCATCTCCAGCTCCCAGCGGGTGGGGAAATGTGCGTCCGAAACCAGCGAAATCTGGCTCCCATGGCTGGTCGTCGTGGTCACCGAAGAGGTAGGTTTCGGTAGGGTTCAGCAACTCCCATGACCGATTATCGAAACCCTGCGGCACACCCTTGGCGTTCCATGCATCAACCCATGCAGGATAAGTTTCGTAGTAGTAACTGCTCGTCACGAATTGTCCGGCGGATTTCGAAAACCAGAAGGCTTTGCCCGCGTGCCCGGCCATGGCAACCGCGCCGCGATCCTTTATCGAGACTCCGAACACCTTCGCCCGTCCCGCGGTCGCCAGCGCCAATTCGTCCCCAAAGGTGGAGGTCAGTATAGTCCGCGGTGATCGTCCGTCGCTCTTGGCTGCCCGTTGCGTGGGATCGATTTCGGTTTCTTCATCAACGTCGGCGCCGCTTGTGAGGATCGAATAATCCGGGTCCTCGATGTTGTAGACCGTCCGTCCTTGCGACCGGTCATACCAGAGATTGCCAACCATCCCATGTGCCGCGGGAGTAGCACCTGTCGCCAATGTCGTGTGCCCCACTATCGTTTCGGTATTGGCGTGGGTGTGGTGGGCGTTCGAGTAGTAAATGCCTTCTTCGAGCAGATACCTGAAACCGCCCGTTCCGAACTGTTCAGAGTGGCGGGTCGGAAGGTCTCCTCTCAACTGGTCAACGGTTATCTGGAGGATCAGGCGGGGCAGCTCCCGGGCGTTGGAGGCGACGGGGAAAAGGCTTAGCCCCATCAGAAAAGGAACTGTGGTCTTCGCCAACAAAGCCATGACACCTCCAGTCGTTCGAGCGGTCGGGGCTGCATCATGCAACAACAGTTCAATATTGCGCAACCTCTCAACACAATCTCCGCAACACGGTCGTAGACCTTTCAAGTTTCGCTGCGGAATCGATGAATGAGCGCTTTTCCGGCTGCGCTGCAGCAAGGCTTTTCGACTGGCCGATTCAGTACGCTTGTTGCACCAGCCAAGCTCTCGCTTGCAATCCGGCCGCTCCGGGCTCCCTGCCGCCATCCGGCTCGAGCCTGTTGAGCAGCCCGATCTGACTGGTCCAAACCAATTGTTAGTGCATGTGCGGCCTTTGGGCTACCGGGATGACGGTTTCTGGTGCTGGTGGGCGGTATCCGAGCGCGCTGTGTGGNCGATCTGACTGGTCCAAACCAATTGTTAGTGCATGTGCGGCCTTTGGGCTACCGGGATGACGGTTTCTGGTGCTGGTGGGCGGTATCCGAGCGCGCTGTGTGGACGTTTGGCATTGTAGTGTCGGCGCCAGTTTTCGATGATGATCTGGGCACCCGTCACATTCGGAGATCGCCTTGAAACGCTTGCATAGGGAGAGCCGTCCATAGATGTGGAAGGTGGCATCGCTGATCCCGTGCTTGCGGCACAGATCGGGCGCGCTCATGCCTGCCTGGCGCTCCTTCAGGATGCCAATGATCTGCGCTTCGCTGAAACGACTTCTCTTCATCGTCTGTCTCCTCAATTGGAGAACAGGCTAACCTCAAGGCGAGGACTTTTCAGGGGAGCAGGTCGGTAGACGGTCGCATCATCAAAGCCTCGAGGAATGACAACTTGGGGTAAGTTGTCAGACTTCGAGGCAGGCATTAAAATAAGGGGACATTCTGCTGAGGTTATATTCTCGTGTATTCATTTTTGATGACTGAATTTCGAAGCGATGTAAGTTCAAACCGATGGTCCCGCACTAATCAATCCTACCGTGCATGTGCCCTTAACATCGCACTAGCCATTTCGGGCCTGCCGGCAAACGCCGCGACGATCGACCTCATTGGCACGGATACAGAGATCGCCGATCTCGCAGGCAACGACACCATCACCAATTCCGGTCCAGGGGATGCTGCGGTCGTCGTTACAGGCAGCGCATCCACGACCTTTTCCGGCACCATCGCGGATGGCAGTGCGCAGACAGGCCTCACGCTGCGCAAGGATACGAACTCGACGGGGCTGACGCTTACCGGCACGAATAGCTATTCCGGAGACACCACTCTGGAGGCTGGGGAATTATCGTTTGGCAGCGCCGCGTCGCTTGGCAGTGGCAGCGTGATACTCGCCGGTGGTGATCTGCGAAGCCTCTCTACCGCTATCCTCGCAAACCGCCTGACGTTCGGAGCCGCAGCCGGCAGCTTGATTGCCGACGATGGCACGACGCTGACCCTGACAGGAACCTACGAAAACTTCGGAAACGCTGTCTTCGGCGAGGCGGGCAACAGCGGCACGATTGACCTTGCCGCATCGTCGTTCGTTGTCCCTTCCTTCTCCACAGCCACCATCGCGGGCGGCACCGTGCGGACCGCGAATGCCCAAAACGGGGCCAGTGCGTTCTCGATGGGCGCGGGTGTTACGATTGAGGCGGACGGCACGCTCGAGATGGATGGGTTCGACGTAAACGTCACCGATCTTGCCGGCAGCGGCACCATCGTTAACTCGGCCCCGGTCGCGGCAGTGTTGACCGAGAGCGGCACCGACAGCACCGAATTCAGCGGCGCGATCGCGGGCGGTGCGGCGCCTGTGAATTTCACGCTCAACAAGACAGACATAAACGACACGCTGACTCTGTCGGGCCAGAACAGCTTTGGCGACACACGGATCTTACGCGGCACGCTGCGTACCTCTGGCACCACCGAATTGGGTGACACTTTCGTCGGGGCGGAGGGTGCGCTCATGATGGATCGGGGCGCTAACGCTGGAAGTATTCAGACCAACGGCGCTCTTGTTGCCTCTGGAGGAAATTCCTTCAGCGGCAACGTATCTATTGGTGCGGGTGGTTCATTAACTATCGTGGACGGCGCTGTCGCCGGAAATGTTGCGAACCGCGGCTTATTGACCGCCTCCGGGCAAACCACCTTCAGCGGCGACGTATCGATTGACGGAGTATTCAACGTGGGAGCTGGTCTGACAACCATAGGCGGCGACCTCAGCACAGGTCTGCTTTCGTTTGAGTTCGGCGGCATAACAGACGGAACCTTCGCCCGGCTCGACATCGCCGATGACCTTTTCATCGGTGGCGTCATTGATTTCGATATCGTGGCAGGCCTGACCCTCGGGAAAGGCCAGCTTTTCGACATCATCACGGTCGGCGGCGGAGTCTTGGGTCAATTTGCGGGCTTGGGCGAAGGCGCTCTGATCGAAGGGTTCTCCGAGGACGTTTTCATTACCTACAAGGCGGGTGACGGCAATGACATCGCGCTCTTCACCTCCGACGGCCCGCCGGCCCACGTGCCGTTGCCGGCGTCCGTGCCCGTGCTTCTGACAGGTCTTGGCGCGCTCGCGTGGATCGGGCGGCGCCGCAGCCAGACATTCTGAGCCGCTTAGTCCTAGGGCTGGGACATCGACGACCGCACCAGCGACGCCCGCGCTATTGCCGCGTTCTGCAAGCATGTCCTCGACATCGCGATAGCTCAGTGCGAACCAGTAATATAGCCAGACGGGATGCTGAATGATCGCCGGCGAGAACCGGTGGCGAGCGTAGAAGACTTGGCGCATCCAGGCCACATACCTAGGCCTTCTCCATCGCTAAACGCTTAACGTGACAGTGCCATCTGAAGACATTTGGATCGAGGCGAACTGTGGTACAATGTTAATGGGAGGATCATGCCATGCAGAACATTCGGCAGATGGAGACCTCGTTGATCTCCGATCGCCTCACACTCGGCTTCGACCACGGAACCAGTGACCTCGAGATTGAAGTCCCGATCACCACGGAAGCCGCGGCCCAGGGCCCACCTCCGCCAGGCGGCGCACAAGTCCGGCTTACCGCACTTTTCGTAACCGAAATCATCGGCCAAACAGGAGTCTTTTCTCTCGAGGTCGTGGTCGATGATGATCTAGTGATGAAACCAAGCGTCGGCAAAGGACATGAGGATGCTCGCAGCCTGACACTGCTGGCTTTCGTCGACGGCGTGAAGGCCGGCGATCACACTGTCAGCGTGCGATTCCGACCAGCAAGGCCGCCGGGAGCTGCCTTTGGTAGTCGCACGCTCACAGTCTGGGAGACCGTCGTCGCCGGAGAACCACAAGTGATCGGCTGAGCAGCAGCCGTTTGCCGGAATAGGCCCAAGTTCCATGACTTCGATCTCCGGAGCCACCTCATCCGGCGTTCGATCAGGAAGGCCTTGTCAAAGAAACTTTGCTTGAGGCAGGGCAGGGCGCCGGGTAGCGTCTGGACATGTCCAAATCCAGCCCTTTCAAGTGCTTCAAGATGAGCCCGGAGGGCCGTATGCCCGGGAAGTGAGCTAAACGCTCTCCACAAAATCCGGGCAAGTCCAGTGCGTTTGGTCATCGCCAAAAGTAGCCCTGTCAAGGGCGCTGTCACGCTAACTCGCGATGGATGAAGGCACCTTCCGACGACAGCTTCAGGCAGCCTCGATTTCCCACCATTGGGCCGATGCCTGGCCGACCGTCTTCGGCGACGCAAAGATGACCATGGCACTCCTCGACCGCCTCACCCACCATTGCGAGATCGTCGAGACCGGAAACGAAAGCTGGCGCTTCAAAAACAGAGTATAGCGCGAACGGCACCCCCGCTGGCACGCCGCCGCTGCGTTACATGGGGACTACGAAGCGCCGGGCCAGCTCACCTCAAGGGGGTCAAAACCGCCGCCTGAGAATGTCCACCCGCAGGGGCGCACTCCAATAGGGGGTCACGATTGGATGCTGATTGACACACCATGTTTGCGGACCTGCCATTCATCGTCATCGAGGAACGTGATCCCGCTGTTGTCGACGAGCAGGTTCAGTCCGAGCGGCGATACGGAATCTGGACAGCCAGATTCTTCTGGCTGCGGCACCGGGTAGTATAGTCTGGGAGGGGTCAGTCCGGGCCGGCCAGACGGAGCAGGCTGGCGACCATTCCGGCAGTCTGGCTGAGTGGCAGCTTGAACAGGTCTTTGATCGACAGACAGATCTGGATCGGCGCATCCGAAAACACCGCCGGGCGACCGGGGCTGCCGTCACGCGGCGCGAGCCATGTCATCTCGTCCAACCATATCAATAATTACCCGCGCTCGCGCAGCGAGGCAGTGTAGCTGGACCGGTTCGTGGTGAGGTAGCTGGTGGGTAATGGTTCGTTAATGCCAACCGTCTAACCGCATGGATACACGATGTAATTCCCGCTCGGCCAGAGTTCTGCAACAACGCCGCGGCAATGGGTGGACGCGTGCTCGCGCAAGTACAAAACTCTCTGTTCGGCGTGTAGTCAAAAGCTCTTGAAGCATTCCCTTGTTTCCGCGATGCTTTTCTCAGCGCTATTTTTGGGCAGAAATATTGACCACCAAAAAAAATCGAAGGAAAAGGATATAGTCTAATGCTGCGTGTTGCGATGGTTATGGCGATGCTCGGTACTGCAGGACCGGCTCTGGCTCAAGATCCGGCTCCAAAAGAAATATCGCTTACTTCAATGATAGACGCGGTCCAGGGCGCCTTGCTTGACTCGCAAAAATCCCTTGCGAAGGACCAGATGCTGCCGCTCAGCAAAGTGGAACTGGTGTTGAACACGATCAACACCAGCGAAGTGTCTGGGCGTACCGGATTTTGGATGTTTCGGGCTGATGCTTCCTACTCCTCCGCCGTGACCTCCCGGGTGGAAATGACACTGACACCGCCGCCGGCCTCAGCGGATGATGCTCGTTCGCCCGCCTCCCAGATCCGCGAAGCACTCGGGGATGCGATCTTCGCGGGGGCAGCCGCGCGGTCCGCGGCGATCAACGGATCGCCGCCTCTTGATGCGCAGAGCTTCGTGATCACTCTCGAATTCGCGGTCGTTTCCGACGGGAATGCGGGTGTCGCCCTCGCATATCCCCCGTTCTCCTCAGAGATCAGCGCGGGACTTTCGGAAAACCGGTTGCAAAAGATCGTCATGAAATTCGATTGAAGCCAATGAAGCAAATTCGACTAAGAAACTTGATAGTCGCTGGAACGATCTCGGCCGTCGCACTCCCGTCTCAAGCCAGCGATGTTTGCGACGCGCAGCACTACCAGACACAATTCTATGACGACGATCTGAAACGCTATGCACTAGCCCATGTCTATCCACACGACCGGAATGCGCCCTATGCCGGCAACGCCTTCGTGGTCGACATCGCCCACGGCCTTGTCCTGACGGCGTTCCATGTCGTTAAGGACGCTTTGGGCGATCTCCCTCAGGAGGGGGACGAAGTGGATCTTTATTTTCCGGGTTTGCAAAGCGGTGGAACGGGGACTGTGGCGACCGCCCGGGTTTTGGACCGCTTGCAGTTGGAGGGCGGGAACGACTCGAAAACCGTCAAGGATGATGTCGTGCGTGACATCGCACTCCTGAAAATCGAAGGGAATATCCCCAGTGGACTTCAAAGCTTCCGTTTGGGCTTTGACGCTGAACAGTTCGCGGAAACGAAAGTTTTGTCCTATTTCGGTGGCGTTAGCGATGCATACGAATTCGATGTAAGTGTGCAGCGTGCGAAAGTCAGTCGGGACCGCTTTGCCAAATGCCGTCTTCAATACTTCAATGATGTAGGGGCCGGGGATTCCGGTGGGCCTGTGGTTGAAGCATATAACGCGCGGGCGATCGGAATGGTGCTCACCAGCCGTACCGAGGGGGACAGGGTTGTGGGCGAGATCCTCCCCTTTCACTGCACGGGCGCAATTCTTAGTGCTTGGATGTCAGAGCATCTTGAGGATGAGATAAAGCAGACCCTTGAGGTACTCTTCTCGATGGATGAGCTAGAACTCTCCAACTTCCTCAGAGACGCCCGGACCGACGAGAAGGTTTCTAATCTCAAGCTGATGGCAATGATGTCCATTCTGGCCGACTCCACGTTGCTGCCTGATCTCGACGAAGACACGGTTCGGGCGTGGATTCAGGCGACATTCAATTGTCCGGTCTGGCACGCTATAAGAGGCCGCCAGATCGGAGCAGCAGCGCTTGTACCAAATCTGACCAGACGTATGACGCGCGAAGCGTCCCTGCGAAGCGCGGCAGATACCCGCTATGCCAAAGCAATTCGTACGGAAGACAGTCTCGAAAAAAATGCGCTATTGAAAGAGGCTGTGTTCTTTTATCGGGCCTCGGCACTGGAACAGCAGCAGCAGTTGGAGTTTGCGGTCCTGGGCGCATCGGATCTCGCCGTAGAAGTTAATCCTGTAGCTCCGGTTACATTCAAGGGCCTTGCCGACTCCCTCTTCGCCTTAGCGGGGCAGACCCACGGAGCAAATACAACCAAGCTTTTGCAGGAAAGCGCGACAGCCGCTCTGATCTCGGCCGCCTTGGGCCAAGAGCGTGTGCCTGAGGTGTCAGCACAGGCGCTGACCACCTTTGCGAGCGTGGCCTCGAAATTAGACCAACATGACTCGGCCGCCGAAGCCTGGGCGACGGCTTGGGCAAACGGCGCCCGGGCTGAATGGGTAGCGCAGAGTTATGATTTCGACGTGAGCAAGCGGGACGACTATTTCGACAAATCCGCAAACCAGAATTATGTTCCCATCGGCAACGCCTCAAATGCTGTCGCCGGGGATTTCGCGCGACAACTGCTAACCGAGGCTCCGCCTAAATGGCTCGGCCATCAGACTGGGCTTACTGGGTTGGATGGCAAAATCGGTCTCGAGTTGTATCAGGCCATGGAGATAGACGGGCAGATTTAGTCATTTGTATAGGGTCGGCGAACGTAGCACAGTCTTCTAAAGCGATTGGAATGGCCTTGTCCGCCGGCTCGCCCTTCGAACGGACGTCGGGAATATCCAGTTTGCTTTTAAAGGACGCTTATGCTAGAGAGCATGTCTGGGCATGCTGCGCTGCCGACAATGTCGCAAAGGTCGGCAATGCGTTCGCTCGTTCTTGCCGCTTCCAATGTCGGGTTCTGATTGTGAATAGCCGTTGCAGCGATCGACAGCCTCAAGCCAAAGCAGAAGTGTGTTTCTGTGACGTCTTAAGCGATTGGACACTTGATCCCCGTTAAGAAACCGTAGTGCAAAACGTCCCGAGAGCACACTCGCCAGCGCTCCTTTGATCCTCCCCCACTGAAGTTCTCTAATCGCACTGGTCAAGGGTTCTGTTTCAGGTCCGCGTCTTCGCCGGGTTCAAGGTTCTCTCCGCAGTCGATCGCTTTCGGGGTCGCTGCATGTTGGCGTCGGATGGTGGATCGGCCGAAGTGGTCCTCGCGGTCATCTTCCGTGCGTCTTGCGGAGATGCCGCATTTCAGAGGGCCGGCCTGATCCTAGCCACTTGTTCCGGCTGGACGCATATCCGTGTCAAAACCATCTCTGGTTGCATCTTTCATTTCCGGTTTTGCCGCCGACGGGCAGGTCTCTAAAGTCTCCAAGCCGTCCAATCGATTCGGGACAAACATTCTTCGACTATCTGCTTGAAAAAAGACATTTTTGATTAGGGCGAATTTCATGGACGTGACGGTCAAACGCTCCGGTGAAGCGCGGTTCAGAGCAGTAAGTTCGTTCGAGCCGATTGCGTCGGCTACCGTACAGCGCACGAACACTCCAGACGTGCTTCTGGTCGACCTGAACCAGTTCGCAAGCTTTCCGACTCTTGCCATTGGACTTCTCACCGCTGCCCTTCGCCAGCGAGGCCACCGCGTACAGGTTCTGTGCCCATTGGCCTACGATGTGCCAGGTGTGCAAAGAGAACGTGCCGAGACCTTCAAGGACTACCTCTCGATGCGGATCCGGCTCTCGGATTCACGGCTAGTTGTTTTTGCGCGGGAACTGTCGCGAGCACCCAGGGAATGGCGCCGCAATCGGCCGCACCCTGCAATCCTTCGCGAAATCTCTCGACAACTCACCGACGGCACAGACGCTATACTGGTGTCGGCCTATCTCAACCATAGCCAGGCTGTCCGGGCTATAGCAGATCTTGCCGCGGAGCGCGGGATACCCATGATTCTGGGCGGTCCTATGTTCAATCTTCCCGAGGTCGCGGCCGAGTGGAGGAGGATTCCAGGTGTGACGGCGGTGGTCGGCGGGGAGTCGGAACTGCATGTCGCAAACCTGGTCGAAGCCCTGATCCGGGGCGGAGAGGCGGCTATTGCCCGGCTTCCGGGCGTGACGCTTCCGTCGGGATCCCCGCAGACTCCCACACCACCGCTGAGACCGCTGAACAGCGTGCCCTTTGCAGATTTCACGGACTTTCCATGGGACCGCTATCCGGTGCGCATCGTGCCCATGATGACTGGGCGGGGCTGCCAGTGGGACAAGTGCACGTTCTGCAGCGACGTGATTTCCGCAAGTGGACGGACGTTCCGAACCAGATCGGTCGAGAACGTCCTGTTGGAAGTGGAAGAACAGTCACGGCGACATTCTACATCGAACTTCCTGTTCATAGATCTCAAGCTCAATTCCTACCCAAACATGTTCCGCGGGCTCGCGGACGGCATGCGCCGCCACGTCCGCGATGCTGAGTGGATCGGCACGGTTCATGTCGACATGCGGAAGGACAACGGGTTGTCGAGATCCGACCTTGCCGCTGCTGCGAAAGGTGGGATGCGACGGATCAACTTCGGACTGGAGTCCGGTAGCCAGCGCCTGCTGGACGCAATGCGAAAAGGATCATCCGTCGAGGCAAACAGCGCGTTCATCCGGCATGCCTACGAGGCAGGCCTTTCGATACGCTGTTCGATGTTCAAGGGCTACCCCGGCGAGACTGCGGAAGACATGCAACTGACTGCCCGGTTCTTGGAAGCGCACGCCCCCTATCTGGATCGCATACGCTTCTGCGATTTCTCCTTGCCGATCGGAACACCGCTGCACGAGGCTTTGATGCGAAACGGCGGATCTAACGACCTGATGTCTGTCACGGCCAATGTGGGATCAAGGGCCTTCGCCCGCTATGAGTGGAAGGAAGCCAAGGACCGATCCTACCGGCGCGCCAAGGCACGCCTTTTACGCGTCGTACACGAGATCAATCGCCGTCCTCTGCGGCCTTCCGCGCGCCAATTCGACGGGCTGATGTGAACGGCGGATGGCGTCACCTCCTGCCCCGGATGAGGCGCGACAATCCGATTGTCGGCGGATCCCTCTCGCGTCGCCTACGACGCCTGTCACTTCTCGATCGGATCGAGGAGGCCTGGATATTCCAGAGGCAGTATTTTGATGCCCTTCAGATAGGCAAAACAGCTGCCGGTCGCAGATGGTCAGAAGTAAGTCGCGGCCTTCTGCGCCACGGTTACTACGAGCATACCCCGGAGGAACTGGCCTTTGGGGCGCGCTTGGCTTGGCGCAATCACGCACGATGCATCGGCCGGCTGTTCTGGGAAAGTCTCGAGGTCTTCGATGCAAGGCATGTGACCGAGGTCGATGCCATGGCGGACAGGCTGGCGGGTCACCTGGTGCATGCCGCAAATGGTGGACGCATTCGGTCGACCATCACCATATTCGCTCCGGTCAGGGGTGTGTATCTGCCGGCCTATGTGGAAAGTGCCCAACTGGTTCAGTATGCCTGTCACTCTGCACCAGAGGGGCGACAGCTGGGTGACCGTCGGAATGCCGATGTCACCCGCATCGCCAGATCGCTTGGCTGGACGGCTCCCGAAAGGCCGGGAGCCTTCGACATCTTGCCGGTGCTGCTGCGCGACGCCAGCGACCGCCGGGTTCTGATGGACCTTCCCGAAGGCAGCGTGATGGAGGTCCCCATCTCACACCCCGACTGCGATGCCATTTCTAGGCTTGGCCTGCGCTGGCATGCGGTCCCGGTAGTCAGCAACATGATCCTCACCATCGGTGGGGTCGACTATCCTTGTGCTCCATTTAATGGCTTTTACATGTCCACCGAGATCGCTTCGCGCAATCTGGCGGACCGCGACCGTTATGACAAATTGCCCGACGTTGCGCGGGCCTTGGGAATGCAGCCGGAGGCACGTGGCACCTCCTTCTGGCAGGACACAGCTCTGACGGAACTGAACCGTGCAGTGGTTCATTCTTTCAAGAAGGCGGGCGTCGCCTTGGTGGATCATCACACGGCCAGTGATCAGTTCATGGAATTTGTCTCTCGAGAGAACATTGCAGGGCGCCGGGTTGCAGCCAACTGGTCCTGGATCGTACCTCCGCAGGCATCTGCCGCCTGCGATGTGTTCCATATGCCGATGAAGGATCACTCTGCGGTTCCGAACTACTATCGAAGCCGCGGCGAGGACGGACGAACCTTGATGCCGTTCTACGGAGACTACCACCGTTCCCGACTGGTCCAGAGGACCGACGATTTGAGGCGTACCTGGCGGAGATGGTATCAACGTGGCTAGGAGTTCAGTCCTGGCATCTGGTGGATCGAATTACGGATGAACCTGTCCGGCTGCTCTTGTCCTTCATGGATGTGTAGGCCTCTCTTCGCCAGCAAGGCCCAAGCTTTGTTGAAGATGCCCTGTCCCGTATACCGGTCGAGTCGAACCACTCCCTGGCCAGCGCAAGGGCGCGCTCCGGTTTCGTAACCCATCTGTCGCTGTCGATGGCGACCGCAAGGCGGTACTGGGTATATCCGCCGTCCTTGCGGCGGACACGAGCCAGCCAGGTCACAGGTCGATCCTTCGGTTTCTGGATGCCCAGGTGCCGGCAGTATTCTAGGATCATCCAGTGGGGTGGTGTACGCTCAGGCAGCTTCCGAATGACGGCCAGGTCGGTCAGATCCGGCTTTTGCGCATTGTCGCTCATTGGGGCCTCCTTCGCAAAGCACAGCACGCGCCTTGTCGGTCAGACCGAAGCGCTGGACGTATTCCAGCAGAGCTTCTTCCAGGCGCAACTCGCGGCTCGGATTCAATGGTCATCCTCCAATGAGCTTGTTCCGGCGATGATGGAAGAAATTGGTTAAGACGAAGTTAACGACATCCAGCGGCAGTCCGGAGCTTTCGTGTGTGCGCTATCCTCGGGGTTTCCAAACACCTGGCTGGAGGAATGCACCATGTCCTATCTGCGCCGTGCAGAGCGCTTTCTGCTGACACAGCAACAGATCAATCCTTGCCGATTTGCCGATGCGGATCAAATCTCCCAACTGCCCTTTCGTCCGTCTCCTTACTGGCACACGCTCTACCGGTGTCGACACCTCGGCATCCACCGGCCGGACGACAGCATGTGCAACTGGACCGCGCGTATCCTTACCAAGGAGAAGCTTTACAGGCAGAAGTGCCTCGGCCCGGCGCTGGATACGGGCCATGGCACAACATCACTCAGAAGCGCTTTGGCGCGGGCCTTCGAATGGTTCGATTCCGGCGCGGTTCGTTCGATGGCCAGCGAGCCAAAAGACCTTGGACGCACAAGGCAAGTCAGCATCTGTCCGATAGGAGACATCTATACCGTGGGACATGCGCTGCGTGACTACACCGAATGGACGAGGATCGCGCGTTCACCGGGCGGACACTACAACAACCTGGTTCTCATCAATCATCATCTCGTGCCACATCTGGCCAACCTGCCCCTCGAAAAATTCTGTGCCAGCCACTTGCGCGATCTGGCACAGCAAGTGCTGGAAACACCTCCGCGATATGGCTTCTCGGAGTACAAGCGAAAGGTCGGGATCGAAACCCTGACAGCGGACGAGCTGCGCCGGCGCAAGCGGACCTTTAACTCGCTTGTCACGATCCTGAAGATGGCATTCCGGCACGCCTGGGACAATGCCGCCATCCAGTCTGAGCGACCGTGGCGCTGTCTGAAACGTATCCCGGTCAACCATACGCCGCGCACCATCTTCCTCGACAGGGACGAATGCAGGCGCCTGCTCGCCCATTGCACCCCAGCTCTGCGTGATCTCGTTCTTGCAGCACTCTATTCGGGATGCCGCGTCGGCGAACTGGGAAACCTGATTGTCAATGACGTGGGGCGTCAAGGCTTCGGTCTGCGGATCGGCGCTTTCAAACAATCTCCTGCGCGGTTCGTCTTTCTGCCCGACGAAGGCATGGCGTTCTTTCTCTCCAAATGTGAAGGCAAATCCGCGCAGGATCACGTACTCCTGTCGGATATGGGAAAGCCCTGGCGTCGCCAGCACACGCAGCTGTTCCGCCGCGCCGTTGCGAAAGCGCGTCTGCCGCGAGATTTGGTGTTTCACGGGCTCAGGCACACGTACGCAAGTGACTTGATCCGCTCCGGAGTTCAGCTCGAAGTGGTCGCCAAGCAGCTTGGCCATGCGTCGACAACTACGGTCAGCAATACTTACGGTCATCTCGCTGAGCAGTTTCGGGAAGACCAAATCCGAAGGCGCTTCAACCCACTTGACGCTGACCAGGCCACTGAGGCCCGCCGTCGCAAGCCCGAGCTCGAGAAGCTTTGGAGCAGCTTGCAGACCGATGACTGGCGGCACTACGCGCATGTCCGACAGTCGCCTTTGACCTCCGGCAAATCGCTTGCCACACCGGTGCGCGAAGTGAGTCAGGTGTTCGATGCTGCAGCGAGAGAGATCAGTTCGGTCCAAATGTAGCGGTAGTCGGCAATCGTGGAGCTTAAAGCACCCGCTGACCGCTCAACGCTGGCGTTAACCGTTTGTTAACGAATTCTGCCTTTGAATGAAAGTATTCCACGGGGATACAATTCATGCTTGCGGCAACCATGTCTCCTGTCGACACCTTCGCCACGCTCACGGAACCACGATCTCCGGCCTCGACAAGACCGGGTTACGTTGAGCGCACGACGCGGCACTCGAACATCTGTAGCCGGCGCATTTGGTTCCTCAGTTTGACATCCGAAGGGCTGTTACGGTGACCAGCGAAATCGCCTTGCTTCTGACCTTTGTCGCAGGGCTGTTCGTGATCTCTGCATCCCGCAAACGGACATCCTTGGCGGGCTTGGCGCTACTTTGCGGCGTGTTTGCCTGGGTCACATTTGGTACCGGAAGTTCGGGTTCTGCTCCTGCGGATAGCGCAACGGAATCACGCCTTTCGCGCCTTCATTAGATTTGTCGTCGTTTGACCCTCACAGATCACAACCACATATGAAATTGAGTTTCATTTTTCTTTGATGGTTGCGGCCGGAAGATAACTCGCCGCTCGTAATCGAGTTTGGCTGCCACATTTGAGACACTTTCACATGCTGGGTTTACGGGGTGAAATGCTCGAACGCTCAACTATTGGATTGCTTCGAACTATGGTGGAAACACAATCGCTAGATCGGCGGGTGGCCTCCATTCTGGCCAGTGCCAATAATCTTCAAAGCGCCGCGCTGGGACTTTCGATTGTCCTGATGATCTCGGGCTATGAAGCTGTCGGCAAGGCGATTATGCGGATCGGGTATCGTGAGCCGGCATATACCCCGGATCTTCCAACGAAAGAGGACTTTCTTAGTCAGATCGATCGCGTGGCCAAAATGGCTTCGATTGAGGAGCGCAAGTGGTGGGCCTTGCTGATCCGCGAAGTTTGGCGGGAAGAAAACCTGCTACTGGAAGCTGCGCTGTACGACGCGATGGAAACGCGCTGCGCATCATAGTCGGAGTCAGACACGAGACTTCGCTTCGACGGACCTCCAGCGAGAGGCACTGGCGGATACTGAAACACAAACGCATTGCGAAAAAGGACTACCAGGCTTCGTGCCGAGCATTTGGGTGAACACCTTGGTGTCTCCAAATCCGATGTCGAGCGAAGAATTTGCAACGAAGGCGGATCGCTCCTCTCTACAATTGAAACGTTGCGGGCCGGCGGACAAACCCTCGTGCCTTTCGAAGCCGCGAATCTTAATGCTGCGGAGGATAATGCGCCTGAAGAAAGTGAACTTCCGGATCCAGAGCGGCCCGTCCGTCGATGGCAGCCATTCAAGTGCCTTTTTCTAGATAGGTCCCTGCTACGGCGTTGCCTCGTGAAACGCTTGAAATGCGGCTGTAAAAATAATCCAGCTCATGAACCGAAAAGTCAGATTGAAAAACAAGGACGGCAAATTGATGCCTTGCAAGTATCTGGTTTGTTTGCGGAAATTATCAAGGCTGCCACTTGTCGCCAAACAAACCGAAAGAAGCAATGCCACGACGCGGTGTTCCAAATTTTCTAAGCGCAAGAAGAAAAAATCTGCGAATGAGGGCAGGGCGGGTCGGGGCGATCAAAGGCCACAGACTTTCGACCGCCCCCCCGAAGCAACTGTCGACGCTTTTCAAGTTGTCGTGAACCATCAATATTTGGGGCTTGAAGGATGCTTTCTCCTGCACCAACGGAACGCCATCACCGAGTGCATGGCCCGGTGCTCGGCAGTCGCCCGATCGCACTCATCGAGGAATTCGAAAATGGCGGCCCGCTCCTCGAAGTGATCGAGCTCGTCGTCGTCAAGCTCCAGTGAGGTGCATATGACCTGCGACTCTCGCGACATCCGCGACATTGCGAAGGAGTGAGGGGGATCCGTAGAACCAGGATCCGGGCCCGAAGTAGGGCCCGGAAGATCTTCGGATGGAATGCCTGCCTTGTGCGCTGCCATGGTTTCAAGGGCGAACGATGCGGTAAGCCGACTTCGATTTGTGATTCTTGACGTAGTGACTGCCATCCAGACGTTTGAGCCACCCGTTCTCCTCCAGAAGCTTCACGAGCTCCCGAACCTGGGAGGAAGACCTCAGCGAGTTTGGGCCGAAGCGCATGATCGCCCTGACATCGATCAGGTCTTCTTTCCAGCGGTTGCAAAGCCAATCCTTGAGCAGTTCAGCGTCAAGCAACCGTTTGGGAATGTTGCCGGTGTCCAGGATGCGAACCGCCTCGTCGAGGTAGAAGTTCATCAAGGTGATCGCCACCGACATGATCGCAGGTGCGATGCTGGTGGCCTCCGGGTCAGTGAAGAAGGCGAGATTCCCAGCAAGCCGGGCGGCCTGTTCGGGCGCCTTGTCGGCAAAACCGGAGATGTTGGCGAAGTAGCCATCTCCGATTTTCTCGCACTCGACAAGGTTGTAGAAATCGACAAGCTGCCGTTTGGACTCTGGTCCCAGCGTCAGGAGCCTGAGCTCCAATTCGCCGGAGGTCTTGTCGCGATACTTGATATCCTGAGCCAGCAGATCCGCGATCGATGCGTCGAAAAGCTTGAGAACCTCTCGTGCCGCCGCGTTCCGAGCTAGGGTCTCGGGATCGTTGCGGATCAAACGCGTTCCCTTGAGGCTGTCAGGCCGGACAATCAGCATTCGATTGATCAGTCCCTGGTCCCGGATCTCCGCATTGCCGAGAAACCTCTGCGCGATTAGATCCTGGACCGCGAGATGCAGGGCGATCCGGCGGCCCGGAAGATAAGTCGATCCGGTTGTAGCCCGCACTCGGGTTATGGCTTTGCCGTCCCAAGCGTGAGACAGTGCGGTACAGAAAGCGACCTGGTTCTGCGAACTCATGGCGTAGCCATCAAGGATCTTGCCGCCCTCGTCGGAATAGATGGCGATGGATGACCGACCATTCTCGAAATGACGCGCCACGCCTTCGAAGGTGATGTCCTCGAACATCAGCTTGGGGTTTTCAGGTTCCGTGAGCGGCACGCCGGGCTCTTCATGGGTTTCGTCTTCAATCACGAGGTTCTTGCCGGAACGCTTCGCGCCCGACGCCTCCGCTTGATGGAACCGGTTCAGTACAGCGAGGTAGTCGCGCATACGCGGTTCCTCCCACTCGCGGATCGCCCGCGTCGCAAGCCGGTCGACGGCCGACTTCCGCGATCCGGACTCCGCGATGCTGAGCAGGTAAAGGCTGATCGGCGATGGGCCGCCAAGAGTTTCAACATCGGCCAGACCCTGTGCACTGGCGCTGATGCTGGCCAGGACGGCCTGAAGCGCCAGAGCTACCGGCGCCTGCGTCAGCGTGGCGATGGCGGCGACAATTTCAGTGATCGGACCGAGATCGGCGAGCGGCACTTCGGTCGCTGCGATTTCATGTTTGATGAGGGGCGTCGGAAGCTCGGATTGCTGTCCTTTGGACGCACTCCTCCCTTTGCCAGACTTTTTGTCTGTCATTACTTATCCTTCCGGATGTTAGTTGAGAGTTGGATTTTGGCCAAGACCAAATGGCGGAGATCGAGATTGCTGGTCTTGTTCTGGCGTTACGGTTTCGTGACCGGGGGCGGACGGCGGTTCGAGACGTCGCGAGCCTGGTCCCGGGTTTTCCTGTCGTCCACGGCCGGCGACGCCTTCGCCGTCCTCATCGGTGCCGAGCCAGTCCTCGGACGGCGCTGATGGCTGAGAATTTCATCGGTCATGGGATCGATGTCTTCAGCATTTCGCAACAGTTCCCGGATTTTCTCGAAGGTCTTTTCCAGATCGGTCATTACTTGCCCTCCGTGGCCTGCGCCTCGATCCAGGCGCGAACATCGGCGGGCCGGTAGCGCACCAGCCGACCGATGCGTACCATACGCGGGCCTTCACCTCGCAGCCCTGCCAGCTCCAAATAGCGCTTCGGGATGGCAAAGTGCTGCTCGACCTCAAAACGGGTCAACAGCCGGTCATGTTGTAGATCTAACGACATAAGGACGCTCCGTGAATATACTGGTGGCTCGAACCAAACAGTTGTTCAGGCGCGTGTCATTTTCCGAGTAATGAATTTTTTCTAGGGAACCGCGCGTTCCAGTCAGAATAGGCTTGTGCCTTCACCTCAATCCCATTCCGCCAGTTTCTTTCTCACAGCTTTCATGGCGCCCTGCAGTCTGTCGTGTTTGGCGCCGGCGGCCGTAACAATCGTTTCTTCCTTGTCCGGAAAATTTTCAAACTCCCTCGGGGACACGAGCTTGTACTTCGTCAAAGCTCGCCGGATGGCTTCGTCCGTGGGGATGGGAAAGCCGTCTTTCTTAGCTTCTGATCTTATCGTGTAGGCGTATGTAGCGGCATTCTCCACTCCGTCCTGCCACCTGCGTCCGGGAGGATGACCGCGCCCTTTTTCGGGTTCGCATAGCTTCCATACCGTAAGGTAGAACAGAAAATCCTGGTCCGTACGCAATTCATAACACTCATCTGGGTCCTGTCCGGTGAGCCGGCTGTATTCAGAGAAGAACACTTCTTGAAGGGCGCTGATGATGGGGTCGTCACCCCACTGCTTGCAAATAGGGGTACTTCTGTCCCAGTTCGCAGCAAAACCGGGGACATCATCCGTGATGTAGCCCACCAAAATCATGTGATCTCGAAGGTGATGCCAGCGAAACTGAAAATCCTTTACGAGAAGTTTTCGTGCCTTCCGGAATGCTTTCTTCGGAGTATCGAGTGCGTCAGTACGCATACTGACATGCAGAAGATTTTTTGACGTGTAGTCCAATTGCCGTCTGTAGTACGAAATATCGTAATAAAAGTCCAAATCGTCTTTGTGCGGAAGAGCTAGAATACGGTGCTCAAGATCTTTTTGTGAATTCTCCATCCTTTCTTTCGCTTGCAGTGTAAGCGCTGCACCGAGCAACTGAATTCCTTCAAGATCCAGCTTTATCCTGCGCTCCCACTCTTTCTTCTTCATGAACGCAGTATCGTAAAACCAGATCTTTGGCGAAGTTCTTCGCAAACCACCTGCATTGCCGGCCGCAACGCCTCGATGGAAGGCTTTGCGTACCGCTGGCCGGTGATGCTGAGCGGTGTGTGATTGAGCAGGCGCCCGGTCACCTCCTCGAGAACGCCCGCCTCGGTTGCGACGGTTGCAAACGTGCGGCGATGCGCGTGCGGGCTCCAGGCAAGACTGCGGGCGCTGGTGATGTGTCCCGATGCAGCTTTGGGTGACGGAAACACCCAAGTGCGACCGAGCCTGCGCAATGGTTCCAAGATCTCATGATGCACGGGCAGGATCGGCAGATCAAAGGACCGTCCGTTCTTGGTCATCGGCAGGTGGATGTGCCCCTCGTGCACATTCTTCCATTCCAGCGTGAGGGCTTCCGACTTCCGGAAGCCCGTGAAGAGAAGCAGTTCATAGAAGGCACGATGGATCGGATTGTCGAGGCCGTCGACCTCCTGCCGCCAGAGCTTCAGATCTTCGATGATCCTGCCGTCCGGCTGCTCGTCGTACCACTCGATGGCCGCCGTTGGGTTCTCGGGCAGATCATGCACCCGACGGGCATGGTTCCAGACCGTGCGGAAATACTTCAGCACATGGTTGGCGCCGGATGGCGTCGCCGCCATCGACCTGTGACGATCGACGACCATGGACTTGGTGATCTCGTCCAGCGGCAGGCGCAGCCAGTCCTTGAGGTGGATCTGGAACTGTTGCCGGACTCCGATCTTGTGGGTTTCCGAGCGAAGCTTCGGACGGGCGAGGTAGCTCTCCATGGCGGCTTCAAGCGTCGGCGCCCCGATCTGGATCCGCTTGCCAGAGCCTCTGCCCCATTCCAGGGCATACCCGAGCGCCGTTTGTCGTGCCGCCTCGGCGGAGATGACCGGGAAGCGTCCGATCAGCATGCGACGGGTCTGACCGCCGACATCCCGCTGAAAGTACCAGGTCTTCGACTTCTTCCCGACGAACAGGATGAGGCCCTTGACCTCGCTGTCCCAGTGCTTGTCAGTGCCGGTTTTTGTCTGTGGCGCCTTGCGCGCGAAGGTCTCTGTGAGCTTTGGCATTTTGTCGGAAATTTGTCGGAAACAGCATGAAACTTGGCGATACTGGGTGATACCAGATGCAAGACATTGTGAAATGAAATGAAACTGTTAGCAAGTAGATGAAGCTGGATGAAACTCAGGCACTTTGCTTGGAAGGCTGAGGTCTTACCACTACACAACGCCCGCTCTCGGCAGACTTGAACTATTTCATGCGTTCTGTGACGTCAAGTGTCCACCAACGGCAGCAATCAGATCTTACCCTCAAGCATATGATAATACTTGCCATTTATTGAGCTTCTTCAGAGGCGGCGAGACGTGTTTCAGTCTGCCTGCACCAGCGTAGGCATCCAAGTGTCGTGTCCGGTTGAAGCGTGCGGCCCGAGATTGAAACCGTCAAGAATGTCGTCGTCAGGGCAAGGGGGCCGGCTGGTCCTGACCGCCGGTCGTCACGACTTCAGCCAGCCTTCGGCCTTGTCGATACCGTCGCCATCAAAGTGCCTCGCCTTATCGCCCGATCGTGTCTGACGTCAGCACGCACCGGACAGATTTAGGGGTTTGAGCAATGGAGGATTTCTGGTTTATCGAAGCCATTATGGAGCGAAGATGAACAAGACATCCGGGACATCGAAGGACGCCGCTGACAAGCTGGTCAGGGGCATCAAGCGCAAGACGCGGAAGCACTA
>NZ_JAWQFO010000016.1:0-19872 GCF_033436665.1 Roseobacter sp. FCG-D35
CATCCGCGAAGGCGGCCGCACCGTCGGCGCCGGCGTCGTCTCCAAGATCACCAAGTAAGCCCGCGGGCTTTCACGGCCGGCGTCAGACTGGGCCGGAAGATCAGCGAAGGGCCGCCCGACCGGGCGGCCCTTCTGCATTTGCAGGCGGGCTGCTATCAGCGGGCGAACGCCCGTATCCCTCGTTCAGACGTGCCGGAGACCAGATGACCAACCCGCGCGACATCCCTGCCTTTCCGACGCCGGACACGCGCCACCCAATAGCCTTGCCGGACGGGACTCAGCATGCCGGCACGGTGTTTCTTTCGGCCGTAGTCGCCCATCCGCGCATCGTCGTCGGCGATTACACCTACGCCAGCGCCCATCACCCGCCCGAGGACTGGGCAGCGCATCTGGCACCCTACCTCTACGACTTTTCGCCCGAGCGCCTGGTCATCGGGCGTTTCTGCCAGATAGCCGACGGGGCCGTCTTCATCACCGCCTCGGCCAACCATCGCCATGACGGGATCTCGACGTTTCCTTTTGCCGTGTTCGGTGGCGGCGACATGGCCGACCGCCCGTCGATGCCGGGGCCGGGCGCGGATACGATCGTGGGAAACGACGTCTGGATCGGGCAGGGCGCGCGCATCCTGCCGGGCGCGCGACTGGGGGACGGGGTCATCGTCGGCGCCGGTGCAGTGGTCGCCGGTGCGGTTCCCGACTACGCGGTCGTCGCCGGCAACCCGGCCCGTATCCTGCGCCTGCGTTTTCCGGAGCATGTCATCCAGCGGTTGTGCCGTCTGCAGTGGTGGGACTGGCCGATCGCGCACATCCTGGCCTGCGAGGCCGAGATTGCCGGCGCGGATATCGACGCCCTTGAACGCGCTGCGGCAAGCTGAGCAGCGCGCTTCGGGTCGCGGCATTGCGCCGCTCGCCGCGCGTGGCGACGAGCGGCGGGAATTGCCTGGGTTCCGGCAGGATTCCCCTTGAACCCGAACCCGTTTGCGACTACGCCATCCCGCGGTACAGGGGTTTAGCTCAGTCGGTAGAGCATCGGTCTCCAAAACCGAGGGTCGTGGGTTCGAGTCCCTCAGCCCCTGCCATATCCACCAGAACACGTTCGATATCGACGCGCTTCCGCGAAATGGCGTGGGGAATAGGGATCACGCCGTGACTGGTGGGTCGTGCGGGCCTTGACTATGCCGGGTCCGCCGAGGATTACCTGTGTCCGAGCAGACCGCCGCAAATCTCGGAGACCTTCATGCGCGTTTACCGCCCCCAGTCGTTTCAGAAATTCAAGCCTAAACTGCTGTGGGATCAGCGCAGATCGCAGATGATCGATGCACCCGACCAGGTCATCAACCGCATCCAGCGCGGCACAATGCATCACTATTGGAAGGGGGTCATGTGTAACAAGAATCCCTTCGACCTCGCGATCTACAGCCGCCTGATGTGGGATCTGAAACCGAAAACAATCATCGAGATCGGTTACAAGTTCGGCGGCAGCGCGCTCTGGTTCGCCGACCAGGCCGACGCGATGGGTCTGGGAACCAGGCTCTACTGCATCGATGTCGAGCAGCGTGAGGAGGTTTCCGACGACCGGATCGAGTTCGTGCACGGCAACGGGCGCAAGCTGGAGGAAACGCTGACACCGGAGGTGATCGCACGGTTGCCGCGCCCGTGGATGGTGATCGAGGACGCCGACCACCAGTACATCACATGTCTCAAGGTGCTCGAATTCTTCGCGCCGATCCTCCAGGAAGGTGACTACCTCTGCATGGAGGACGGGCTGGCCGATACCACGGGCAATGCCTGGAAGATCGAAGGCGGGCCGAACCGGGCCATCTACGAATACACCGCCGCGCACCCAGAAATCTACGAAGTGGATGCCGAGTATTGCGACTACTTCGGCAACAACATGACCTGGTGCACCAACGGATTTCTGCGGCGGAGCTCCGGGGCGGCCTGAAGCCGCGGCGGCCGGAGTATCGCCCCCTCGGTCGCCGGTGTCCCGGGACGGACACGCACCGGTTGCGGCGCGGAACGGTCACCGAACGGGCGCGCGATTGTTTCCCGGCCAGGCCGGGATCCGCAAAATGCCACATTGATTCCCATCTGTGGCCGGATTCCCGGCGCACGATCGTCGTCATCGTCCGAGCGCTCAGGATTGGACCGACCCGGGGGGAACGCATGAAGGACACAGACACGCAGCAGGTGAAGATTTCGACGGATGCCGATCTGCTCGCGATCCGCAAGCTTATCGCGGAAGAACCCGTGGCGCCGAAAACCTCCCGGCGCCCGAAAGCGCCTGACCCCGAAGCGATCCAAAAGGTCGCGGCGATCGTGCGCGAAAAGCATTTCGAGAAACGCGGCGCCGGCGGGCCAGGAAACGACATCCGGACACCATCGGCCGAGACTGCGGTTTCGAGCCGTCCGGTGGCGGACCGGCCGTCGCCCGCCGTTCAAGACGAAACAAACGCCGGGTTTCGTTCGCATCCCGAGGCCGGCCGACGGATGCGCTTGCTGCAGAGGATCCGAGACCTCCAGCCGCCGCAGGCCCGGCGGGTCATCTGGGCCGCGCTGTTGTTCATCGCGATCATCAAGCCGTGGCTTACGCTCTTTCTCGTCGTCGTATCGATCGTAGCGATCGGCTGGACGCTGCTGACGCTCGGGTCCGATCGCTTCTGGGCATCGGTCCTGTCGATCATCAACCGCATCGGCCGCACCCGCCCGGCCCGCGCACAACTGCTGCGACGCAAGCTCGATGCCATTGCGATGCGCTGGGACGTCGTGCTCGACCACCTGCCGGAGCGCTGGGTGGAAGATCTCTACATGCCGGATTTCGTCGCAATCAGCCAGGCCGACGCCCGACACGAGGCGGCCGTGTCCTCGCGGCTCGACCGGCTGCGCGACGAGACCGCCTTCTCGGCCTGATCGCACAACGCACGGCGCGCCAGATCCGGCCTTGAATTCGGGCGGCGGGGCGGTTATGTGGCCTGAACCGCGAAACCGCAGGACATCTATCCATGGCGACGACCAATCCGCTTCAGTTCATCCAGCAGGTCCGTACCGAGGTCTCGAAGGTCGTCTGGCCGACCCGGCGCGAGGTCATGCTGACGACGGTTATGGTCTTCATCCTCGCCGCGCTGACAGCGGTGTTCTTCGCGACGGTCGACATCATCATACGTGGCGGGCTGCAGGCGCTGCTGGGCTTCTTCGGCTAGGCATGGCTGCTGGGGCGAAAATCGCCCCGACCCCCTTGAAACATCGGGCATCGCGGAGTAAGCCGCACACCTGACCTGAGCAGGGGCGTGCGGCGATTCGTGTTGCGCGCCGATTTTTTGTTCAGTCTCGGCGGGCCAAGTGTCTGATAAATGAGCAGAATTTGGTGTGGGCTCGGCCCGCGCTGCAAGACGGGAACCTAGGTTCAAATGGCAAAACGCTGGTATTCGGTCTCTGTCCTGTCGAACTTCGAGAAGAAGATCGCGGAACAAATCAAGGCCTCGGTGGCCGAGCAGGGACTTGAAGAGCAGATCGACGAGGTGCTGGTGCCCACCGAAGAGGTGATCGAGGTGCGGCGCGGCAAGAAGGTGACGACCGAGCGGCGCTTCATGCCCGGCTACGTGCTGGTGCATATGGAAATGTCCGACCAGGGCTATCATCTCGTTAACTCGATTAACCGCGTGACCGGCTTTCTCGGACCGCAGGGGCGGCCGATGCCGATGCGCGATGCCGAGGTGAACGCGATTCTGAACCGGGTTCAGGAAGGCGAAGAAGCCCCGCGCACGCTCATCCACTTCGAGGTGGGCGAGAAGGTCAAGGTGGCCGACGGTCCGTTCGAGGACTTCGACGGCATGATCGAGGAAGTCGACGAGGACAACCAGCGCCTGAAGGTGTCGGTTTCGATCTTCGGCCGCGAGACGCCGGTCGAGTTGGAATTCACCCAGGTCAACAAACAGGCCTGAGGCGAGCGCCGGGGTGACCCGGCAGGACGTGGGAGGCAAGGGGGCCGCGGCACCCGGACCGGACCACGGCAACACGGGCAGGTCGCGGACCTGCCGAAAAGGCCAAGCCGGCGCGCCGGTGCGGTGTTGAGAAAAGGAGATGGCCAATGGCCAAGAAAAAAGTCGGCAGCCTGAAGCTGCAAGTTCCGGCCGGACAGGCCAATCCGTCGCCCCCCGTGGGCCCCGCTCTCGGTCAGCGCGGCATCAACATTATGGAATTCTGCAAGGCTTTCAACGCCAAGACGCAGGAAATGGAGCCGGGCGCGCCTTGCCCGACCGTGATCACCTACTATCAGGACAAGTCCTTCACGATGGACATCAAGACGCCGCCGGCGTCCTACTACCTGAAGAAGGCGGCCAAGGTGAAGAGCGGCGCCAAGACGCCGAGCCGCGAAACCATCGGCACTGTGACCGCGGCACAGGTCCGCGAGATCGCCGAAGCGAAAATGAAGGATCTCAACGCCAACGACATCGAAGGCGCAATGCAGATCATCCTGGGCTCGGCCCGGTCCATGGGCATCGAGGTACGGTAAGATGGGTAAGTTGGGAAAGCGCGCAAAGGCGCAGCGTGAAGCGTTCGAAGGCAAGGAAAACCTGTCGGTCGAGGACGCGGTGTCGCTCATCAAGTCGCAGTCGAACGTCAAGTTCGACGAGACCATGGAAATCGCGATGAACCTCGGCGTCGATCCGCGCCACGCGGACCAGATGGTGCGCGGCGTGGTCGGTCTGCCGAACGGCACCGGCAAGACGGTGCGCGTCGCCGTGTTCGCCCGTGGCGCCAAGGCTGACGAGGCCAAGGAAGCCGGTGCGGATATCGTCGGGGCCGAGGATCTGATGGAGACCGTTCAGGGCGGCAAGATCGAGTTCGATCGCTGCATCGCCACGCCGGACATGATGCCGATCGTCGGCCGTCTCGGCAAGGTGCTGGGCCCGCGCAACCTGATGCCGAACCCCAAGGTCGGCACGGTTACCATGGACGTGGCCCAGGCCGTCGCCGCCGCCAAGGGCGGTGAGGTCCAGTTCAAGGCAGAGAAAGCCGGTGTCGTGCACGCCGGCGTCGGCAAAGTGTCCTTCGACGAGGCCAAGCTGGTCGAGAACATCCGCGCCTTCATCTCGGCCGTGGCCAAGGCCAAACCGACGGGTGCTAAAGGCACCTACATGAAGAAAATCTCGCTGTCCTCGACCATGGGTCCGGGCGTCAGCGTTTCGGTCGAGAACGCCGCGACCGAATGAATTTGCGCGGCGGGTCGACCCCGCCGCGCACACGAAATCCGGCAGGTTCGCTTGCCGGATGGGCAGGATCGGAAGACCCTGCCTCTGTCCGAGACGGAGGGTGAGGCGCAAGTCTCATAATTCCTTCCCGAGATGGGAAACGCGAAAATTCCGACCTTCGGGCGGTTTTGGACCGGGACCCTGAATTGGACCCGAACGGTTTCGAAGTTCGCTTCGGAATCAAACTGAGCCGGGGTTGCGCAAGCGCCCCACTTTTGGAGTGAAACTGTGGATAGAGCCCAGAAAGAACAGCTGGTCGATGAACTCGGCCAGATCTTTGAAAGCTCTGGCGTCGTAGTGGTCAGCCACTACGCCGGTCTGACAGTTGCCGAGATGCAGGATCTCCGCGCGCGCGCACGCGCCGCGGGCGGAGCCGTGCGTGTTGCCAAAAACAGGCTCGCCAAGATCGCCCTTGAGGGGAAGCCATGCGCAAGCATCGCCGAACTTCTGACGGGTATGACCGTTCTGACCTTCTCCGAGGACCCCGTGGCAGCAGCCAAGGTGGCCCAGGACTACGCCAAAGAGAACTCGAAATTCGAGATTCTCGGCGGTGCGATGGGTGAGAACGCGTTGGATCCGGCCGGTGTCGAGTCCGTGTCGAAAATGCCGTCGCGCGAGGAGCTTATCGCTACCATCGCAGGCATGATCGGCGCACCTGCCTCGAACATTGCCGGAGCCATTGGCGCCCCTGCAAGCAACATCGCATCCATCTTGTCCACCATCGAGGACAAGGCGGCTGCCTGAAGCAACGTCAAGCCGGCGTCTGGTTGAACACGGACGTTGGAACACACATATCGTAACGGAAAGAGCTGAACATGGCTGATCTGAAGAAACTGGCAGAAGAGATCGTCGGTCTGACCCTGCTGGAAGCACAAGAACTGAAAACCATCCTCAAGGACGAGTACGGCATCGAGCCCGCAGCAGGCGGCGCAGTGATGATGGCCGGCCCGGCCGGCGACGCCGCAGGTGCCGCAGAGGAAGAGAAGACCGAATTCGACGTCGTTCTGAAGAACGCCGGCGCGTCCAAGATCAACGTGATCAAGGAAGTGCGCGGAATCACCGGTCTGGGCCTTAAAGAAGCCAAGGACCTGGTCGAAGCCGGCGGCAAGATCAAGGAAGGCGTCGACAAGGCCGAAGCGGAAGAGATCAAGGGCAAGCTGGAAGCAGCTGGCGCCGAGGTCGAGCTGGCGTAAGCCGGCGGCAGGGGCACGGGCCCGCAGGTCCGTGCAGGGTGCATGCCTGGCATCCGCCCCGCCCCAAAAATCGAGGCTGGATCCGGGAATTCCGGGTCCAGCCTAGCATGTCTTGGCAAGGGCCCTTCGCGAAGGACCTTTTCCAGGATGTGGTTCGAAGGTCGGGAGGCCGCCGGTGGGACGGTGGCCACGAATGGACCGGAACGCATCGTCTCGTATGGGCAGGACGCCGTGGCCCGACGGCAGACCTGACCGGTGAGAACTCTGAAAGGTGACACCTGACATGGCGCAATCCTACCTTGGCCAGAAACGTCTTCGCAAGTACTACGGCAAGATCCGCGAAGTGCTGGAGATGCCGAACCTCATCGAGGTCCAGAAATCTTCCTACGACCTGTTCCTGAACTCCGGGGACGCCGAAGTGCCGACCGACGGCGAAGGCATTGCCGGCGTTTTCCAGTCGGTCTTTCCGATCAAGGATTTCAACGAGACCTCGGTGCTTGAGTACGTGAAGTACGAGCTTGAGAAGCCGAAGTACGACGTCGAGGAATGCCAGCAGCGCGACATGACCTATTCGGCGCCGCTGAAGGTCACCCTGCGCCTGATCGTGTTCGATGTCGACGAGGACACCGGCGCCAAGTCCGTCAAGGACATCAAGGAGCAGGACGTATTCATGGGCGACATGCCCCTGATGACCCCGAACGGCACCTTCGTGGTCAACGGCACCGAGCGGGTCATCGTTTCCCAGATGCACCGCAGCCCGGGCGTGTTCTTCGACCATGACAAGGGCAAGACCCACTCCTCGGGCAAGCTTCTCTTTGCCTGCCGGATCATCCCCTATCGCGGTTCCTGGCTCGACTTCGAGTTCGACGCCAAGGACATCGTTTTCGCGCGCATCGACCGCCGCCGGAAGCTGCCGGTGACGACCCTGCTCTATGCCCTCGGCATGGACCAGGAAGCGATCATGGACGCCTACTACAAGACCGTGACTTACACGCACAAGGACAAGGGCTGGGTCGCCCCGTTCTTCCCCGAGCGTGTGCGCGGCACCCGTCCGACGTACGACCTGGTCGACGCCAAGACCGGCGAAGTCCTGTTCGAGAAGGGCAAGAAGGTCACGCCGCGCGCGGTCAAGCAACTGATCGACGAAGGCAAGGTCACCGAGCTTCTGCTGCCCTTCGAGCACATCGTGGGCAAGTTCGCGGCCAAGGACATCATCAACGAGGAAACCGGCGCGATCTATGTCGAGGCCGGGGACGAGCTGACGCTGGAATACGACCGCGACGGTACGCTGATCGGCGGTTCGGCCAAGGAATTGCTCGACGCGGGCGTGACCGAGATCCCGGTGCTCGACATCGACAACGTCAATGTCGGTCCGTACATGCGCAACACCATGGCGCAGGACAAGAACATGAACCGCGAAACCGCGCTCATGGACATCTACCGCGTCATGCGCCCGGGCGAGCCGCCCACCGTCGAGGCGGCTTCCGCGCTCTTCGATACGCTGTTCTTCGACGCCGAGCGCTATGATCTCTCGGCCGTGGGCCGTGTGAAGATGAACATGCGTCTCGACCTCGACGCGCCGGATACCATGCGCACGCTGCGCCGCGAGGACATCGTGGCCTGCGTGAAGGCGCTGGTCGACCTGCGTGACGGGCGTGGCGAAATCGACGACATCGACCACCTCGGCAACCGCCGGGTACGGTCTGTCGGCGAGCTGATGGAGAACCAGTACCGCGTCGGCCTGCTGCGGATGGAGCGCGCGATCAAGGAGCGGATGTCCTCGGTCGAGATCGACACGGTGATGCCGCAGGACCTGATCAACGCAAAGCCGGCGGCGGCCGCGGTGCGCGAGTTCTTCGGCTCGAGCCAGCTGTCGCAGTTCATGGACCAGACCAACCCGCTGTCGGAAGTCACCCATAAGCGGCGCCTCTCGGCGCTCGGGCCGGGCGGCCTGACGCGCGAACGCGCGGGCTTCGAGGTGCGCGACGTGCACCCGACCCACTACGGTCGGATGTGCCCGATCGAGACACCGGAAGGCCCGAACATCGGCCTGATCAACAGCCTCGCGACCTTTGCGCGGGTGAACAAGTACGGCTTCATCGAAACGCCCTACCGCAAGGTCGAGAACGCGCAGGTGACCGACGAGGTCCACTACATGTCCGCGACCGAGGAAATGCGGCACACGGTGGCGCAGGCCAACGCGACGCTGGACGCCGAAGGGCGGTTCATCAACGATCTCGTCTCGACCCGGCAGTCGGGCGACTACACGCTTGCGCCGCGCGAAAGCGTCGACCTGATCGACGTGTCGCCGAAGCAGCTGGTCTCGGTGGCGGCCTCGCTGATCCCGTTCCTCGAGAACGACGACGCCAACCGCGCGCTGATGGGCTCGAACATGCAACGCCAGGCGGTTCCGCTGTTGCAGGCCGAGGCGCCGCTGGTCGGCACCGGGATCGAGGAAGTCGTGGCACGCGACTCGGGTGCGGCCATCATGGCGCGCCGCGGCGGGATCATCGACCAAGTCGATGCCCAGCGGATCGTGATCCGGGCCACCGAGGACCTCGAGCTGGGCGATGCGGGCGTCGACATCTACCGCATGCGCAAGTTCCAGCGTTCCAACCAGAACACCTGCATCAACCAGCGTCCGCTGGTGAAAGTGGGCGATACGGTGGTGAAGGGCCAGGTCGTGGCCGACGGTCCGTCGACCGACATGGGGGAACTGGCGCTCGGCAAGAACGTCATCGTCGCCTTCATGCCGTGGAACGGCTACAACTACGAGGACTCGATCCTGATTTCCGAGCGCATCGCGCGTGACGACGTCTTCACCTCGATCCACATCGAGGAATTCGAGGTCGCCGCCCGTGACACCAAGCTCGGGCCGGAAGAGATCACCCGCGACATCCCCAACGTCGGTGAGGAAGCGCTGCGCAACCTCGACGAGGCGGGCATCGTGTACATCGGCGCCGACGTCGAGCCGGGCGACATCCTCGTGGGCAAGATCACCCCGAAAGGCGAAAGCCCGATGACGCCGGAAGAGAAGCTTCTGCGCGCCATCTTCGGCGAAAAGGCCTCGGACGTGCGCGACACGTCGCTGCGGGTGAAGCCGGGCGATTTCGGCACGGTCGTCGAGGTCCGCGTCTTCAACCGCCACGGCGTCGACAAGGACGAGCGTGCGCTGCAGATCGAGCGGGAAGAGGTCGAGCGTCTGGCCCGTGACAGGGACGACGAACTCGCGATCCTCGATCGCAACATCTATGCGCGTCTCAAGTCGATGATCCTCGGCAAGACCGCCGTGAAAGGCCCCAAGGGCGTCAAGGCGAACTCCGAGATCACCGAGGACCTGCTCGAGAGCCTGAGCCGCGGCCAGTGGTGGCAGCTCGCGCTCAAGGACGAGGCCGACGCCCAGGTGGTCGAGGCCCTGAACGAGCAGTACGAGATCCAGAAGCGCGCGCTCAACAACCGCTTCGAGGACAAGGTCGAGAAGGTGCGCCGGGGCGACGACCTGCCGCCGGGCGTGATGAAGATGGTCAAGGTCTTCGTCGCGGTGAAGCGCAAGCTGCAGCCGGGCGACAAGATGGCCGGACGTCACGGCAACAAGGGCGTGATCTCGAAGGTGGTCCCGATGGAGGACATGCCGTTCCTCGCGGACGGCACGCCGGTCGACTTCTGTCTTAACCCGCTGGGCGTGCCGTCGCGCATGAACGTCGGGCAGATCCTCGAGACCCACATGGGCTGGGCCGCGCGCGGTCTCGGTCTCAAGGTCGACGACGCGCTGCAGGAGTTCCGTCGCTCGGGGGATCTGACCCCGGTGCGCGAGGCGCTGCAGCATGCCTATGGCGACGATGTCTACGAGGAAGGCCTCAGCGGCATGGACGAAGAGGTGCTCGTGGAAGCGGCGGACAACGTCACGCGCGGCGTGCCGATCGCGACGCCGGTCTTTGACGGCGCCAAGGAGTCGGACGTGGACGACGCGCTCAAGCGGGCCGGCTTCGACGTCTCGGGGCAGTCGATCCTCTTCGACGGCCGCACCGGCGAGCAGTTCGCGCGCCCGGTCACGGTTGGCGTGAAGTACCTGCTGAAGCTGCACCACCTGGTGGACGACAAGATCCACGCGCGTTCCACGGGCCCCTACAGCCTCGTGACCCAGCAGCCGCTGGGCGGCAAGGCGCAGTTCGGCGGCCAGCGTTTCGGGGAAATGGAGGTCTGGGCTCTCGAAGCTTACGGTGCCGCCTACACCCTGCAGGAAATGCTGACCGTGAAGTCGGACGACGTGGCGGGACGGACGAAAGTCTACGAAAGCATCGTCAAGGGCGAGGACAACTTCGAAGCGGGCATTCCCGAGAGCTTCAACGTGCTCGTCAAGGAAGTGCGCGGCCTCGGCCTGAACATGGAACTCCTGGATGCCGAGGAAGACGAATAACGGAAACCGCGCGGGGCGTGCGAAAGCCGCCCCGCCGTTCCCGTCTTCCAACGCTCCCCTTTCAAGGATTTGAAAATGAACCAGGAACTGACAAACAACCCGTTCAACCCGCTCACGCCGCCGAAGGTCTTCGACGAGATCAAGGTCTCGCTGGCCTCGCCCGAGCGGATCCTGAGCTGGTCGTTCGGCGAGATCAAGAAGCCCGAGACGATCAACTACCGTACGTTCAAACCCGAGCGTGACGGCCTTTTCTGCGCGCGTATCTTCGGGCCGATCAAGGACTACGAGTGTCTGTGCGGCAAGTACAAGCGCATGAAGTACCGCGGCGTCGTCTGCGAGAAGTGCGGCGTGGAAGTCACGCTGCAGAAGGTCCGGCGCGAGCGCATGGGCCACATCGAGCTGGCCTCGCCGGTGGCGCATATCTGGTTCCTCAAGTCGCTGCCCTCGCGCATCGGCCTGATGCTGGACATGACCCTGCGCGACCTGGAACGCGTGCTCTACTTCGAAAACTACGTCGTCATCGAGCCGGGTCTCACCGACCTGCAATACGGCCAGATGCTGACCGAAGAAGAGTACATGGACGCCCAGGACGCCTATGGCATGGACGCGTTCACTGCGAACATCGGCGCCGAGGCGATCCGCGAGATGCTGTCGGCCATCGACCTCGAGGCCGAGGCTGAGCAGCTGCGCGCCGATCTGGCCGAAGCGACCGGGGAACTGAAGCCCAAGAAGATCATCAAGCGTCTGAAAGTCGTCGAATCCTTCCTCGAATCCGGCAACCGCCCGGAGTGGATGGTGATGACCGTCATTCCGGTTATCCCGCCGGAACTGCGCCCCCTGGTCCCGCTCGACGGTGGCCGGTTCGCGACGTCGGACCTCAACGATCTCTACCGCCGGGTGATCAACCGGAACAACCGTCTCAAGCGGCTCATCGAGCTGCGCGCACCTGACATCATCGTGCGCAACGAGAAGCGGATGCTGCAGGAATCGGTCGACGCGCTGTTCGACAACGGCCGCCGCGGCCGCGTCATCACCGGCGCCAACAAGCGCCCGCTGAAGTCGCTGTCGGACATGCTCAAGGGCAAGCAGGGCCGGTTCCGCCAGAACCTGCTCGGCAAGCGCGTGGACTTCTCGGGCCGTTCGGTCATCGTGACCGGTCCCGAGCTCAAGCTGCACCAGTGCGGTCTGCCGAAGAAGATGGCGCTCGAGCTTTTCAAGCCGTTCATCTATTCGCGGCTCGAGGCCAAGGGGCTGTCGAGCACGGTCAAGCAGGCCAAAAAGCTGGTCGAGAAGGAGCGTCCGGAAGTCTGGGACATCCTCGACGAGGTGATCCGCGAGCACCCGGTGATGCTGAACCGCGCACCGACTCTGCACCGTCTCGGGATCCAGGCCTTCGAGCCCACGCTGATCGAAGGCAAGGCGATCCAGCTGCACCCGCTGGTCTGCTCGGCCTTCAACGCCGACTTCGACGGCGACCAGATGGCCGTGCACGTGCCGCTCTCGCTCGAGGCGCAACTCGAGGCGCGCGTCCTGATGATGTCGACGAACAACGTTCTGTCGCCGGCCAACGGCGCGCCGATCATCGTGCCGTCGCAGGACATGATCCTCGGTCTCTACTACACCACGCTCGAGCGTGAAGGCATGCCCGGCGAAGGCATGGTCTTCTCCTCGGTCGAGGAGGTGCAGCACGCACTCGATTCCGGGACCGTGCACCTGCACACCAAGATCACCGCGCGGATCCTGCAGATCGACGACGAAGGCAACGAGGTCACCAAGCGTTACGAGACGACGCCCGGCCGGGTACGTCTGGGTGCGCTGCTGCCGCTCAACGCCAAGGCACCGTTCGACCTGGTGAACCGTCTGCTGCGCAAGAAGGAAGTGCAGCAGGTCATCGACACCGTCTACCGCTACTGCGGCCAGAAGGAATCGGTGATCTTCTGCGACCAGATCATGACGATGGGCTTCCGCGAGGCGTTCAAGGCCGGGATTTCCTTCGGCAAGGACGACATGCTGATCCCCGACACCAAATGGCCGATCGTCGAAGAGACGCGCGAGCAGGTGAAGGATTTCGAACAGCAGTACATGGACGGCCTGATCACCCAGGGCGAGAAGTACAACAAGGTCGTGGACGCCTGGTCGAAGTGTAACGACAAGGTGACCCAGGCCATGATGGACGCGATCTCGGCCAAGACCAAGGACGACGCCGGTGCAGAAACCGAGCCGAACTCGGTCTACATGATGGCGCATTCCGGTGCGCGGGGCTCGGTCACGCAGATGAAACAGCTCGGTGGGATGCGCGGCCTGATGGCCAAGCCGAACGGCGATATCATCGAGACGCCGATCATCTCGAACTTCAAGGAAGGCCTGACGGTGCTCGAGTACTTCAACTCCACCCACGGCGCCCGGAAGGGTCTGTCGGACACCGCGCTCAAGACCGCGAACTCGGGCTACCTGACGCGCCGTCTCGTCGACGTGGCACAGGACTGCATCGTGCGCATGCACGACTGCGGCACCGAGACCTCGATCGTGGCCTCGGCTGCGGTCAACGACGGCGAAGTCGTGGCCTCGCTCTCCGAGCGGATGCTGGGGCGGGTCGTGGCAGAGGACATCCTGCGTCCGGGCTCGGACGAGGTGATGGTCTCGGCCGGGTCGCTGGTCGACGAACGCATGGCAGACGCGATCGAGGAGGCCGGCGTGCAGTCGGCGCGGATCCGGTCGCCGCTGACCTGCGAGGCCGAGGAAGGCGTTTGCGCGATGTGCTATGGGCGTGACCTCGCACGCGGCACGCTGGTCAACCAGGGCGAGGCCGTGGGCATCATCGCGGCCCAGTCCATCGGTGAACCCGGCACCCAGCTGACGATGCGGACCTTCCACATCGGCGGCGTCGCACAGGGTGGCCAGCAGTCCTTCCTCGAGGCCAGTGCCGCCGGCACCGTGGTCTACGAGAATGCGCAGACCATCGAGAACGCGTCGGGCGAGATCCTCGTGATCGGCCGCAACATGAAGCTGTTGATCAACGACGAGAACGGGCAGGAGCGGTCGAGCCACAAGATCGGTTACGGCACCAAGCTGTTCGTGACCGAGGGTCAGAAGGTCGAGCGCGGCGACAAACTCTTCGAGTGGGACCCCTACACGCTGCCGATCATCACCGAGAAATCGGGGACGACGCGGTTCGTGGACCTCGTGTCGGGGATCGCGGTCAAGGACGAGACCGACGAAGCCACCGGCATGACCCAGAAGATCGTGATCGACTGGCGTGCGGCTCCGAAGGGCAACGAGCTCAAGCCCGAGATCATCCTGGTGGATGGCGAGGGCGAGCCGGTGCGCAACGAGCAGGGCAACCCGGTCACCTACCCGATGTCTGTGGACGCGATCCTGTCGGTCGAAGACGGCCAGGACATCAAGGCCGGCGACGTCGTCGCGCGGATCCCGCGCGAAGGTGCGAAGACCAAGGACATCACCGGCGGTCTGCCGCGGGTGGCGGAACTTTTCGAGGCGCGTCGCCCGAAGGATCACGCCATCATCGCGGAAATCGACGGGTACGTCCGGTACGGCAAGGACTACAAGAACAAGCGCCGTATCGCGATCGAGAGCTCGGAAGACCCGGATCTCAAGATCGAGTACATGGTGCCCAAGGGCAAGCACATCCCGGTGGCCGAAGGCGACTTCGTTCAGAAGGGCGACTTCATCATGGACGGCAACCCCGCGCCGCATGACATCCTTGCCATCATGGGTGTCGAAGCGCTGGCCGACTACATGATCGACGAGGTGCAGGACGTCTATCGTCTGCAGGGCGTGAAGATCAACGACAAGCACATCGAGGTCATCGTCCGGCAAATGCTGCAGAAGTGGGAAGTCCAGGAGAGCGGCGACACGACGCTTCTCAAGGGCGAACACGTCGACAAGCAGGAATTCGACCAGGCCAACGAGAAGGCGGTCGCCAAGGGCGGTCGTCCCGCGCAGGGCGAACCGATCCTGCTGGGCATCACCAAGGCGTCGCTGCAGACCCGCAGCTTCATCTCGGCTGCGTCCTTCCAGGAAACCACCCGCGTGCTCACCGAGGCATCGGTGCAGGGCAAGGTGGATCGCCTGGTCGGGCTCAAGGAGAACGTCATCGTCGGCCGATTGATCCCGGCGGGCACCGGTGGCGCGACCATGAAGGTGCGTCGCGTGGCCCAGGACCGCGACAACGTTGTGATCGACGCGCGCCGCGAAGAGGCCGAGGCGGCTGCCGCTCTGGCCGCGCCGACCGAGGACGACCTGTCCTCGGGCAACGACGCCTTCGAAACGGTGACGCTGGACGACGACAGCCGCGATTGATCGCAGTCTGAGTGAACAGATAAGCCCCCCCGCACCAGCCGGTGCGGGGGGCTTTTTTCTGCGCTCCGGCGACATGGCGCGGGTGTCGCGGCTTGCAACTTCCGGCGCGACACGCCATCCATCCGGCAACCCGTCCGAACCGGCGGGATCGCTCGAAGGACTTCGGACGTGCTTCCCAGAACCCAGTTCAATACCCGGCGCGCGGCCCAAACATCGCACGGGACGGGCCTGTCGCCGAACACGGCGGGCGCGCTGCTGATGATGGCCTCGATGGCCTGCTTCACGATCAACGACGCGATGGTGAAGGCGACGGCGGGCGAGGTGCCGCTGTTCCAGCTGCTCTTCATCCGCGGCGTGATCGCCTCGGTGCTGATCTACGCGATGGCGCGGTTGCGCGGGTCGCTGCGTGCCGCCGTGCCGCCCGGCGACCGACGTCTGATCGCCCTGCGCAGTCTGTCGGAAGTCGCGGCGGCCTATTTCTTTCTCTCGGCGCTGATGCAGATGCCGCTGGCCAACGTCTCGGCCGTCCTGCAGGCTTTGCCGCTGACGGTGACGCTGGCCTCGGCGCTGTTCTTCAACGAACCCGTCGGCTGGAAGCGCTGGACGGCGATCCTCGTCGGCTTCTGCGGTATGCTGCTGATCCTGCGGCCCGGTCCCGAGGGGTTCAGCATCTGGTCGATCTACGCCCTTCTGGCCGTGCTCAGCGTGACCGTGCGGGATCTCTGCGCGCGTCGCCTGTCGCCCGGCGTGCCCTCGATGACCGTGACGCTTGCCGCTTCGATCACTGTGACCGTCTGTGCCGGTCTCGCCTCTGCCACCACGCCCTGGTCGCCGGTGGGCTCGGTCAACGCGGCGCTGATCGCGGGGTCGGCTCTGTTCGTCGTCGGCGGGTACTTCTGCAGCGTGCAGGTCATGCGCAGCGGCGATGTCGCCTTCATCGCGCCGTTCCGCTACACCAGCCTGCTCTGGGCGCTGCTGCTGGGCTGGGTGATCTTCGGCGACTGGCCCGCGCCGCTGACCATGCTGGGCGCTGCGATCATCGTGGCCACCGGTCTCTTCACGCTCTACCGCGAGCGCAAGGTGGCGGCGGATTGAGCCACGTGGCGCAAATCGGTGCGTGACAGGACCGGATTTCGTGACGGCGTCCACAGGGGCTCGTGACGCTACGGACCGGCCGGGAGGTGCTGTTGACACCGTCTGCGACTCCCCTTATACGCGCGCTATCTCGGGGGTGGGGTACGTCTCACGCTCCGAAATCTGAACTGTAGTGGTCACGATCCGGCCTAATGCTGGCCCGATCCTCTGAATGCCCACCGCGTCGTTTCCTCGGTACGGAAACGGTTGCGGTTTTTTCGCTTTGCGGACGCGCAACGCGGACCTTTGTATCAACCGCATGGGGTTCGACCTCGTGCACACATATGTGAGCAACACGGGGAAAGAACCGGAATGCCAACGATCCAGCAGCTGATCCGCAAGCCGCGGCAGCCGAAAGTCAAACGCTCGAAGTCCATGCACCTGGAGCAGTGCCCGCAAAAGCGTGGCGTCTGCACCCGCGTGTACACCACGACGCCGAAGAAGCCGAACTCGGCCATGCGGAAGGTCGCCAAGGTGCGCCTGACCAATGGCTACGAGGTCATCTCCTATATCCCGGGCGAGAGCCACAACCTTCAGGAACACTCCGTCGTCCTGATCCGTGGCGGCCGGGTGAAAGACCTTCCGGGTGTGCGTTACCACATCCTGCGCGGCGTGCTCGACACTCAGGGCGTGAAAGACCGCAAGCAGCGCCGTTCGAAGTACGGCGCCAAGCGTCCGAAATAAGGAGAGACCAAGATGTCCCGTCGTCACGCCGCCGAGAAGCGCGAAGTCCTGCCGGACGCCAAGTATGGCGATCTGGTCCTGACCAAATTCATGAACAACCTGATGATCGACGGCAAGAAGTCGGTCGCAGAACGGATCGTCTACAACGCGATGACCCGCGTGGAAGACAAGATCAAGCGCGCACCGATCGAGGTGTTCCACGAAGCGCTCGACAACATCAAGCCGTCGGTCGAGGTTCGCTCGCGCCGGGTTGGTGGTGCCACCTACCAGGTGCCGGTCGAAGTGCGTCCCGAGCGCCGTGAGGCGCTGGCCATCCGCTGGCTGATCAAGGCCTCGCGCGCCCGCAACGAGAACACCATGGAAGAGCGCCTCGCGGGCGAGCTTCTGGACGCCGTTCAGAACCGCGGCACCGCGGTCAAGAAGCGCGAAGACACCCACAAGATGGCCGACGCCAACAAGGCGTTCAGCCACTACCGCTGGTAACCCGTTCAGGTTGCCTTTCCGGATGGGCCGCATGGGGCGGCCCGTCGCTTTCAAGGGCCATCATGGCCCGGCAACACTGACGCATACTTTCGAGGAAGCAGCCCAATGGCACGCGAATATCCGCTACAGCGCTACCGCAATTTCGGCATCATGGCCCATATCGACGCAGGTAAAACGACCTGCAGCGAACGGATCCTGTTCTACACCGGCAAGTCCCACAACATCGGCGAGGTGCACGATGGTGCGGCCACGATGGACTGGATGGAGCAGGAGCAGGAGCGTGGCATCACCATCACATCCGCTGCGACCACGACCTTCTGGCAGCGTCAGGAAGAGCCGACCAAGGACGGCACCTCCGACACCAAGTACCGCATGAACATCATCGACACGCCGGGCCACGTCGACTTCACCATCGAGGTCGAGCGTTCGCTTGCCGTGCTCGACGGTGCCGTTGCCGTTCTCGACGCCAACGCCGGTGTCGAGCCGCAGACCGAGACCGTCTGGCGCCAGGCCGACCGCTACAAAGTTCCGCGCATCGTCTTCGTCAACAAGATGGACAAGATCGGCGCCGACTTCTTTAACTGCGTGCGCATGATCAAGGATCGCACCGGTGCCACCCCGGCCCCGATCCAGATCCCGATCGGCGCCGAGAACGAGCTCGAAGGCATCATCGACCTGATCACCATGGAAGAGTGGGTCTGGCAGGGCGAGGACCTCGGTGCGTCCTGGGTCAAGCAGCCGATCCGCGACAGCCTCAAGGACCTGGCCGACGAGTGGCGCGCCAACCTCATCGAGAACGCCGTCGAAATGGACGACGACGCGATGGAAGCCTACCTCGAAGGCGAAGAGCCGGACACCGACACGCTGCGTAAGCTGATCCGCAAGGGCACGCTGGCCATCAAGTTCATCCCGGTTCTCTGTGGCTCGGCGTTCAAGAACAAGGGCGTGCAGCCGCTGCTCAACGCCGTGATCGACTACCTGCCGAGCCCGCTCGACGTGGTCGACTACATGGGCTTCAAGCCGGGCGACGAGACCGAGACCCGCAACATCGCGCGCCGCGCCGATGACGACATGCCGTTCGCCGGTCTTGCGTTCAAGATCATGAACGACCCGTTCGTCGGCTCGCTGACCTTCACCCGGATCTACTCGGGCGTGATGCGCAAGGGCGACAGCATCCTGAACTCGACCAAGGGCAAGAAAGAGCGCGTCGGTCGGATGATGATGATGCACTCGAACAACCGCGACGAGATCGACGAAGCCTTCGCGGGCGACATCATCGCACTGGCGGGTCTGAAGGACACCACCACCGGTGACACGCTCTGCGCGCAGAACGATCCGGTCGTCCTGGAAACCATGACCTTCCCGGACCCGGTGATCGAGATCGCCGTCGAGCCCAAGACCAAGGCCGACCAGGAGAAGATGTCCGCAGGCCTCGCGCGTCTTGCCGCCGAGGACCCGTCCTTCCGCGTCGAGACCGACCTCGAGTCGGGCCAGACCATCATGAAGGGCATGGGCGAACTGCACCTCGACATCCTCGTCGACCGCCTCAAGCGCGAGTTCAAGGTCGAGGCCAACATCGGTGCGCCGCAGGTGGCCTATCGCGAGACCGTTTCGCGCGAAGCCGAGATCACCTACACCCACAAGAAGCAGTCGGGCGGTTCGGGCCAGTTCGCCGAAGTGAAGATGATCATCACCCCGACCGAGCCGGGCGAAGGCTACTCCTTCGAAAGCCGCATCGTTGGTGGCGCGGTTCCGAAGGAATACATCCCCGGCGTCGAGAAGGGCATCAAGTCGGTCATGGACTCCGGTCCGTTGGCGGGCTTCCCGGTCATCGACTTCAAGGTGGCGCTGATCGACGGCAAGTTCCACGACGTGGACTCCAGCGTTCTGGCGTTCGAGATCGCGGCCCGCATGGGTATGCGCGAAGGCATGAAGAAGGCCGGCGCCAAGCTGCTCGAGCCGATCATGAAGGTCGAGGTCGTGACCCCGGAAGAGTACACCGGCGGCATCATCGGCGACCTGACCTCGCGTCGCGGCCAGGTTCAGGGGCAGGACACGCGCGGCAACGCGATCGCGATCGACGCCTTCGTGCCGCTGGCCAACATGTTCGGCTACATCAACACCCTGCGGTCGATGTCCTCGGGTCGTGCGAACTTCACCATGCAGTTCGACCACTACGAGCCGGTGCCGCAGAACATCTCGGACGAGATCCAGGCCAAGTTCGCCTGATGCAACATCGGCGCCCCGTTCCGACGGGGCGCCACCCAGGAAATTGGCCCGAGGGCCAGAAAAGAAACACTGCTGACAAAGGACATCAGACATGGCCAAGGCAAAGTTTGAACGCACGAAACCGCACGTGAACATCGGGACGATCGGTCACGTTGACCAC
>NZ_JAWQFO010000017.1:0-13935 GCF_033436665.1 Roseobacter sp. FCG-D35
CATCCCGGTAGCCCAAAGGCCGCACATGCACTAACAATTGGTTTGGACCAGTCAGATCGGGCTGCTCAAATCCGTCCTGCGGCGAACAAAGCCGGTCAATTGCATCCGAGCGAAACTGGCATAGCCTGTTGGAACACCTTCCTAAAGAGCATGATCCTTCACACACTTGCCAAAAAAACGATCTTTCTCAAAGATCCGTCAACGTTCCGCTTCAAGCCCATGAAAATAAGGGCCTCCGCATTGGCATTCAGCTAGAACCAGTCATCAAGATCATGCGCAACGTTGACATCGACGTTTACCAAACCAAGGCCAATGTTGACGTCTGCCTTGCCAAACATTGACGCATTGTGCGTCGAGGTAAACATGCTGCAACATGCATGCCGTCCCTCGAGTATTGCGCGCTCGCGTTCAAGCCACCTACAGAGCTACGCCCACAATCAGGCCTCTCAATCATCGATCTGACCGCTCGCCCAAGGCTGGTTTGTGCGGCTTGTGTGCTGTGGTAGAATTTCTTCGCACCACTCAAGGACTTTCCAGATGGCCGCATGTATTTGCAGGAACCTTGCCTTCGCGCTTGCCACGATCCTGGCCTGGCCTGCTATCGCCCAGTCCGACGCCGTTCTTCGAGGGCTCGCACTAGTGCCGAACGCGGAGGGCGAAACTATCCAGCTTGAACCCTTCGAAGAAAGGAGTGAGCCAAGCCAAGCGACACCTGCCGCTCCGGACGACCGACACACAAGCGCTACCTCTGACGCTTCCGACCCGGAAGGCTCTTCCTTCAAGAGGGTCGCGCTGGTCATCGGAAACTCCGAATACGACAGTGTTCAGCCGCTCCTCAACCCGGTCAACGACGCCCGTCTTGTTGCGAAAACCCTGGAAGAGATCGGCTTCAAGGTCTGGCTGGGCATGGATCTCGACAAGATCGAGACGCTGGAGATGGTGCAGAACTTCGTCAGACGAACGGCTGGCGCGGAGCTGACGGCCTTTTACTATGCCGGGCATGCGGTGGAGATCACCGGCTCGAATTTTCTGATACCGACAGACGCTCAGGTGAACTCAGAGAATGATGTGCCAATTGAACTGCTGGATCTGAACATGATCCTCAGCCTCATCGAGCAGAACGGCTCGAACAACATCATCCTCCTCGACGCCTGTCGAAACAACCCGTTCCCCAGCGCCACGCGGTCCGTCGGCACGGCCGAAGGCGGTCTCGCGCGGATCACGGCGCGCCCCGGCACGCTCATCACCTATGCCACGGCCCCTGGCGAAGTCTCTCTCGACGGCGCAGGGAAGAACAGTCCCTTTGCGAAGGCTATCGCTGACAACCTCGCTGTGCCGGGCCTGCCGCTGGAGATCGCAATGGTGCGTCTTCGCAGGCAGGTCGCGATCGAGACAAATTTCCAGCAGATCCCCTGGACACATTCCTCGCTTCTGGAAGAGATCACGCTGGTGCCTGGCGCCTACCAGTCGACCCCGGTGGAAGCTGCGCCGCAACGAACGCTCGATCCAGACCTGACCGCGTTTCTTGCAGGTGCATCGGAGGTGCGCATCAACGGCGACGCGGTGCTGGCATCCGCGGACGGTGTCCCGGAAACGACGCTCTGGGAGAAATTGAAGCAGGAGATCAACTACATTGAAGCCAAGGGAAGGCGGCTGAAGATCTGGGTCGAAGGCAACGCGGCCTTCATCATTTCCCTCGACTACGAGGACAGCCACGCGATCCTGGTCGCAATCGACGATTACCCGGAAAAGTCCGACATGGTGAAGCTGGACTTCATGGAGAGAAACGCGGCGGCCCTCTCGACGCGACTGCAGGATCTCGGATTTCCCGAGGAAAACATCGTCGAACTCTACGGGAAAGATGCGACCAAGGAGCGGATCGAAGACGAACTCGAGCGCTTCTGGGGCGCCGGAGAAGGTGATAGCCTCAGCCGACTGGTGTTCTATTTCGGCGGTCACGGCACCCATATCGAACGCACCGTGGCTGGCTCTGCTACAGCACAGCTGAACGAGGGAATTCTCGTTCCCTACGACTACGATGCTGCGTCTCCGTTCAAGACCGGCATCCGGCTTGCGGAGCTGCGCGACCACAACTTCAACCTCTCGACCATGCACCACACTTTGTTGCTGATCGACGCCTGCTCCTCGGGCCTGCTCGTCCCGCAGATGATGGGGGGTGACAAGGAAGATACCGGCGCGCGCTTGACGGCCGCGCAGCGCTGGCAGCGGCTGAAGCTCGACCTGACGAACCCGCACCGGGCCATGATCGTTGCGGGAACCGAAGACGAGGAAGTCCTCTGGCTCAATGGCGGGGTGTTCACACGGACGCTTATCGAAGGTCTCGATGGTCGCGCGGACCAGAACCGGAACGGCATCATTACCTTCGATGAGCTTTCGTTTTACCTGACCTCCGAAGTGACGATCCGGGCACAGGCGCAGGGCCACCTGCAGCGTCCCGTCGATTGGTCGGTCGGCGACGGTCGGATCTTCTTTGAGCGAGCCCGCTTCCAGTGACCTACTGGTATCTGCTTTTCGGATTCGCAGCACTGCTCGCCGCGGCGACATTGCGACAGCAGAGCGCCGGCGCGTCTATCGAGACGTTCGGAGGCAGAGAGTCCGGCTTCCGCCTCGGCAACATCCTGCTTGGGATTGCTGGCGTCGCGTTGCTTGTGGTCGGCTTTGCATCGGTCAACGTCACGTTGAGCAGTGAGACCTGGTATGAACGTTCGCCCATTCGGGAGCTCATCCTGTTTGGCGTCATGGCTCTTGGAATGCTGGCGAGGATGCTGTCCCTGTCCATAGAGAACCGGCGAGAGTTCAAGAAGAAGAACCCCGGCAAGACGCCCGGTGCGCTCGATCTGGACGCCTGGGACCTTGTCTACCCATTCCTGTCGAGCTCGATCTGCTTCGGCGCCCTGATGCAGGCAACGTCCGAAGAACACCTGGGCGCACTGACGCTCTGCTTCGCGTTTCAAAACGGGTTCTTCTGGCAGACCATCGTTGGAGGCGCGAAACCCAGCTAGCTTCGGTAGACTGGAGAGGTCGAATTGAATGCCGGGATGTGCCGGCCTCAGGACGCATCGGGATGGAACTTCGATGGATTTACTAGGACTTCGTGGATGCCCGTCGATATCCGTCTACGGATCCCGATGCGTCAGGCCATTCCTCGGCCCCGACCTTTGAAAAGACGCACCTCGATTTCCTTTCGAGCTAGTCGGCGCTCAACGGAAAAAGGTATTTCGCGTCGACAATGAAACCGATTGTTCAGCGCCAGGCCGACCGGGTTGGTCCGCTGGAGCATTTAAGGTCGTGCCAACTGGGAACCGCTTGCTGGTTCGACACACCCTTACGTGGTATGAAGCGTTCGTCCGTTGGCACCTTCGATCGCGCTTGGAGTTGGCAATAGTCAACCTAACTCCCCGTTTCTGGCGGGCAGTTGCGGTCTTCCTCCACTCTCAGCAGCATTTTGAGGAGCAGACCAATGAAGTTTTTCAACACGTTCGTATTTCTGTGTGCAGCGTTAGGGGAACCATTCGCAGCGATCGGCCATGAAGATCAAGAGCGGTTACTTTTTCAGGAGTCCGACCAGCGAGACGGTAGATTCGTTAGCCAGCGGAGTTCCGGTTTCCCCGAAGCGGTCGTTCGCACCCTTGTGCAGTATCGTGTCCTTCCGAGGTCGGCTGTGGGACAAGGCTAAGCTTCCTGCATAGCGATACAACCGGGCTTGACTGGCTTAATCCATATCAATACTTCTCGATATATGGATAGGAAATTCGCTCTCGAGGCTTTTGCCGCGCTAAGCCAGCCCACGAGGCTCGACGTGTTCCGCCTGCTTATCAAGGCTGGGGAGGCTGGCATGTCAGCTGGCGACATCGGGGAAACCCTCGAAGTGCGCCAGAACACGATGTCGGCCAACTTGTCGATCCTGGCGCGCTCTGGCTTGATTCGGAGTGCGCGGGAAGGTCGTAGTATCCGCTACTTCGCTGACATGGGCGGTGTGCGAGGCCTGCTGGCGTTCCTGATGGAGGATTGCTGTGCTGGCCGACCCGAGCTCTGTCAGCCCGTCATCGACGCGATTGCCTGCCCCCGACAATAGGACGCTGCCATGGCCGACACCTCATTTCCCATCGCCGCTGGACTGGGCACCTTCGAGCGCTGGCTCTCGGTCTGGGTGACACTGGCCATCGGTGCCGGGCTGCTTCTCGGCAATGTCTTTCCCGGTCTCTTCGGCATGCTCGCGGCGCTGGAGGTCGCATCGGTCAACTTGCCCGTGGCGGTCCTGATCTGGGCGATGGTCTATCCGATGATGGTCGGCGTGGATTTCGCCTCTCTGATCCACGTTGGGGACAAGCCGAAGGGACTTGTGGTGACACTGGTCGTGAACTGGCTGGTCAAACCATTCACGATGGCGGCGCTCGGCGTTTTGTTCTTCAACCATGTCTTCGCCGGACTGATCCCGCCGGACGACGCGCAAGCCTATCTGGCAGGCGTGATCCTGCTGGGCGCGGCGCCCTGCACGGCCATGGTGTTCGTCTGGTCGAACCTGACCCGTGGCGACCCGACCTACACGCTCGTGCAGGTCAGCGTGAACGATGTGATCATGGTCTTCGCCTTCGCGCCGATCGTGGCCCTGCTACTGGGCGTGACGGACATCGTCGTGCCTTGGAACACGCTCCTGCTGTCGGTTGGTCTCTATGTCCTGCTGCCGCTGCTTGCGGGCTATCTGACGCGCCGAAGCCTCGTGGGCAAGAATGGCGAGGCAGCGGTCGACGCCTTCAAGACACGCGTGCAGCCATTTTCAATCATCGGTCTGCTTATGACGGTTGTTCTGCTCTTCGGTTTTCAGGGCGAGATCATCCTCGAGCGACCGCTCGTCATCGCGCTGATTGCCGTACCCTTGCTGATCCAGTCCTACGGCATCTTTTTCTTGGCCTACGGCGCGGCACGGGCCTGGGGCATCCCGTTCAACGTCGCCGCCCCCTGCGCACTGATAGGCACGTCCAATTTCTTCGAACTGGCCGTTGCCGTCGCGATCAGCCTGTTCGGCCTCGGTTCGGGAGCGGCGCTGGCAACAGTGGTCGGCGTGCTGGTGGAAGTGCCCACGATGCTGTCGCTCGTCGCTTTCGCCAACAGGACGCAGCACTGGTTCCCCGCCGAGGAAGTTGAGTGATGAGCATCGTCATTCACCAAACCCCCGGTTTCGGAACAACGCGCAACTTTCTGGCGATGATCGAACTTTCAGGAGAGACGTCGATGGTCATCGAGTATCTCTGGACCGGCTGACCGGACCGCAGCTTTTGGCCCTGTTCGCCGCGACCGATCTGACGCCTTGCACGGAATTACGGACGACGAGATCGCCCGCCAGAAGATCTGGGCCTGATTGATCGGTCGGTCGGCATAGAGGCGATTCTCGTCGCAATGCTGGACCGTCCGAGCCTGGTCAACCGCCCCATCGTCTCCGTGCTCAAAGGTGTGCGTCTCTGCCGCCCGAGCGAGACCGCGCTCGACTTTTGGACCAACTGCCGCCGGGCCCGATGGCAAAAGAAGACGGCACACCGCTCATCGACGCGAAAAGCGCAGCCGACCTGTCGAAGCGCGTGAACCAGAAGGCGATCTGATCTGGAGCCAGGCGCAGACCTATTCTTGTGACGCTGAAGCTGGATGGAAGATGCTCGCACTGTAACTTCTGCGGCGCTGCGGGCATGACCACTAGGGCGTGCCACTGTCGTCGCAAACGGCCCTTTGCAGCCATTCATCGTGCATAATCTGCCACATCTCGGTTTGCAGAAGCTGCCATTCGCCGGTTGCCCAGCATGCTCACGACTGCTGCGATCGGCAGTAGGAGACCAGTGTGTCCTTCGCCGCGCGGGATCGATCGACGCTTCTCCCGCGGGGTTGCTCAAAGGATGGCACCCCAAAGGCGCCACGATGCATGCCGATCGTATGTCAGGTCTGCGGCGCCCGATCCCGCAAGGCTGAGAACATGCGTGCATTGTCCAGTGCGATGACGCATTGATCGGCAAAGATCTGAGCGAGTGCGATGGCCTGCTCGCCGAAGAGCCTGACACTCTGCCGGTAGATCGTGAAGGCCCCGGCCAGCCGGTCCCCCGACATCATCGGGATCGCGACGAAGGACCGCGCGCCGCCAAGGATCGCGGTTGCATGGCGCAGCGGATCGTCGGTCTGGAAGATCTCCTCGGCGCGCACGTCATAGATGTTCACGACGCTGTGGTGCGCAGCCAGCCGGCCGAGACCCGTGCGCGGACTGGCTGCGAAGCTACCTTGGGTTTCGAGCCAGTCGCGGAACGGCTTGGGGATGCCCCGCGTATGGCTGGCAGCGAAGTGCCCGTCGCAGTGATAGTCGAAGAGGATGCCGAACTCCGCCTCGCAGAGGTCGAGGGCGAAACCGAGGATCGCCGACATCACCGCATCGATGTCGCCCTTCGAACGGCTGATGATGCGCAGCACCTCCGCCAGCGTCGCTTCCCGGCGCAGCGCCTCCTCGAGGTTCAGCGCCAGTTCCGAGATGATCGCCGCATGGTCGGTCTGCATGTCGGCGTCAGGCAGCGCGCCACCAAGCCGGGCATGCAGATCGAGTTTCGACGAGACTTCCAGTTTCCGGTAGATCGTGGCGAGATGCGTGCGCACGGTCGAGGGCGCGATGCCCAGCCGCGCGGCGATCGCCTGGTAGGTGTCGCCCTGCGCGTAGGCGCTGGCGATCTCGATCTCGCGCGGGCTGAGCAGGTCTTCTGGCGACATCGGGCGCGGCCGGGTCCTTGGAATATGGCGTTCGCAAAGGGTGTTCGGTCAATCCTGCACATGCTGTAGCAGAATACAGCAGGACTCCGGCACGAAATACTGCATCTGCCCGATTCCCTCCGCGATCTGCGGAGCACACTCTGTTTCCATCTGGAGCGGAGGACAAACAGATGGATATCGGACGGACAGCACGTGATTTCTTCGAGGCCTGCGAAACGGGCGGTGGCTGGCACGCCTGCAAGGCCTACTGCCACGACGGCGCGAGCTTTTCCTCCCAGGCCGATGCGCTGGCGGACACGACCACGCTCGAAGGATATGCGGAATGGATGAAGGGCCTGCTCGTCCCGATCCCGGACGGCAAGTATGAGCTGACGGCCTTCGCCACGGATACTGAGCGGGGCACGGTGGTCGCCACGGCCGTGTTCCACGGCACCCAGACCGGTCCCGGCGGGCCAGGAGAGCCCACCGGCAAGTCCTGCGCCTCCGACTACGCCTATGTCATGCGGTTCGAAGGCGACAGGATCGCGCACATGACCAAGATCTGGAACGACGTGCAGGGGCTGCGGCAGCTGGGCTGGGCCTGATGCGCTGGCGCATCCTGGCCCTGCTCTTCGCCGCGCGCGTCGGACTGGGGTTCCAGTTCCAGACCATGGGCGCGGTGGGTGCAGAGCTGTCGGATGCGTTCGGACTCGACCATGCGGAGATCGGGCTGATGATCGGTCTCTTCATGGCGCCGGGCCTGTTCCTCGCCATGCCGGCCGGTTTCTCCGGCCGGTTCGCGTCGGATCATGTCTTGGCAGGTCTGGGGCTCGGGATGCTGGCACTTGGCGGAGCGCTGTCCGCGATGGCCTTGACGTCCGGCTTGGTCGGAATGGGGCGCGTGCTGGCTGGCGCCGGGTTTCTGTTTGCGAACCTCTATTTCACCAAGATGGTCGCGGACTGGTTCGAAGGCCGCGAGATCGCAACCGCGATGAGCATCCTTGTGATGAGCTGGCCCTTCGGCATCGCCATGGGACAGGTCGGACATGCCTGGCTGGTCGAGTTCTATGGCTGGCGCGTGCCGTTCGCCGTCGCCTCCGCGTATTGCGCCGTTGCGACAATTGCCTTGTTCGCGCTCTATCGCGCGCCAAATGACCTGCGCTCGCACCCCTTGGGGAGCATCCGGGGCCTCTTGCCGCGCGAATGGGGTTTGATCCTCCTGGCCGGTATGGCCTGGGGGGCCTTCAACGCGGGCTACGTGGTCTACCTGAGCTTTGGCCCGGCCATGTTGGAGCGCCACGGCACGAGCGCCCTTGCGAGCGCCTCGGTTATCAGCGTCGGAAGCTGGCTCATGATCTTCTCGGGAGCGGCCGGTGGGCAGATCGCGGACCGGTTCGGACGGCGTCAGACGATCCTGACCGCCTGCATAGCGGGCGCGGTGCTGGCGTTGATGCTGCTCAGTGTGCCGGGCGCGGGGTTGGCGGCCAGCCTGCTCTTCGGTCTTGTCGGCATGGCGCCGGCCGGGATCTTCATGGCGCTGGCGGGTGAGGCGGTAGCGCCCGAACGACGCGCCTTCGGCATGGGCGTCTTTTTCACCGTCTATTACATCATCATGGCGGCGTGCCCGCCGATCGCCGGTTGGATTTTCGACCGGAGCGGGGCGCCGGATGGCGCGATCCTGTTCGGAGCCCTCCTTTTCGCCTTCGTTGTGCCGGCGGTGGTGCTGCGCAGGATGTTCAAATCACAGGTCGTCTCCGTTTCCAGCCAGTAGAGATCAAAGCGCCTGATCAAACGAAGGATACAGATCCGGAACCAGATGCACCACGCCTGCGGCCACACATCCGTTCACTTGAACGGCCCTCTGCCGCCATTCAACGCGATGTCCCTCGCGGCAGTCAGATCATCAGAGCGGCCATTCGCTGCTCCGGGGCAGATGGCGGTAGTCCGCGTGCTGCTGGGTTCTTTCTCGACCGACTCAATGACCCGATCAACTGGCTTTGCGTCTTTGTCGAAAGATTTGGATCTGCATTTCGCCTCAATTCGCGCGCTGCTCTCGATGCTCAGGATCTCGTAGGTGATTTCTCCCCGGTCACCTGTGCACTTGCCTGCAAGGCGACCTTGCCGCCGGTTATCTCGCCGTCGAAGCGGCCCTTGATGGTGACGCTGGCGGCGCGGAGCTCACCTTCGACTTCGCCCGCTTCCTCGATCACGATCGCCGACGCCTCGACCCGGGCCTTGACGCAGCCGGGCAACTCAACGGTGCCGGGAATATAGATTTCTCCCGTGATGCGCGAGCCCGCGCCAAGGTGCGAGCGGCCACCGGCACCGGAAAAATAATCGTCCGTCATTGAGCTCTGCCCTTTCGAATTTTGGCCCCTCTCGGGGTCCGTTGGCCTCAGCCTAGAGCATTAACCACCATGGCAAGAGCCCAGCGAGCGAGAGTGCAAGTGGTCGCTTATTGGCAATCAAGGCCCGGGCTCATTGGCATGCCGCAGGGCACCATGATCGCCTCTCAGATGACAATGAGTCATAGCCACCCGCGAAAACCGCAGTGCCGATGTGCGACGAATCCCGGCGCGGACCTCCGGAACTGGCGAACTCTTCGGAGGAGCGATTTCAGGTTCAGTTAGAAGTCGCGCCGAACTCGATCACGTTCCGGCCGTCTTCGCTTGTTCCGCGCATCGGGGACGATACGCCCTTGCGGCGTAGGAGCACATGTCGTGGGCAGCGATGCGGTTCGCCTCGCCGGCCCATCCTCCGCCACGGGCGTCAGCGCCATCCTGTCGAAATTGAACCAGCGGCGGAGTCGGCGGATGTGCTTCGGCGCGCCATCGACCCGGAGCCGCCCGTCATCCATGGAGGTCTCCAGCGCAACGTCGCCACGATAGAGCCGGATCAGATCCGCCAGAGTGGCTTCGAGGAAGAGAGCGGTGGCGCCGCCCGGATCGGACACGCAGAGATCGAGCTTGCCTGCCTCGCAGACGAACCAGTAGAGCAGCTTGTTTTCGGGCTGGTCGGAGACGCTCAGGCGCAGGACATGGCGGCTCGGACCGAAGGCCGCGGGATCAACGGAATTTTCCAGCCCCCAGATCAGCAGCCCAAGGTCGAGTTCGCCCTCCGCGAGTTCCCGGCGTGTCCACCGCTGCCCCCAGATCCCGAGCGCGCCGACCAGGGGTAGAAACTCGGCTCCCGCCTCAGTCAGGTGATAGGTCTAGGACTTGCCAGAAAGGCTGCGTCGGCGCTCGACGAGCCCCTCCGTCTCCACTGGCGCAAGCGCTTCTTCAGCAGCGTGGCCGACATGTGTGGCACGCCGCGGTGGATTTCGTTGAACCGCTCCGCACCGGCGCCGAGGTTCCGGATGACCAGCGCCGTCCAGCGTTCGCAGAAGATCTCCGCAGCCTTGGCGATGGGACAAAACTGGCCGTAACCCTTCATGTCAGTCTCCGGTGTTCTGGTCAGCTTACCTCAGACACCCCGAGCTGAATACTCCATTCTGTGGAGTATCCGTCGACCCGCTCGCCGGGCAGAGTTTCCTGCAAGCCAGCGAAGGGAGACCAAGATGAACGTCGATACATTGAGCCTAGAGGCCCGCATGTGGGGTAGCACTGGCAAATCGTATGGCGGGATCTCGTTCGGCCTTTCCGACACGATCTCACACACGGTCCAGACCCTCTGGCTGAGGCGCGTGTTGCCGGACTGGGTCGCTGGCTTGGCGTAGATCAGCCTGCTGATGCACGCGCGGAGAGGCAATCCGCCACATGTTGACGCCCTCGCCGCCTTTCTGCGTCGTGAACTGGCGAAGGTCATGACCGGTGGCGGCAGCATGTAGCGCCTCTCGGTGCCACCTTGGCCGGTCGGGACATGCGCCGTAGAGTGAGCTCCATGGGCTATGTCACCTCGCTCTTTGCACGCAAGGTGGTCGCGGCGGCGGGTGAGGGTATCGACGCGGCGGCGATGCTGGCTTCTGTCGGGATCGATCCCGAGGGTGTGTGGGATCCACGTCAGATGATCCCCGCCGAGCGCTACTACGACATGTTCGAACGGATTGCCGCGCAGATCGACGCGACCGATCTTCCGGTGCGCACGGGCGCATCCATGCGGCTCGACGAGTATGGCGCGTTGGGGCTGGCCTTCAAGGCGGCGACGACGCTGGGGGCTTCCTATGCGCGGGTGGAGCGCTATGCCCGGCTCTGGACCAGCGTCGTCGAATACGAGCTGCGGCCGGCTCCGGGGGGCACGCTCTTCATCCTGCACCGCGCAGGTGAGCGGCGGCTGGGCCTGCGGCTCTCGAACGAGGCGACGCTCGCGAGCACCGTTGCGATCGCGCGGCAGGTCTGCTCCGAGCCGCTCGCGCCGGAGGAGGTGCTGATCCGCCATGCCGCCCCGCGCTCCATCGCCGCGCATGAGGATTGGTTCGGCTGTCCGGTGCGGTTTGACGCGGAGCTCGACGCGATCCTGTTCTCACACGAGACGCTGGCCCGGCCGAACATCCTCGGCGACGAGGGGATTTCGCGCTACCTCATCTCGCATCTCGACGCGCAACTGTCAGAGATCGCGCGCGAGCCCGATCTCGTCGGGCAGGCACGGGCCGCCATCGCCCAGTCCCTCAGCGAAGGCGCGCCAAACATGATGGAGATCGCCCGCAGCCTCGGGCTCAGCGCGCGATCCTTCCGCCGACGCCTCTCCGAACACGGGATGAGCTTTCAGGGTCTCACCGAGGAAACCCGCCGTGACCTCGCCGAGGGGCTCCTGCGCGCCGATCGCCATTCGCTGGCCGAGATCGCTTTCCTGACTGGCTTCTCCGAGCAGAGCGCCTTTACCCGGGCGTTCAAGCGCTGGACGGACAAGACGCCCGCGAGCTTCCGCAAGGAGCTGTCCCACCGCTGACGACCCTTTGGCCGCATTGGTCAAAGAGCTGGCCTCGCAGGTCAATACCGCAAGTGGCGCGGCGCCCATTCCTGGGTCATCGAAACCGAAGCCAGGAAAACACCCCATGCAAGACCGACCCATCCTCGTCATCGGCGCCACCGGCAAGACCGGGCACCGCGTTGCCACCCGCCTCGAGGCGAAAGGGCTGCCAGTCCGCCGCGGCGCGCGCAGTTCGGCCGCACCCTTCGACTGGGACTCGCCCGTGACCTGGGCGCCCGCCCTCCGCGGGGCTCGCGCGGCCTACGTCACCTACTTCCCGGACCTCGCGTTCCCGGGCGCCGTCGACAAGCTCGAGTCGCTCTGCGAGACGGCCCGGGACGCGGACGTAGAGCACCTCGTGCTGCTCTCCGGTCGGGGCGAACACCACGCGCGGCTGGGCGAGGAGGTCGTGCGCAACTCCGGCATCGACTTCACCCTCGTCCGCGCCGCCTGGTTCGCGCAGAACTTCTCCGAAGGCTACCTGCGCGACGCGGTCCTGGCCGGCGTTCTGCCGATGCCCGGAGGCGACATCGCAGAACCCATCATCGACATCGACGACATCGCCGATGTCGTGGTCGCGGCGCTGACCGAAGACGGGCACAAGGGCGAACTTTACGAGGTCACCGGTCCACGGCTGATGACCTTCGCCGACATGGCAGCGGAACTTTCCCAGGCCACGGGGCGCGAGATCCGTCACATCCCGATCAGCTTCGAAGACTTCCATGCGAACATCGCCGAAGCAGGCGGCACGTTCGTCGCCGACGTCTTCACCGCCATCGCGCGCGAGACGCTGGACGGACGCAACGCCGCGACGACGGATGGTGTTAAGCGCGCACTCGGCCGCGCCCCCCGCGACTTCGCCGACTTCGCCCGGACGGCCGCTCGCTCGAGAGCCTGGAGTGCCGCCGCGTGACACCAAACGCGCCACCGAAAGGGATTTCATCATGGCACCAAACCTCCTCGAGAAGACTGCGCTCTGCCTCTCCGGCCTCACCGCGCTGGGTATCGGAACCTTCATCCTGTTGGCGCCACACCCGTTCTACGCCAGCTACGGCATCAAACTCGGCGACGATGCCAGTCTCCTGAGTGAGCTGCGCGCCCTGGCCGCAGGGCTTGCCGCTCTCGGCGTGATCATGCTGGCCGGTATCTTCCGTAGTCCCTTGACCCAGGTGTCCATCGTCGCTGCGCTGACAGTGTTCCTTGGCTTTCCGACCGGGCGTATAATTGGGCTTGTCGTCGATGGCATGCCTTCAGCGAGCGTATTCGGTGCGTTGATCGTCGAACTTTCTATCGCGACGCTTTGCCTGATCGCCTTCCGAAAGTGGCTCTTGCCGAAGAGAACGGGTAGTGGTGGCCGCGTAGTTCGGCCGGGTGCAGCTTCATGACGCCTGGCAAAGGCGAATGCTATCGAGGGGAGCCACGGAGACAGGCTGCGTCAGCGACTTCTGCCGGTGCGCTAGGGGGCCTGTCACTTCTGGCTGATCTCATCCCTCTGGAAACCTCTACGGCCCTTCAGCGAGTCTCCCACGCGCTCTGAGAGGCAATTCAAACCAGAAGGCCCGGACATGGTGCTGCGCTACGGAGCCGAGGAGCCGGAGACGCTGGTCCCCAGCCGGACGGAGATGGCGGTGGGGCAGGCTCGCGCCAACGCCATTCTGGAACGTGTCGCGGCAGACCATGGCGCCCGCCTGCCATCCCCCCGGAAAGGCTCTGCGCCCAGCGCTGCTGGGACGAGTTGGACGGGACCCCGCTTTATCGCGACGATGATCACCTGAGCGTCCATGGCGCGCGCTGGCTTATCCCGGACCTCATGCGGGACTAGCAGCCAAGAAACATTTGAGTTTCAGTCTGGCAGTGCCGATCCCCTCACATTTTCTCAGCAGTGAGTTCAACGGCCACCGCTCACCTCGGTCCAGTCTTACGCCGCGGCAGAATTCGTCGCTGGCGTTGCGTAACATGTATTTGATCCAGCGAAGAGCACCTAGTTCCATTTCAGGTTGACGGGTTCATCGCCGCGGGCAAGACTTTTCGTATTTGGAAGCAAACGGATTTACGCATTATGGCAAATGAAATCATTCTTCCCAAGCTGGGCAATCTCGCTGCCGTTTCCCTCAAACACGAACTCAGCGAAGAAGGCGCTGAGTTCACGGAGGTTCAGGCAGATCACGGCGGGCATGGCGAGCTTGCCACGACTGTCAGAGTTATCGGCGCTGGGGCTGTCTGGACCTGTCACGATTTGATGCCGCCCCGGGTTCTCATTTACGCCGCCTGAGCTTCGAAGGCCAAGGG
>NZ_JAWQFO010000018.1:0-2499 GCF_033436665.1 Roseobacter sp. FCG-D35
CAGAAACCGAACCAGAGCCTCCGTTACGCAACAGCCTCAGCATTCCGAAAAACTCTGACGACGGACACGCATTCGGTTCTCGAGGGTCAGCTCGGCGACAACCTCCTTAAGGGCAGAAGATTCCGACCGCAGGTCTTTCACCTCGGGCGCTGTCGCCTGACGGGCCGTGTCACCCGCAAGGCGGGCTTTCCCGGCTTCCAGAAACTCTTTCGACCAGGAATAATACAGGCTCTCGGCAATGCCCTCGCGGCGACAGAGCGCGGCAATGCTCTCCTCGCCCCGCAGACCGGCGAGAACGATGCGGATCTTCTCCTCGACCGAATAGTGCTTCCGCGTCTTGCGCTTGATGCCCCTGACCAGCTTGTCAGCGGCGTCCTTCGATGTCCCGGATATCTTGTTCATCTTCGCTCCATAATGGCTTCGATGAACCAGAAATCCTCCGTTGCTCAAACCCCTAAATCTGTCCGGTGCGTGCTGACGTCAGACACGNATCTTGTTCATCTTCGCTCCATAATGGCTTCGATGAACCAGAAATCCTCCGTTGCTCAAACCCCTAAATCTGTCCGGTGCGTGCTGACGTCAGACACGCTGGTTTGATCGGGGGCTGGCCTGAACCTACGCTTACAACCACGAGGAGGCGATCGTCTGCTTCCAGAACGCTTTGGCGGCCGACCCGGAGTGCGCGATGGCGCATTGGGGCATCGCGTATTGCATCGGCCCGAACTGCAACAAACCGTGGGAGGCATTCGAGGAGGACGAGAAGCCTGACTGTATCGCGCTTGCAAAGGCTTCTGTCGTCGCTGCATCGGCGCTGCTCGATCGATTGACTCCTGTCGAGTGCGCCCTGATCGAAGCCATCCCGGTCCGCTACCCGGCATCAGCGGACATCGAGGAATTCAGCCCTTGGAATGACGCGTTCGCAGAAGCCATGCGGAATTCAGCCAAGATCTTGATGTTTGCGCCGTCTTTGGCGAGGCGATCATGAACCGAACGCCCTGGCAGCTATGGGACCTGCCAAGCGGAAAACCCGCAGAGGGGGCTGACACGCTGGAAGCCATCGCGGTGCTCGACACGGCATTCGACACCCTTCCCGGCGCGTGGGAACACGCGGGGCTTCTGCACATGTACATCCACCTGATGGAGATGTCGCCGCATCCGGAGCGTGCGCTTCGACACGGAGATGCTCTGAGCACATTGATCCCCGATGCCGGACATCTGCTACACATGCCGACCCATGTCGACGTCTTGTGCGGAGACTACGTGAATGTGGTTCTGCGCAACGAAACGGCCATCGTGGCCGATCGGAAGTTCCTTCAACGCGAAGGCCCCGACAATTTCTACTCCGTCTATCGGTGCCACAACTATCATTTCAAGATTTACGGCGCGATGTTCCTGGGGCAGCCCACTGCGGCTCTGGAAGCGGCCCAGGAACTGATCGACACATTGGCAACGGAAACCCTGCGTCCGATGGCGGACTGGTTCGAAGGGTTCATCCCGATGAAGCAGCATGTCTTGATCCGGTTTGGACGCTGGCAGGACATCCTGGATCAGGAACTCCCCGAAGACGAAGATCTCTACTGCGTCACCACCGCGATGATGCGTTACGCGCGCACTGTTGCCCTGGCAAATCTGCACAGGGTCGCGGAGGCCGAGAGTGAGAAAGACAAATTCTTTGAGGCCTTGGAGCGCGTTCCCGAGAGCAGAATGCTGTTCAACAACAGGTGCCGAGACATCCTGAAAATCGCTGAACATATGATGCTGGGCGAGCTTGCGTACCACAAGGGAGAGCACGAGACGGCTTTCGTCCACCTGAGGAACTCGGTCGAGATCGACGACACGCTGCCCTACGACGAGCCCTGGGGGTGGATGCAACCCACCCGCCATGCGCTGGGTGCCCTTCTCCTCGAACAGGGCCGGATGGAGGAAGCAGAAGCTGTGTACCGCGCCGACCTGGGGCTGGATGCCACCCGCAGCCGGGCTTGCCAGCACCCCGGAAACGTGTGGAGCTTGCATGGCCTCCACGAATGTCTCACACGGCGCGGTGAAACCGTTGAAGCCACTCACATCAAGCTGCAACTGGACAAGGCAGCAGCACGCGCGGAGGTCTCGATCCAGGCCTCCTGCTATTGCCGGCAGAAGGCATTGGCGGCGGAATAGAGAGGCGGAGCCGATCTCCGCGGAACTCGAGATGCGTTCTCAAATGCACGGTGCGACGAATGACGTCGTCGACGGCTCTTCCGGATGATAGTGCGTACCAGCGGCGCGGCTTGGCGACGGCTTGGAACACGGCGCTTCAATTCATTGAACCTGGCGCGGTCAAAAGCAGATTCAGCTGTCGAGCGCAGCATGCCATGTGTCGAGGAATTCGACGATGCGCTCGATTCGACATTTGCGAATGGCTACGGTCGGCTCGAAACCGATCTACGTCTCGCTAGGCTCCAGACTCATTGATTTTCAGAGCCAGAATATGACTGCGGCGGCGAGCGCGATGGCTGATAG
>NZ_JAWQFO010000019.1:0-1289 GCF_033436665.1 Roseobacter sp. FCG-D35
AACCGGCTGGCAGGCGACACGGCCCGTCAGGCGACGGCGCCCGAGGTGAAAGACCTGCGGTCGGAATCTTCTGCCCTGAAGGAGGTTGTCGCCGAGCTGACCCTCGAGAACCGAATGCTTAAAAAAAGCACGATCGGCCCCTCTCATTGATTGCTGCGCAATCAACTGCCGGGCAGTGGATGGGGGAGACGACGCATGAGATACCCTGCCTCCGAGAAACTTGAGAGTGAGCCATTGATGCGCCATTGGTTCGAGCACAATGGCGAACCGCACGGTCGAGGCATCGCACCTGCCAGTGAAACGGACGCTGGCCATGATCGGCATTCCCAGCAGCACCTATTACCAATGGTATGCGCGTTGGGTCGAAGGCGGGCTCGATGCGTTGGCCGACAGATCCCCGCGACCCAGGTCGGTATGGAACCGTATTCCGGACGAGACCCGCGAGGCCGTTGTCGAGTTCGCCCTGGAGCACGAGGAGCTGACGCCCCGAGAACTGGCGGTCAAATACACCGACGAGAAGCACTACTTTGTCTCGGAATCATCAGCTTATCGCATTCTCAAAGCTGTCGACCTGATCACGGCGCCGGCCCATGTCGTCATAAGGGCCGCGGACGAGTTCCAGGACAAGACCACCCGGCCCAATGAACTCTGGCAGACCGACTTCGCCTATCTCAAGGTCATCGGCTGGGGCTGGTTCTATCTCTCCACGATCCTCGACGATCACAGCCGATACATCATCGCCTGGAAGCTCTGTACGACGATGAAGGCCAGCGATGTGACAGAGACGCTGGAACTGGCGCTGGAGGCGTCAGGCTGCAGCCAGGTCGCGGTCGTGCACAAGCCCCGCCTGCTTTCCGACAATGGCTCGTCTTACGTGGCCGGGGAACTCGCGGACTTTCTCGAGGACAAGGGCATGGATCACGTGCGCGGTGCACCCCACCATCCACAGACCCAGGGAAAGATCGAGCGTTGGCATCAGACCATGAAGAACCGCATCCTCTTGGAAAACTACTACCTACCCGGCGACCTGGAACGGCAGATCGAAGCCTTTGTCGATTACTATAACAACCGTCGATACCACGAGAGCCTCGGCAACCTGACGCCCGCCGACGTCTACCATGGCCGAGGTGCAAAGATCCTGAAGATGAGAGAGGAGATCAAGAAACAGACTATCCGGAAACGCCGGTTGCAGCACCAGGCAGCCGCCGCCTAACCTGAAACAGAAACCGAACCAGAGCCTCCGTTACGCAACAGCCTCAGCATTCCGAAAAACTCTGACGACGGACACG
>NZ_JAWQFO010000002.1:0-859958 GCF_033436665.1 Roseobacter sp. FCG-D35
TCCTATCAGCCATCGCGCTCGCCGCCGCAGTCATATTCTGGCTCTGAAAATCAATGAGTCTGGAGCCTAAGCAACCGTAGCGCCCTTGTTTTGGGCCGCCTTCACGCACATCGCCCAGACATAGTTTTCATACACGTCATTGGTCGCGGCAGGGTCATCGTAGCCAAGCTCCGCTGAGCCCTTGATTGCCTCTTCTATCTGTTTAATTAGCTCGTCATGCACCGCCATCAGCGGCTCTCCTTAGCTGACTGAGTGCCTCAGCCAAATCGTTTCGAAGTGGGCTAGAAGTCGAAAAGCGCTCCCTTTCTAGAGAGTGCGAGCGGATGCCTGCTGATGCCGGTACCACCTCGGAGTCGTCCGGGAGGAACTCTACTTTGTCGACGACTTCGATCCGGTCTCCGTCAATATCTTTGAGCAGTCTTATGACCTCATTTTCTAGATCGGACCGAACTATGACCGCTGACTCGATCCCCTTGAGCAAGATTTCGAGACGTTCGGATGCGTCATACTGCACCGTTGCTACTAGGGCGGATCTTCTTCGCCGAGGAGGCAAACGCTCTAGGCTGTCGGGGTCCATAGATTGCTGGAGACCGGGGGCCTGGACTTCCTTAGTCACAATTCGACCTTCGGCAATTTCAGCCTGCGCTTGGGCGACGACCCATTCGAAACCATTTGTTCTCAACACTTCAGTCAACCGAAGAAAATACTCATCCTCGTCTGCCATTTTCCATTTTCCCCAAGTCTTCAGGTGGTCTTTGAGACCATTCCCGATCCAAAGTCATTTATCGTCTAGGTAATGCCAAAAACGGTCAGACAAGCAATAATAATAAGAGCATGTCCGTTATTTTGAGGTCAATTTTCCGGCCCCCACACCTTCAGCTATCCGAAAACCCTGTCGCCACAGCGCCTTAGGTCTCTCTGCCGCCAGGGCGTATTCTGGTGGCAAGGTTTTTGGGTGTCGCAACAGCTACGGAAACACCCGCTCAAACACCAAGAATCTATCCGAAAGGCGCTGACGTCAGACAGTATTCCCATGCTCGTAGGACAGCATTTACGGCCTTGATGGAAATCAGGTTCCACCAAAGAGTTGTCCGTTAGGGTATATGCCCCAACGGTCAGGCGCAGAGGTGACCGAAACCCTGTCCGTAAGGAATGACAACCATCAGCGGACATCTCTATCTACGGACAGACACCAAACGGACGCCATGAGGCTTCCATGTCCAAGACCATCCTCTACGCCCGTGTCTAACCGCAGACCAGAACGTCGCACAACAGAAGGCCCAAGCCGAAACCGCCGGGTTCAACATCGACGAGGTCACTGCCGATTATGGCGTCTCGCGAATCGGTACCCGCATTTCAGAACGGACATGCTCCGCTGAGGGGACGTGCTGGTCGTGCGATGGGTGGACCGGCTGCGCCGGAACTACGACGAAGTGACTTATACCATTGGCTCGACTACTTGCAAGAAGCGGCGTTCTACCGAAAGCGCGATTCGCATCTCTATAAGCAACCAGATTGGTATTGCAATGTTGTTTCCGCCTCTCAGCCTTGATGTGCCAGCGTGTGAGTTTTCTTGGACCTTCACTCGACCGAGAATACTAAATTTTAGCGAGCCAGGGCATAGAATTTCTACCTAAAGTATTGAACAGTTTATATTAATTTAGGCCTTGGGTCAGGTTCCCGCTCAAGAGAAACGCGCAGACACACCTGGCCCTGAGCAGAAGTGCTAACCGTTCCTTTCAAGGCACCGCGATTGCCAAATTTGTGCTAGGTTCAGAGGCCTATGAACGGAGGACGGCAGGATGCAGTTGCTAAGGATTATTGGCTTCGCTGGCTGCCTAGCTACAACGCTCCTGGATGCCGCACTCGTCAAAGCGGATGAGTGTGATGGGCTGAAGCCTCGGGGAGGCCAAACATCAGAAGAAATTATGTCCGGTGAGTTTGGAGCTGAGGTTGAGGGCCTGCTGCGCCGTATCGCTGGAGCAAAAATCAAGACCGCTGGTGAATACCGCTCCACCGTAGTCGACACCCTCAAGGATTACGATCAGGCAGATGTACTGTTCATCGTAGAGCGAGCGATCTACCTTGCCTGCATCCGTCCGGATAGCGGGATCGATGTTGATGCTTTGGTAAACTCGATGTTGCAGCAACCACAATCCAGTGCTAGTGAGCCCGCCGGGAAGCAAAACTATTACAACTTCGCCTTGAGTTGTCATGCCGTCGACGAGGACCATGCTCGGGTATTTTTTGCAAACGGAACGCAGTCTGACCTGTCGTTGGATTACCTATGGAAGCAATCCAGCGCAGCATTTGTGTTCGGAGATTTTTTCATCACGACCGAAGGTCAACTCTTAGCCGAAAAGAGAGACGGGACATATCGGGAGCTTACGTACCCATTCGGTGACGGTGAAAACAACCTCGTCGAATTTGAGCTACCTCCGAATGGACACAGCTTCAAACCTTTCGGCGTTTCCGAAGCAATGCCCGTTCCAATGCTTTCCGTCTTTTGGCGAGAACCGACTGCGCGGATCGCTTTGGCGGTCGATTTGCGCGGAGTATTTGCGATGGTTGCGAAGCCTTTGAATGGACTCGATGGCCTGCTGGTGGAGCCGTCAGAAGCACCGACAATGATAGTTTTTCCAATAGCTAGATGCTCAAAATACTAGGGGCAGACCCTACCATTCTTCACGCCCAACGTTGATGAGTGTCTCCCATCGAGCTAGCCGTTAAGTGTGTCGCGAGGGGGGGCATGAGATGGCGAGGAAGCAACATTCAGACGAATACGGTTCGAAGCTGCTTCGTGATTCGAGAAGGAGCTAGATTTTTTCATCAACAACAACACCAACAATGATCCGCGTTTTTTGAAGTCACTTTCTAAAAACCCCCACCCCCCTTTCGGATCTAGTAAATTTCTCTCGCCCAGCGCCCTGGGCGTCTGCCTCTAGGGCTTGCTCATGTGTCATGCCTCCAGGGTGGCGCAATAGCCTGTCAGTGGAGTCGGGTTCTGCGTTTTGGCAGAGTCTCGCCTCAGCATCTTACAACCCATTGGCAGACAAGGAGGGCAGCAATGCTCATCGGATACGCACGCACATCGACCCTGGAACAGAAGCACGGTCTAGAGGCTCAGAGAGAGTCACTGAAGGCCATAGGCTGCGACAGGATGTACGAGGAGCAGACAAGCTCAGTCGGCGTCAGAGAGGCTCTCAGAGAGGCTCTGAGCTACTGTCGAGAGGCAGACACTCTGGTCGTTACCAAGCTCGACCGTCTGGCCCGTTCCGTGGCCCACTTGGGCGAGATCGTGAACGAGTTGGAAGCGAAGGGCGTGGGTCTCAGGGTCCTAGATCTTGGGCTCGACACATCAACGGCAACCGGCAAGCTGATGCTGAACGTACTGGGCTCTGTGGCTCAGTTCGAACGGGAGATGATGCTGGAACGTCAGAGGGAGGGCATCGTCAAGGCCAAGGCGCTGGGCAAGTACAAAGGCAGAAAGCCAACAGCCAAGGCGAAGGGTGAGGAGATCTGGCAGCTGGTCAGTGAGGGCGTTAGCAAGCGGGAAGTTGCTCGCAGGCTCAATGTCTCGGAGCGTTCCGTTTACAGACAACTGGAGCGCGAACGCACTTAATCAACGGAACAAGCGGTGCTGTTCTTTCAGCATCGCCCATTCGCTTACCATACTACGTCGATGATCCGTCCATCGCTGTGCTGGCAGACACCAACACCGCCCGATGTCGTGAATCCACTGGAATCGGCATATTGCATGTCACATCGCAGAGTTGAGCCCTTGTTTCCAAGCATCATTGCTCGAAAACTCCCTGTACTTGATGATCCGATAAAGGTGCTCGAACCGCTGGCATAAGCCGAACCTGAATAGGCAGACCCAAAGGAGGTACCGACTAAGGTGCTAGAGTTCGTCTGGACAGCCCTGCCTCTAAAGGTCTCCCCACTAACAACCGCCGTATAGGTGTCGCTGTCCATTCCTTGCTCGTATGAGAACTTTACTGGCGTACCTTCTCCACGAACGACGCCTTGCATCTCTCCGCTGCAAGCGGCCAATACAAAAGTGGCAGGCCAAAGATAGCTAAGTCTCACTTTCGGAACTCCTCAATTCTGTCACGACAGTCTAACTACTTCCGAAGTGAAGCGAAAGGCATAGACGAGAAATCGACCGTTCGACTGACCGCATAAGTTGTGGAAGCCGCGATTGGTGGATGAATCAAGCACGCCAGATTGACGCCCAGACCGCTACGCGCTTTCGAGTGTGGAGAGTGTGTGGGGGAAACGTGTGGGGTGTGACTTTACGCCGAACTTAAATCTTGATAAAAATCAGTAGGTTGCGCACAAATCTGGCTTGTGGCGGAGACGAAGGGATTCGAACCCTCGAGACGGTTTCCCGCCTACTCCCTTAGCAGGGGAGCGCCTTCGACCACTCGGCCACGTCTCCGTCGACGCGTATAGCCAAGGAAACATGGGGGCCACAAGGCGAAACTGCTGTCCAAGGCACAAAACGCCCGACGCCAATATGTTTCCGGAAGTGCGTTGGGGTTCATGGTAAGGCATTGAGCCTACCGAAGCGCTAATCGATTGTGCTGGCGACGGTATCGCGTCCGAATGTTGCAAGCTCTTCATAAAAGGGCGCGCGGAAAGGTTTCTGGGATTGTCCAAGGCCGTTTCCGGCCTGACCTGCCGGAAGCGATCGCCGCCGGCAGATTCACGTCCGATCCTTTGAGCCATCAAGAACCCATCAGTACCTGCACAGAACAAAAACCGATGTCGACCTGGACACTTTCAACTGCACGGCGTAGCGGCGCCCTGTCCAAGCAAACCTTCCGGTGCCGAAGAGGCTGAGCGCAGTTAGGGATCACATCGAATCCAACCTGCGCCTGGAACCTGCCGTCTGACCAGCGCTGGAGCGATCTGGGTGTCAGGTTCGGCGGACCAACAGTGCCCGCGGAGTGCGGCGTGAACGACGGATCGCTAGGGCCGCGACATCGGCAGCCAGCGGCCCGCGCCGGGCGTTCCGCAATAGTCCCCGTCGCGCACCACCGGTGTGCCTCGGGAGAGCACGGTCACCGGCAAGCCGGTCACCTCGACGCCTTCGTATGGGTTGTAGCCCACGTTGTCGTTGAGGTCGTCGCGGCGGTAGACGCGGCGACGCTCGGGGTCCCACAGGGTGATGTCGGCGTCAAAGCCGGGCGCGAGGCGGCCCTTGGTGTCGAGCCCGAAGGCCGCAGCCGGTGCGGTCGCGGTCAGCGCGGCGAAGGCGTCGAGACCCATCCGGCCCTTCGTGACCATCGCGTCGAACATCAGCGGCAGGCGTGTCTCGAGCCCCGGCATCCCGTTGGCGATGCGGTTGAAGGGCGCGTCGAAACCGTTGGCGAACTTGCCAGTCTCGTCCATTCGGTAGGGGGCGTGATCGGAGGTGACAAGCGTGATCGTGCCGTCCTCCATCGCCTGCCAGAGTGCCTCCTGGTCCTGCGGCGTGCGCTGCGGCGGTGAGCAAAGAAAGCGCGCCGGGTCTTCGCGGTCAAGCACGCTTTCGTCCATGAAAAGGTAATGCGGGCAGGTTTCGGCCAGAACCGCGACGCCGCGGGCCTGGGCGTTGCGGATGATCGCGGCCCCTTCGGCGGTCGAGACGTGAAAGATCATCACCCGCGCGCCGGTGAATTCGGCAAAGCGACACATGCGGTCGATGGCCTCGATCTCGGCGGCGCGCGGATGAGACGCGGCATGATGGCGCGGGCCGGTCTTGCCTTCGGCGAGCAGGCGTTCTGTCTCGTGCCGGATCAGGCCGTCGTTCTCGGCATGGATGCAGACCAGCGCCCCCGCGCGACGCGCCGCCGCCATCAGGTCGAGGATGGATTTGTCGTCCTGACGGACCTTGTCGTAGGTCGTGAAGATCTTGATCGAGCGGTGGCCCTCGGCGATCAGGGCCGGGATGTCCTCGGCGAGGTTGCCGTTGCCGGTTTCGGCCACGATCATGTGGAAGGCATGGTCGATGACAGCCCCCTTGCGCGCCAGCGCCGCGTAGTCGTCGACCACCTTGCGCATCCGGTGGCCGGGATGCTGGGCGGCGAAAGACACCACCGTGGTCGTGCCGCCCATCGCCGCGGAGCGGGTTGCGCTTTCGAATGTGTCCGCGTTGAGGAGACCCGCGCCCGACACCTGTTCGATGTGGCAGTGCGTGTCGACGCCGCCGGGCAGGGCAAGCAACCCGGTCGCGTCGAGTATCTCGTCCGCAGGATGCACGAGGTCCGGACCGATGGTGGCGATGCGACCCCCACTGATGCCGAAGTCGCAGAGCGCGGTTGCGTCCGGCGAGACGACGGTCGCGCCCTTGATCAGCAGATCGAACCCGTCCTGTTTCATCCACGCACCCCAGTTTGCATTTTGCTTCATTGCATACCCAATGTATACCATCGGGCATAGTACAATTGGCAAGCGGCCCGGAAGGAAGAAGATGACGGCGACGGCGCAGACCCTGAGCGACACCGCCTTCCGGCGATTGAAGGCGATGATTCTCGATGGCACCCTGCAGCCCGGTACGCGGTTGAGCGAGAAGAAATTCGCCGACAAGCTGGGCGTGTCGCGAACCCCGGTGCGCGAAGCGATCGGCCAGCTGATCAGCGAAGGGCTCGCGACGCGGCACTCGGGCACCGCGCCGGTGGTCAGCAGCGTCTCGCTGTCGGAAATCATGGAAATCCTGCATGTGCGCAGCCTGCTTGAATGCGAAGCCGCGCGAAAGGCGGCGCTGTCGCCGCAAGCTGGCTCCGAGCTGGTGGCAATGCGGGCGAAGATCGTGCATTTTCTGGAAGGGCCGAGACCCAGTTCTGCTGCGCATATGGCTGCAGACATGGCCCTGCACGGTCAGATCGCGCGGCTCGCGGGTTCGAAGCTGCTGGCCGAGCTGATCGAAAACCTCAAGACCAAGACGCGGATGTATGACCAGGGCTCGATCCCCGACCGCTTCGTGCCGGGCTGCGAGGAACACCTCGCCCTCATCGACGCGATCGCGGCGGGCGATTCCGACAGCGCCGGGGCGGCAATGAAGCTGCATCTTTCGCATGTCCGCGACGCGATCATCTCGCACATAAATCACCCGTTCTGACGAAATCTTCGCCCGAACCTTCGAGCCGAAGGGACAGGGCGTTGACTCGGCATGCGGTCTGTATACCATCTGCATACAGATACCGATGGAGACAGCGGAATGACCCTAGATCGGCCACGGGACGACTTCGTTCTGGCCATCACCTTCCAGTACTACCGCGACCTGCCGCGCGCGATGGCCTTCTACGAGGAGATGATGGGGTTCACGCTGGCGATCGACCAGGGCTGGTCCAAGATCTACCGGATCGGCGGCGAGGCCCATGTCGGCCTCGTCGACGAAAGCCGCGGCATGCAGAAATGGGCGGAGAAGAAAACCGTCCAGCTGTGCATGCGGGTGACGGATGTCGACGCCTGGTACGCCTGGGCCGAGGCCAGGAACGCGGCATCGCTGTCGCGGATGTTCGACAGCGAAGAGCTGGGCATCCGCGCCTTCACCATGGAAGACCCCGAGGGCTATCAGATCGAGATTCAATCGGCGCGTCCCGGACACTAAGCCGACCAAGGCAGACGAAGCGGCGCGGGGCGGTTGTCGCCCGGCGCGACACACCGACAGAGGAGTTCCCATGAAACATGCATCCCAGACCCTCCTGCGCGCAGGTGCGGTGGGCGTGGCCGTGCTGGCCGCCACCGCCGTCTCGGCGCAGGAAAAATCCGTGACCATCGGGCTCACGGCAGACCCGAGCCACCTCTACCCGCTGGCGGGCGAGGAGCTGTCGTCCAACATCATGTACTACCACCTCTACGACCCGCTGGTGAAACGCAGCGCCGACCTGTCCTTCGGCCCCGGCCTCGCCGAAAGCTGGGAGACGGTCGACGAGACCACCTGGCGCTTCAAGCTGCGCGAGGGCGTGACCTTTCACAACGGCAACGACTTTACCGCCGCCGACGTGGTCTACACGATCAAGAAGGCGCGCGAGTCGATCCGGCCGGACCTCGTGGCCAACATCGCCGAGGCCACGGCGATCGACGACACCACGGTCGAGATCAAGACGCCCAAGCCCTACGCGGTGCTCGCGAACGACCTTGCCGAGCTTCTGATCCTCGACGAGGAATACACCGAAGCCACCGGCGACGAGCAAATGGACCTGCAGCCGATGGGCACCGGCCCCTACAAGCTGGGCGAGTGGATCAAGGAGGAAAAGCTGGTCCTCGAAGCCTTCGACGACTACTGGGCCGGGGCGCCCGAGATCAAGACGGTGACCTTCCGCCCGATTACCAACCCCGCCACCCGCACGGCAGCGCTGCTGACCGGCGAGGTCGACGTGATCCAGGATCTCGCGGTGCGCGACGTCGACCGGGTGAAATCCGAAGAGGGGTTCGAAGTGATCACCCGGCCGAGCCTGCTCAACGTCGTGCTGGCGATGGACACGCGCGAACAGTCGCCGACCATCGAGGGCGACAACCCGATGACCGACCGCCGCGTGCGTGAGGCCATCGCGCGGGCCATCGACGTGGATGCGCTCAACAAGATCGTGATGAACGGTCTCGCGACGCCCAGCGACCAGTACGTGCCGGCCTCGCACATCGGTCACGTCGACGGCATGAACTTCCGCGAGATGTATCCGGTGGACATCGAGAAAGCCAAGGCGCTGATGGCCGAGGCGGGGTACGCCGACGGGTTCACCATGACGCTGGATGCGACCAACAACCGCTATGTCAACGACGCGCAGATCGCGCAGGCGCTGGCGTCGATGCTGGCCAAGATCAACGTCGACCTGCAGCTCAACATCATGCCGAAGTCGAACTTCTGGGGCTACATTCGCGTGCCCACGGAAAACTCGAGCTTCATCATGTCGGGCTGGGACGTGCCGGCGGGGGACGCGGGGTCGATGTACGGCGCGCTGTTCTACACGCGCGACAAGAAGGAAGGCTACGGGCAGGTCAACCGCGGCTCCTACTCGAACCCGGAGGTCGACGCGCTGGTCGACCAGGCCGACGCCACGCCATCGGTCGAAGAGCGTGACCGGCTCCTGCAGGAGGCGACCAAGCTGCTGATGGCCGACATTCCGATGATCCCGGTGCATTACGAACAGGACATCTACGCGGTACGCGACGGCGTCACGCTCGAGCCGCGCGTGGACAAGTTCCTGTGGGCCTACGACATGGACGTGGAATAACCCGCGCCGAACCCACGCGTCCCGGCGGCCAGACCCGCCGGGGCGCACCTGACACCTCTTTGCGAAAGCCCGCGCCAGGCCGATGTTCGCCTACCTGATCAAACGCCTCGTCCAGATGATCGTGGTTCTCTGGATCGTCTCGCTCATCGTTTTCGCGATGATGAGCTTTACCGGCGACCCGGTGTTCATGGTCGTGCCGATCGACGCGACCGATGCCGAGATCGCGCAGGCGCGGCGGTTGCTTGGCCTCGACCAGTCGCTGCCGGTGCAATACTGGAAGTTTCTGACCAGCCTCGTGCAGGGCGACTTCGGACGCTCCTACGTGTTCCGCCAACCGGCGATGACGCTGATCCTCGAACGCCTCCCGGCGACGGTCGAGATGGTGCTGGTGGCGATGGCGCTGGCCATCGCGGTCGCCATTCCGCTGGGTGTCTACGCCGGCGCCAACCCCGATGGCCGGCTGTCGCGGGTCATCATGGCCGGATCGCTGCTGGGCATCTCGCTGCCGGGCTTCTGGGTCGGCATGGTGCTGATCTACCTCTTCGCCGTCACCTGGGGCGTCTTTCCTTCATCCGGGCGCGGCGACACGGTGGAAATCGGCGGTCTGCGCACCAGCCTGCTGACGCGTGACGGCTGGCATCACATCGCCCTGCCGGCGATCACGCTCTCGCTCGGGACCATGGCGATCCTGTTGCGGATGACGCGGGCGGGCATGATGGAGGTCGCACGGCAGGATTTCATGAAGTTCGCCCGCGCCAAGGGGGCGACGCGGCGCGACGTTCTCTACCGGCATGGGCTGAAGAACGCGCTGATACCGGTGATCACCATCTTCGGTCTGCAACTCGGCGATCTCATCGCCTTCGCCACGATCACCGAGACGATCTTTTCCTGGCCCGGCATGGGCAAGCTGCTGATCGACAGCATCTACCGCGCCGACCGGCCGGTGATCGTCGTCTACCTGATGCTGGTGGCGCTGATCTTCGTGGTGATCAACTTCCTCGTCGACATCGTCTACACGATGATCGACCCGCGCATCACGTTGAAATGAGGGCGCGATGACCGGTTTCCTCTCTTCGGAGTTCTTCCACAACTACACGCGCAGCACATCCGCCATGCTCGGCAGCGCGCTGATGGCACTGTTCGCCATCGGTGTCCTTCTGGGACCGCTGCTGGTCGCGCAGGACCCCTACGACATCGCCAATCTCGACCTGATGGACAGCTACAAGCCGCCGGTTTGGCTCGAAGGCGGCGATCCGCGGTTCTGGCTCGGCACCGACGGTCAGGGAAGGGACGTCTGGGCCTCGATCCTCTACGGCGCGCGCATCTCGGTCTTCATCGGCCTCGCGGCGATGGTCGCCTCCTGCGTGATCGGCACGCTGCTGGGCCTGATCGCCGGGTTCTACGGCGGCATCCTCGACAGCGTCATCATGCGCATCGCCGACATCCAGCTGTCGTTCCCGTCGATCCTGATCGCGCTGTTTCTGATGTCGGCGGTGGGCACCGGCGTCGACAAGGTGCTGATCGCCCTGACCGCCGTGGGCTGGGTGGTCTATGCACGCACGGTGCGTGGCTCGACCCTGTCGGAGATCCAGAAGGAATACGTGCAGGCGGCGCGTGTCGCCGGGCTGCGCAACACCAAGATCATCCGCAAGCACGTGCTGCCCAACGTGCTGACGCCGCTGATCGTGATCGCGACGATCCAGGTCGGCACGTTCGTCCTGATCGAGGCCAGCCTGAGCTTTCTGGGCGTCGGCGTGCCGATCACCCAGCCGTCACTGGGGCTGCTGATCAAGAACGGCTTCGATGTGCTGTTCTCGGGGCTGTGGTGGACCTCGGTGTTCCCAGGCGTCGCGATCATGATGCTGGTCTTTGGCATCAACCTTTTCGGCGACTTCCTGCGCGACGAACTGAACCCGAGGCTGAAATGACGGACCGCGCCGAGGACACACCCCTGCTGGCCGTGCGCGACCTGCACACCTACTTCCACACCTTCTCGGGCACGGTGCGGGCGGTCAACGGAGTGAGCTTCGAGCTTGGCACCGGCGAGGTCATGGGGCTTGTCGGCGAAAGCGGCGGCGGCAAGTCGGTGGTGGGTTTCTCGATCCTCGGGCTGATCGACAGCCCCGGCCGGATCGAGGCGGGCGAGATCCTGCTCGACGGCGAGGACCTGGTGACCGCGGGCGAGGCGCGGCTGCGCGACATTCGCGGGCGCGACATCTCGATGGTCTTCCAGGACCCGATGACGTCGCTCAATCCACTGCACACCGTCGGCCGTCAGATGGACGAGGTCTTGCGCCTGCACACCGATCTCGGCGCGGCGGCGCGGCGCAAGGCCTGCATCGAGATGCTCGAAAGCGTCGGTATCAGCCGCGCGGCGGAACGGCTCGAGGCCTATCCGCACCAGTTCTCGGGCGGGATGCGTCAGCGCGTGGTGATCGCCATCGCCATGCTGGCGCGGCCGCGGCTGATCATCGCCGACGAGCCGACCACCGCGCTCGACGTGACGATCCAGAGCCAGATCCTGAAACTGATGCGCACCCAGATCGCGCAGACCGGCGCGTCGATGATCCTGATCACTCACGACCTTGCCGTGGTCTCGGAGATGGCCGACCACATCACGGTGCTCTACTGCGGCAAGGTGGTCGAGCGCGGCCCGACGCGCGAGTTGATCGAGGCGCCCGCGCATCCCTACACCCGCGGGCTGATCGACAGCATCCCCGATACCACAGCGCGGCACGAGCGCCTGCGCCAGATCCCCGGATCGGTGCCCGACATCCGCAACCTTCCGAAAGGCTGCAACTTCTTCGACCGCTGCCCGCGGGCGCAGGCGCGCTGCGCCGAGACCGAGCCGGAACTGACCCGCCGCCACGGCTCGATCCGGGCCGCCTGTCACTTCCCGCTCGATCCCGGAGAGCGGCCATGACCGCTCCCGACACGCCGATGCTGGAGGTCCGCGGCCTCGAAAAGCACTTCGACGTCGGCGGCGGACTGCTCGACCGGCTGCGGCTGGACCGGCGTGGCCCGCATCTGGCGCGCCGGATCGTGCACGCGGTCAACGGCGTCAGCCTGGACATCGGCCGGGGCGAGATCATGGCACTGGTGGGCGAAAGCGGTTGCGGCAAATCGACAGTGGCCAAGACTATCGCCCGCATCCACGAGCCGACCGGCGGGCAAGTGCTGATCGAGGGCGAGGACGTCACCGGCTATGGCGTCGCGCAAATGCTGCCGATGCGCGCCAAGATGCAGATGATCTTTCAGGATCCCTATGCCTCGCTCAACCCGCGCCAGAAGGTGCGCGACATCGTGGCCGAGCCGCTGCTGGAACAGTGCCGCAGCGCCGGCGAGCGGCGCGAGGTGCCCGACAAGGTGCGTGCACTTCTGGCCCGCGTCGGGCTCAACGCCGAACATGCCGGGCGCTACCCGCACCAGTTCTCGGGCGGCCAGCGCCAGCGCATCGGCATTGCCCGCGCGCTGTCGGTCACGCCGGGGCTGATCGTCGCGGACGAGCCGGTTTCGGCGCTCGACGTGTCGATCCAGGCGCAGATCCTCAACCTGATGAAGGACCTGCGTGACGAATATGGCCTCGCCTATCTCTTCATCAGCCATGACCTGTCGGTGGTGCATCATATCGCCGACACGGTGGGGGTGATGTACCTCGGCTCGATGGTGGAAAAGGCGCCGCGCGACAGGCTCTTCGCCAATCCGCGCCATCCCTACACGCGGGCGCTTTTGTCGGCGGCCCCGAGCATCAAGCTGAAACGCGCGGTCGAGGAGATCACGCTTAGCGGCGAGGTGCCCTCGGCGCTCGACCTGCCGTCGGGCTGCCCGTTCCGCACACGCTGCCCGTTCGCCTGGGATCGCTGCGCGGCCGAAAAACCGGCGTTGCAGGATGTGGGCGACGGTCAGACGGTGGCCTGTCACCTCGTTGACGAACCGCAAAGGGAGGGCGCATGACGATCATCGCACAGGCGCGGCTCGGGCTGCCCGATCCGCACGACTGTACCGACGCCGCGGACGAGCTGACGGTCTTGCACGCGATCCATGACACGCTGGTGCGCCGGGTCGGGCAGGACTTCGTGCCGCATCTCGCGCGGGACTGGCGGGTGGACGCGGGCGCGCGGGTCTGGACCTTCCAATTGCAGCCCGGCGTCCGTTTTCACGACGGCGCGCCCTGCGATGCCGCGGCGGTCGCGGCCAACCTCGAGCGCATGGCCCGCACCGACAAGGGCTATACGCTCGGTGCACCGGCGGTCTGGCGGCAATACTTCGGCGGCGCAAAGCTGCGCGTAGTGGATACCGGGACGCTCGAGGTGACTTTGGCCGCACCGATGGCCGATCTTTTGGACGTGCTTGAACAGGGGTTCATCCTGTCGCCGGCCTGTTTTTCGGAGTTGGACGCGGGCGATCTGGCGGCGCAGGTCGGCAGCGGGCCCTATCACCTGACGGACGTGGGCGAGACCGAGATCACCGCCGAACGCGTCGCGGGGCATTTCTCGGGCACGCCGGAGAACCCGGTGCTGACGTGGCGGCGGGTTCCGGACGCGTCTGAGCGGCTCAAGATGCTGCAGTCTGGCGCGGTGCAGGTCGCCAATGGGCTTTCCTTCGATGCGTCGCGCGTTCTGGACGCGCAGCGGCACGAATACCTCTCGCCTGTGGCGATCATCTACCTGCTCAATGCCGCGCAGGGACCCCTGGCCGATGCGCGGGTGCGCCGGGCGCTGAGCCGTGCCGTCGATCGTGAGGCCATCGTGCGTGACGTGATGCAGGGTGCGGCGCGGCCGCTCAACGGGTTCGTCAGCCCACATCACTTCGGCGCCGGGCAGGGGCGCGCGCAGACCGCGGACCGCGACACCGCGCGGCGTCTGCTGGCCGACGCCGGGCATGGCGGCGGCCTGACGCTGGAGGTCGACTGCCCGACGCGCCTGCCGGACGAGGCCGAGCAGCTGACGGCCGTGCTGGCCGACCAGCTGTCGCAAGTCGGCATAACGCTGGACGTGCATGTCCATCCCGAGCGCGAAGACTACGCCCACATGGTGCGGCGCAAGGAAATCCGCGACATGTGCGTTTTCGATTCGAGCCCGATGAGTACCTACCGTGTGCTCTACGAGAAGATCGACAGCCGGATCGCCGGGTCGTGGTGGCAAGGCTACGCCAATCCGGAGATCGAGGACCTGATCGACACCGGGCGGGTGACGACAGACCGCGCCGCGCGTGCCGAACTCTGGCGCGCGGCCTACGCGGCCCTGCAGGATGACCCGGCGTGGCTTACGCTCTACAACCCGCTGCGGGTGATCGGTCTTTCCGAAGATTCGCCGGGGTTCGCGATGCCCGCTGATGGGGTGATCGACGCCGCGCGCCTGCCACGACTGGACGCGGCATGAAGGCCGACACGCTTCTGACAGGCGGCACGGTGATCGCCATGGACGCACAGCGCCAGGTGATCGAAGCGGGGGCCGTCGCGGTGCGCGACGGGCGCATCGCAGCAGTCGGACGCGCGTCCGAGCTCGAGGCGCAGATCGACGCCGACCGGGTAATCGACGTGACCGGTCATGTCGTCTTTCCCGGCCTCATCGACGTTCACGCCCATGCCGGTCACGCGCTGATCCGCACTATGGGCATGCACGCGGGCGACCGCTGGGAGGAAATCTGCGGCGAGGTCTACACCCAGGCGTCGCCGCCCGAGTTCTGGTTCGCTGAGGCGCGGCTCGCGGCGCTGGAAAGGCTCCGCTTCGGCGTGACCACGGGGGTGTCCCTGTTGGGCGGCGGCGACACGATCATGCGCAGCGACACGCCGGAGCATGCCGCCGCGCATTGCCGGGGCGTGGCCGAGGTCGGCACCCGCAGCGTCGTCGCCATCGGACCGACGCGCGCACCACATCCGCGCACCTACGCCGAGTGGGTCGGCGAGACCCAGCGGTGCTATGACGTCGGCTTCGAGCAGCAGATGCAGACCTGCCGCGCGGTGGTCGAGGACTTGCACGACAGCCACGACGGGCGGCTGCGCATCGCCATGCTCTACCCGGTGCTGCGCGACGAACACGAGCGCGACATGGCCCCGGAAGATTATGACACGGCCTGCACGCAGGTGCGCATCGTGCGGGACTATGCGCGCGAAAAGGGGCTGATCTTTACCCAGGACGGCCACTGGCGCGGCTCGGTCCGGCGCGCCGAGAAGCTGGGGCTGCTTGGCCCAGACGCGTTGCTGTCGCATTGCATCGACCTGCACGAGGACGAGATCGATCTCATTGCCCGCACCGGCACGAAAGTCGCGCACAATCCTTCGGCCAATGCCTCCATCGCCGGGCGCTGTCCGGCGGTCGAGCTGGTGGCGGCCGGGGCCACGGTGGCGCTGGGATCGGACGCGACCGCGCCCGACCGTTCGGGCGACATGTTTCGCCACATGCAGCAGGCGATGCACTATCACAGGCGGCATTTCCGCGATGCCGACGTTTTGCCAATCGGCGAAGTCCTGGGCATGTGCACGATCGAGGCGGCCGGCGCGCTCGGGCTCGAGGACCGGATCGGATCGCTGGAGCCAGGCAAGGCGGCCGATATCGTGACCCTCGACCTGCGCCGCGCGCATCTGGCGCCGCCGGTGATGCCGGTGCACCGGCTGGTGTGCTTTGCCAACGGCAACGACGTGAGCAACGTCATGGTGGGGGGCGAGATGGTGCTGGAGGATGGCGCGCCGACCCGCGTCGACGTGGCGGCCATCGTCGCCGAGGCAACGGAACAGGCGGCGACGATGACGCGCCGCATCGGCGGAAATGGCGATCTCGAACTGCCGGCGGATTTCTGGGGCGGGAAAGGGCCAAAGCCATGACCATTCACGTGATCAACCCCAACAGCAGCGCGCATGTGACCCAGGGAATCGACCGGGCGGTCGCGCCGATGCGCGCGGCCTCGCCTGTTCCGATCGTCTGCCACGGGCTGGCCGAAGGACCGCCGGGGATCGAAACCCAGGCCCATGTCGACGGGGTGGTTGCCCCGCTGCTGGCGCGGGCCGCGATGCTCGAGGCCGAGGCCAGCGCCTTTGTCGTCGCCTGCTATTCGGATCCAGGTCTGGCCGCCCTGCGCGAACAGTCGGCGCGCCCCGTGCTGGGAATTGCCGAGGCGTCGATCCTGACGGCGATGTCGCTGGGCCAGCGCTTCGGGATCGTCTCGATCCTGTCGCGCAGCATCCCGCGGCACATGCGCTACGTCGGGGCGATGGGGGTGATGGACCGCCTCGCCGGGGATCGCCCGCTGGAACTGGGCGTGGCCGAACTGGCCGATGAGGACCGGACCTTTGCGCGCCTGCAAGAGGTCGGAACGGCCCTGCGCGACGGCGACGGGGCAGATGTGCTGATCCTCGGTTGTGCAGGAATGACGGCGTTCCGGGCCGCGCTCGAGGATGTTCTGGCCTTGCCGGTGGTGGAGCCCTGCCAGGCGGCGACGGCAATGGCCATCGGCCGCGTGGCGCTGGAAAGAACGCGACAGGAGAAGACAGGATGCGACTGACAAGCGACGCCGCGGGCGTCTACGTGATCGCCGTGACGCCGTTCCACCCCGACGGGCGGATCGACATGGAAAGCTGCGACCGGATGGTCGACTTCTACCTCGAGGCCGGAGCGACCGGGCTGACGGTGCTGGGAATGATGGGCGAGGCGCCCAAGCTGACGTTGGAGGAATCGCGCGACGTGGTGGCACGTATCCTCGCCCGCGTCGGGGGTCGCGTGCCGGTGGTCGTGGGCGTCTCGGCACCGGGGTTCGCGCAGATCGACGCGTTGACGCGAATGGTGATGTACCTTGGAGCTGCGGGCGTGATGGTCGCGCCGCCGGGCAGCCTGCGCACCGACGACCAGATCGTCACGTACTACACGCAGATCGCCGAACTGCTCGGAGATGTGCCCTTCGTACTGCAGGACTTTCCGCTCGCCACCGGGGTGCAAATTGCGCCGGGGGTGATCGCGCGGATCGTGAACGACCTGCCGACCTGCGTCTGCCTCAAACACGAAGACTGGCCGGGGCTGGAAAAGATCAGCTATCTGCGCCGCGACGGCGTGCTGACGCGCCCGTTGTCGATCCTCTGCGGCAATGGCGGGCTTTACCTGCCCGAGGAGATGGCGCGTGGTGCCGATGGCGCGATGACCGGCTTTGCCTATCCCGAGATGATGGCCGCCGTGGTGGCGCACCATGCCGCAGGTGAAGTCGACCGGGGGCAGGACATCTTCGACGCCTACCTGCCGCTGGCGCGGTTCGAGATGCAGCCGGGGCTGGGTCTTGCGATCCGCAAGTACACGCTGGCCCGACGCGGGATCATCGCCCATGACGCGCTGCGCAAGCCTGGCGCGCGGCTGACCGCGCCGGCTCGTGCCGAGGTGGACCGGCTGATCGAGAGACAGGAACGACGACTGGAAGAGCTTGGCTGAAACATCTTGAATTGCAGGGAAAAGGCGCGCTGAGGATCGTAGCGCGCCGCGGCCGTACGCGCTGACCCGGAGGCGAACATCGCAGTGGGCACTCGCGCAATCCGGCCGGTGTCTGGCGCGCGATCATCGTGAACTGCCGACGGGTCACCTTGACCGATGCGCCAGCGAAAGCCCTGTCAAAGGCTCGACTTGGGGTCGCTTGGGTTGATACGCACGGGCACGACTTATGCGGGCGTACTCGCACAGAGCCGGACCCTCGCGAGCGCGCCCGTCGAGGATCCCGCGCGGCCTCGCCCGCACGCTCTCGGGCTCAACCGCTTGAGCGACGTGTGCACAAAAACCAGGATGCCATAGCGCGCTTGATATCCTTGGCCGACCTGCAACGACGGACAGATCACGGATCGTGTTGACCCTCGTAGTGTTCGTTAAATTCTGCCGACGCGGAAAGGCGCAGACGCGCATTTGATTGCGCGGACGGCTGGGTCATCTGCCTCACTGGAGTGGCTCCGCTGCCGTGGCGGCACGTCGATTTCGCAAAGCCAAACCATGTGACCGGCGCGCCAGCTTCGAAAGCGGGCGCAGATCGCCCGAATCTTATCACTGGCGCCACCTACAATACCGGGATGCCCAGAGGTCTGTGAGGCCTCCGTCGGATCGGTCGGTCGGATTGGTCCCCTCCGTTACGTGCCTGCAAGCGGCCCGCAACCGGAATTGGCCGCTCAGGTGATACGCTGGATCGAGGCCATGATCTCGTCCCGCTCGAAGACCCGTTTCCAGTCGTCCTTCATCAGGGCCGGGATGCCGAACTCGATCGCCTTGTTGCAGGCATCGGAAAACTGGCCTTCCTGAACGCCGAAGATCACGGCACCGAGGATGTTCATGTGACCGAGCAGAAAGTCGCGGGCGCAATCCTCGGAAATGCCCTGCTTGACGCATTCGTCCATGGCCTGCTTCATCACCACCAGCAGCGAGGCGCAGACCGTCTCGGACAGCCCGGGTTCGAGATAGGCGAGCTGTTCGACCGTGACCCGGTAGGTCTGGCGCACCGGCGCGTAGATCGCCCGGGCGACGGTATCGCCGAGCGCGTAATGCTCTTCCGGGCCTTGCATCAGGGCGTTCACCACGCCCTGCGGATGTGCGACACCTCCGAACCGGTCGAGGCGCGCCGCCTCGGTGGCCTCGTTGTGGTAGATCATCGGATGGCAGGGGTGGGTCACGAAATAGGTGATGTCATCGCGTTCCGGCAGGTGGCCGGCATAGGGCGCCGCCGCGTCTAGGATCACGACCATCGTGCCCGGCGCCAGTTTGTCGACGATGCCGGTGGCCACCTTTCCGATCAGGGTATCGGGCACGGCAAGCACCACCACCTCGGCCCCGTCGAGCGCCGCGTCCTGCGCGACGCAGTCGACGCCGACGGCCTCCTTCAGCCGCGCACGGCCGGCCTCGCTGACTTCGACGTGACGTACTTCGAAGTCGGTCTCGGCGAGGTTCAGCGACAGGCGGACGCCCATCTTGCCACCGGCACCCAGCAGGGCAACTGTCGTCATCTGAGGTCCTCCCGATACCCGCCGACGGCTTTACTGGTGTGATGAGATTATATGTTGCAGGAGCTGTCAACCGAAACCTCCGCAGGACCACGATGACCAGGCGTGCAGCATGGTGCGGCAAAAACGTCACGGGCTCTGCGGCGATAATCGAAATGCGGGCCTTGGCCGGCAGCGACACGGCTTAGTACTCCGAAATTCCCGACGCCGGGGCCTACCGGACGATCTAGCGGCTGATCTGCGTCAAACAGTTCCAGATCAAAATCATCGGCGCGGAATGCTGGGAGCCCGGCGACAGCTTCGTAAATTTGTTCCGCGATGTCGGGGCCCCCAGCTCCGGCCCGGCCGTTCATGCGGCGCAGCTGACGCTGCCGAATTACGCCCGCGATCACCCCGAACTACCGGCGGCGCTGGTGGATCGGGCGACTGATAGACGCCGAGGGATATGCGCACGTAGCGTTGGATCGTGACACCGCGCGGTAACAGGTGCGGAGGCCGGGGCAGGGCATCTGTCCCGGCACGGGCCGGACCGGTTTTACGGGGTGGATGTCCCCGTGATCGCCCGGCGGGCTCGTCAGGCGGTCAGCGCGACGGGCAAAGTGCGCGGTTTTTCGGGCCGTCCGAACAGCCGCCGGATCAAGTTCTTGGTGTATTCCGCACGCAGACGACGAGCTTCCGCCTCTACCTTGGTAATGTCGATTCTGCCATGTTCTTGCATTTTTTTGGTCTCCGGGAAGGGATGGGATGTTGTTGTGAAGCAGAGATCGGTGCTGGGTCCGCGAAATGCCAATCAATCCCGCCATGCGCGTGGCGCATGGAAATCGCGCCTTGCGATGCCATGACTGCAACTCTCGACCTGGGCGGAAGAGACGACTTAGTCTTGGGTCAGACGGGACTGACGAAAGGCACCTCATGCTCCGCGACACCAACCTGATCCTCTGCCCAATCAACCTCCGGCACGCCAAGCTGGACTTCGGCGCCTATGACGAGGCGATCGCCATGTGCAGGCGGCGCGGCGCGCGGCTCATCGTCGCGACGGTGGCACCCGAGATGGAGCGCAACCTGAACATCCGGGACTCGGTCGCCTACTGGACTGCGCAACTCGAGAAGTTCGTGACAGACCACCCTGCCGAGGGCGTGGAACTCGAGACCGTGGTGCGCAAGGGCGCGGTCCACCGCCAGATCGTCAAGCTGGCCGAGGAGCGCAACGTCGACGTCATCGTCATGGAATCGGCCAATCCGAAAGTGCAGGACTATCTTCTGGGTACGACGGCAAGTCACGTCGTCACCCATGCCAACTGCTCGGTCTTCGTGGTGCGCGGCTAACGGTGCGCCAGCCTTCCGGAGAGCCCGGAAGCCTGGCAGTTGGTGCGGGCCGGCCGGCCCCGCTCAGATCTTCTTGTATTCCGATCTGAGCGCCAGCCAGAGGCAGTAGCACATGATCAGGATCACCAGGGTGAACGGGATGCCCATCGACACCGCGGCCCCCTGAAGCGCGTTGAGCCCGCCGCCCAGGAGCAGGGCGATGGCGACCAGACCCTCGAGGGTGCACCACCAGACCCGCTGGATTACCGGCGCGTCGAGCTTGCCGCCGGCGGTGATCGTGTCGATCACCAGCGAGCCCGAGTCCGAGGAGGTGACGAAGAAGATCACGATCAGCACCAGCGAGACCGGGGCGACGACGGAATAAAGCGGAAGCTCTTTCAGGAAACCGAACAGCGCGCCTTCGGGGGCATAGCTGTCGATGACCGTGGCCTTCACGCCTTCGGCGCTGCCGGCGTTCAGCATGTCGATGGCCGCCCCGCCGAAGGTCGACATCCACAACGCGCAGACGGCGGTCGGCGCGATCAGGGCGCACAGCACGAATTCGCGCACCGTGCGGCCGCGCGAGATTCGCGCGATGAACATGCCGACAAAGGGCGACCATGCGATCCACCAGGCCCAGTAGAAGGTCGTCCAGCCGTGGAAATAGCTGGTGTCCTCGCGTCCGAACGGGTTCGACAGCGCCGGCAGAAGGGTCACGTAATCCACCATCACCGAGAAGTAGCGGGTGATGGCCGTGGCGATGCCGGTGACCGCGATCACGAAGATGAACAGTAGCACCGCCATGACCATGTTGATCTCGGACAGCCGCTTGACGCCCGCGTCCATGCCCATCAGCACCGACCCCAGTGCGATCAGCGTGATGCCGACGATCAGCAGGACGGTGACCGTGGGTGACGGAGCGATGCCGAAGACCTCGTTAAGCCCGGCGGCGACCTGTTGCGCTCCGAGACCGAGCGAGGTCGTCAGCCCGAAGAGCGTCGCGAAGACGGCCAGCGTGTCGATGACATGGCCCCAGAACCCCCAGACCCGTTCGCCGAGCAGGGGAAAGAACGCCGAACGCAGCGTCAGCGGCAGGTGCAGGTTGTAGGCGAAGATCGCCAGCGCCAGCCCGACCGCGGCGTAGACCGCCCAGCCTTCCAGCCCCCAGTGATGGATGGTGCCCACGACGCCGATATACTCGTTCCCGGGCTGGGTGATGTCGATGTTCAGCGGGCGTGCGGCCCCATCTTCCGAGAAGTTGTAATAGACCGGCTCGAGCACGCCGAAGAACAGCAGGCCGATGCCGATGCCGGCCGCGAACATCATCGCGATCCAGCCGGCGTAGGTGTAGTCGGGCGTCGCGTCCTGGCCGCCGATCCGGACCTTGCCGACCGGAAGCACGATCAGGGCGAGGCAGAAAAGCGTAATGGCATCGACCGAAAGCACGAGAAACCAGTCGAACGTGCTGGTCAGCCACGGCCGCAGCCATCCGAAGAATTCGGCTGTCGCCTCCTGGTTGGTCAGCGCCAGGATCACGAAGCCAAGGATCAGGATGCCGGAGACGATGAAGACCGGATTGTGAATGTCCAGTCCGAGCGGCCGGATATTGTCTTGGCCGAGTTCGTATTCTGTCTCGAAATCCCAGACCCTGGGGTCCGGATCGAGCATCTTCTTAGTTCCGCTGTCAGACATGATTTTTCCCACCGTTTTTGTCCCGGGTGCAACGACCCTTGCATGTCAGTCGCCGTTCTGTCCAATCCGCTGTCGCACGGCGGTCGTCGCCGCAAGATGCGAATGCGCCCGTCGGGGGCGATCCCGCTTCGGACATCCGCGCTTGCTTTGAGTTCGCCGGGACGGTCTGGATCGGCACGCGGCCGCCAGTCGCATTGCCAGAACGCCCAGCAGGAGAAGGTTTGGATGGAAGAGATCGTCGTTCCGATCGCCGGGCTGTCCTTCGAGGCGGAGAAACGCGAGACCGTCGACCACGTCGGGCTGATGTCGGCCACGCTTGCGGCCCATGTCGCGATCCTGTTTGGCTGGTTCGCGCACCAGGCCATCACCGAGATGGGGTTGCAGCTGCCGCTCTTCGTACCCTGCCTGTTGGTCGGCATGGTGATTTCGAACACGATCCCTTACCTCTTTCCGCGCATGGGATGGCCGGCGGGCAGCCGCGCACTGGCGGTGGTGTCGGATCATAGCCTGTCGATCTTTCTCGCCATGTCTCTGATGAGCATGCAGCTCTGGACACTGGCGGAGCTCGGCGGCCCTCTGCTCACGGTGCTGGCGATGCAACTCGTCATGACCGTGCTTTTCATCGGCTTCGTGGCCTTTCCCGTTGTCGGGCGCGCCTACCTTGCCGCCGTGCTCTCTTCGGGGTTCACCGGGTTCGCCCTCGACGCCACGCCGACGGCGATTGCGAATATGTCGTCGGTGACCAAGCGCTACGGCGCAGCACCGCTTGCCTTCATCGTGCTTCCGCTGGTCTCGGCCTTCTTCGTGGACCTCGCCAACGCCTTCATCATCCGTTTCTTCGTCGGCTTCTGACGTGACGTGCGCGCGTCACGCGTCGGCAAGGCCGGGCCGGTCTGCCGGGTCGTCGCCGGGGCGGGCACCAAAGAAGATCGCGTAGAGCGTCGGCACGATGATCAGCGTCAGCACCGTCGCGAAGCTGAGCCCGCATATGATGACAACGGCCAGCGACTTGAAGAACGGGTCCCACAGCAGCGGCACAACGCCCAGCACCGTGGTCAGCACCCCGAGCGAGACCGGCCGCACGCGGCTGACGGCGGCGTCGACGACGGAAGCCATGCGGTCCTTGCCGCCGGCGATCTGGCTGTCGGTCTCGTCGATCAGGACGATGGCGTTCTTGATCAGCATCCCGGTCAGCGACAGGATCCCGAGGATCGCCATGAACTCGAGCGGCGTTCGGGTCGCGGCCAGTCCGTAGATCACGCCGATCAGCGCCAGCGGCACCGTCAGCCAGATGATCAGCGGCTGTTTCCAGGCATTGAAAAGAAAGATCACCACCAGCGCCATCGCGCCAAAGCCAAGCGGCATCGTCGCCGCGAGGCCGGCATTGGCGTCCTGCGAATTGCCGTATTCGCCACGCCATTCCAGCGCGTAGCCAGGGGGCAGTGCGATCTCTTCGACGGGGCCGCGCACCTCTTCGAAATAGTCGCCGGAAAGGGTGCCGGGCGGGTTGTCCGCCTGTGCGGTGATTGTCAGCTTGCGGTCGATCCGCCTCAGGTTGCCCGAGGCGAACACGATGTCGAACCGGCTCACGACCTGCGCGATCGGGATGTAACCGCCCGCGACCTGGCTGAAAACCTGGACGTTGCGCAAGTCGCCGATGTCCTTGCGGGCCTGTTCCACCGGACGCATCACGACGTCGATAAATTCGTCCCCCTCGCGGTAGACGCCGAGCGTCGTGCCGTTGAGTTGGGTGTGCAGCGCCTCGGAGATCTCGGCCTGGGTGAGCCCCAGCCGCCGCGCGGCGTCGTTGTCGATCACGGGCTGGACGATCTGCGGCTGCTCGCGCCAGTCGTCCTTGACCGCGATTCCGCCCTCGGCCAGCATGATTGCCTTGGCCTGCTCGGCAAGTTCGCGCAGCACCGGGGCATCGGGGCCGGAGAACCGCGCCTCCACCCGCGCGCCACCGCCCGGTCCGAGAACGAATTGCCAGACCTTCGAATTGGCGTCCGGATAGGTCTCGTCGATCCACGCCTGCAGATCCGATTGCAATCCGCTGATCTGCCGGTAGTCCTCGACATCGACCAGGACCTGCCCGTAGAAGGCGGTCGCGTCCTCGCTTTCGTAGATCAGCATGAAGCGCAGATGCCCGCCGCCGATGCTCGTGTTGGTGCCGGTCACCCCCTCGAGCGACCGCGCGTGTTCGGCGATGGCGCGCATGTCGGCCTCGGTGCGTTCGATGTCCGCGCCGTTCGGCAGGTAGTAGTCGATCACGAACTGCGCCCGCGTCGAGGCGGGGAAGAAGCCGGGCGGCACGGCCGAGAACAGCGCGACCGCCGAGACGAAAAGCGCCACCACAAGTCCCACCGTCAGCCACCGCAGCCGGATCGCGGTGCCCAGAAGCCGGCGGTACCCGGTCAGCAGGGCATTCTCTCGTTGCTCGGTTTCCACCTTTGCGGGCTTCAGAAGCAGCGTGCAGAAATAGGGCGTCAGCCAGATCGCGATCAGCCACGAGAACAGCAGCGCGATGGCGATCGTCCAGAACAGGCTGCCGGCGTATTCGCCGGTGTTGTCGGGCGAAAAGCCGATCGGCGAGAAAGCGAGGATGCCGACGATGGTTCCGCCGAGCAGCGGCCACTTGGTCCGTTCGACGACCGATGTCGACGCGGCCGCCGCGGTTTCACCGTTCTGCACCCGCACCAGCGTGCCCTCGACGACCACGATGGCATTGTCGACCAGCATGCCCAAGGCGATGATCAGCGCCCCGAGCGAGATCCGCTGCATGTCGAGCCCGTAGGCGTACATCCCGAACAGCGTCCCGGCGACCGTGACCAGAAGGATACCGCCCATCAGGATGCCCGAGCGCAGCCCCATGAACACCAGCAGCGTGCCGACGACGATGACCAGTGCTACGACGACATTGGTCACGAAATCGTCGACCGAGGCCTTCACCGTCACAGACTGGTCCGAGATCGGCAGAACATCGATCCCGATGGGCCGGTCGGCCTCCAGTTCGGCGATCCGGGCATTCACCGCCTGGCCCATGTTGACGACGTTCCCGCCGAGCGTGTTCGACACGCCGATCCCGATGGCTGGCTGCCCGTTGCGGTAGAGCATCGTCGTCGCCGGCTCCCGAAGACCCCGCGTGACCGAGGCGATATCGCCAAGTCGAAAGGTCGCTCCGGTCTGCGGGTTGCTCAACAGCAGGTTCGAGATCGCATCGACCGAGTCGATTGCGCCCTGCGGCCGGACTTCCAGACGCAGCCCGCCCGCCACGACGCTGCCGCCCGGCACGACGAGGTTCTGCGCCTGGAGCAGCGGTTGAATGTCGCTGGCGGACAGGCCAAGCGCGATGATCCGGGCCGGGGCATATTCGACGTAGATCACCTCGTCCTGCACGCCGCTCAGGACCACCTTGGACACGCCGTCGACGGTGACAAGCTCGCGCTGGAGATCTTTTGCATAGGCGTGGAGTTCAGGCAGGCTGTAGCCCTCTCCGACCACTGCATAGTAAAGGGCGTAGACGTCCCCGAAATCGTCATACACCTGGCTCTCGAGCGCGTTCGGCGGCAGGTCGCCCTGGGCGTCGAGGATCCGCGCCCGCATCTGCTGGAAGCGCTGGTAGAGGGCGGGGTAGGTCGGCGTCGAGGCGATTGTGAATTCGACCGTGACGGTGCTGAGCCCCGGCGCCGAAACCGAGCGGACCTCGTCGACCCCCTGAAGCTGCTGCAGGGCATTCTCGATGACCTCGGTCACTTCCTCCGCGGTTTCCTCGGCCGAGGCGCCGGGGTAGGGCGTGATGATCTGCGCCTGCCGGATGATGAACTCGGGGTCCTCGAAGCGGGGCAGGGCGGTGTAGGCGAAATAGCCCGCGACCAGGATCAAGACGGTCGCGATGGCCGAGATCAGGCGCTTTTCGATGGCGAACCGGGCCAGGTCCATGGCTCAGTTTCCCACGCTTGCGATGGGCCGGATCTTCATTCCGTCGGTCAGGCGACTGACGCCGGCCGACACGATGACGTCCCCGTCCTCGAGGCCGTCGAGCACGTCGACGCGATCCTGGCGCGCTTCGCCCAGCGAGACCGGCTGCCGGCTGATCGTATCGTCCGCGCCGACGCGCCAGACGAACGCCGCGCCCGCCGGATCGCCACCGACCGCCGACAGCGGTACCGGCATCGTCCTGGTCTCGTTGGGGCTCGAGGCCAGCACGCTGGCGACCATTCCGGGAAGGATGATCGTGCCATCGGGAACTCTGACCGAGGCGCGGCCGCGGTAAGTCTGCGTCGCGGCATCGGCCTGCACCGAGAACTCGACGATTTCAGCCGGAAATGTCTCGCCGGGCAGGGAATCGAACGTCGCGATATTGGTGACGTTATTGAAGCCGGTGCGTGAAAAGGTCGAGACGTCCGGCCCCGGTATGTCGAAGGCAAGGTGCACGGTGTCGAGCGCCTGGAGCAGCGCCACGGTCTGACCGGACTGGACGTTGGTGAAGTTCTCGATGTCGCGCCGGGCGATGATGCCGTCGAAGGGCGCGCGAAGCGTGGCGTCGGCGAGGTCGTCCTCGGCGACCTGCAGCTGCGCGTCGAGCCCCCGGATGGCGGCTTCGGCGGCCGCGATCTCCTCGGGCCTCCCACCGGCCTGACCGATGCGAAGCTGTTCGCGCTGGCTGCGCAGGTTGGCCTCGGCGACGCTGAAATCGGCCTCGGCGCCTTCCAGCTGCGCGGCCGGTGCCACGCCGCGTTCGGAGAGCTGCCTGATACGCTCGACGTTGTCGCTGGCCTGGTTCAGCTGCGCCTCGGCCGCGGCGACACTGGCTTCTAGGGCCGCGATCTCTTCTGGCCGCGCCCCGGTGCGCAGCGCGAGAAGCTCGGCCTCCGCCTGTTCGATCTGGCTTTGAAGCTGGGCGATCTTGTTCCTGAAATCCCGCGGATCGAGTTGTGCGATCACATCGCCTTCGGACACCTGGGTCGCGGCGCGGACGGGAAGTTCGGTCACGCGGCCCGACACCTGGAACGACAGCTCGACTTCGCGCGAGGGCAGAACAATCGCTGGATAGGATCGCCGGATCTCGCTGGCTGACTGCTCGACCGTAAAGACCTTTGCCGGACGCACCGTGTCCTGAGCCCAGGCCGCCGGTGCCAGGATCGCCAGCCAAACTCCGATCCAGACGCAGGACCGGCGCGGTTTTCCATGCATCATCTTATCTGTCCCTGTCATCCCCTCTGGACACCGTACCGTCTGGAGGTCGGAAAACAAGACTTCGGCAGATCCTCGAAGGTTACCGAGCCGGTCTCGCAGCGTCGCGCGATATCCGCACGCTACCCTTCGAAAATCGCAATCCTCTGGCAGGTTTAGCGTGTGGCGCAGCATCAGATCGGACGCCTGATCTGCCCCGTGCGCCCGTTTGGCGGCAGCGCCGCAGGGCAAATTGGTCTGGACAATTTCAAAGCTGTAGGATTTGGTTGGACCCGTTTAGACGTCAAACGTCCAAGACAAACCGGGAGGAGAACCGAATGTCCGCAGACAGCATCAAGCCGGGCCTGACACGCCGGGCCTTCACGATCGGAACCGGCGCCGCCCTGGCGGCGGGCACGATGAACGTGCCGGGTGCCCTGGCGCAGGATTTTCCGTCAAAGCCGTTAAAGATCATCGTGCCGTTCAAGCCGGGCGGTCGCACCGACGTCGTGGCGCGCCTGCTGTCCGAGAAGATCCAGGCGAACGGCTGGCTCTCGCAGCCAATGGCCGTGGTCAACGCCGACGGCGGCGCGGGCGCGAATGCCGTGAACCTGATGCAGCGCGACGACCCGGACGGGCACACGATCGTGCACTGGCACCACCAGATGCTGATCGCGATCGCCATGGAACTGGGCAACTTCCAGCTCGATGACTTCAAGTCCATCGGCTACACCGGCGGCGGCAGCCCGGTCTGGACGGTCGCTGCCGACAGCCCCTACCAGACGCTCGACGACCTCATCGCGTATCTCAAGGAGAACCCACGCGGTCTGGTCGAGGCGGTGGGCATCGGCACCATCCCGCATTTTGTCGGCGCCATGCTCGCCAACGCGGCGGGGTTCGAGACGCGCTATGTCACGGCCAACTCCGGCGCCGACCGGTTGCGCATGGTGCTGGGCGGCAACGCCGACATCGCGCTGTTCGCAGCGTCGGAATATCTGGCGCAGGCCGAGGGGCTGCGGCCCCTGGTTTATTTCGGGAAAGAGCGTCTGCCCGACCTGCCGGACCTGCCGACGGCGACCGAACTGGGCTACGATGTGACCTGGGCCAACCCGAACTGGTGGCTCGCCCCGGCCGACACACCCGACGCGCATGTCGAGATGCTGGCCGCGGCGCTCGAACAGGCCATCGCCGATCCCGAGATCGTCGACTACTTCACCTCGAACACGCTCGAGGCCTACTGGACGCCGGGCGCGGAGGCGATGGAAGACGCCCGCAGCACGCTTGAGCAGCTCAAGGGCATCGCGGCCACCATCGGCTGAACAAGGTCCGAGCGCCGCGGCGCGGTGCGCCGTGCCCCGGCCCATCTCCGCCTGGGAGTGAAACGATGCGCCCCGAAATCAGACGTGCAGGCGGCGATCTTCTGCTGGCCGCGCTTTGCGGGGCCGGTGCGGTTGTCCTGCTGATCGGGGCGGCCGGGCTTCCGCCGCCGCGCTTCGAGCCGCTGGGATCGGCCGCGATGCCGCGCATCCTGGCTGCCCTGCTGATCCTGTTCTCGACGATCATCGCCGCGCGTGCGGCCGTCACGCTGCTGCGACGCGCACCCATTGAAGACCCGCTCGAACCCGACCCGCCGGGGACCGAGGCCCGCGTCCGTTCGCTGCTGACCTTCGCGGCGCTTGTCCTCTACGTGCTTGCGCTCGACGTTCTGCGGGTGCCGTTCTGGCTCGCGACGACCGCATTTCTGGGCGCCATAGGCCTTGTGCTGACCGGGTTCGACTGGAAGGCAGGTGCAATTTACGCAGGACTGGGCGCCGCCCTTGGAACGGGGCTGGCCTGGGTGTTTCAGAGCTTCCTCTACATCTCGCTGGGCTGACGATGGTCGACGCCTTTCTCGCCCTCTTCGATTGGTACCATTTCGGGCTTCTGGCGCTCGGCACCGGCCTCGGGATCGTCGTCGGAGCGATCCCGGGCCTCACCGCCACCATGCTGATCGCGCTGACCCTGCCGCTGACCTTCCACATGCAACCGGTCGCCGCCATTACCCTGCTGATCGGCGAATACGTCGGCGGCATCTCCGGCGGGCTGATCACCGCCATCCTGCTGAGGATGCCCGGAACCCCGGCCTCGATCGTCACGACCTTCGACGGCTACCCGCTGGCCCGCAAGAACCAGGCCGAGCGTGCCATCGCTCTGGGTATCATGGCCTCGGTGGCGGGTGGGCTGGTGTCGTGGATGTTTCTGGCCGGCATGTCCCCGGCGCTCGCGCGTTTCGCCCTGCAGTTCGGGCCGTGGGAGTATTTCACGCTGGTGCTGATGGCCTTGGTCATGCTGGCCGCCCTGACGCAAGGCACGCTGGTCAAGGGGCTGCTCGCCGCGACGCTCGGCATGGCCTTCGCGCTGCCCGGTATCGACAGCTCGACGGGGCGCGCGCGGCTGACCTTCGATCAGGACCTGCTGCTGTCGGGCTTCGGCCTGCTTCCGGTGCTGATCGGTGCCTTCGCGATCAGCCAGATCCTGCGTGACGCCGGCGCGCCGCCGCTGGGAAAAATCAACGTCCCCAAGGGCCGTCTGCCCGTCCAGGCCGCCGACCTGCGAACGCACGGGCCGAACATTCTGCGCTCGTCGCTGATCGGCACCTGGATCGGCCTGCTGCCTGGCATCGGTGGCAACATCGCCGCGCTGGTCAGCTATTCCACCGCGCGCCAGCTGTCGCCGGACCCCGAAAAGTTCGGCACCGGGCATGAGCCGGGCGTCGTCGCGGGCGAGACCGCCAACAACGCCTCGATCGGCGGGGCGCTGATCCCGCTTATCACGATGGGCATTCCGGGCTCGGTCACCGAGGCGATCCTGATCGGCGCGCTGACCATCCACCAGCTGCAGCCCGGACCGCTGCTGTTCCAGAACGCGCCCGAGATCGCCTACGGTATCATTGCTGCCTACTTCGTTGCCAATCTCATCATGCTGGCGCTGATGTGGAGCGCGGTGCGCTGGATCGCCCAACTCGTGCGCCTGCCGCGGGCCGGTCTTCTGGGCGTGATCCTTATCTTCTGCGTCGTCGGCTCCTACGCGGTGAACTCCAGTTTCGACGACGTCTGGGTGATGATCGGTTTCGGCGTCATTGGCCTCGGACTGGAGGCGGCGAGGGTACCGCTGGGTCCCTTCGTGATCGGCTTCGTGCTCTCGCCCATCGCCGAGGAGCAGCTGCGCGCCTCGCTGATGCTGTCGGACGGCGACGTGCTGGGTATCCTCGAGCGGCCCTGGGCACTCGCGTTCCTCGCCCTGTCGGTCCTGACGCTTGCCTGGCCCGCGATTGCCGACCGCATGGCGCGCCGCCGCAGGGAGGCGCTGTGATGAGCACGCTGGACCTTCCCGGCGGCGGCCGGCGCTATCTCCAGGTCGCCCAGTCGCTGGCCGACCGGATCGCCGCCGGAACCTACAAGGCCGGCCAGCGCCTGCCACCCGAACGCGATCTCGCCGCCCAGCTCGATGTCAGCCGGACCACCGTGCGCGAGGCGCTGCTGGCGCTCGAGATCATGCGCTATATCGAGATCCGCGTGGGTTCGGGCATTTTCGTGCTGCCCGAGCACCTGCGCGACCCGGATCACGGCCAGCTGGTGGTCGGCAACGAGGTCGGCCCCTACGAGGTGCTCGAAGTGCGCCGCATGATCGAGGGGCAGTCGGCCTATTACGCCGCGCAACGCGCCAGCGAGGCGCAGCTCGATGCTATCGGCGAGACGCTCGACCGCATGTCGGTCTCGATCCACGACATCCCGGCCTTCGATGCCGCCGACGCCGAGTACCACGCGCTGATTGCCGCCGCAGCCGGCAACGAGGTCTTGGAGACCTATGTCGGGCATCTGTGGCGGATGCGCGAGTCCTCGCTCTGGCGGCGCTGGTACGGGCAGACCCGCACGCCCGAGAACCGGCGGCGCTCGGTCGAGGATCACCGCACCATCTACCGCGCCCTGCGCCGCCGCCGGCCCGAGGCCGCGATGTCGGCGATGCAACTGCATATCGACGTGCTGACGGACCGCCTGCTGGACCTCAAGCTGTCGCCTCCCGACACCAAGGAAGACTGAAGGAAACCCCTCGCGTGAGCACCACCGACACCCGCCCCGACATCGTCGTCATCATGACCGACCAGCAGCGCTATGACACGATCCGCGCGCTGGGATACGCGCATATGGACACGCCGAACATCGACCGGCTGGTGAATGACGGCGTCACCTTCACCCAGTGCCACGTCACCGCGCCGTCCTGCGTGCCCTGCCGCGCGAGCCTTTTCACCGGTTACTTCCCGCACACCAACGGTGTCTTCGCCAATGGCCAGCCCTGGAGCCGCACCTGGGTCGAGGATCTCGCGCGCACGGGCTATCACACGGTCAACATCGGCAAGATGCATACGATCCCCTATGACGCCAAAGCGGGCTTCGCCGAGCGCTACGTGGTCGAGAACAAGGACCGTTACCTCGAGGGGCGCTGGTTCTTCGACGAATGGGACAAGGCGCTGGCGGCACAAGGCCTCGTCAAGCAGCAGCGCGAGCTTTACCGCCAGCGCGACGACTACCGCGACTGCCTGGGCGCCTTCACCTGGGACCTCGCGCCGGCCATGCAGTCGGACAACTACGTCGGCGGTTTCACGCAATGGTGGCTCGAGACCAAGCCGGTGACCGACCCGCTGTTTCTTGTCGTGGGCTTTCCCGGGCCGCACCCGCCCTATGACCCGACGCCCGAGCTTGCCGAAAAGTACATGGCCCGCGACGTGCCGCTGCCCGAGGCCACGCCCGACGAACTCGAGGCGCTGCACGCGGTCTGGAAGGCCAAGCGCGCGCACGATGTCGAGGTCGACCACGACTCCGTGGCCTGGAAGCTCGACCCGACGCGCAAGGAGCTGCACCGGATGCGGGCCTACTACTACGCCAATGTCGAGCTGATCGACAGGCAGGTGGGCGGCATTCTCGACGCGCTGGAAAAGCGCGGGCGGATGGACAACACGATCGTGGTCTTCACCTCGGATCACGGCGACAATCTCGGCGATCACGGGCTGAGCCAGAAATGGGCGCCCTACGACCAGATTACGCGGGTTCCGCTGATCGTCTCGGCACCGGGACGGTTCGCGGGCGGTCGCTCGGTCGACGCGCTGGTGCAGCTGTTCGACCTCGGGCCGACGATCCTGGAATGGGCCGGGCTGGAGCCGGACCCGACCTTCGAGGCCGAGACCCTGAACCCCGCGCTTGAAGGCGCGGCGTTCGCGGGGCGCGACGCGGTCTTCTGCGAACAGGGTGGCGACGTGAATATGACCGGGGCCAGCCTGCTGACAATGATCCGGACGGAGACCCACAAGCTCGTGGTCTTCCAGGGGCGCAGTGACGGTCAGCTTTTCGATCTGGCGGCCGATCCAGGCGAGACGCGCAACCTGTGGGACGACCCCGAGTATGCAGCGGTCAAGACAGACCTGAAGGACCGGCTGCTTGACTGGCACATCTCGAGCGCGCTCAGGACAAAGAACGCCCGTCGCCTGATTGTCTCGCCACCCGATGCGGTCGCCCTGCAATAACACGGGCGGAAGTCCGGCCTTGGCCGTTTCGCCCGGGCGCGCGATCCGGTATAGGCTCGCGCGGGATGGAACGTTGCGATGAATGATCAGACCAAGACCGGCTGCTGCGCCAGCGGGCTGACGACAGGTCCGGGCGCCCGGAACCACGCCGCGGCCGCGCAGGCGGTATCCCTGGCTCCGCCCGAAGTCGCGGCGGCGCTGAAGGATCGGCTGGCGGAAATTCCCGGTGGCTTCTTCGACATGGGCGCGCGCAAATCGCGGTTTCCCGCCGATCACGACAGCCCGCGCCGCAAGGTCAAGCTGTCGCCCTTCCGGCTCTCCGCCTTCAGCGTCACCAACGCCGACTATGCCGCCTTTGTCGAGGCAACCGGCTATCGCACCGTGGCCGAGGCCGAGGGCTGGAGCTACGTCTTCCACCTCTTTCTCGGCGCGGAGGCCAGCCGCTCGCCCAGCCCGCCGGGGCTCGACTGGTGGCGGGCCGTCGATGGTGCCTGCTGGGCCGCGCCGGAGGGTCCCGGTTCGGACTGGCGCGACCGGGTCGACCATCCCGCGATCCACATCGCCTGGTACGACGCGCTGGCCTATTGCCGTTGGGCGGGCCTGCGCCTGCCGACCGAGGCCGAATGGGAGCGCGCCGCGCGCGGCGGATTGGAAAAGCGCAAGTTTCCCTGGGGCGACGCCATGCAACCCGGTGGGGCGTTCCGGATGAACACTTGGCAGGGCACGTTCCCTACGGCGAACACCGCCGAGGACGGCCATGTCGGCACCGCGCCCGTGGACGCCTACGCACCCAATGGCTACGGGCTTTACAACATGACCGGCAACGTCTGGGAGTGGGTCTCCGATCGCTTCGGACCGCCCCCGCAGGCCGCGCGGCCCCTGGTCGACCCGACGGGGCCGACCTCGGGCGACACGCGGGTGCAGCGCGGCGGATCCTACCTTTGCCACGTCAGCTATTGCGACCGCTACCACGTGCATTCGCGCACCGGCAATCCGCCGGACACCTCGACCGGCAACCTCGGCTTCCGCGTGGCCGCCGATGCGTCCTGACCGGATTACGTCCGTGCGGAGCGCGGGACCGTGATGAAGCTGAACGGCCTTTCCCAGTTCCTTGCTGTCTGCGCGACCCGGAACCTGACCGCCGCCGCGAAGATGCTGGGCGTCTCGCAACCCGCCCTGACTCAGGCCATCGGCAAGCTCGAACGTCAGCTCGACGTGACGCTTTTCGACCGGTCGACCCGACCGCTCAACCTGACCGCCTATGGCAGCGCGCTCTTTGACTACGCCACGCGTCTGGAGCAATCGACCGACGACCTGATCGACAAGTTCGAGGCGATGAAATCCGGCTCGGGCGGGCTCTTGCGCGTCGGCTGTGGCCCGGACTGGGTGCACGAGGTCATGCCGTTGGCGATCCCGCGCCTGCAGGACGCGCACCCGCAGTTGCGGGTGAATCTCAACGTGGCCCTGAACGACGACCTGCGCAAAAGCCTCGATGCCGGCGAGATCGAGCTTTTCTTCGCCTCGATCAGCGATGTCTACCTCGGGTCGGCCTACCGCACGCAGATCCTCGTGCGCCAGCGCATGCACATCGTGGCCCGCAGGGATCACCCGATGATCGACGGCAGACCGCACAGCCTCGACGAGGTTTCGGCGGCACAATGGGCGATGACGGGCGAGGAAACCTTCGGGCGGCAACTGGCCCGGCGTCTCTTCAGCCAGTGGGGCGCGGACCTGCCGCTGCCGTCGGTCGAGACCAATTCCGTGCCGGCCCTGATCAACATCCTGCACAACAGCCAGAAACTCGGCTTTCTGTCGCGCGCCCATGCCGACGCCTTTCCGAACATCGCGATTGTCGAAACCGATTTCGATATGCCGATGCGTGAAGGCGGCGTGGTCTGGCGCAGCGACCGACCTTTGCTGCCGGCGGCCGAGAACCTGCTGGAGCACGTGCGCCAGCTGGTGAAACTGCATCCGCACTGAGAACTTGGGTCGGGACCGAGCGCTGCTGCTATGCGGCAAAAATCGTGGCATGAAATCAACGCGTTGCGGTATCAGTGATATTCCTGGAGCACAGCCCGTGACGGGCCATCGACGATCATGAGTGGCCGACCCAGAGAGCAGCACTCGACGCGGGCATTGATACCGTAGATCCGCCGGATCAGCGCGGGCGTCAGAACGTCGAGCGTCGGTCCGGTGGCAATGATCCTGGCTTCGGCCAGCGCCACCGTCCACGTGCAAGCCCGCATGACCTGGTTCAGATCGTGCAGCGCCAGCATCATGACGGCCCCGGTTTGCTCGGCGTATCGGCGCAGGGCCTCGAGAATCTCGTACTGACGCGCGAGGTCGAGCGCCGAGGTCGGCTCGTCCATCAGCACCACACGCGGGCGCGACACGAGGGTCTGGGCAATGGACACGGCCTGTCGCTGCCCGCCCGAAAGCATCGCCAGTTGCCGTTCGGCGAGGTGCGCGATCTGAAAGCGGTGCAGCACATCGTCCACCGCGGCCAGCTCGTGCGTGGTCAGCCGCCACCGGCTATCCCCCTGCTTGAGCGCAAGGATGACGGATTCATAGACCGTCAGCGCGGCGGTCATGCCGGTGTCCTGCGGCATGTAGCGCAGATCACCGGACGATGCCCCGGCCAGCCCGACCCGACCTGCGCCGCGAAGTTGTCCCGCGATGCGCCGAAACAGGGTCGACTTGCCCGCCGCATTGGCCCCGACGAGTGCCGTGAGCGCACCGCCCTCGACGGTCGCGACGCTTGCGTCGTCGAGGACCTTGTGACGGCCGTAACGCGCGCCGATCCAGTCGAGTGTCAGGCTCACCATGCCTTGCGCCCCTTGGTCAGGATCAGCGCCATGAAGACGGGCACGCCCACCAGCGCGGTGATGATCCCGATGGGCAGCACGGCACCGGGCAGGATCGCCTTGGACAGGACGGACGTGGCCGACAGAATCACCGCGCCCGACAGCATCGCACCGGGCAGAAAGAACCGCTGATCCTCGCCCAGAAGCAGGCGCGCCACATGCGGACCGACGATGCCGATGAACCCGATGGTGCCGACGAAACTGACCGGGACGGCAGCCAGAAGCGAGACCAGCACCAGGGCTTCGAGCCGGAGGTGCCTGACCTTCACGCCCATTGCGGCGGCTCGCGTCTCGCCCAGCCGGATCGCGGTCAGTGCCCATGCCCTGCGGGCGAACAGCGGCGCGCAGAACGCAAGGATGACGGCACAGAGCGCAACCTTGCCCCATGTCGCCTTGCTCAGGCTGCCCATCGTCCAGAACACCACAGCCGACAGGGCCTGCTCGGAGGCAAAGTATTGCAGCAAAGCCAAAGCTGCGTTGAAGGTGAAGACCAGCGCGATGCCCAGCAGGATGATGGTTTCGACCGAGACACTGCGCAAGGTGCTGAGGCCGAAGATCAGAAGCGAAGCCGCCATCGCCATCGCGAACGCGTTGATCGGGACCATGACCGCCAGAGCAGAGGGAACGAGCGCGATGCCGAGCACCATGGCAAGCGCCGCGCCGAAGCTCGCCGCGGCCGAGAGGCCCAGCGTGAAAGGGCTGGCCAGCGGGTTGGCGAGGATGGTCTGCATCTGCGCACCGGCGAGCGACAGGCTGGCCCCGACGACCACGGCGAGGCAGGCCATGGGCATGCGGATGTCCCAGACGACGACACGCATCTGCAGGTCTGCGGAGGCGGGAAAAAACAGGGTGCGCAACACGTCGGACACGTCGTAGCGCGCCGGACCCAGAGACACGTCGATGGCGACACAGGCGACAAGCAGGGCGAGGAGCCCGAATAGGATTGCGATGCGTCGGGCGACGCGCGCACGATAGGCCGCGGCATGGGTTGGCGGGTCGGTGGCGATCGAGGTCATGGCGCGTCCCGGCAAGAGAGGCGGGCGACCCGGAGGCCGCCCACGGGTTCAGTTGGTCGCAGGGTTGTCGACCGAGACCCAGTAGCCGGGTGCGTAGTCCACCGGCAGGAAGCGATCGTGCAGCTCGGCCAGCGTCGCTTCGGGATCGAGATCGGGGAACAGTTCGGGGTGCAGCCATGTGGCCAGCCGCTGTACCGCAACGAAGCTGTAGGGGTTGTTGTAGAACTGGTGCCAGATCGCGTGGACCTGTCCGGTCTCGACCGCTTTGACGCCGGTGAAGGCGGGACGCTCCATGAGCCGGGCCAGCTTGGTGCGGGCGTTGGCTTCGTCTGCGCCGGGGCCGACGCCGATCCAGGCCCCGCCGGGCACGTAGGCCTCCCAGCTGCCGCCGGTGACGACGATCTGGTCGGGATCGGACGCGATGATCTGCTCGGCGTTGACGGTGCCGAAGGTGCCGGGGATGAAGGGCGAGGCCATGTTGGTGCCGCCGGCGAGGTCGACGTATTTGCCGAAGTTCTCGTTGCCGAAGGACATGCAGCAGTCCTCGGAATAGCCGCCGGCACGCTCGACGAAGACCAGGGGGCGGTCGAGATCGGTCTGCGCGGCGATCACGTCCGTCACGCGGGCCAGTTGCGCGGCGTAAAAGGCATTGAACTCGGCGGCGCGCTCTTCCTCGCCGAAGAGTTGGCCGATGATCTCCATCGACTGCGCCGTATGTTCGAACGGCTTTTCGCGGAAGTCGACGTAGACGATGGGGATGCCGACCTTGGCGAGCTTCTCTTCGTATCCCGCTTCCTCGGTCGCCTGTTTCGATTCGAGGTTCATGATCAGCACGTCGGGCTGCAGGGAAACCGCCTGTTCGATGTCGAACGTGCCGTCCTTGAAGCCGCCGAAGGTGGGAATATCGACCAGATCGGGAAATTTCTCGGCGTACTGCCCGTAGCTGTCCGGCGACGCCTGGCGGAAGTCATCACGCCAGCCGACCACGCGTGCAAAGGGATCGTCGCCGTCCAGCACCGCCGCGAAGAAGATCTGCCGCCCTTCGCCCAGGATCACGCGGTCCACGGGCGCATCCACGGTGACGTCGCGGCCGGCGATGTCGGTGATGGTGACGGGATCGGCTTGCGCGAGGCTGGCTGCGAAAACGCTCAGCGCCGCTGCGCCGAGAAGGGGACGAAGGGTCATGTACGGGATCCTTGAGTAGCTGTACATGACGGCTGCTAATTTATCCAACTATTTTAGTCAACAAATAGGTTGATAACTTTAGTCGGATATAAATTAGCCAGCGCAGCGATTGCAGGCACCCGCTCTCAGCGGACGAGTTTGGGCACTTCACGGTGGCGGCTGTTGCCAGGCGAACGCCCCACGCTGCCCTGCCGCCCAATTACTCGGGCAGCCCGTCCGCCTTCGCATACCGCGGCGTGATATGCTGCGGACAGTTCCAGTCGAGCGCCGCCACGTCTACTCGCAAACCGCGCTCGACCTTCGCCGGGTAATCGTGCACCGCGAGCCGAGCGAGCGTCTCGGCATCGGCGGGATCGATGACGCTGGCCCGGCCGAAAACCTTGAGCCGCGCGCGGTTGGGGTAGTCCATGAAAAACAGGGACACGCGGTCGTCGCGCTGCAGGTTGCCGAGGCTCACGTATTGCTTGTTGCCGGCGAAATCGGCAAAGCCGATGCTCTTGTCGTCCAGGACCCGCACGAACCCCGTCGGGCCGCCACGGTGCTGGATATAGGGCCAGCCGGTTTCTCCGACGCTCGCCATGTAGAAGCTGTCGCGTGCCGCGATGAAGGCGGCTGCCTCCGCCCCGATCCGGTCGCCCCGGAGCGGGCCGTCCTCGAACCGGGCATAGGAGCTGCGGCTGCCGTTGCTTTCCTGGAGTGTCTTCACGGACTCGGTAAAGGCGATGTCGTGCCATGCATGGGACATCATGATCTCCTGTGGTCTTGGTTGCGGAACGGCACGCCATCTCGTGTCGGCGTTGCTGAAACGGCTGCTTCCAGTCACGAAAGACGCATTAACGGGGTCGGTCTCCTGAGCCTCACCGACCTCTTCGCTGAAGACATCGGTGAGGCCTGGGTGTTACCTTCGGCTGGGATCAGCTCGAGCGGCGCGCGATGCCCTGGAGGGCCGCGGCGAGGACGATGCCGTAAAGCACGTGCCCGACCAGCGCGACCCAAGTGATACCCGTAAAGTTCAGAAAGAACGGGAGGCCGGCGATCGCGGTGATGCCGCCGATGGCAAAGACCCAAAGCGCCGCGCCGTAGATCGCGGAGGGCAGGAACCAGTGCGTCCTCCCCACGGTCGCGTTCCAGACCGGGCGAAACCCGAAGAGCCAGCCAAGCGGATAGGCGATCAGGCCGACGATGTAGAAATGCACGAAGTATCCGGCGAAGTCGCCGTTGGGCAGTCCGAAGGAGCCGAGAAGGCTTTTTGCGAGGCCATGCGGCGACAGGGTGGCATAACCGAGCGCCGGGCTGATCACCTGCCCCCAGAGGTCGAACGCGTTGGTGGCGAGAAAGCCGGCGATGAACATCGCGCCGACGGTGCCGGCGTTGATCGCGGGAAGATCGGACGTGATCCTGCGCGCGATGTTCTGCAGGGCAGGGCGGTGGGCGAGGGTGTCCGTCGAGGTCATCGGTGTCATCCTTTGGTTGGAGTGTCTGTGGATGCGTCCAATATCGCCATTTCTCACTATGAAAAGAATGCGCGAAAATTGTACTTCACTATTTCAGATCCGAGCATAATCTGGACGCGACCAACCGGCGGGAGGCGCTCCCCTTGGATCGATTCGAGGCACTTCGACTGTTCGTGGCGGTGGCGGATCACGAAGGGTTCGCGGCGGGCGCGCGGGCGATCGGCGCCAGCGCGGCCTCGGCGACGCGCGCGGTGACCACGCTCGAGGAACGGCTGGGCGTCAAGCTTTTCGTCCGCACCACGCGATCCGTGCGCCTGACCGAGCCCGGACGGATCTACCTGGATCGCTCGCGGCAGGTATTGGACGACCTCGGTCAGGCGGATGCGCTGGCCTCCGGCGCCGCGGCGGTGCCGACAGGGCGCTTGCGGATCACGACGCCGGTGCGGTTCGGGATCCTGCACCTCATGCCGGTGATCGGGTCCTTTTTAGACCAAAACGACGCGGTGACCGCGGACGTGGTGTTCGTCGACCGCGTGGTGAACCTGATCGAAGAGGGGTTTGACGTCGCGCTGCGCATCGGCCCGCTGCCGGACTCGGGCCTGGTGGCCCGGCGCGTCGGAGAGGTGCGCCGCGTCGTCTGCGCCGCGCCGGACTATCTGGACCGCCGCGGCGAACCGGAACATCCCGACGATCTGGGTGCGCATGCCATCGTCTCGGCGACGACGGTGACGGCGACCGACGAATGGAAGTTCGGAGACAAGGTCTCGGCGACCGTGAATCCGCGTATCCGGATGAATTCCGTCGAGGCGGCGATCACCGGCGCGCGGCTGGCGCACGGGCTGACGCGGGTTCTTTCGTATCAGATCAGCGACGACGTGGCCGAAGGACGGCTGCGTATCGTCTTGCGCGACTTCGAGCCTGCGCCGCTGCCGGTGCACCTCGTCCACGCCGAAGGCCGCATCGCCTCGGCCAAGGTCCGCGCCTTCATCGACCATTCCGTCGAGGCTTTGAAGGAAAGGCTCGCGCGGTTAGAGCGACTGTGAAGGTTGTCGGGGTGGCGACCCCGGTATCTGCCGGATCTTTGCAAGCTAGCCGGACCGGGTCTCGGACGTCTGCGGCATCGTCACAGATCGCCGAGCCTGTGCGAGTAGTTTGTAGACTGCAGGTGTCCTGCCATCGCGCAGGGACGGAAAGGCGCGAGCATTTCGGATTACCCGCATGTCGAGACGGCGCGGTCAGAGCACCTGGCCAGTGTCGCGATCGAAGAGATGGCACGCCGCGGGGTCGGCGGTGAGGTGCAGCACCTGACCGGGCCGCACGTCGGTCCGGCCTCGGAAGCTCGCCGTAATCTCGTCGTCGCCCTTGCGCAGCAGAAGTTCGGTGTCCGACCCTGTCGGCTCGACCACCACGACCCTGGCCGCGATGGTGCCGGGGGCTTCGTCCGGCAAGATCTCTAGCCTCTCGGGGCGGATGCCGACGGTCACGCGGTCATGGCCGGGCAGGGCGCGCGGCAGCCTGATGCTGTCGCCGTCGGCGAACCGCGCTTGATCCGGTGATGCCGGGGACAGGCCGAGATCGAAGAAATTCATCGCCGGCGAGCCGAGAAAGGACGCGACGAAGCGGTTCGCGGGCCGGTCGTAGAGGTCCAGCGGCGCGCCGACCTGCTCGATCTCGCCGTCGCGCAGCACCACGATCCGGTCGGCCAGCGTCATCGCCTCGATCTGGTCGTGCGTGACGTAGACCGTGGTGGTCTGCAGCTTCTGGTGCAGCTCCTTGAGTTCCGCACGCATGCGGACGCGCAGCTTTGCGTCGAGGTTCGACAGCGGCTCGTCGAAGAGAAAGACCCGCGGTTCGCGCACGATCGCGCGGCCCATCGCGACGCGCTGACGCTGACCGCCGGACAGCTCGCGCGGGTAACGATCCAGATGATCCTGAAGCCCGAGCGCCCCGGCGGCGGGCTGGACCCGTTCGGCCTGTTCCTCGGCGCTGCGCCCTGCGAGCCTCAGCGCGAAGCTCATGTTCTGGGCGCTCGTCATGTGCGGATAGAGCGCGTAGGACTGGAACACCATCGAGATGCCGCGATCGCGCGCAGGCACGTCGTTGACCCGCCGCCCGTCGATGAAAAGGTCGCCCGAGGTGATCGATTCGAGCCCCGAGATCATCCGCAGCAGGGTCGACTTGCCGCAGCCCGACGGGCCCACGAGAACGAGGAACTCGCCTTCGCGGATCTCGAGGTCGATCGAGCGGATCACGTCGAGCGCGCCGAAGCGCTTGTGCACGCCTTTCAACTCAACCGTTGCCATGCGGGTCTCCTTTCGTCGCTGCACTGGGCGTGGCGAATCTGTAGGTGAGGGTGGAGGTCCAGCGCGCGCCGGGGGCGAGCGTCATGCCCGGCTCGCTGGTGCCGTCGTCGCGCCGGCCGCAGTTCGCCGGTTCGACCGAGACGATGTTGCGCCGTGGGCGTGGGTCGGACCAGACCTGGACGAAGGGCAGGGCGGCGGCGTCGCCTTCGACCGAAATCGACAGCGCGGGCCATGGACCAAAGGCCGGGCGGTCGAACACGGCTTGGAAGCGCCCGGGTCCGGCGTCGTGGCAGGCGGCGGGGCGCGGGGCAGCCTCTCTTGCGCCGGCCGGTTCGTGGCGCAGGGTCTCGCGCCCGTTCAGGGACAGGCGGGTTCCGGGGCCGACGCTGGGGTAGCCAAAGTTGGTGTGATAGAGAATGCGGAAGGCGCTGGGGTCAGGTCCGATGTTCTCGATCGTGTCGGTGAGCCGCAGCACGGCCTTTCCGACCGGGGCTTCGATGCGGCGCCTGAGCGAGAAGCTGGCGCCGCGCAGGTGGGCGCGGACCGCTTCGCCCTCGGCATAGATGACCGGTTCCGGCGCGCTCCAGTCCTCGCCATGCGCGGTGATGCGCGCGGGTGTCAGCGGCAGCGTGCCGTGCAAGGGCAGACTGTCACGAGGCTGGCGCACGTTGTCGAGGCCGCAGGTCAGCAGGAAGCCCGAGAGCGCCCGCTCGATCCCGGTGCCGCCGTCGCTGGCCGCGTCGTGAAGCTGCGGGGCGAGCATGCCGCCGGGATGCTGCCAGGCAATCGGCATGCCGTGCACCCAGAGCGGTCCGATATCCATCGTGCGGTCCGCCAGGACCCAGAAATCCAGCCCGCCGCCCGTCGAGAAGGCCAGCGCGCGCTGGCCGCGTGATGGCCCCTCGTCGAGCGTGATGCGGCGCACAGCGGCCAGCTGGCGGCGGTCTCCGGTCAGCTCGGCAAGGTGCGGATCGACCGGCCTGGCGAGGGTCGCGGTCATGCAGGCCCCTCGGGGGCGTCGAGCCGCAGCCGTCGGTAGGCCTCCGGCGGGGCGTCGATGCCGGCCATCAGCCCGGTCATGAGGTCGGTCATCCGTGTCTCGGCCTCCGCGTCATCGAGTGGGCTGGCCTGCGCAGGGTCCGCGGCAACATCGAAGAGGACCGTGGTGTCCTCCATCAGGCAGCCCGGTCCGTAGGTCCGGTACATGGCCGCGCTCTCGTGCACAGGCACGCGCAGAAGCGGCATGTTGCGGCTGAAAGACATCGGCGGCACCAGCTCGGCCTGTTCCAGCTCGGCGTCCGCGAAGAAATCGAAGATATGCGTGGGCATCAGCGTGTACTGGTAGATTTCCTGACTACGCAGGTCCGAGGGGTAACGGAAATAGGTGTAGCGCCCGTCGGTCACGTTCACTGCGCCGCCGAAATAGCCGAAGAGTACCGCCTCGTGACCGGGCGCGCCTTCGAGCATCGCACGCAGCGACAGGCCTTTCATCTGCGGGCTCGGTGTCCCGTCGAAGATATCCATGAACGTCGTGCAGAGGTCGGGCGTCTGGGTCAGCGCATCGATCCGCGCGCCGGGGCGCGGGTGGGCCGGGTCGTGGAAAAACAGCGGGATATGGGCGATCTCCTCGTAGAGGTTCATCCGGTTCTTGGCCCAAAAGTCGTGTTCGCCCAGAAGGTAGCCGTGATCCGTGGTGACCACGAGCGCGGTATCCTGCCACAGATCGTCCGCGTCGAATGCATCCAGCACCTCGCCCAGCAGCGCGTCGCAATGCGCCATCGAGGCCATGTAGTTCGCGCGCAACTCGGCGTTTTCCTCCTCGGACACGCCGGGCCGATCGTATGGCGGCCAGTCGCGCGCGGGACCGCTCCAGCCGCTGCGGAACGCGTCCTTGAACCTGTCGGGCGCGTGGAAGGGTTCGTGCGGGTCGAAGCATTCGATCTGCAGAAACCAGTTGTCGCCATCCTTGTTGCGGGTGATGAAATCGAGGCCCGCCTGCACGGTCCGGTGCGACGGGAACTCGACCTCCTCGCGGATGCGTTCGCGGTTGACCATGTGCCGGCGCTGGTAGCTGCGCGGCGCCTCGCTGTACTGCGCTTCGTGAAAGCGCGCCTTGAGGTCGGCCCAGTCCGGGTTCGCGACACCGACCCAGCCGTCGCCTTCCTGCCCACGGATCAGGTCGCAGCTGTCATAGCGGTTGTGATAGGTGGCCCCACCATCCTCCCAGTAATGGAAGTGGTCCGTGGCAAGATGCGTGTAGGTACCTTTCTGGCGCATCAGTTCTTCGGTGAAACAGGTGTCGAACGGCTCGACCGGCCCCCAGGAACGGTGCAGGAACCCCAGCCGTCCGGTCAGGATGTCGCGGCGCGCCGGCATGCAGGGCATGGAGCCGACGTAGTGCCGGTCGAAGGTCGCCGCGCGCTCCGCCAGCCGGTCGAAGTTCGGCGTCGGCACGGTCGTGCCGCCATAGGGTCCGAGCATGTGGCGGTTGAGGCTGTCGAACATCAGGAAAACGGTGCGCATGGGAGGTCCTACTTGACGGCACCCGAGGTCAACCCGCGCACGATGAAGCGTTGGGCGACGATCAGGAGGATGAAGGCGGGAACGATCGAAAGCGTCGAGGCGGCGGCCATCTCGGTGAAGGCGATGGTGTTTTCCTGCGCGTACTTGCCGATGCCCAGAGGCACGGTGGCGGTGTCGCGCTGGGACAGGGTGAGGGCCACGGGAAACTCGTTCCACGAGAAGATGAAACACAGGATACCGGTCGCGGCGAGACCCGGGCGCACGATGGGGATGACGACGAAGCGCAGCACCGCGGGCGCCTTGGCCCCGTCGATCACGGCGGCTTCGACCAGTTCCTTCGGCACGTCGCGGATGAAGACGCCCATCATCCACAGCGCCATCGGCAGGTTGATTGTCGTGTGCGCGAGGATCAGGCCGAGGTGCGTGTTGTCGAGGCCCACGGCGCGGAACATCGTGTACCAGGCACCTGCCAGCGTGATCGGCGGCACCATGTGAAAGATCACCGACCAGCCGAGCAGCAGGCGCAGCACCCAGTCGGCCCATTGCAGGCGGTAGAGCGAGAAGGCGGCGAGCGTGGCGACGGCCAGCACGATGAGCGTCGAAGCAACGGCGATGATGCCGGAATTGCGGAAGTTGGTGATGAAATCCGAGGTCTTGCCGGTAATCACAGAGTCGTAGCTGAAAAGCGTGGGCTGAAACCGCCATTGCCCCATCAAGAGCGCGATCTGGGTCTTGAAGCTCGCCATCACGATCCAGAGGAAGGGAAAGAGCACGATCAGCGCAAAGCCCATCAGCACGGCGTGGCGCATAAGCGGCGCTGCGCGCGAGAAACCGGTCATGCCTCGGGTCCCCGCCGGGTGGCGACGCGCGACGCGAGGATGATCATCGTGGCGATCACCGCAATTGTGGCCAGCGACATCGCCGCGCCATAGCCGGTCTGGTCCTCGGTGAAAAAGCGCCGGTAGATGGTGAACGAGATGACCTCGGTCGAAGTGCCGGGGCCGCCGCCGGTCAGCAGGTAGATCTCGTCGAAGACCTTGAAGGCAAGGATCATGCGGAAGATGAAAGTGACGACGATGGCCGGCATCATCAGCGGCAGGATGATGTAGCGCAGCACCTGGCCCTTGCGCGCGCCGTCGATCTCGGCGGCCTCGAAGATGTCCTGCGGCAGGCTTTCGAGGCTTGCCAGCATCAGCAGGTAGCAGAACGGCGTCCAGTGCCAGACGTCGACAATGATCACCGAGATCAGCGCGAGGTTCGGATTCCCGAGCCAGTCGACCGGCGCGAGCCCAAGGATCATGAGCCCCTGGTTCACCACGCCGAAGTCGAAGGAATACATCAGCTTCCAGATCGCGCCGATGATGATCCCGGGCACCAGGATCGGCAGGATGAAGACGGCGCGGTAGAAGACGCGCAGGCGCGTGACGCGCGTGGTCATCAGCGCCAGCCAGAAGCCGAGGACCATCTGGAAGGCCACGGCGACGACGGCGAAGACGATGGTGTTGAGGATACCGGCGCGGAACAGCGTGTCCTCGGGCAGTTTCAGATAGTTGTCGGTCCCGACCCAGTCCCAGACCGCCTCGCGGTTCAGCCATTCGACGTCGTGAAAGCTGAGCGCGAGCAGGTTGAAGAGCGGCAGGATCGTCAGCAGGACGAAGAGCGCCACGGCGGGGGCCAGGGTGGCGTAGCGCCAGAAGGTATCCGAAGTCATGGGAAGGGTTCCTGCCGGTGGGCGGCCACCCCGCGCGCGGCGGGATGGCGGGTGGGCGTCACTGCAGATCGTCGAGCGTCGGCGCGTCGTAACCGGCGTCGGTCATCACCTTGGCGATCTCGGCCGCCGCGGTGTTGAGCGCCTCCTTGAGGTCCATCTGCCCGCCGATGGCCTCGTTGAAGCGCAACTCGGTGACCGCGAGCACTTGGGAGGCTTCTGGGATGACGAAGGTCAGCTGGGCGTTCGGAATGGACTCGGCCAGCGCACGCATGTAGCGGAACGGCTCCTGGTCGGCCATCTCCGAGGTCATCACCGCGCGGCTCACCGGTGGCGAGCCGGCCTCGGCATAAGCGCGCTGCGCCTCGTCAGTCTGGAACCACTCGAGAAAGGCCAGCGCCGCCTGCTTTCGGTCGTCGGGGATGTTCTTCGGAATCCCGCCCAGCCAGTGGCCGAGACCCGGGGCCGGGCCGTGATCGGCCGAGCCGGGCACCATGGCGTAATCGACCTTGCCGACGACGGCCGACTGGTTGGGGTCGTCGAACTGCGCCGGGGCCGGCACACCCTGAATGTGGCCTGCGCGACCCGTCGCCATGTTCTGGATCACGTTGGTCTGGGTCTGCCCGGCGGTCGAGGGATGCCCGACCTCGGAGGCGAGTTTCATGTAGGTTTCCATCCCCGCAAGCGTCTCGGGGCTGTTGATCGTCACCGTGAAATCGCCGCCCTTCTGGTCGGCGAAAATCCCGCCGCCGTGGCTGACGATGTAGGGAAAGACGTCGAAGGTGACGTCGAAGGCGCCGCGCTGACCGCGCTGCGAGATGCCGTACATCTGCGGCGGATTGTGCAGAACCTGGGCATTCTCATAAAGCTGGTCCCAGGTCGTCGGCACCTCGAGCCCGTTCTCCTCGTAGAGATCCGAGCGGTAGTGCAGCAGCGGCAGGAACGGGTTGATCGGGACGCTGACCAGCTTGCCATCGCCATCGCAGGTGATCAGCTTGTTGCCCTCGTCCCAGCAGGTGCTGTCGTCGAAGGTGAAGATGTCCTCGTTCAGCGTGAATTCGGGGTCGATGTCGGTCAGCGGGTTGATGAATCCGCCGGTGTAGAATTCGACGAAGAACCCTGCGTTCATGATCAGGATGTCGAAGGGGCTCTCATCCGCCCGCACGGCAGTACGCTGCTTTTCCAGCGATCCCGCGAACGGGTTCACGTCGAGCTCGACGGTATTGCCGCTGGTCTCCTCGTAAAGCTCGACGACAGCCTGGAAGCCCGGGAACCAGGGCGACTGGTTTATGACGATGGTGATCGGCGCCTCCTGCGCCATCGCCGGCGCGGCCAGCGCCGCCAGCATCGCGGTGCCGGCAAGACCCCCGACCATACGGTTCGGTCCGCCCGAAAGGCGTTTCTTGAGCATGGATTTCCTCCCACAGATCCTCGCCTCGGCGCCGTCCGGCACCGTGGGCATGGCGACACTGTCTCACGGCAGAGACCGTTCATGAAATGATAAAACTTGGGGTCTCCATAGCCGCTGGCTATGGCTCAGTTCACCGGTTCGAGCGCGCAGACCGCCTTGAGACAGTCCGCCACATAGGCCGAGGCGGGCGTCAGCAGGCGCGGCCGTCGAAAGATCAGGCCCGCCGGGCGCGAGGTGGCAAGCTCGGGCACGTCGATCTCGACCAGCCCGCGGCCTTCGGGGATCCGCAGCGCCGAGCGGGTGGTGTAGAGCAGCACGTCGTGAAAATACGCGAAAGCCAGCAGGAAGGATTGCGAGTTCGACGCGACCACCGGCGCGGGCGGGGTCTCGCCGAGGCTGATCACCCGGCCGTCGAGCTTGCGACGCGCCAGGGTGTGCTCGGGCGGCAGCGCCCAGTCTGCGGTCAGCGCCGCGCGCGGCGCGATGCCGCGCTGTGCGGCCAGGGGATGTTCAGGGCGGCCCACGACGATCAGCGCATCGTCGGTCAGTGGCTCGTATTCGAAGATCTGGTCGCCACCCGACAGCGGCTTCTCGGCCACGACGAAATCCAGCGCTCCGTCCGCGAGCGCCTGCAGTAGTCCTTCGTCAAAACCGCTCGACACGGTCACCTGCAGGCCCGGACGCTCGGTCAGGGCCGCGGCCATGGCTTCGGGCAGCTTGCGGCGCACCCAGGACGGGCCGGCGCCGATCCGCACCTTGCCGGCGGACCCATCACGCATGGCGCGGACCTCTTCCTCGGCATCCGAAAGCTGCGCCGAGACCAGCCTGGCGTGGCGCAGCAGGCGCTCGCCGATCGGTGTCAACGCGACTCCGTGCGCGGTGCGCTGAAACACCGGTGCCTTCAGCTGGTATTCAAGCTGCCGGATCGCCTTCGACAGCGTGGGCTGCGCGAGGTTGAGCGCCTCGGCGGCCTTGGTGATGTTCCCCATCTCGGCGGTCCGCAGGAAGTAGCCCAGCAGCCGAAGATCGATCTTTGAACCGGCCATGAGCCTCCGGATCCGGCAAATTGCGACCGGGCGAGTGAACACGCCGCATCGGGCGATGGCAAGCAAGGGCGCGCGCGTCCAGACTGGCGCCGCCCGTTTTGCAATCGGGGCGGCCCGCCGCAGCGGCTCCGGTCGCCGGATGAGGCATCACCGGCGGTTCGGCAGGCGCTGCATGACGATCGGGGCAAGCATCCCGTGCACGAAGATCGAGATCAGCACGGCGATCACCGCGATGCGCCAGACCGAGTCGATCTGCGCGAATTCGGCATGGGCAGCGGCATAGGCGATGTAGAAGAAACTGCCCATGCCGCGAATGCCGAAGAAGGCGATCGTCAACCGTTCGAACCGGGTGCCGCGGGTGCAGATCAGGCCGATCCAGCCGGCCACGGGACGGACCACGAAGGTCAGGGCCACGGCGATGGCGACCTCGGACCAGCGGGTTTCGGCCATCAGCCCGGAGACCGCGAAACCGCCCAGCCACAGCAGGAGCACGGCCAGCAGGATGCGCTCGAACTGCTCGCCGATCTCGTGCGGCTTGATCACGTAGGCGTCGCCGCTGTCACCGCGCCCCACGCCACGTCCGACGCGCGAGGCGAGAAAGACAGCGAGGAAGCCGTAGCCGTCGATGGCCTCGGTCGCGCCGTAGGCCAGGAAGGTGGCGCCGAGAAACACGAGCCCTGCGTTGCGCCCGCCGGTGGCGCGGTCGCCCCAGCGGCTGAGCGTGAAGGTGCCGACGCACCAGCCCACACCGCAGCCGACCGCAAGCGCCGCGGCGATGCGCCAGAAAAGATCGCGCAGCACCCAGTCGCCGAGAATGGACCAGGACAGGCCGACCTCGGCGACAAGAATGGCAAGCCAGACGAACGGAAAGGCGAGGCCGTCGTTGAGGCCCGATTCGGTGGTCAGCGACAGGCGCACGTCGTCTTCCTCGCCCTCGGTCGGGCCGTCGACCTGCACCTCGCGCGCCAGCACCGGGTCGGTCGGCGCCATCGCCGCGGCCAGCAACAAGGCAGAAGCCAGGCCAAGCCCCGCCCAGAGCCCGAGCGCCGCCAGGGCTACGATGGTGAGCGGCATGGTGATGCCGAGCAGCGCCCAGGCGTGCTGCCACTCGGTGCGCCCGGCGCGCGTGTCGACGGCGAGACCGGCGGCGGCCAGCGCCACGATCACGATGATCTCGGTCAGGTGTTCGACGATGGCGAGTTCCCAGTCACTGCGCAGCGGATCGAACACGAACCACGGGATCGGTAGGGCCACGATCAGCGCGCCGGCGACAACGTAGATGGTCGGTACGCTGACTAGGCGACGTCCGCAGACGAGCGGCAAGGCAGTCAGGCCGAGCAGGGCGAGCCCGGTCGCAAAGAACATCGTGTCCTTCAGTTCGATCACGGGTGCATTCCGCGGGGCGGGAGGGCCGGCGGGCAGTGTGTCATTCGTTCGACGTGCCGCCACCGCCGGAGGCTGAGACCGGACGTGGCCTGAGCGGTTCACCGATCCGGCATGTCAGGCGCTCGCGGTCCCAGTCGCCAAGGTCGCAGGCGGCATCGAAGGTCTGGCCGAGGAACGACAGCAGTGTGGCGGCAGGATCGTCCGATGTGCGCACCGTCTCGTAGGGCAGCACGAACTCGCCCGCCGCCTCGTGCCATTTGACTCCGGGCACGTCGATCTCGGCGCGCGCGAACCCCTCTGGCGTCGGGTAGGCGTAGGCGTAGAAGGCCGCGGTGTCGCTGATACCCCCACCTGGCCAGAACCCGGCGGAGGCGACTTCGTGGCTGTAAGCCTCCTGCGTCACCACGTCGGACAGCGCCGGAATCCCGCCCGGATGCAGTGGCGCGGGATCTCCAGAGAACCGGGTGACCGCGAGATCGAAGCTGCCCCAGAACAGGTGGACCGGGCTCGACTTGCCGAGAAACCCGGTGCGGAAATGTTCGAAGACGCCAGCAGCGCTCAGCAAGGCGCGGTGAAAGCGGCGCACGGCCGCGCCGTCGTAAGGGCGCTCCGCGTGGTCCTCGGCAAAGGGCACCGGATCGGCAATTTCGTTGGGCCGGTGGTGGAAGTCGGCGTTGAGCCCGAGGCGGCGCAGGGCGGCGCGGAAGGCCGCGTCGAACCCGGCGACACTGTCGGGCCCGAGCGGAAGTTCTTCGGAGGCGCCGCCCGCCAGGTCGATGACGAGGGTTTCGTGGGCGAAATCGAACGTTATCTCGACGGCCCGCCCTGCGTCTTCGATCATGCCGCTGCGCAGGCCGCGCGCGCACGGGTAGAAAGTGGCATGCCATGAATGGATCATCCAGGGCGTCCGGGCGAGCCGGTACTTGCCGACGATCTGCAGGTAGAGGTGTAGCGCGTCGCGCGTCGCGCTCCAGTCGGTCGTGTCGAGGTCGGGCCAGGCTGAGGTTGCGTGCGACATGTTCCGGTCTCCCTTTCTCGCCGGGAAACCTAGCGGACCTGCGACGGAAATCGACCCGAGGCAAGGACGGGGAGACGGCCGAACATGCCCGCCAAAGCCGCTACTACCGGAACCAGGCGGTCAGTCAGGAGGCGCGCAGGCTGTCTCCGAGGCTTTGCAGCTTGCGATCGGACAGATATCCATAGCGGTTCATCTGGACCTCGTGACCATCCAGCGCGCGGTACCGGCGCATCATGTCGTCGAGCGGCCCATATCCATGCGCCATCGCGCAGATCCGCGTTTCGGGTCCGGCAGCCTTGGCGGCCTGCGCCATCTTCGCTGCGATGTCCTCCGCAGCTGCCGCATGCGTTTCGTCGGGTCCGGGATAGCGGATCTTTGTGGGGTCACGCGAGGCGTCCGGGGACAGGCGCAGGATCTTGCTCAGCGCCCGGGCGATGTCGTGCGGGGCAAAATCGGCGCGGGTTTCCAGCGCTCGCAGGTAGTCGGCCTCTATCAGCGGCCAGTGCATGGTGTAGAATTTGACGCCCAGCACGTCGCAATGCTGCGCGCAGTCCGCGATGTCGAAGCCGGTCACCTCGTTCAGTGGCGGCGGAAAGCACTGCAGGAAGGTCTTGGCCCGGCCGCGGCTGACCTCTGTCACCGTCTCGTGGAGAAACGCGGCATAGGAGGCGACGATGGCGCGGCGCAGCGCCAGAAGCTCGGCCAGGACCGGGTAGGCGGCAAAGAGGCTGTCGCGGAACGTCTCGGTATCGTCGAGCGCAATCCTGTGCCGGCGGATCGTGCCATCCCCGAGCTCTGCGAGGAACGCCGTCGTACCCGCACGCAACGCCCCGAGATCGAGACCGAGCGCGCCGGCTTGCCGCGCCGCGCCCGGATTGAAATCGAAGAACAGCGTGTCGAAGTGGTAAACGGGGTACTCCGGCCAGTCGAACTTGAGCCCGTCGACCTGCGGATAGGCCAGCCAGAGATCGGCGATGAAGGCACGCATGTAGCGGCGCAGATCTTCCGAGGCCAGCGAGGCATTGCGGTCGACACGGCCCGGGACGGGCGTGCCGTCGGGCAGCATCGGCTCGTCCTGCGGAAGCGGGCCGCCGAACTGGACGCGGTAGCAGGGCGGGATCGCGGCCTGCACCTGCATCCAGCATTCCAACCCGCGCGCCTTCGCGGCGTCGAGGAATTGGGCCACCACGTGTCCCTCGGCGTCGGTGAGCGCGGTCGGTTCGGGCGGGCGGTAGGCAGTCGCGGCATAGCGCGCGGTGTCCGGTCGGAAACTGGGTGCGGCGGTCATCCACAGCTCACGCCGGCCCCAGAGCGGGCGGTCGAGCAGGCGCTTGCCGCCGATACCGCCGTCGATCGGGGGTTCGCGGTTGCCGGTGCCCGCGGGTGCGGGGGCGGCGACATAGGGCGACGTGGTCACCGAATCCGCGCCGGCCACGTCCGCGATCATGTGTAGGACATGCTCCGGGCCGTCGGACTGGAAGTATTCGGGCAGCACGGTGATGCCGAGACGGTTGCGGGTCATTGTGTGGCCTCGCTGCCGAGCGAGACGCCGATTCCGGGCCGGTCCGGCGACAGCGCGATCGCGCCTTTCGTCACCTGCGGCAGTGCATGGTCCACGAGCGCGTCAAAGGCCGGTGTTTCGTCGAATTGCATCTCCAGCAGGTCGGCGTCCTCGAGCGCCGCGCAGAGATGCAGCGAGTGGGCGTGGCAGATCGGTCCGGACGGGTTGTGCGGCGAGAACACAACACCGTGGCGGCGCAGCTCTGCGGCGATCCGCAGCATTTCCGACGGGCCGCCGGCGTATTTCATGTCCGGCATCATCACGTCGTAGGCTCCGGCTTCGAGGTAGGGCCGGAAACCGGCCAGAAGCACGCGGGTCTCGAGCCCGGCGAGGCGCATGCCGTGAGCGTTGGCGCGCTCGCGCAGACGGCGGATTGCCGGGATCGCGGCCTCGGTCTCGGCCACCGGGCATTCGACCCAGTGCGGGTCGAGCGGGGCCACGGCATCGATCATCCGCGCTGCACCTTCCGCGTTGAAGCGCCAGTGGCAGTCGATCATCAGGCGCCGGTCGCCGATTGCCGCGCGAACCGCGGCGATCCGGGCCAGCCCCGGTTCGGCCGCTGCCGTCATCTCCGTGCGCCCGAGATCGGGACGCACCTCGTCGAAGGGCGCGATCTTGATCGCCCGGTGGCCCGCGGCGAGCGCGTCGGACGCACTTCGTGCCATGCCCTCGGGCGAGCGGTCGCGGGTGCGCCGGTTGATATTGGCATAAACGGGAACCGGACGCGCTACGCCGCCGAGCGCCACGGCCAGCGGGAGACCCTTCTGCCGAGCCTCGAGGTCCCAAAGCGCCTGCAGCACAGCCGAACTCAGCGCGGCCTGCGGGAGCGTGTCGAAAGGCAGTCGCGTCTGCGCCGCGTCGGGGTCGGTGTCGCGCCAGTCCGAAATGGCCGGCAGCAACGAGGCCGCCGCGCGCACCTCGGCTTCGGAGCCCGCCAGCGTCGCCTCGCCGAAGCCCATCACGCCGTCCGCGCCCTCGATGCCGACGAAAAGCCAGGTGGTGCGATCGGTGACCCGCTCCTCTCGGAACCATGCGCGTGCGATCCCCGGGATCATATCGACGGCCCCAGGCGGCTGATCACCTCGAAGCCTTCGTCCTGGCGCTCGCAGGCGGTGCTGGCCCCGTCGCAGGTGCGCACCAGCAGGTCCAGCAGCTCCGGAAGCAGTTCGGCGCGGGACCGCGCCCCTGTGAAGGCGGGTGAAGCGTCAAAGTCGATCTGGTCAGGAAGCCTCCGGGCGGTCTCGGGGTTTGCCGTGATCTTCAGCGTCGGCGCCATGGCGCTGCCGTAGGGATTGCCGTGACCGGTCGTGAAACAGACCGCCTGCGCACCGCCGGCAACCATCGAGGTGATGGATTCCGGCGACAGCGCGGGCGTGTCCATCAGGAATAGCCCCGCCCCGGGGATAGCCTCGCCTTCGGCCAGAGCGCCGAGGATCGGCGTGGTGCCGCCCTTGGCTATCGCCCCCAGCGACTTTTCCTCGAGCGTGGTGATGCCGCCCTCGATGTTCTGCGGGCCGGGGTTGCCCCTGTAGGGATCGGAGCCTGCGGCGGTGGCGATGGCATGGCGCGCGGCGACGAGGTCCAGCAGGCGTGCCGCGACCGCGGGTTCGGGGCAGCGCGCGGCCAAGGCCGGCTCGGTGCCCAGCCACTCGACGGTTTCGCTGATCACCACCGAACCACCGTCCGCGATCACGGCATCGGCAAGTTCGCCCGCCAACGGGTTGGCCACCATGCCCGAGGACGCGTCGGAATGGCCGCATTCCATCGCCACAACGAGGTCGGACAGCGGGCAGGCCGCGCGCGGGATGCGCTCGAGGTCGGCCTGCAGATCTCGCCCGGTCGCGATGGCCGCCGCCACCAACGCCGGACTGTCTTCATCCGCCTCCTGCAGCGAGAACCCCGCGACGGCTCGGCCTGCGCCCTCCGCCGCGTCCTGGTAGCGCTGTCGCGCCGCGCTGTCGGGGGCAAGGACAATGACCGCGCCGGAATTGGGATGGCAGGCGAGCGCGGTCAGGGCACGCGCCTGGAACTCCCGGTCGGCCCCCACCTGTCCGCGTCCGTAAGGGTTCGAGACCAGCACCGCGCCGGGCAGAGCGGCGGCGATCTTGCGCGCGCCGGGGGCGTTGAGCCCGCAGATTGACACGATCGTGAGGTGGTTGCGGATGCCGGGTCGGCCTGCGGTCCGCGGATATCCCATGAAACTGCGGCTCATCGGGTCGCGCCCTTCAGGTTGTGGCTGTGAACGTGATCGCCGGGCGCGATCACCTCGGTCGCGGTGCCGATGGGCTGGCCGTACTTGCGCACCGGGGCGCCGGCAGGCACGGAGTTCAGCGCGACTTTGTGGCCCATGCGGATTGCGGCCGTCAGGGTCGGACCCATGCCCTGCGCGGTCACAATCTGCGTGCCGGCGTCGAGATCGCGCAGCAGGCAGGCGACATCGTCGTCGGGATGGATGCGCAGCGCGTTGATCGTCACAGCCGGGCCTCGCGATGCGACGTCAGCAGATCGGCCACGGCGGCGGTATCCGGATCGAAGCCGAGACCCGGGGCGTTCAAGAGCGGAAAACGACCCTCCTCCAGCGCCAATCCGCGCCCCGAAAAAACCGAGAGCAGCGGGTTCTCGGAGCTGTCGACCTCCAGAAACCCGCCGCCGCCGACCGCCGCCAACAGGTGCGCCGAGGCGACGAGACCGACGCCGCCTCCAAGAAAATGCGGGCAGTAGACCATGCCCCTCGCAACCGCGTCGCGGGCAATCCGGGCGGTGGCCGAGAGACCACCCCACTTGCAGATATCGGGCTGGAGGTAACGCAGCGCACCGCCCGAGATCGCCGCATCGAACGCTTGCGCCCCGCGCAGGTTCTCGCCGGCAGCGAGCGGGATGTCGGTGGCGCGGGCCAGGTCCTTCCAGTGATCGGGCGGCGCATCGGCGGGCAACGGCTCTTCCAGCCAGACCGGTGCAACGGCGGCCAGCCGGTCGCAGCGGCGCCGAGCAGTATCGAGATCCCAGGCCTGGTTGGCGTCGAGCATCAGGGCCTCGCCCGCGCGCAGGTCCGCCGCCGTCGCCTCGGCGCTTTCGAGCCCGTCGTCGGGTCCGAACCCGATGCGCTGCTTGAAGCGGCGATAGCCGAGGCCGCGCATCCGTGCGACCTGATCGGCGCAGGCCTCGGGGCTGATCCCGCTGGCATAAGCCTCGACAGGCTGCGCCGATCCGCCCAGAAGTTCGGCCAGCGGTCTGCCCGCACGCCGTGCGCGCAGGTCGTGGATCGCGATATCCGCGCCCGAGGCAAGCTGTGCGACCGGCCCGGGTTCCCCGGCCTGCAGCGCCAGCCGATGCAGCCGCGTCAGGATCGTGTCGAACGGGTCCGGCGTATCCGCACTCAGACCGCCAAGCGCGGCGGGCAGCACGTTGATCGCCAGCTGCGCGCGGTAGAGATCGCCGCCGGGCGGGAAGTTGCACCAGATCTCGCCCCAGCCATGCGCGCCTTCGGCATCCTCGATCCGCACCAGCAGGGCCGGTCGGTGCGCAAGGGGGCCCATGACAGTGACCAGCGGCTCCGGCAGCGCATGGCGGAAGTGAAAAACCTCGAGTTTCGAAAGGGCGGGGGCGGTCACGTCCGGTCCAGCCGGTTCATTTCCGGATCCATTGGCCAGATGTATTCCGACCGCGGCTGCATCCGGGCCGCCCAGGCGGCCAGCACGTCCTTGCGCGCGCGCCTCTTTTCCATGCGCTGGCGGATTTCTTCGGGATCCCAGTCCGCCAGCAGAAGCTCCAGCAACGCGTTGCGAATTTCCGCACATTCCGGGTCATCGGCGCGGTCGCGGCATTCCTGCGGATCCGTGGCCAGGTCAAAGAGCTTCGGCGGCTCGCCATTGTAGAGAAAGAGCTTCCATGTCCCGCGCCGAACCATCCGTCCCTGCGTCGCGCGCCCGCCCGTCCAGGCCGGGACGGCGTCGGTGCAGTACTCGCAGAACACGGTGTCGTCCCAGTCTTGCGCCGCCCCGGTCAACATCGGCCAGAAGCTGCGGCCCTGCGCCTGCGGCAACTGGCTGCCTCCCAGCGCGTCGATCATGGTCTGGCTCAGGTCGATGAGGCTGACCACCGCGTCGCATGTTTCGCCCCGCGGCAGGGACCGGGGGTGCGACAGGATCATCGGCACCTTGGCGGATTCGTCGTAGAAGGTGTGCTTCCACCACAATCCGCGCTCGCCCACATGATCGCCGTGATCCGAGGCGTAGACGACCAGCGTGTCCTCGGTCACCCCAAGCGTGTCGAGCCTGTCGAGCAGCGCGCCGATCATCTCGTCGAGCGCCGCGACGAGCCCCCAATAGGCGGCGCGGGCCTGCCGGGTCTTGGTGTCGGGCACCGCGTCTGCGCCGCGGTTGTGCCGCCACCAGGCAACCCAGCCGCCGTCCTCGGCGCCCGGCGGGATCGCTGGCGGGGGCAGGACATTCAGGAAATGGTCTACCCATTTCGCCGCGGCGACGTATGGTGCGTGCGGCAGCATGTAACCCACCGTCAGCGCGAAGGGTTCCTCCGCCTCCGACAGTCGGTCGAGCGCGGCCAGCGCAGCGTCGGTCACGTTCCGGTCCTTGACCTCGTAGGCCGACTGTCCGGCCCCGCAGGCCACCAGCCCTTCGGGGTTGGGATCGTTGGCGCCGTGCAGCACGCCCATGTCGTGCCAGACCGAGCCAGGATAGTTCGGGGAGTGGTCGCCGACCTCGCGCCAAGCATATCCGCGCAGCTGGTCGGGGCCGACCGAGTGCATGCGGCCCACAAGCCCCGGACGGATGCCCGCCGCCCCGAGCGCATGCAGCCAGGTCGGCCGGTCTCCGGCGAGGACGTCGTCGTTGGTCCAGCACTCCTGCGCGCTGGGATGGCAGGCGGTCAGCATCGACATGCGGCTCGGCACGCAGATCGGCGAGGGGCAATAGGCGTTGGTCATCCGCACGCCGCGCGCGGCCAGCCGGTCGAGCGCCGGGGTGACGGCATGTGGATCGCCCGCCGCGCCGAGGACATGCGCGGCGTGCTGGTCGGAGAAGATGAACATCAGGTTCTTCGGTCGGGTCATCTTGGCCTCATGGCGCAGCCTTGCGGCGGCGTCGCCGTTCGCTGACAAGCGGCCAGACCAGCAGAAGCACCGCGAGCAAGGTGAAGATCAGCGGAAGTGGACGGGTGACGATGGGCGAGAAATCTCCGTTTGTCATCATCAGGCCCGAGCGCAGCTTTTCCTCTCCGAGAGGGGCGAGCACAAAGCCGATCACGAAGGGACCGAGCGGGATGCCGGCCTTTTCCAGCAGGAAACCGAGCACGCCGAAGATCAGCATGACCCAGACGTCGAAGGCGGTATTGTGCAGCGCGAAGGAGCCGATGACGCAAAACATCATCACCACAGGCAGAACGTAGCTTTTCGGCAGGTAGACCAGCCCCGCGATCCAGCGCACCGAGACCGACATCATGCCCCACATCACGAAGGTCGCCAGCAGGCAGGTTGCGATCATGCCCCAGACCACGTCAGCGTTGGTCAGAAACAGCGTCGGCCCGGGCTGGATCGACTGGATCATTAAAGCTCCGATCAGCACCGCGTCGATCACGCTGCCGGGGATGCCCATGGCGATCAGAGGGATCAGCGCGCCGCCGACGGTGGCATTGTTGGCGGCCTCCGAGGCGACGATGCCCTCTTCCGATCCCTTGCCGAATTTCTCCGGTTCGTTCGAGACGTTGCGGGTGACAGAGTAGGCGATGACCGACCCGATCGACGCTCCGATGCCGGGCAGGATGCCCACAAAGGTGCCGATGAAGGACGAACGCAGGATGTTGCCCGCGTAACGCTTGAGATCGCGCAGCGACATCAGGATCTGGCTCGACTTCATCTCGACCCGCTCGGGCACGCCCTCGCGCGAGACGCATTCCTTGATCACCTGGCTGACGGCGAAGGTGCCGATCAGCACCGGAAGTAGCTGCAGGCCGCCGTTCAACTTGTACCAGTCGAAGGTCAGGCGCGGCATCCCCGTGGCCGGATCGACGCCCGGCATCGAGACCAGCATGCCGAGGAAACCCGCGATCAACCCCTTGAGCAGGGAGCCTTCCGAGACCGAGGCGATCAGCACCATCGCCATCAGAATCAGCGTGAAATACTCGAACGGGCCAAAGCGCGTGGCGAGGATTGAAAGCGGTTGGGTGACGGTGAAGAGCACTGTCCAGGCGATCAGCCCGCCGAAGAAGGACGCGGTGATGCCAAGCCCGAGCGCACGCCCGGGCTGGCCGGCGCGCGCCAGCGGGTAGCCATCGAGCGTGGTCATCACGTTTGACGGCGTGCCGGGCATGCGCATCAGCGTGGCGGTGATCAGCCCGCCGCTGATCGAGCCCACATACATGGCGATCAGCAGCACCACCGCCTCGAAGGGCGGCATGTAGAAGGTCAGCGGCAGCGTGAGCGCGATCAGCATCGCGCCGGTCAGGCCGGGAATGGCACCGACGACGATGCCGAGGCCGGTCCCCAGCAGCAGCAGGAAGAACGGCCAGGGGGCGAAGATGTCGAGGATCGCGCCGCCGAGTGCGGGAAAGTCCATGGATCAGCCCTCAGACCGGCAGGTCGACGAAAAAGACGCGGGTGAAGACGTATTGCGCGCCGAAGGCCGCAATCAGCGCGATCCCAAGGGCGAAGGGCAGCGCGCGCAGGCGAAAGCGTTCCATCGCGAGGATCAGCAGGACGAGGTAGCCGGTCGTCAGGACGCCGAAGCCGATCAGCCGGCTTTGCAGCAGGGCGACATAGGCGACGGTCAGGCCCATCATCAACAGACCGCTGGCGGGATTGCCGCCCTCGAACTCGTCCCGGAAGATCGCCTTGGGGTCAGGCTGGCGCGCGAGGTAGCGCGCAGCGCTGACGCAGACCCCGAGACAGCAGGCGATCACCACGAGCGCGGTCCATTTCGGCACCGGTCCGGAGCCCAGCGGCTCGAACGTGCCGGGCGGCAGCGCGAGCGCCTGGACCAGGAACACGAGGCTGATGAGGGCGATCAGGAGACAGACTCCGATCTCGGTGAACGGGCGGCGGTCCATGGCGGTATCCGGAAGTTTCGGGAACGCCCCTGCGCCGCGCGTGGCGGCGCAGGGGTGCGGTTCACTTCTGCGCGGCCTGCTTGGCGACCGGCTCGATCGCTTCCCAGGTTGCGTCGAGGTCCGCCTGCAGGTCGGCACCGGTCAGGAAGGTCGGCGCGAAGCCTTTCGAGGTGAGGAACTCCTGGTAGCGGTCGGTCTGGGTCGCCTGTTCGAGTGCCGCGTTGAACTTCTCGACCACCTCGTCCGGGGTTTCTTTCGGGGCGAATATCCAGTTCTTGACGCAGAAGTTCATGTCATACCCGAGCTCCTTCATCGTCGGCAGGTCGGGCAGGCCGTCGAAACGCTCGCTCCCGGTGTAGGCCAGCGGCCGGATCTGGGAATCGGGGTTCTCGGACCCGTCCGGCAGCAGGGTGAAGTTGACCACCTCGGCCCCGGAGAGCACGGTCGCCCCGGTCTGGTTCCCGGTCAGTGCGGTGAAATTCGCCGTGCCGCCGCCGATCTGGACGAAGCGGAACTTGGCCCCCTCTTCGAGGTTCTGCAGCATGATCCCGGCCATGTGGTTGATCGCGCCGAGGTTGGCGCCGAAGATCATCGTGTCGGGCTCTGCCTTGACCTTCTCGAGCAGTTGTTCGACCGTTTCGATGCCGCTGTCCTTGCGCACCATCGGCGCGAGGCAGAACTCACCGGTCGCCGCCACTGGTTTGAAATCGCGCCAGCTGAAATCCAGCGCCCCGGTGCCTTCGCCGCCCATCAGCGCGATATGGATGATCAGGAAGTTGTAGCCGTCGGCCTCGGCTTCGAGAACCTGCCGCGAACCGATCGAGTAATGCCCTCCGACATTGACCACGGTCAGCGGCTGCGCGAGCGCGCCGGCATCCTCGAGGCTGGCCTGCAGCACCCGCGCCATCTGGTCCGAAGTGCCGCCGGGCTTGAACGGCACCACCAGCTTGACCGGTTTTTCGGGCCATTCGGCCTGCGCCATCCCGGCGCCGGCGAGCATGGCGGCAAGCGCCAGTCCGATAACTCTCTTCATTGTCTCTCCCTTTCTTGTGAAACGCGCCTCGATGCCACCAGGTCGTTGTGACCTGCCATCGATCCGGACAGGACACCCGGCGCAGCCTGCGGCCTGTCGGAACCAGCGGACGCGATACGATCTCGGCGGCGCGGACGCGCCGTGAACCGCCAAGAGACCACCCCGATCTGCTGTCGCCGCAGCTTCGGCGACACCGGGGCGGACCTGTCGTGCAAGAGCGCGATGCCCTGCTCGCAGTCCACGTTCTCCTCCCATCATAAGCCAATAGTTATACAAGATAATTCTTTGGCCGACCAATGATTATGGTAGAGAGGGATTCGTTGCAACGTCTTTGAACAGGCCGGACATGACGCACCCCAATATCCTTCTCGTCACCGCCGACCAGTGGCCCGGCGCCCTGTTCGGCGTGGCCGGACGGACCGATATCGACACACCCAGCTTCGACCAACTTGCGCGCAACGGGATCCGGTTTGTCAACGCCTTCTCGGAATGCCCGATCTGCATTCCGGCGCGGCGCAGCATGATGACCGGCACCGCGCCGCGCGAGCATGGGGATCGCGAGTTCCAGCCTTCGCTGACCCGGCCGGATCTGCCGCATCTTGCCGAGGTGCTGCGCGATGCCGGATACCAGACCGCCGCGGTCGGCAAGCTGCACGTCTACCCCTCGCGCGACCGGATCGGTTTCGAGGAGACGGTGCTTTACGAAGAAGGACGCCCGCAGCTTGGCGGGCCAGACGATTGGGAGCTGTGGCTGACCGATCGCGGGCAGGCCGGTCTGGGTCACGCCCACGGCATGTCCAACAACGGCTACGAGGTCCGGACCTGGCACCTCGACGAAGAAAGTCATCCGACGGTCTGGCTGGCCCGGCAGGCCTGCCGGACGATCCAGCGCCGCGACCCGACGCGGCCGATGTTTCTGCACCTGTCGTTCAACTTCCCGCACCCGCCGATCGTGCCGCTGCGCGACTACCTCGACGCCTATCGGGACCGCGCCATAGACCCGCCGGTCTCGGGCGACTGGACCGAGGACATGCCGCATGTGCTGCAGCGCGTACGCGCCTCCTGGCCGGAGATGACCGAGGATCAGATCGTCGCGATGCGCCGGGCGTTCTATGCCCAATGCACGCTGATCGACCACCAGTTCCGGCTGGTTGTCGGCACGCTGCGCGAACAGCTGATGCTCGACGATACGATCATCCTCTTCACCTCCGATCACGGCGAGATGCTGGGCGATCATGGCCTCTACGCCAAGCGGCTGATGCTGGGCATGTCCGCGTCGGTGCCGATGTTCCTGATGGGGGTGAAGGACTGTCTCCGCACCCGTCCCGGGACTATCGACATGCGCCTCGCCGCGATCCGGGATATCATGCCGACGCTGCTTGACCTCGCGGGCGTTCCTGTCCCCGAAAGCTGCACCGGGCGTTCGCTGGTTTCGGGTCCGCCGCGCGAGACGCTCTATTGCGAGGCACTGGCCGGAGCAATGGCGATGCGCATGGTCACCGACGGCCGGCACAAGCTGATCTGGTATCCTGCGGGCAACAGATTGCAGCTGTTCGACTGTGTCGACGATCCGCAAGAGTTGCACGACCTCTCTGCTGCGGCGGAACTGGCCGAGGTGCGCGACCGGCTCACCGCGCGGCTGATCGAAGAGCTGTATGGCGAGGATCTCGACTGGGTCCGCGATGGCGCGCTTCTGGGTTTCGACCCGCCCGAGGTCGTCACACCCGACGACCGCGGCCTGCACGGGCAGCGCGGCATCCATTTCCCGCAACCGCCGGCGGGCGACCCGTCGAAGGTCGTTGGCGCGCCCTGACCGGATGATTATCGATTAATCGACAGCGGGAGCTACGGATGGCGACGGGATGCGCTGACGTTCCGGACCAACTGCGTTTGCGCCTCGATGTCAGACGGGCGTTTGTCTTGATTTCGTTGTGAAACCTGGCTGAACCGTTGCCGTGGCACCGCCGAAGGCTTCGGTTTCCTTCTGCGTTGAACCAAGCGACCGTATGTGTCGAGGTGCCGGTACAGCGAGGGACCCTTCGGCATCCTGAAGGCCGTCACGTCGATGTCGCGCAGAAGGCGACATGGCCCGAGGCGAACCACGCGATCACCAGCGGACCGTAAGGGGGCGCCCATTCGCTGTGATGTGTGCGGTTGCGCGGGACCGATACCTCTGTGCGCGATCCCGTCGGAGCGACCCTCTGGCCCGCGACACTCAGGAGAATGGGCGGGGCCTCGCAATCGATGACGAGATGGTGCATCTGGTCGTCCGTCGTGGCCGTCACGCGCAGGGACGGCGGGGCGTCGTCTGGGGCGTGCGGCAGGTCGGGCAGGGCTGGCAGATCGGGCGTGCGCGGCGGTGCCGCGCGGCGACAGCCGGTGGCTTCCACCGCGCAGGCCAAAGACAGGAGCGCGGCGTCGTCCGCACCGCGCCCGGCCAGCGTGAGGCCAACGGGCATGCCGGTATCGGACATGATCCCCATCGGCACGGTCACCGTCGGTACGCCCATGTGCCGGATCGCGAGGTTGCCGTTGGCGACCCAGACGCCGTTGCGCCAGGCCGCTTCGGCCGAGGTCGGGTTCGTATCGGCATCCGCGGGTCCCACGTCGGCGACGGCGGGAAAGACCACGGCGTCGAGACCTGCGGCATCCATCCAGGCCTCGAGGTCCTGGCGCCGGGTCTCTTCGAGCCCTTCGAGCCCTTCGCGCAGACGGGGGATCTCCCGGAAGTCTGTTGAGGGGTGCTTGCGGGCGTGATCCGGATAGGTCGCGATGTCATCGTCGAACCCGGTGTAGCGGTCGGGCAGGGCCCCCTTTGCTGCCGGGAAGATGCGCGCGCCGTCGATCACTTCGAGGCGGTCGAGTCCCGGCTGGCCGTTGCGGCGCAGGAAGTCGTCCCAGGCCCAGACCGAGAGATCCATGATCTCGCGGCGCAGGTAGTCAGGACTGACAAGTCCGCGGCTGGCGACCGTGGGACAACCCGGGCGGTCGCCTTCGTAGTTCGAGACCAGCGGGAAATCGGTCAGGACCACCTCGGCGCCGGCCGCTTCGAGGTCGCGGCGCAGCGCCTCCCAGAGTGCCACGACCGAGGCGCGGGTCTCGATCTTCCGACCTGTGGGTCCGCCGATGCCGGGGTCGGGATGGGTTCCAGCCTCCGGGTCGGCGTTGAGATACATGCGCGGCAGCCCGAGCCGCTTGCCGGCCAAAGTTGCGGTGTCCGCGAGGGCCACGAAGCTTTCGGGTCGCGCCGGTGCAGGCAGAGCGACCCACGGCTGGCTGCGCCAGAAGTCGCCGTCGCTGCGCGGATCCTCGACGACCAGCACGTCGAGCAGCGCCAGCATGTCGACCATGCAGCGGGTATGCGGCACGACGACATCCATGGTCGGGACCAGCGGCCAGTTGCCGCGCACCGAGATCACGCCGCGGCTGGGCGTGTAGGCGCAAAGCCCGTTGTTTGAGGCCGGTGCGCGCCCGGAGGACCAGGTCTCTTCGCCCAGTCCGAAGGCGCCGAAGCCGGCGGCGGTGGCCGTGCCGGACCCGTTGGACGAGCCCGAGGCGAAGGCTGCGGTAAGCCAGTCCGCCGAATAGGGAGACTCGGCCCGCCCGTGCAGACCGCGCTGCATGCCGCCGTTGGCCATCGGCGGCATGGTCGTCAGCCCGACGAGGACGGCGCCCGCGGCGCGCAAGCGCTCGATCGCGAAACTGTCCTCGTTGGCGATCAGCCCGGCGAAGGCGGGCGAGCCGGCATCGACGGGCAGGCCACGCGCCTTGTAGCTGCCCTTGGCGGTGTAGGGGATGCCGTCGAGCCGCCCGAGCGCCGCACCTTGCGCACGGCGCCGGTCGGAGGCCCGCGCCGCCTCGAACATGGCCGGATCGAGGATCGGTACTGCGTTCAGACGCGGCCCCGCCCGGTCGAAGGCGGCGATGCGTTCGAGATGGGCGGCAAGCAACGCCGTGGCGGTCAAACGGCCCGCATCGAGGGTCGCCGAAAGCTCGGCGATTGTGGCCGTGGCCAGTGATATCATGACGGTCCTTCCGCTTGTTCCCGCCTCGGTAATTCAGCCGTTCGGGGTTGTCCAATGGCGCGCAATCTCGCGCCTGACACAGGCCGGTCGCGTGGACGATGCGCAAGGAATGGTTTGGCCGAACCGCGCGCTTCCGCTTAACCTCTGCGGGTAGGGACAGATCCGGACACCCGGAAAAGGAAAGCCAATGCCGAAGAACATCGTCATCCTGATGGACGGAACCTCGAACGAGATCAGGAAAAACCGCTCGAACATTCTGCGGCTTTACGGGACGCTGAAGAAATCGCAGGACCAGATCGTGTTCTACGATCCCGGCGTCGGGACCTTCGGGGCCGACAACGCCTGGTCTCGCCTCTGGCGCAAGACGGTCGAGCTCTGGGGTCTGGCGACCGGCTGGGGCATGGATGAGAACGTCAAGGAATCCTACCGCTTCATCGTCGAGCATTTCGACCGCGAGGCCGAGGAGAAAGACCGCATCTACATCATCGGCTTCTCCCGCGGCGCCTACACCGCCCGGGTGCTCGCAGGTTTCCTGCATGCCTTTGGGCTGGTCGATAAAACCAACCTCAACCTGCTCGACTATGCCTATCGCGCCTACAAACGCATCGGGGATCACGGGGACGCCCATGCCTTCGACGAAATCCGGCTGTTCAACGCGGTGCTGCGCCCCTACCGGCCCGAGATCCGGTTCCTGGGACTCTTCGATACCGTCTCGTCGGTGATCGAATCCGGGCGGTTCGGGCCGCGGCTCACGTCCCACGCCTTCACCAAGCACAACCCTTCGGTGCAGTCAGTGCGCCAGGCGGTGTCGATCGCCGAACGGCGCACGATGTTCCGCCCGCAACTCTGGCCCGAGGATCAGCCGTTCCGCTCGAACCCCTACGACGAGGATACCGAGGTGCCGCAGGACGCGCGCGAGGTCTGGTTTAGCGGTGTCCACGGCGACGTTGGCGGGGGCTATGCCGAGGAGGAAAGCGGGCTCGCAAAACTTCCGCTCGACTGGCTGATCGACGAGTCCAGGCACACCGAGTTGCAGTTCGTCGACCAGACCGTCGACCGGGTGGTGATGGGAGAGCATGGCGCCACGCAATACGCCCCGCCCGATCCGCTGGCCGACAAGCACGTCTCGCTCAAGGGGTTCTGGTGGATCTCCGAATACGTGCCGCGCCGCCCGCAGGCGCTGTCGCGGCGCAAGCCCTTCCTCGGCCTGATCCTGCCGCGCGGCGAGCCGCGCTGGCTGCCCGAGGGCGCGCGGCTGCACTGGTCGGTGCTGAAACGCGTGCGCGAGCTTGGCGACAAGCCGGTCAACCTTCCCGAACGCTACGAGATCGAAGGGTCGGAGTCCGACACAGAGAACGGCACGAAGGCCGACGCACCGGCGAAAACGGCCTGAGCAGATCGGCCGCGCATCGGGGACGTGCGGCGTGCGGCACGCGGTAAACGCCCCGTCCCGGATGCAGCCCGGGCCGGCGCGCGGGGTCCCGCATCTCAGGCGCTCGCCGCGAGGCGCTCGCGGGTTTCCTCGTAGTGATCGGGTGTGCTGTGGAACCACGCGGTGCCGCGCGTCGCACCGCCAAGCGACATCGACAGGTCTTCGAGCGAGGCCATGGGCAACTGCGCGTGAAACACGTCCCATCCGTTGGCGACCGGGTGCGCTTCGAACCCCAACACCCGGCCCTTGAGCCCGCTCACGAGCTGCACCAGGCCTCCGGAAAACACCGACGGCACCTCGACATCGACGTTCAGGATCGGTTGCAGGACCACTGTGCCGATCTCGGACAGCGCCTCGCGCACGGCGCTTTGCCCGGCGATACGGAAAGCCAGGTCGGAGCTGTCGACCGAATGCGCCTTGCCGTCCTTCAGCGTGACCGCGACGTCGACCACCGGAAATCCGGCCGGACCCGAGGCCAGCGCATCGCGCGCCCCCGCTTCGACGGCCGGAATGTAGTTGCGCGGCACGGCACCGCCCTTGACAGTCTCGGAAAATTCGAACCCGCTGCCCGAGGCGCGCGGGGTCAGGTCGATCACCACGTCGGCGAACTGCCCGGCGCCGCCGGACTGCTTGCGGTGCCGGTAGCGTTTCTCGGCGCCGCGCCGGATGGTCTCGCGCAGCGCGGCTGGCACCTCGATGCAGTCGACCTCGATCCCGTAGGCGTCGGAGAGCTTGGCGGTCATCCGCCGCAGGTGCAGCGGTCCCTGAACGCCGACCTCGAGCATGCCGGTAGCCTCGTCCTGCGCAAGGCTGAGACCGGGGTCGATCTCGGCCAGCATCCCGAGCGCCGCCGAAAGCTTGTTCTCGTCCTTTTCGTGCACTGGGCGGGTCAGTCGGCGCAGCGCTGGCGGATGCGCCTGTGCCCAGTCGGGCAGGTCGGTCGCCGCCTCGGCCTCGTAAAGCTTTCCGGGCGCCATGTGATCGCTCTTGATCGTCAGGGCGAAATGCCCGGCCGGCAGGGTCGAGACCGGCGACTTGCCGTCAAGCGCATTGAGGCTGCCGATGGCCGCGCCGCCAAGCCGGCATCCCGGGGCCACGCCCGGGCCGAGGGCGCGCATCAGAACGGCCTTGCCGATATGCTTGAGATGGTCGGCGAGGCTCGTCGCGGCCAGGACCCCGTCCGGCAGGTCGAGGCGGTCACGCAAGGTGGCGACGTCCGGCACCTCGTGGCGGAGCGACTTCATCAGCCGCTGGAGACCATTGCCCTGGCTGGCCGCGCCGAGCAGGGCGGGGATCAGGTCGTGGTGCTGCAACACGCGGGTCGCCACGGTGTAAAGCGAGTCGCTGGCCGGCACCTGGTCTTCGATGATCTGTTCGAGCAACGTGTCGTCGAAATCCGCCAGCGTCTCGAGCAGGTCGCTGCGTGCCTCGGTCTCGCGGGCCTGCATGTCGCGCGGCAGTTCAACCAGCGACGACCGCTCGCCCTCGTGGTACTCCCAGGCGCGTTCCGAGATGAGATCGATGGCGCCGGTGATCCTGTCGCCCAAGCGCATCGGGATCTGACGCAGCACGATGCCGTGCTTGCAGTAGGTCTGGAGTGCCGCGACGATGTCGGCCACGCGGTCGGTCGCGGCATCGATCCGGTTCACGAACAGGAAGGTCGGGATCCCGGATTCCTCCAGTGTTCGCAGGTAAGGGGCGGCCAGGACCGCCGCGTCCGCCTCGGCCGGCACGCAGAGCACGGCGGCGTCGCAGACCGCGAGCGCCGGACCGACCATCGCGAAGGTGTCGTGCCCGCCGGGCACATCCAGCACGGTCCAGTCGTCGCCCATGTACGCGAAAGTTTTCACGCTGACGTCGCCCATCAGGGAAAAGCCCTGAGCGTGCGGGGTCTCGAGACCGGCGAGCCCCTCGACCAGCGTGGTTTTTCCCGATTGAGACGGTCCGATTACAGCAAATGCCCTCACGCAAAGTCCTCCCAGCTTTTGCGGCGCAGGATCGCGCCCACTGCGATGGAGGTTCGCTTGCTCTGGTCCGGACCTGCCGTGCCGCGCGATTGCCAGAGCCGAAGGCCGGTTGCGCGCCGCTTTTGAACGCCAGTGTCAGTCAGGAGGAGGCGCGCAGTCAATAGTCCCGGGTGGCCCTCGCGGCGCCCCGCCGCGTCCCGGAGACCGCCTGCGCGTCAGGATGCGAGGGCGTTGATCACGACGAAGATCACGGCCGACAGGCCCGCGGCCGCGGGTACAGTGATGACCCAGGCCGCGACGATGGTCAGGAAATGCGAGCGTCGGACCAGCTTGCGCCGGCGCCGCTCTTCGGGGGCGAGCAGCGGCCGGTCGGGCACGGCGAGCCGCATCTGGCGCAAGCGTCGCTCGGAGTGCCACTCGCGGAAGAAGCCAACCCCGAAGATGGCCCCCACCGCGATATGAGTCGAGCTGACCGGCAAACCGAGCCAGCTTGCGAAGATAACAGTGATCGCTGCCGAGAGTGCGACGCAATAGGCGCGCATCGGGTTGAGCTTGGTGATCTGGCCGCCGACCACGCGGATCAGCTTGGGCCCGAAGAGGAACAGGCCGAAGGAGATGCCGAGCGCCCCGATCACCGTAACCCAGTAGGGGATGCTGACCGCCTGGGTGAAATCCCCGGTGCTCGACGCCTGAACGATCGCGGCGAGCGGCCCGACGGCGTTGGCGACATCGTTGGCGCCGTGGGCGAAGCTGAGCAGGGCCGCCGAGACGATCAGCGGGATACCGAACAGGATCTTGAGCGACTTGTTGCGGTTCTCCAGTCCCTCGGACTGTCGCCGGATCACCGGGATCATAGCGAGCCAGAGCAGCACGCCGATCAGGACGCCGATGCCCAGAGCCCCCGGCAGATCGATGCTGACCAGCTTCTTGAGGCCTTTGAGCACGAGGTAGCTGGCGAAAGTGCCGCCCATGACGCCGACGAGGACCGGAACCCAGGTGCGGGCGGCGGCGATCTTGTCGTCGCGGTAGATCACCCGGCTTTTGATGAACCACAGGAAGGCGGCGGCGATGAGACCGCCCAGGACCGGAGAGATCACCCAGCTTGCCGCGATCGATCCCATCGTGCCCCAACTCACTGCGCCAAGTCCCGCAGCGGCGACACCGGCCCCCATGACCCCGCCGACTACCGAATGGGTCGTCGAGACCGGTGCGCCGAGCCAGGTCGCGAGGTTGACCCAGAGCGCCGAGGACAACAGCGCCGCCATCATCGCCCAGATGAAGGTCGACGGGTCGTGCATGTCCTGCGGGGCGATGATGCCCTTGGCGATGGTCGACACCACGTCGCCGCCGGCGATCAGCGCCCCGGCGCTTTCGAAGACGGCGGCAATCACGATTGCTCCGCCCATGGTCAGCGCATTTGCGCCAACGGCGGGACCCATGTTGTTGGCGACATCGTTGGCGCCGATGTTGAGCGCCATGTAGGCACCGAAGATGGCAGCAATAACGACGACGAAGGTGTTGCTGGTCTGACCGAAGACGGCCGCGGCGACGACACCGGCGAGCACGACGAACACGAAGGCGATGCCGTAGCCCACGACCGGGCGCCCGGCGTGGCTGAGGGCCAGTTCCATGTTGGAATAGCGCCCGAGGTCGCGGTCCAGCGTATCGAGATGCCGGGCCTCGAAGTCTCTTTCCGCCATGTTCGTCCTCCGGGGGAATCGGTCAGCGGGCGTGTTACGGGATACCTGCGCCGCGGATCAACCGCAACGCGGGGTATTTTCCACTGTTACGTCCCGAATTCGCGCAGAATCGCCTTGAGTTCGGGTTCGTCCACGCGCTCGGACGCTTCCTGCGGGCTGAACCAGCCGCGCCGGCGTTCGTCGACCTCGGGAAAATCGTCGGCCAGTTCCTCGACCTCGACCGAGAAGACCAGCGTTTCCACCGGCATCGCCCAGCCCGTCGAGATGGTCTTGTCGTAATGGTAGGTGCCGACGGGTTCGGGGCAGAGCCGTCCGCGTCTGACCCCCGCCTCTTCCCAGGCCTCCTGCATGGCGGCCTCGGGCGAGGTCTTGCCCTCGATCGGCCAGCCCTTCGGCAGAATCCATCGACCGGTGTCCCGGCTGGTGATCAGCAGCACCTGTTGTCGGTCGGCTTCTTGCCGCAGACAGAGTGCAGCCACTTGCAGTCGTTTCGGTCGTTGAAGGAGGGGCTGAACATAATCGCCCCAAGCGGTCTTAAGTTGTTCGAGCATAATAGCCTGCATTTCTTATTGTTATTGGTCCATACATACAGCGATTGACGCGATTTTTCAATGCTTCCCGCCGATTGGGACGGGCGGGCGTGGGCGCGCTTCCAGCGGGACCCTGCTTGCGACCTCGACGCCGGATCGCCGGACCGGGCAGGAACTTCCCAGCCCGGATCGGCGTTGGTGTCTGCTTTGCGGCGCGGGACAGGACAATGCTAACAATCGACACCGAAAGTGGACCGGCCCCTACGGCGGGCACGGCGGCGGACGCCGGAACCGGTCGACCTGCTGGCGCCGCGCCAGACCGATCATCGCGCACCGAAACGCGCCCGGATCGCGTTTGCGTCGTGATCAATCCCAAATCCGGCCGCCGTCGCGGCGAGGCGAACCTCGACGACATCGGCAGGCTTTTCGAGGCCAACGGAATGGACGTGACCTTCTCGCGTCTCACGAAAGGCTCCGACGTCGAGGCCGCGGCGCGCGAGGCGGTGGCCGCGGGATACGATTGCGTGGTCAGCGCAGGCGGCGACGGGACCATGTCCGGCGTGGCGAGTGCGCTGAAGAACACAGGCGTCGCGATGGGCATCCTTCCGCTGGGAACGTTCAACTATTTCGCTCGGTCGCTCGGCGTGCCGGAGGACCTCGAAGGCGCCGTGGCGAACATCGCCCGAGGGATCCGGCGCCGCATAGCGGTCGGCACGATCAACGACCGGGTGTTTCTCAACAACGCGTCGCTCGGCATCTACCCGGAGGTTCTGCGCACCCGCGAGACCACCTATACGCGCTGGGGCCGAAGCCGAATTGCCGCCTACTGGTCCGTCCTGCTGACGCTTTTGCGCTTCCCCAAACCGCTACGCCTGAAGATCACGGCAGGTTCGGACGCGTTCACGGTTCGCACGCCACTTGCCTTCGTGGTCAGCAACGCCTTCCAGCTCGAACAGCTTGGTCTCGAAGGCGCCGACTGCATACGTAACGGCCAGATGGCGCTGCTGCTTGCACCTGATTGCAAACGCAGCGGGCTTTTCCTGCGCGGGCTGGCCCTTGCGCTTGGCGTCGCCCAGAAGAACCGTGATTTCCGGCTGGTCTGCGTCGACCCGATGGAGATTGCCTCGACACGCAAGCGTCTGCTGATTGCACGCGACGGGGAGCGTGCCGGAATGGAGCGCCCTTTCCGGTTTCAGCTGCATTCGGATGCGCTTACCGTGATTGCGCCTGCCGAAACGGCATCGAAGGTACGATGAAACGACTGATCCATTTGTCCGACCTGCACTTCGGCCGCGACCGGCCACAACTGCTCGAACCGCTGGTCGCGGCGGTGAACGGGATCGGGGCGGACCTCGTGGCGATTTCCGGCGATCTCACCCAGCGTGCCACGTCGGAACAGTACCGTGCCGCGCGGCGCTTCATCGACGAGATCGACGCGCCGGTGCTCTGCGTGCCGGGCAACCACGACACGCCCCTGCACAACTTCCCCGAACGCGTGCTGCGTCCGTGGCGGCGCTACCGCAAGTACATTTCCGAAGAGCTCGAACCGCAGGTCCACCATCCTGAGATGTCGGTGATCGGCATCAACTCGGTCAACAACCTCGGCTGGCAGCGCGGCTGGTTCAGCCGGCGCGCAATGCGCAAGGTTTGCCGCGGGTTCGCCAACGTGAACCCGCACGCATTCCGGCTTGTCGTGGTGCATCACCCGCTCGAGCACCTGCCGGGCGAGCGCAAGCGGCTGACGCGCGGAGCGAACAAGGCGATCCGCGAGTTGTCGCGCTGCGGCACGGACATCGTGCTTTCGGGGCATCTGCACAGCTGGCGCGCGGATACGTTCGCGACCCGTGCCGCCGACCGTCATGTCCTGTCGGTGCAGGCCGGCACCGGGTTGTCGAACCGTGTCCGGGGTGAGCCCAACGACTTCAACCTGCTGCTTATGCAGGACGACGAAGTGCAGGTCGAGCGCTTTGCGACGGATGGAGACTCACTCGCCTTCGCGCGCAGCGACTGCGTGCGTTTTCGCAAGATCGACGGCAGTTGGCGCGGCCTTCAGAAAGAGGACAGCGCCATCGCCGAGCGCGAGGCGCGCGATGTTTGACTGGATCGTCGCGCTGCTGCAGCAGGCGGGCTATTTCGGCATCGCCTTCCTGATGTTCGCCGAGAACGTCTTTCCGCCGATCCCGTCCGAACTGATCATGCCTTTGGCGGGGTTTCTGGTGCATCGCGGAGACCTAGGATTCGTACCGACCATGCTGGCCGGGATGGCGGGCTCGATCGCCGGGGCTTGGATCTGGTACTTCGCGGCGATGAAGTTCAAGCGGCGCCGGGTGCGGCGGCTGATCTCGAACCACGGGCGCTGGTTCACGATGACGCTCGAGGATCTCGACCGGGCCGAGGACTGGTTCGAGCGTCACGGCAGGATGGCGGTGCTGGTCGGGCGTCTGCTACCCGGTGTGCGCACGCTGATCTCGGTTCCGGCCGGGCTGACCGGGATGCCGCAGGGCACCTTCCTTCTGCTGACGGCCGTGGGTACGACCGTCTGGGTCGGTATCCTGACCCTGGCCGGCATGCTGCTCGGCAGCCAGTACGATCTCGTGCAGCAATGGCTGAACCCGGTGTCCAACATCCTGTTCGGTGCGCTTGCATTGATCTATGTCTATCGCCTTGTCACCCACAAGGGCGTGGTGGAGGACGAAGGGCAGGGCGCCTCATCGAAATGACGCCGGGCTCCGTCTCGCGCGGATGCGATGGACAGTCACAACCGGTGCTCCTAGATATCGGAGCGGCGCGGCCTGCGCGCCTACCGCCAACCGGAGATTGCGCGTGACAGGTCATGATCGGAAAAAAGGCTTTTCAGCACGCCGGCACGGACAGCTCCGACGGTCGCGCGGCCCGCATCTGCTCCTGTTCGCGGGCCTGGTCACCTGGCAAGCCTCCGCTGCCGGGGCGCAGCCGATCCCGATGCAGGAGCCGACGCTGAACACGCAGCTTCAGGACGCGCCGGAGTTCGGTTTCGCCAACGGTTCGGTCGTCGCCGCTCCGGTACCGTTCAAAAGCCCGGCGCTGGGCAGCGGTCTGGCCTTGGGTGGCGCGTGGCTGTTCAGCGACGATGCCGGCTCGGACGGCTCCTCGATTGGGCTTGGCGCGTTTCGCACGTCGAACGGCAGCGAGGGTATCGGAGCGGGGTTGAGCTTCAACCTCGACAACAACCGCTGGCAAGTGTCCTTTCTCGCCGCCAGCGCCGACCTCAACTACGACCTCTTCGTTCTCGGGATCCCGGTCCCGATCACGCAATCGGCCAACGCTGTGGACGCCACCTTCGAGTACGGGTTCCAGTCCGGCCTGTCGCTGGGGTTCGGGCTGTCCTATGCCGAGACGACGATCGGGTTGCAGCGCGGCGAGGACGGCATTCTGCCGCAATCGGTGCAGCTCGATTCCGATCTCGCCGTGGCCAAGTTCCGGCTGCTGGCGAATTACGACACCCGCGACGATTCCTACTATCCGACGACTGGAACCCTGTTCTCGGGCCAGCTTGCCTATGGCGAAGTCACCAACATCGGCCAGCGGGACTACCTTAAGGGCGTGCTGAAGGCCGCGGCCTACCGGCCTGTGTTCTCCGAGGGCGTGATCGCGGGACGCCTCACGGCCTGCGCCGCCGAGGAGGCAGCGCCGTTCTTCGACAGCTGCGCGATCGGCCCCACCGACGGCTTTCGCGGGTTTTCGTCGACCCAGTACCTCGATGACGCGCTGTTCTCGGTGCAGGCAGAGTACCGCGGCCGGATCACCAACTGGCTGGGGTTCGTGGTCTTCGCCGGAGCGGGATCGGTCGACGACGATCTGGCCGGCGCCGTGACCGGCGAGTACCAGACCGCGGCCGGGCTCGGGGCGCGCATCCGCCTGTCGAAAAGCTACCCGCTGGACTACAGCATCGACTACTCGATCAACAACGACGACGAGAAGCTGCTCTACATCAGCGTCGGGCAGCGCTTCTGAGCGCCCGCCCGCGTTATTTCCCTTCGTCCTGCTGCTGTGCGGCGCTGGTCGCGGCGGCGGCGATGGACTGCTTCTGCTCGTCGGTAAGATCCGACTGTTCCAGCCCCGGCACGTTCACGCGGACCTCGCGACGGGCGAAGTCGATGCCGGCTTCGTTGAAGGCCGCCTTGACGCGGTTGTAGACCTCCTTGCGGATGGTGAACTGCGTACCGGGCTTGGCCATGAACTTGCCGCGGATGATCATGCCGACGTCGTCGAAATCGAAGACGCCCTGGCTCTTGAACGGCTCCAGCATGTCGTCCTTGAACATCGGGTCCGCAATCATCTCCTGGCCGATCTTCTTAAAGATCTTCTTCACCTTGTTCGGATCGGTGTCGAAAGGCACCGTGAACTTGAGCTTCATGATCACCCAGTCGCGGCTGAAGTTGGTGAGCTTCGGAATCTCGCCGTAGGGGATCGTGTGGACCAGTCCGCGGTGATGGCGCAGCTGCATCGAGCGGACCGAGATTTTCTCGACCGTACCCATCGTTCCGTCGACCTCGACGTATTCGCCGACCCGGAAGGCATCGTCGAGCAGAAAGAAGATGCCCGAGACCACGTCGGTCACCAGCTTCTGCGCGCCGAAGCCGATGGCGAGGCCGAGGATGCCGGCACCGGCCAGCAGTGGCGTGATGTCGATGCCGAGCGATCCGATGGCGAGCAGGGCGAAGATCACCACGATGGCGATCTGCGACGCGATCCGCACCAGCGGAAGCACCGTCACCAGGCGCGAGCCGCCCTGTCCGCCACCTTCGCCGCCCTGTTCCTCCTCGGAGACCGCAAAGCTGGTCTGTTCCTTCGCAAGCCGGCGATTGACGTAAAGCGAGACCACCTCGAAGAGGATGTAGCCGACGGCCGCGACCATGACGAACTCAACAAGGTTGCTGGCGAAAGTGTCCTCGGTCGCGCTGGCCATGCTGAGCAGGTCGAGACCCCAGGCATTCGCGATGATCAGGACCACGAGGGTCAGGGCGACCACCCGTCCGATGCGCACGTAGCTGCGCTTGGTGGCCACGAAGGCGCGCTCGGCCACCTTACCCTCGCCCAGCATCGGCGGGTGCAGGTGCCGCACGAGACCGCGCACGGCGGTGTCGATGGCGGGCACCATCAGCAGCCAGAACATCGTGGAGTAATGCGGCGCATGCAGCAGCAGCCGGCCGTAGCCGAGACCGGTCAGGATGGTCACGACGACCCACATCAGGGCCGAGACGGCAATGGCGAACCGCGGATACCAGAAGGCGGCCTGTTCGTCGAACTCCGACCGGTCCGGGTCCGACCCGCGCATCATCTGCTGCAGGCCCTCGCGTGCCCGCCATGCGATCAGGGCGATGTAGACGTGCACGGCGAGGTTGGCCCAGAAGCCGATGCGAGTTTCCTCCAGCGGAACGCCGTGCAGGTTGTTGAAGTGAATGATGTAAAGCGTGAACCCGCCCAGCAAGACGAGACCGACGAGGTTGCGCGTCAGGTACTTCGCCCAGTGGTCCGACACGTTGACCAGGCGCAGGTGCGGGGTTTCGGGCGCGAGGATGAACCGCGAGGCGGCATAGGCGAGACGCGGGAACCAGATCAGGTAGGTCAGGAACGGCGCCGCGAAACTCAGCTGTTCCGGCGTCATAACCGAAAGTGCCGTGGCGCGGGTGGCGAAGTAGAATGCGATAAGACCCAGCAGTTCGCGGCAGAAGCGGCGGAACAGGAAGCTGAGCGCCGCCCACAGCGAGTCGGCATCGTAGGTGCGTTTGGAGGTCTGCCAGCGGCGCGAGAAGAGGTTGACGAGATACTCGGCCAGAAGCCCGACGCCGAGCGACAGGACCAGCAGACCGGCCAGAAGCAGCAGGCCCTTGGCACCGAATTTCGCGCCGAGGTCGGCAAAGGCCTCGGCCTGCTTGGACAGCAGCACCGGAAGCCGCGAGATCGCGGCCAGGATCGGCGTGTAGAACGCCTCCCACCCTGTCTGGATCGCCGAGAGGAAGCTTGCCGCCTCGCCAGGTTCGCCCGCGGCTTCCGCGGTCGAGTTGAGCTGTTCCAGCAACAGGCCTCGGACCTGATCGTCGGAGAGGCGCGCGACGAGGGCGTCGATGGCTTCTGGCGTCAGCGGGTCGGGCAGGGCGACCGCGTCTTCGGCGGTGGCGTCCGTTGAACTTTCCTGCGCGATGAGCGGGGCGGTCAAAAATAGCAGAAACGAAATGAAAGCGGCGGCGGCAGTGGCGAGACGGGACAAGTGGTATCCTTCGGCGTCTGTGGGTCTTCGGGCGCACGCTAGCAGCATGGTCCCGAGGGCCGAAAGGAAAAGGATCCTGCCAGCCAAGGATTTTCAGCGAGCGCTGCCGCAGGACAACAGCGCAGACCCTTGTGCCGGAGCGGCGCCGCGGCCGCCCTGCGTCAGAACCGGAAGGTCGCGCCGATCACCGGACCGGTCTGGTCGACATCGAAAATCACCTCGTCGTCGGAGTAGTCGACCGACATGTGGCGCCAGCCCACGGCGACGTTCACCGTGTCGTTGATGTTGTAGGTAGTGCCCGCGAAGATACTCCAGGTCATGTCCGACCCGACGCCGAATCCGCCGACCTCGGCATTGCCGAAGAGGGTGAAACGGTCGTTGATCCGGTATGTGCCAACCAGACCGACCACCGGGTCGACCCAGTCCGCGTCGGAATCTCGCTGGATCGTGCGCCCGGCAGCGGTCCGGACTTCGAAATCGTTGCGCAGCCACCACGCGCGCGCACCGCCGTAGGCCTCGAGCCGGTGCGTGTCGGATCGCGACAGCGTGCCGCCCACCGACAGCATGAAGTTGCTCGTTTTGGCAACCAGCTCGACATCGTCGACATTCGGGCCGGACACATCCTGATCGTAGGACAGGCGCGAGATCGAGCCGTCGAAGAAGACGGCGAAATCGTCCCGACGCGCGACCCCGAGCATGAAGACCGCATAATCGAGGTTGTCGAGAATATCGCCGAAGGACAGGTCGACATCGGCCGCCGGAAGCCCGAAGGAACCGACATCGCCCTCCATTCCCAGAAGCCAGGCATAGGGCGTCACCTGGATTTCCCAGTCCTGCGCAAGCGCGGGACTTCCGGCGAGGAACGCCATTGCCGCGCCCATTGCGAACCTGCGAGCCGTCATCGGATCTTTCCTCCGTCTGCACCATACGGCCCCGCGCGCGGGGCCCCGCGTCAGTTGCCGTCTTCTTCGACTTCCGTCCACCGGTCGTCGGGGTCGAACGCCTGCAACGCGGCGTTCACCGTTTCGTCGTCCTCGCCCAGATCGGCCTCGAGCAGGATCCCGTTCTCGCCGATCATGAAGGACATGATGCCGGTATGGCCGTAGTCGGCCGGCACCGCGATCAGCGCGTGGCTCACCACCTGGTTGCCGTTGATGATGTAATCCATCTCGCCGCCCGGCGCATTCGGGCCTTGCGAATTGAAGACGTGGAACAGGTAGCCGTAGAACGGCTCCGGGTCCTGCTCCTCTCCGTCGATCTCGTAGCCGACCGCCGCCGCCCGCGCGAAGATGTCGCCGAGCGGGCTGTCCTCTTCGGGCCAGTAGAGCCCGTCTTTTTCGTCCGGCGACGAGATGATGTGCCAGGCGAACTCCATAACGCCGTCTTCGTCGTAATCGACAAGCCGGTACTCGGCCTGCAGATCGACGTAGGCCTCCATCAGTTCCATGACCGACAACTCGTTGAACCCGATGCGACGCGCGTCGATTTCCTCGCGTCCGGCGACGGCGTCGAAATACCACGCGCCGGCGTCATTCTCGATCAGCGGGACCGGCATCGGCCAGTCGTCTTCGCCGACGAGCAGTTCGACCGAACCGTCCTCCTGCGGTTCGAAGCTGTAACCCTCCTTGTAGAGCTCCATGAACCGTTCCCAGACCAGCCGGTCGCGCGGTGCGCTGCCCGACGAGATTACATCGACCGCCTCGGTCCCGAAGACGGCGATGACGCCGTCGCGATCCGACGCCTCGAGCGCCGCGATCAATGCGTCGAGCGCGGCCTGTGGCGTATCGAAGGTTGCCGGATCCTCCGCGGCAGTCACCGGGCTGGAGAGAACGGCCGCGATGGCCGCGGCAGACAACAAACGTACCATGATCATCTTCTCCGCTTCTTGCCGCCGCGACTCTTGTGGCCGCGGCTCGAAGATGCCCGGGACACGTGGCCGTGGCTGGTCTTGTGCATGGCAGGCCGCGATGCCTGCCGCTTGACCGTCGGCTTGCGCACGGCCGGTTTCGCGGCCGGCCGGCGCACCTGGGCCGGCTTGGCCGCCGCTTTCCTGACCGCCGGCTTTTGGGCCGCCGGTTTTTTCACCGCGGGCTTGGCAGCCGCCTTTTGCGTCGCTGGCCTGTTTGCGTGCGCCTTCGAGGACCCTGCGCGATGCACCTTGGCCTTGTCGCCGTTTTTGGACTTGCGCTTGATCGAGTTCGACGCGCCGGTTTTGGGCCGGTTCGACGCGGCGCGATCGACCTTGGGCTTCGGCCGCTGCGCGGGGCGCGTCTCGGGCCGGTCGCGGTCGGGACGGTTCGCGTTCGGGCGGTTGTTCCCGGGTCGGTTCCTGTCCGCGGTGTCGCCTCGGTTGGGCCGGTCGGCATTGGGCCGGTTGTTGCGGTTGCCATCCCGGTTCGGACGGTCCACTGCCGCCGCGAGGTCGCGGTTGCCGCTCTTGGAGATGTTCTCACGAACCTTGTCGCCACGTGACTTGTGTTTTTCGGTGTGCAGCTTGCTCTTGCCGTCGGCGTTCTTGCGGTTCTTGATCTTCTTGCGCGCGTCCTTGCGCTTGCGCTCGTCGGCCTTCCACTCCTGCTTGAGCTTCTTCTTGGTGTCCTTGTCGATGTTGACGCGATTGCCAATGTTGACGTTGCCGTCGACGTCGAGATCGATGTCGGGATCATGGATGATCGGGCCGCCGCCCCAGCCGCCGCAGTTCCGGCAGCCCCAGTAGTCGTTCCAGTCGTCGTCATCGTCGAAGATCTCGTCGATCAAGGCGTAGGTGCCGAAAGCCACTGCGCCGGTCATCAGCGCGTCGCCGACACCGTAGTTCGTATCGGCATAGCCATAGGTCGCCGGAAAGACCTGCTGCGCCTCGTACTGCGGAACATAGACCACCTGCGGATCGGTCGGCTGGATCACGACGTCCTGGGTCTCGGTCACCTCGACCTGCTGTTCCTCGCCGCTCTCAAGCGCCCCGGTCTGAACGGCATCCTTGCGCAGTTCCTGGACCGCGGCCATCACGTCGTCGCTCTGGGCCAGCATCGCAGTGCCCATCGCTTCGGTCCATTCGAGATGTTCGGCCATGTCCGACAAAACGTCGGGGAAGGCCTCTGCTAGAACACCGACGCTTTCGTCCCAGTCCTCGTCGGCGATCAGCGCCTCGAGTTCCTGCGGGTCGGCGTCGGCATTGCCTTCTACCAGACGATTGGCCTTCACCACGTCCAGCGGCGAAGTCGCGGCGACAAGCACCTGAACCAGCAGGGTATCGGGGTAGAGCGCGACCGGCGCCACCAGCGAGGACAACTCGTCGGTGTCGAGCAGATCCTCGTCGGCAATCTCTGTGTCGAGCGCGTCTTCGTCGCTGTCCTGTGCAAAGGACGCCGTGCCGGCGCAAATCGCCAAGCCGGCCAGAAACTTCAGGGTCGTCCGGAACATCGTGGTTACCTCCCGCCCAAAAATCGCAAAACTTGTATTTACAATAGTTTGCTAAACCGATTCCGCTAGAAGAATCTGCCAGAATGGCCGAATTTCAAAGGCCTCGGCCTCGCAGCCGGCAGCCTGTTGTAAGATCGGGGGGCCGGGCCGCCCGACCGTGCCGGTTCAGAGCACGAGCAGCTTTTTTGCCGCGCTCACGATGTCGCCCAGTGGCAGCTGGGTCGCGCCGGCGGCCAGCAGCGGCAGCAGCGCGGCGCCGAGCAGGGGCAGGATCGCGGCCCGGCTGAAGGGGATCGTGCGCATTTTTTTCGCCGCCTCGTCGATCTTGGCCGCGTCCGCCGCGTCGCCCTCGGCCTCGGCGTCCTGCGGAGCGGCGAAGTTCCGGCCGAAGGTTTCGCGTTCCTGTGCGCGGAAGCGCCGGGTTGCATTTGCGGCGGCGGCCATCCGGGTCCGGCGCTTGAGGTCGAGAAGCGGTGCGCGGAAGGCTGTCAGAGACACCAGAAACAGCGCCGCGGTCGTTGCCACCCAGATCGACAGCATCCAGCCGTAGGCATCCGGAGAGATCCGGCCGGAACTCAATCCTTGCGCCACCGACCCCGCGACCGAGATCGACAGCGCGAACATCATTGCTGAAAAAACGTTCGGATGCTGCCCGAGAAATCCGAGTCCGCCGGAGCGGTCAGGATGCGTCGCGACAAGGCGCAGGTCGAGCCGCGCGATCCCGCGCAGAAGCTGCGCCCAGCAGAAATAACGCCAAAGCGCGCGCAGAAGCAGGAACCAGAAGATCGGCGCGGTCACCAGCCCGGCCCAAAGACCTGCAACGGTGACCCGGGTATTCTCGGGTGTTCCGGCGTATCGCCAGTCAGGCAACTGCACGTCCCGGAAGAGGTGACCGCAAAGCACCAGGACAAACGCGAGCCCGGCGCAGGCCAGCAGCGCGTGGCGGCTGCGCGCCCGGTCGATCGCGCGGACGACTGCGTCCGCGGCCTGCGTCATGTGATGCGGTGCGATCAACGGCGCCTCGGCGAAATGCGCGAGGTAGCGCCGCAGCTGGACGTCGACCCGGCGGTCCATCAGCAAGAGAAGCGGCGAGGCGACCAGGTAGCGCGCCCAAGCGTTGGCATCGGCAAGGAACGCGCCGCGGAACCCGGCGGCGGTTCCCGACAGCAAGGTGATGAAGAGCAGTACGCCCCAGCCGACGATGGCGACCGCGATCGCCTTGCCGCGCGCTCTGCGCGCAGTCTCTGAAAGCGCGCTGAGGCGCAGGGTGAGCTGGTCGAGCGCGTCGCCGGAATGCAGCGCGAACCGGTCGACGGCCGCGTCGAACACCCGCGTGTCTTGCGCATCCTTGCCCTTGGGAGATTCCGCCTCTGTCATCACAGCCTCCAACCCGTTCGGGCAGACACTGCACCCACCGCCTTTCGCGCGCAAGGCCGCTTGCGGATCTCGTTTTGGCCGGCACCCGTGGTTGCCGGGAAAATGGATCTGCGCGAAAAACCCTTGCCGAAACCGGTTTCGGAGACAATCCTGCGTTGCATGGGAGGACGTACAGAGGTGAAAACCAAGCCTGTGGAGACGCGCGCCGGTCGTGGCGACCGGGTGCGGATCAGCGATCTTGCCGAGGCGCTTGGGCTGACCAAGGGCACGGTGTCGCGGGCGCTGAACGACTATCCCGATATCTCCGAGGCGACCCGGCGTCGCGTGGCGGGCGCTGCACAGCGCATGGGTTACAGGCCGCTTGCCACCGCGCAGGCGATCCGCACCGGACGGGTGCGCGCCGTCGGGCTCGTGATGCAGCTTGAACAGCACGACAGCCAGCGCCCCTTCCTCGCCGATTTCCTGCGCGGCATCTCGACGGCAGCGGGCAGCGAGGGCTGGACCCTGACCGTGGCGACGGCGCAAAGCGAAGCCGAGGGGCTCGAGACCTTCCGGCGCATCGTCGCGGACCGCAAGGCAGACGGCTTCATCCTGCCGCGGACCAAGGTGCGCGACCCGCGCATCGACCTGCTGCGCGATCGCCGCGTGCCCTTCGTGCTCTACGGTCGCACCGGCAATCCCGAAGGCTGCGCCTGGTTCGACATCCTTGGCGAAGACGCGATGAGCGAGGCGGTGATCCGCCTGGCCGATCACGGTCACCGCCGGATCGCGTTCCTGAACGGGGCGACGCGGTTCAATTACTCGGCCTTGCGGGCGCGCGGATTCCGCGACGGCATGGCGGCGGCGGGGCTCGTGGCCGACCCCGACCTGATGCTGAGCGGTGTCGTGAGCGTCGACGAAGGCGAGGCGGCGGCGCGGCGGCTTCTGGCCTTGCCGGAGCCGCCGACCGCCATTCTCTGCGCGCTCGACACGGCGGCACTGGGTGTCTACCGCGCCGCTGCCGCGCTTGGGCTGGACCTCGGGCGCGACCTATCGCTGATCGGCTATGACGGCATCCCCGAGGCCGCCGCAGTCACGCCGACGCTGACAAGTTTCGAAGTCGATCAGGCCGAGGCCGGCGCGCGACTGGCCCGCCTGCTGATCGAACGCTGCCGCGGCGCGTCGGCCGAGGACCTGCGCGAGACCGCGCATGCCCGTCTGCGCATCGGCGGCACGGACGGCCCGCCGGCACAGGACAGCGCCGGGCTGGCGGCAAAGATCACACAAAAACGCAATGAAACCCGAGGGAGACAACCATGACACAAAAGCAAATCACCACCCGGCTTCTGGCCGGTACCGCGCTTGCCGCGCTGCTGGCCGGGGCCGCCGGCGCGGACATCCGGTTCTGGACCACAGAGGAACAGCCCGAGCGTCTCGCCCAGCAGGAGAAGCTGGCGGCCGATTTCGAGGCGGAGACCGGCATCGGCGTCGAGGTCATCCCAGTCACCGAGTCCGATCTGGGCACCCGCGCCACGGCGGCCTTTGCCGCCGGGGACCTGCCGGACGTGATCTACCACACGCTGCAATACGCACTGCCTTGGGTCGATGCAGGCATTCTCGACACCGAGGCCGCGACCGAAGTGATCGAGGCGTTGGGTCCCGACACCTTCGCGCCGGGTGCGCTCGACTTCGCCAAGACCGAAGACGGCTGGGCCAGCGTGCCGGTCGATGGCTGGACGCAGATGATCCTCTACCGGCAGGATCTCTTCGAGGAGGCAGGGCTGGAAGCGCCCACTACCTTTGCTGCCGTCGAGGCGGCGATCGAGACGCTGCACAACCCGCCCGAGATGTTCGGCTTTGTCGCCGCCACCAAGGTCGACGAGAACTTCATGAGCCAGGTGCTGGAGCATGTCTTCCTCGCCAACGGTGCGACACCCGTCGGCGCGGACGGCTTCAGCGGCTTCGACGAAGCCGCGACGGTGGAGGTTCTGGAATTCTACAAGAAGCTCGCCGAAGCCTCGCCGCCGGGCGAGCTTTACTGGGACCAGTCGCGCACGCTCTACTTCGCGGGAGACGCGGCCATGATCATCTGGTCGCCGTTCATCCTCGACGAACTCGCGGGCCTGCGCGACAGCGCACCGCCGACGATCAACGACGATCCGACCTCGCCCGAGCTTGCCTCGAAGACCGGGATCGTGACCAATTTCGCCGGCCCCTCGAACCCCGACGGTGCGGCCTGGGCCGACATCCGCTATTTCGGCATCACGGCGGACGCCGATTTCGACGAGGCCAAGCAGTTCGTCGAATACTCGATGTCGACGGGCTATACCGCCACGCTGGCCATCGCGCCCGAGGGCAAGTTCCCGGTACGTCGCGGCGGCGAGGCCGGCAGCGAGGAGTTCATCGAGGCCTGGTCGCAACTGCCCGCGGGCGTGGATCGCAAGGCTCCGCTGGCGGAGCTTTACGGTGCCGCGATGATCGACGAGATCGTCGGCGGCCTCGACGTCGCCAAGCGCTGGGGCGTGGCCGAGAACCAGCTCGCCCTCGCCTCCAAGATCGTAAACAGCCAGGTCATCAACCGGGTCGTGCGCGAATACATGGACGGCCAGATCGAGGCCGCGGAGGCGGTTGCCAAGATGAACGACGAGCTGGCCGCGATCGAGTGAACCATGAGGGCAGGGGCCGTGCCGGCCCCTGCCGCGACCCGTCCCGAGGATGACGCAATGTCAGATGCCGTACCGCCGAAAGGCACAGGTCCGCTCGCCCGCCGCGAAGCGCGGCTGGCCTGGGGTCTGCTGCTACCGACGCTGCTGATCGTCTCGGCGGTCGTGGTCATCCCGTTGCTGTCGATCTTCTGGATCAGCTTCAAGCCCATCGGGCTCGCCGACCTGCGCCCGCCCGCGCCGGTGATCCGCGAAAGCTTGCGCGGCTCGGGCGAAGAGATGCGCATCGAGTACCGGCTGCGCAACTCGTCGCGCAGCGAGACGATCTCGGGGGTGACCCTGCGCGACACGCTGCCCGAAGGGCTGACGCCGGGCGCGCTCGACCCGCGCTGCGCGATCGAAGGGCGCGATCTCTTCTGCGACTTCGGCGATCTCGACGGCGGCGGTCGCGACGAGCTCGAGCTTTCGGTGACGCTGGAGGGCGAGGAGGCGGCGGTCGAAGCGGCGCTCGAAGCCAGCGTTCCGGCGATCTCGGGTACCGCGCCCAATGTCCTGACCAGCCTTGATTTTAGCCTCGAGAACTTCCAGCGGGTCTTCGACGGCGGTGAATTCTGGTCGGTGCTGGGCGTGACGATGTTCTACACCGTTTTCGGGACCATCGGCGCGCTGCTGGTGGGGCTTTTCGCTGCGATGCTGCTCGACCGTTCGTTCAAGGGGCAGTCGATCCTGCGCGGGCTCTACCTCTTTCCCTATGTCGCCCCGGTCATCGCCGTCGCCTTCACCTGGGTGATCCTCTTCGATCCGTTCTCGGGCTCGGCCAATGCGCTCTTGATCCAGATGGGCGTCAGCGACACGTCGATCAATTTCTTCGGAGAGCGTCCGCTGGCGCTGATCATGGTGACGGTGTTCGAGATCTGGCGCTACTTCCCGCTGAGCTTCCTTTTCATCCTCGCGCGCATGCAATCCATCGGCGAGGATATGTACGAGGCCGCCGACATGGACGGCGCCTCGCCGTTCCAGCAGTTCTGGTTCCTCTCGCTGCCGCAGCTTCTGGGCATCCTGTCGGTACTCTTCCTGCTGCGCTTCATCTGGACCTTCAACAAGTTCGACGACATCTTCCTGCTGACCGGCGGCAACGCCGGCACGCGCACGCTGACCGTGAACGTCTACGAACAGGCCTTCGCCGTCTCCAATATCGGGGCGGGGGCGGCCGTCGCCGTTGTGATTTTCGGCTGCCTGCTGATCTTCTCCTACTTCTTCTTCCGCTTCATCAGCCGGGAGGAAGGGCTGTGACTGACATCTCCCGCGAAACCTGGACCACCGGCGGCTGGGCGCGCCCCTTGCACAACGGCAACATCACCGGCCCGCTCATCGGTGCGGTCTGGATGGTCGTCGTGGCCACCGGTGTCACCGTGATCATGTCCTTTGCCACCGGGGCCGAGTATCGCCCTTCGCTGGTCTGGTCGCTGGTCTTCGGTGCGGGTCTCGGCGCGCTGGCGGTCCGGGTGAAGCGCGAGATGCTGCTCGGCGTTGCGGCTGCGGTTCTCGCCGGCTTTGCGGTCGCCGGCATCGGCCCGGTCCTGACCGGCGAAGTTTCTTTTGCCGGGCGCTGGATCGCGGTTTTCCTCGCCGCCTTCGGGTCCGCCTGGCCGCTGGCATGGATGGTGTCGGGTCTGCCTGCGGGGCCGGCCACGCGCCACGAATTCGAGCATTCGGTGATCCGCTTCCTGCTCGGTTTCGGCTACGTCTTCTTCACCGCGATCGTCGCCATTCCTTTCTACGTCATGGTGATGACAAGCCTGAAGAACCAGCAGCAGCTGATGCAGAACCCGCTGGATTTCACGCTGGACCTCAGCCAGGGCTGGGGCCTTTTCGACAGCTATGTCGAGCTGATGACGACCTTCAGTTTCGGCACCTACCTCTGGACGTCGTTCTATGTCTCCTGCCTTACGGTGCTGCTGACCCTGCTGTTCTCGATCCCCGGCGCCTATGCCGTGGCGCGGCTGCGCTTCAAGGGGCGGCTCGCGTTCTCGCGCTCGATCCTGCTCATTTACATGGTGCCGATGATCGTGCTCGCCCTGCCGATCTACATCGCCTTCTCGATGACCGGCCTGCGCAATTCGATCTTTGGCATCGTGCTGATCTATCCCGTGACAACCATCCCGGTCGCGCTCTACATGCTGCAGGGCTATTTCCGGGGCCTGCCCGCCGAGGTTGAGGAGGCGGGGCTGATGGACGGGCTGTCGCGGCTTGCGGTGATCTGGAAGATCACGCTTCCGCTGTCGCTGCCGGCGCTGGCCTCGGTGTCGCTTTACGTCTTCATGATCGCCTGGAACGAGTTTCTGCTGGCGTTCATGCTGCTCGACGATCCGTCGAAATTCACGCTGACCCGCGGGGTCGCGATGCTCAATTCCTCCGAGATTCCGCGCCAGCACCTGATGGCGGGCTCGGTCATCGCGACGGTGCCGATCATGGCGCTGTTCCTCGGGCTCGAACGTTTCATGACCAAGGGCCTGACCGCGGGCTCGGTAAAGGGGTGACGATGACCGACCAAGACCTCGACGACCGCGCGCGGCAGATCCTGCGTGACAACGACAGGGGCGGCTACACGATCCCCACCAAGGGGCTTTACCCCTTCCAGTGGAACTGGGATTCCGCCTTCGCCGCCTGGGGGTTCTCGACCTTCGACATCGACCGCGCCTGGACCGAACTCGAGACGCTGTTTTCGGGGCAATGGGACACCGGCATGGTGCCGCATATCATCTTCCACGTCGAGGATGACGGGTATTTTCCGGGCTCTTCGGTCTGGAGCACCGGGCAGACCCCACCGTCCTCGGGGATCAGCCAGCCGCCCGTCGCCGCCACGCTGGCGCGCAAGATCTTCGAGACCGACCCGGAGGCCGGGCGGGACCGCCTTTCGGCCCTCTATCCGAAGCTGCTGGACTGGCACCGCTGGTGGCGCGAGGCACGCACCGTCGACGGGCTCGCCTGCGTGACGCATCCCTGGGAGTCCGGGCGCGACAACTGTCCGGATTGGGATCCGGGCATGGAGAATGTCGACGGCTCGGGCGTCGGCCCCTACCAGCGCCGCGACACCGGGCACGTCGATGCGTCTATGCGCCCGAGCAAGGAGGAATACGACCGGTACCTCGCGCTCGTGCAGTACGGCGTCGCCTGTGGCTGGGACCAAGGGCAGATCCTCGGCAAAGGTCCGTTCGTGATGGCCGATCCGGCGATCACCTTCATCCTGATCCGGGCCAATCGCGACCTCGCGGCGCTGGCCGAGGTGCTGGGCGCGGACTCCGCAGAACCGCTGGGTTGGGCGCGGGACCTCGAGACGGCGCTGCCCGGCATCTGGAACGAGGACCTTCAGGCCTACTGCGCCCGCGACATGCGCACCGGCGCGTTCGCGCGCTCGATCAGTTCGGGCGCGTCGCTGGGGCTGCTGGCGGCGGTTGAGAACCCGCAAATGGAGGACAGGCTCTCGGCGATCTGGGACCGGGTCGAGTACGGCTTCCCGTCGAACGATCCCGCGGCGCCGAGTTTCGATGCCCGGCGCTACTGGCGCGGTCCCACCTGGCCGGTGGTCAATTCCCTGATTGCGATGGGTCTCAAAGACGCCGGCCGCGGGAACGAGGAAATGCGCCTGCGCCGCGAAACCGCACGGCTGATCCGCGACGGCGGGTTCTACGAGTACTTCGACCCGACCGACGGCACGCCCTGCGGCGGCAACCACTTCACCTGGACGGCGGCGATCTGGCTCGCCTGGGCCAGTCCCAACGCGAGGAACTGACGATGGGAGCGATTGCGCTACGCAAGATCGAGAAATGGTTCGGCGACCTGCAGGTTATCAAGGGCGTCGACCTCGACATCTCGGATGGCGAGTTCGTCGTCTTCGTCGGCCCGTCTGGCTGCGGCAAGTCCACGCTGCTGCGCATGATCGGCGGGCTCGAGGAGATCTCGCGCGGGCAGCTTCTGATCGACGGCAAGGACGTGACCTCGGACCCGCCCTCGCGGCGCGGCTTGTCGATGGTCTTCCAGTCCTACGCGCTTTACCCGCATATGTCGGTGCGCGACAACATGGGCTTTTCGCTCAAGACCGCCGGTGCGCCGAAATCGGTGATCGACGAGAAGGTGTCGGAAGCCTCGCGCATTCTCAAGCTCGACGACTATCTCGATCGCAGGCCAAAGGCGCTCTCCGGCGGTCAGCGCCAGCGGGTCGCTATCGGGCGCTCGATCGTGCGCGACCCGACCGCGTTTCTCTTCGACGAACCGCTGTCGAACCTCGATGCGGCCCTGCGCGTCGAAATGCGCTACGAGATCGCAAAGCTGCACCAGGCCCTGGCTTCGACGATGATCTACGTCACCCATGACCAGGTCGAGGCGATGACACTGGCCGACCGGATCGTGGTGCTCGAGTTCGGGACAATCGCGCAGGCCGGCACGCCGCGCGAGCTTTACGAGAACCCGGCCAACCTTTTCGTCGCGCAGTTCATCGGCAGCCCGGCGATGAACGTTATGGCCTGCACGACGGACGGCGCATCCTACCGCCTCGACGGCGGGCGCGGAGGCGACTTCTCGGGCGACCGCCCCGCGGTGAAGCTGGGCGTGCGGCCGGAACATATCTCACTCGGAGACGCCGGAACGGGCCAACTCGACGGAACGGTGGACGTGCTGGAGTATCTCGGGGCCGATACCTTCGTGATCATCGACGCCGGCAGCGCGGGCCGGCTGACCGTACGGCTCATCGGAGATTCGGAGCTGAAGCCGGGGTCGCAGGTCGGCCTGTCCTTCGACGGGCCGGTGCATTTCTTCGACGCGGACGGGCGGGCCATCTGACCCGCGCCCGCCCGGCGCAACGCTCAGAACGGCAGTTTCATGCCCGGCGGCAGGCCGAGACCTTCGGTTAGCTTCGACATCTCTTCCTGCGCGCGATCCGACGCCTTCGCCTGCGCGTCCTTGATCGCGGCAAGGATCAGGTCCTCGACGACTTCCTTTTCGTCCTTGTTGAAGATCGACGGGTCGATGTCGAGCGACCTGAGTTCGCCCTTGGCGCTGCAGACGGCCTTGACCAGGCCCGCACCGGATTCGCCGGTCACGGTGATGTTGTGCATCTCCTCCTGCATCTCGGCCATCTTGCCCTGCATTTCCTGCGCGGCCTTCATCATCTTGGTCATGTCGCCAAGTCCGCCAAGTCCCTTGAACATCTGGTCTCCTTCCGGGAATTCGTTGCCTTGCGCTCGCTCTGCGCCGCTTCTGTCAGCTGCCACGGCCCCGACCGGCCGCGTTGCGCCCTATATCGGCCCGCCGGGTTGCGACGACAAGGCCCGGAGCGGACGCCGGGGCGAAGAAACGCCTAGTCCTCCTCGAACGGATCCCATTCTTCCTCGACCTCCGGCAGCGCCTCGCTGGCGGTCTGCGCCGCGATCTCCTGCGCGGTGCGGATCGCCGAGATCTTTGCCTGTGGGAAGGAGGCCAGCACCGCCTGCATCAGGGGATGCGCCTGCGCCTCGGCTTCCATCGCGTAGCGTTCGGCATTGCGCACCTCGTCGATGGTCTCTCCGCCACCGTCCGAGACCACGCTGACCGCCCAGCGGTTGCCGGTCCAGCCCTGCAGCCGGTGTCCGAGGCGCTGGGCGAGGTCGCGCGACGCGCTGTCGGTCGGCTGGAATTCGATCCGGCCGGGCTGGTAGGACACGAGCCGCAGGTCGGTCTCGACATCGGCCAGTAGCTTGCCGTCGCGGTTGGCGCGGATCAGTTCGACGACGTGATCGAAGGTGGCATACCGCGCCAGTGCCTCGTCGGGGCTCTGCGCAAGCGCGGCCTGCGGTGCGAGACCCGCGCCGCGCCCGCTCTGCCCGCCTGTCCGGTAGGCGACCGGCGCGGCTTCGGCCTGCGGCGCCGAGACCTGGCGCCCGCCACCCGGACCGGGGCCCGGCGGCGGCGTCTCGTCCTTGAGCCGGCGCACCAGCTCCTCGGGTGAGGGCAGGTCGGCGACGTGGGTCAGGCGGATCACCGCCATCTCGGCGGCCATCATCGTGTTGGGGGCCTGCGCCACCTCTTCCAGCGCCTTGAGCAGCATCTGCCAGAGCCGTGTCAGAACCCGCATCGGCAGTGCCTCGGCCATCTGCAGCCCGCGCGCGCGCTCGTCCGGCGAGACGGTCGGATCCTCTGCGGCCGAGGGCGTGATCTTGACCACCGACACCCAGTGCGTGATCTCGGCCAGATCGCGCATGACTGCCATCGGATCGGCCCCGTCGGCATATTGCGCGCCGAGTTCCGTCAGCGCGCCTGCGGCATCGCCTTTCAGCACCATGTCGAAGAGATCGAGCACCCGGCCCCGGTCGGCGAGACCGAGCATCGCGCGGACCTGGTCGGCCCCGGTTTCGCCCGCGCCGTGGCTGATCGCCTGATCGAGCAGCGAGGTCGCGTCGCGCGCCGAGCCTTCCGCTGCGCGGGTGATCAGCGCCAGCGCGTCCTCGGCGATCTGCGCACCTTCCGCCTCGGCGATGCGGCGCAGGAGACCGATCATCACTTCGGGCTCGATCCGGCGCAGATCAAAGCGCTGGCAGCGCGAAAGCACGGTCACCGGCACCTTGCGGATCTCGGTGGTCGCGAAGATGAATTTCACATGCGCGGGCGGCTCCTCGAGCGTCTTCAGCAGCGCGTTGAAGGCCGAGGTGCTGAGCATGTGCACCTCGTCGATGATGTAGATCTTGTAGCGCGCCGAGGCGGCCCGGTAATGCACGCTGTCGATGATCTCGCGGATGTCGTTGACGCCGGTGCGCGAGGCGGCGTCCATCTCCATCACGTCGACGTGTCGGCCCTCCATGATCGCCGTGCAATGCTCACAGACGCCGCAGGGATCGGTCGTCGGTCCGCCGGTACCGTCCGATCCGATGCAGTTCATGCCCTTGGCGATGATCCGGGCGGTGGTGGTCTTACCGGTGCCCCGGATGCCCGTCATGATGAAGGCCTGGGCGATGCGGTCGGCCTCGAAGGCGTTGCGCAGGGTGCGCACCATCGCGTCCTGGCCGACGAGATCGGCGAAGGTTTCGGGCCGGTACTTGCGTGCGAGAACCTGGTATCGGGGGGAGTCGGACATCTTCGCGCCTTGTCTGTTCGCGCAGACCCTAAGGCTTGCGACCGATGCCGTCCACCAGCACTCACAGAAGCCAGAGCACGGCGCCGGTTGCGACCGCGCCGAAACACAGCGTGACCGCGATCACCGTAAGGGACCGGCTTGGCTGGGCCTTCGCATCGTGCTCGTTCATGCGTTTTTGGGTCTCGATCGATTTCCGCCAGGCGGCCCAGAAGATCAGCAGCGCGACGAGGACGAAAACCTGTGCCACGAGCTTCGCCGCCCATGTGGGTTCGAAATCCCCGAAGACCGCCTTGAGACCTAAGGCGACGGCGAGGCTGGCCATGCCGGTGCGCATCCACCCGGCAAACGTGCGCTCGTTGGCGAGGATCGTGCGATCCTCGGCCCAGTCGGTGCGGTCCTCCGCCATTTGCTGGCTGCTCGGCATGGCGATGACTATAGCGGTCGACCTGCGCGATGACAGGCCCAACCTGCGCGATTGTCGAGGTCGTCGCCGGGCCCGTCTCGGGCGCAACCCCGCCGCGGTCGGCGGAACTGCCGCGCCGTTCGGCGCATTGAGTGACTGCGGCGGGAAGGGAACCGGGCATTTTTTGCGCTGACCCAACGTCGCCGCGCATGTAGGATGTCTGAGTATCGCAAACTGCGCCAAGGGGGATGGGTCCATGCGCCTGAGGGGAATTCGCGGCAGCCGGAACGTGGAGGATCGCCGTCGCATGGGCGGCCGGCGCGCCGGTGGCATCGGCGGCATCGGGCTGATTCTCGTGCTGATCATCGGGTATTTCGCCGGAATCGACGTGACCCCCTTCCTGCAGGGAGCGGGCGGAGGCGCGCCGGTGACCCAGTCGCGCGAACCCTCCGAGCAGAGCAACCAGCAGGCGGAGTTCTCCAGCCGGGTGCTGGCCACGACCGAGGAGGTCTGGTCGCGCATCTTCGCCGAACAGCTGGGCCGGACCTACGAGCCGCCTGTGCTGGTGCTTTTCGCGGGCGTGACGCAAAGCCCCTGCGGCAGCGCCTCGGGGGCGACGGGCCCGTTCTACTGCCCGGCGGATGAAAAGGCCTATCTCGACACCGATTTCTTCCGCATGCTCGACCAGCAGATGGGTGCGGGTGGGGACTTTGCCGCCGCCTACGTGATCGCACATGAGGTCGCGCACCACGTCCAGAACCAGCTTGGCATCCTGCCCAAGGTCAACGCCGCGCGCCAGCAGGCCAGCACGGTCGAGGCAAACCAGATGACGGTTCGGCTTGAGCTCATGGCTGATTGCCTTTCGGGAGTCTGGGCCAGCAACGTGCAGGGCCTCTTGGACAAGGGCGATATCGAGGAGGCGCTGAACGCCGCCAGGAAGATCGGCGACGACTACATCCAGCGTCAGGCGGGCCGGGTTCCGAACCCGCACAGCTTCACCCACGGCACCTCCGAGCAGCGCATGCGCTGGTTTGCCGCCGGCTACGACACCGGTGACATCGGCCGGTGCGACACCTTCGGGCCCGATCAGATCTGACGGAGCGGTGCACGCCAGAGCGCGCACCGCACCGCGTCATCGCCGCTTGTCGCGCCCGCGTCGCGCACCTTCGTCATAGAGTTTCTGCAGACCACGCTGCCGCGCGCGCGCCTCGGCAACGGTTTCCGAATTGATCTGGTCCTCGCGCAGAAGCTTGCGCCAGCGCCGCAATCGCTCGGGGTCGAGTTCGCCTCGGCGGACGGCTTCCTGCACCGCGCAGCCAGGTTCGCTCTCGTGGCCGCAATCGCGGAACCGGCATTCCCCGGCCAGCGTGCCAATGTCGGAAAACACCTCGTCGATCCCCTCCGCGGCATCGACCAACCCGAGTTCGCGCATGCCGGGCGTATCGATCAGCCAACCTCCGGCCAGCGTGCGGCGCAGGGCGCGCGCGGTGGTGGTGTGTCGTCCGCGCGCATCGGCCTCGCGGATGCCCTGCGTGGCTTCCTCGGTGGCGGTCAGGGCGTTCTGCAGGGTGGTCTTGCCGACCCCGGACATGCCGACAAGCGCAAGGGTCTGGCCGCCCCGGCACCATGGATCGAGCCTGCGCGCCTCGTCGGGCTGGCGCGCGTCCAGCGTCAGGGCTGTGACCAGAGGCGACAGGCGCTCGGCCGCGCGTCGGTAGGTCGCGGGGTCGGGGCAGGTGTCGGCCTTTGTCAGTACCACCAGCGGCAGGCAGCCCGATTGCGCGGCGAGCGCGAGGTAGCGCTCGACCCGCGCTTCGCGGAAGTCGTCGTTGCAGCTGGTCACGATGCCCAGCGTGTCGACATTCGCCGCGATCAGCTGGTCGCGGTGTTCGCGGCCCGCGGCTTTGCGCCCAAGCTGCGTGTCGCGTGGCAGTACCGACAGGATGCGGGTGCCATCCTGCAGTACCCAGTCACCCACGGCGAGCGGCGCGCCGTCCGGCAGCGACAGGTCGAGGGCACCTGCCTCGCCCAGCGCCTCGGCGCGATTGCGATGCACGCTCGTGATGCGCGCGGGCCTGCCAGTTTCGCCCGGCTCGAGCGCCCGCGCACGGTGGTCCGACCATCCGAGGTCGGAAAGGGAAAAGTCTGTCATTTGTTCGAAGATCCCGAAAATGCCTTCAGATCGGTCCGCATGCACATGCTGCGGTCCGTTCGATGCATCGGGCGGGTCGGCCTAGCCGCGCGCCGCCCGGAGAGGGGTGACAAGCTCCATGCTGTCCTCCGGTCCGGGGAGTCGAAGTGAGAGGCTGGACAACGACCCAAGCGGGACTCGTTACGGCTGCTTCCTTCCGGACCTGACCGGGTTGGCGAGGCGCTCGCCCGCGCCAACCTCTCACCGCGTGATATAGGCCTTTGTCGCGCATGCCGCAACCCAGGCCGCCAGATCACAGGCTAAGCCGCACCGGAAGGAAGCCATCGCAGGTCGGCGCGAGCGGTTCCGGCGCCATCCATGCGAGATCGGACAGGTGCCGCACTGCGTCCGGAGCGGTGTAGAGCACGGCCTTGACGCCCAATCCCGGCGTGAAGAGCCATGGCGGACGCGTGTCCGGTAGCGCCCAATCGTCAGACCGCAGGCAGTCGAGCAGGGCGCGCTCGGTTGAGGTATTGCTGCGCAATGCGACCTGCGTGTCGTGGTGAATTTCGTATCCGCCGCCGCCGCCGATCCGGTAATGCGTGGTCGCCATCACGAAATCCTGCGCGGGGTCGAGCGGCGCGCCGCGGAAGGTCAGGTTGCGGATACGCCTTGGGGCGCCGGGCACCGGGTAGCCCGAGTGGTCGAAGGCGGGCGCGCGCGTCGGGTCGATTTCGTAATCCAGACCGTGCACCGTGTCGAAGCGGAACCCGGGCACCCGCGTATCTACAAGCAACTGGTCGGCGTTGCCCGGGGTCAGTGTTTCGAAGATTCGGGCTGAGCGCTCGAGCCAGTCACGCACCTGAGCGCCGGTCACACGCACCGCCCAGACCTGGTTGTGGTAGGGCGAGATACCCGCGATCGAGCGTCGCGGCACCGCGCCTTTCGGCAGGCAGACGAAATTGTCCGGACCCTCGAGACCGCCGACGGCGGGGATCGCGGTGGCAACCAGCAGCGGCAGGTCCTCGAGCGGTGTGCCGCAGAGCGCACGGCTGACGACACGCCGCTTGGCGGCGGCCAGCAGGTGCGAGAGCGGCCCGGCTTGTGCCAGCGCGAAGTAGCTGTGCATCGCCTCTGGCAATTCCGTCACCTTCGCGGAGAGGAAGCTGCGGGTCGCTTCGTGCGCCCGCTGCGACAGTCGCAGGATCGCGGGGTCTCTCGGCGCTTCGAGCGGCAGAGCTTCCAGCCGGGCGGTGTGGTTCTGCACGCGCCAGCGGGTGCCGTCGCGCATCAGGTCGAGGTCGATGACCCCCAGATCGGACCCAGCGACGCCGGGTAGCACGGCGGCCTTGCCTTCGAGTGTTCCCTGCCGGCTGTCGACACCGGCAATGCCGTCGTGGTCGGGGCCGGGAAAACGCAGGTGTGTATGGCCCGCCACCACGGCATCGACCCCGTCGAGCGCCGCGATGGCGCGCGCGGCGCTTTCGGGATCGGGGCCGCTTTCGCTGCCGCTGATCCCCATGTGCGCAAGGACGACGACAAGGTCTGCGCCTTCCGCGCGGGCCTCGGCCAGCGCACAGCGCAGCGCATCGAGCGCGCCCGTGACCGTGGCGCGCCCCTCGAGGTGGTGCCGCGACCAGTCGGCTGTTTGCGGTGGTAGCACCGACAGAACTGCGATGCGCAGCGGATGAGCCTCGCCTGCGGTATCCCGCACCGTGCGGTCGAGAACCGCTAGACGGCGCAGCATCGGCAGAGTCGGGCTGGTCAGGTTGGCGCAGACCACCGGCATGTTGTACTGGTCGAGAACCGACGCAAGGTAGGGCAGACCGTGGTCGACATCATGGTTTCCGAGCCCGACCGCATCGTATCGCAGGTGGTTCAGGCTCGCGGCCATCGGGTGCGGCGACACGTCCGTGCCTTGCTCGGCCAGCCAGTCGCCCAGCGGTGTCCCCTGCAACGTGTCGCCATTGTCGAGCAGCAGGCACAGATCGCCGCGTGCGACAGCCTCAGCCCGCGCCCGTTCGATCATCGGGGCCAACATGGCGAGCCCGCGGCGCTCGACCGGGCGATCGTTTACGTAGTCATGCCCGACAAGCTGCATATGCAGATCCGTGGTCGCCAAGATCCGCAGGCTGGCCCGAACCGGTTCCGACGATGGCTTTGCGCTGTCCGCGATCAGGCTGTCCTCCTGTCCTGCCGAACAATCTAAGGCTGTATCGGTTCGATCAGATCGCGCGTGACTTGGCAATCCCCACCGAGGTTCCTTTCGGCGCGGACTTGCGCCGCGCGGCGCACCATGCGACGTCGAAGTCCGGGATGCGAACGGGAGCGGTATGAAACTCGCGGAAACGGTGACATTCGGGGGATCGGCGCTCGATCGGGCCGGAGAAATCCGTGCGGACGCGGACAAGGTCGCGGCGGCGATGTGCGATCCGCGGGCGCGGACGCTGCTCTATTGGCGCGGCAAGGTCCTGATCACGCCCGAGCGCCCGGCGGCCCTGGTCCGGCTTCCGATGGATCACCCGGTGCTGGACGAGGCCGCGGACGAACGCATCCTGATTGGCCGCGAGGACGGCGCGCCGTGCTTTGCCTGCGATCTCTCGGCCTGGGAGCCCGACGACCTCGACCCCGACCTCTTGGGCGGATTTCTCGATCCGACCGAGCAGCGCCACCCGAAGCTGCCCGACACCGCGTGTTTCGTGGAACTGCGCCGGGTCATGACTTGGCTGTCTCCGCGGGACGCCGAACTTGCGGCGACCGGCAAGGCGGTGTTCGGCTGGCATGCGACCCACCGGTTCTGCGCGCGTTGCGGGCAGGCCACCGACATGGCCCAGGCGGGTTGGCAGAGGGTCTGCCCCGGCTGTGGCGGCCAGCATTTCCCGCGCACCGACCCCGTCGTCATCATGCTGATCACCCGCGGCAACTCGGTCCTGATGGGACGCAGCCCGGGCTGGCCCGACGGCATGTATTCGCTTCTTGCAGGCTTCGTCGAACCGGGCGAGACGCTCGAGGCCGCCGTGCGCCGCGAGGTGTTCGAGGAAACCCGTGTCCAGGTCGGCGAGGTCAGCTACCTCGCAAGCCAGCCCTGGCCGTTCCCCGCCTCGCTGATGATCGGCTGCGCCGGCATCGCGGAAAGCGAGGAGATCGTGATCGACCCGCTCGAGATCGAGGCGGCGATGTGGGTCAGCCGGGAAGAAATGATGCAAGCCTTCGCCGGAGACCATCCGGACATCCTGCCGGCGCGCAAGGGCGCGATCGCGCATTTCCTGATCTCGGCCTGGCTGGCCGACCGCCTGGACTGAAGGCGCGCCATGAAGGTTTCGGGCAAGGAAGACATAGATGCGCCTGTCGAAGCGGTCTTCGACATGCTCTGTGATTTCGAAACTTTCGAAGCGACCGCGCGGCGCAAAGGGGCCGAAGTCCACCGGGTGTCACCGGGCGGACCGGTCGGCAAGGGGGCGGCGTGGGAAACGCGCTTTGTCTTTCGCGGTGTCCGGCGCGACATGCGGCTCGAGATCGCGACCTTCGCACCGCCGCACGAAATGGTCATCGACGCGCGGTCCGACGGCATCGACGGGGCCGGACGGTTCGAACTGATGGCGCTCTCGCCGGAGCGCACACGGATCATGGTCAGTTTCGAGATGCGCCCGCGCACGATGGCCGCGCGACTGCTGATCCAGACGCTGCGGCTTGCCAAGCCGCAGCTCTCCAAGCGCTTCAAGCTGCGCCTTGCGCAACACGCGCGCGACGCCGAGGAGCGCTGCCGCGCGAACAAACTGCCAAGGTCCGGCGATCAGCCGAGGTAGACCTGACCCGCGGGGTACCGCACGCGGGGCACGCTGTGGGTGGCGAGGAAGAAGCCGATGGTCAGCGGGCCGACACGACCCAGAAACATCACGATCATCACCAGTGTCCGGCCTAGCGCATCGAGCTCGGTCGTCGCGCCGCGCGACAGGCCCACGGTTCCGAAGGCCGAGCTGATCTCGAAGGCGAGGTCGAGAAACGCGCCGTCGTGCGAGATCGAGGTCAGGAAGATGCCGGTCAGTACCAGCAGCATCGACACGACCGTGAGCGCGAGCACCTTCATCACTTCTTCCATCTTCATGCTGCGTCCGAAGGCGTTGAGGCTCGTGTGACGCTTGAAGAAGGCGATCGTTGCTAGAAGAAGGACGATGCCCGTCGTGACCTTGATGCCGCCCGCCGTCGAGGTCGATCCACCGCCGATCAGCATCAGCGCCATTGTCATCAGCGTCGTGCTGTCGTGCATGCCCGAGGTGTTGAGCGTGTTGAACCCCGCCGTGCGCGGTGTCACGGCCTGAAACCAGCTGGCCCAGACCTTGTCGGCGGTCGAGCTCAACGCGCCGAGTGTTCCGGGGTTCTGCCACTCGAGGGCGGCGAACAGCACCCAAGCACCGAGGATGAGCGAGAGGGTTCCGGCCAGCGTGAGCTTGCTGTGCAGGGTAAGGCCGTGCCAGCCGCGGACCTGCCAGATATCGCCGACGACGACAAAGCCGATACCGCCGAGGATGAAGAGCAGCGGGACGACGAGGTTGACCACCGGATGGCCGACATAGCTCATCAGGCTGTCGTGAAAGAGCGCGAAACCGGCGTTGTTGAAGGCCGAGATCGAATGGAAAAGCGCGTGCCAGAGCCCCTGTCCCCAGCCGTACTCTGGCACGAACACGACCGAAAGCGCCAGCGCGCCCATGGCCTCGCAGGCGAGCGCCACCGCAAGGATCACCCGGATCAGCACCATCAGGTTGGCAATCGAGGTCTGGTTCACCTCCTCGCGCAGGATCAGGCGCTGCGGCATGCCGACGGGAATGCCGAGCGCCGACAGGACCAGCACCGCAAAGGTCATCAGGCCCAGCCCGCCAAGCTGGATCAGCACCGCGATCACCGCCTGGCCGAAGTAGCTGAAGGTGCTGCCCGGATCGACGACGACAAGGCCTGTCACGGTCACCGCCGAGGTCGACATGAACAGCGCGTCCCAGAACGGGATCGGGCGCTGCAGTGATACCGGCAGCCACAGAAGGATCGCACCGACGACAATGCAGCCGAGATATAGTAAGGCAAGCGTTGCCGGCGGTGGCAGCCGCCAGCCGCTTGGATCGCGCACCGAACGCGACCGCGCGCGGCTGCGCGCCCTGGGCATCGCGCGCGGGGCGCGCGGCATCAGAGGCTGGCCGCGAAGTTGCGCAGGTCGTTGCGCTGGCCGAGCAGCAGCAACAGGTCGTTCTTCTGCAACGTGCAGTCCTGTCCGTCCCGCCCGAGGTACTCGGTCCCGCGCATCACGCCGACGCAGCGCAGGTTGAAGTCGTCGGTGTGTGGCAGGGCCGACAGCGGCTTGCCTTCGAGGCTTTCGGGAATGCGGAAATTCACCACGTGATAGCCGTTGCCGAGGCTCACGTAGTCACGCACCAGCGGGTTGTTGAGCACCTGCGCGACATGCTGGCCGACCTCTTCCTCGGGGTGGATGATCCGGTCGACACCTAGCTTCGACAGGATACGGTGGTGGGTCTTGGTGCGCGCCTTGGCCCAGACCGTTTCGACGCCGATGAGCTTGAGGTTTATGGCCGCCAGGATGCTCGATTCGAGATCGTCCGCCATCGCGACGAGCGCGACGTCGCAGTCGCCCAGCCCCGCCTCGCGCAGGGCGAGGTCGTCGCGCGCATCCGCGATCATCGCCTGCGAGATACGGTCGGCAAGGTTGCTCACCACCGCCTCGTCGAGGTCGATGCCGATGACGTGGTTGCCGAAGCGCGACAGCTCGGTGGCGACGGTGGCGCCAAAATTGCCGAGGCCCACGACACCGAAAGTCCTGTTTTTCTGCGCCATGGCCGCCTCCGGAAAGGGTTTCGTCCCGGCTGCTCAGTCCCGCCTTGGATCGGCCGGGTAGACGCCGAGGATTTCGATCATGGTAGTGAAGTACGCCAGTTCTTCCAGTGCCAGCGCGACGCCGCGATCGTCGGGGTGGCCCTCGATGTCGGCGTAGAACTGCGTCGCGGTGAACGACCCGCCGACCATGTAGCTTTCGAGCTTGGTCATGTTGATGCCGTTGGTCGCGAACCCGCCCATCGCCTTGTAGAGCGCGGCGGGAATGTTGCGCACTTCGAAGACGAAGCTGGTGATCATCCCGTGGTCGCCGCGCCGGCTGTGATCGGCCTCGGCGGACATCACCAGAAACCGCGTGGTGTTGTTGTCGTGATCCTCGATATGGCGGGCCAGCACGTCCAGTCCGTAGATCTCGGCGGCCAGCTCGCTGGCCAGCGCGGCAAGCGCCGGATCGGCGGCCTCGGCGACTTCGCGCGCGGCGCGCGCATTGTCCGAGCGCGTGACCCCGGTGATGCCGTTGGCGCGCAGGAAACTCGCGCATTGTGGCAGGATCACAGGATGCCCGTGCGCTTCGCGGACCTGCGCCAGCGTGGCACCGGGCAGGCCGAGAAGGTTGACGTGGACGCGCACGAAGGCCTCGTCGATGATGTGCAGCCCGCTTTTCGGCAGCAGCGAGTGCACGTCGGCCACGCGCCCGTAGGTGGAGTTCTCCACCGCGATCATGCCGAGATCGGCCGCGCCGCTGCGCACGGCCTCGATCGCGTCCTCGAAGGTGGGGCAGGGCAGCGGCTCGTGTTCGGGCCGTGCCTCAACACAGGCCTGGTGCGAATAGGCGCCCAGTTCGCCCTGGAATGCGATGCGGCGCGGCAGGTCGGTTGTCATCGGCGAGTCCTTGGATATGCTCGGGATATTCTCTCGGGGCGAGGGCGATTGGTCGCGGTAACTACACCTTGCCACAGCCAAGGTGAAGCAATAGACAGCGCCAAAACCCATAGCAATGGACGACTACCGATGTTCGACACGATGACCTTGACCAAAGTCGCGGCCGGCCTGTGCGGTGCGTGGCTGATCCTGCTTCTCGGAAAATGGGTCGCTGAAGAGACCTATCACGTCGCCGGGCACGGCGAGCAGGCGTATGTCATCGAGGTCGCCGAAGCCGAAGGTGGCGGCGAGGAAGAAGAGCAGGTCGATATCGCAGCCCTCGTGGCCGAAGCCGACGTGGACAAGGGTGCCACCGTGTTCCGCAAGTGCACGGCCTGCCACAAGCTGGACGGCAGCGACGGCGTCGGGCCGCATCTGAACGGCGTCGTGGGGCGCGACATCGCCTCGGTCGGCGGGTTCAGCTACTCGGGCGCGCTGCAGGAAAAGGAAGGGGCCTGGACGCCGGAAAACCTCAGCGGCTTCCTCGAAAAGCCCTCGTCCTGGGCCGCGGGAACCTCGATGGGCTTTGCCGGTCTCAACAAGGTTGAGGACCGGGCAAACGTGATCGCCTACCTCCAAAGCACCGGCGGCTGAACGTGCCGCGATACGGTATCCGGGCCGTCTGCCGAAGGGCAGGCGGCCTTTTTCTTGTGCGCTCCCGAAATCGCGGCAGAACATAACATTTTCGCAACTTGTCACTTGGTGGCGCGAGCCGTTAGCTTACATCAACGCGCAGACGGACGGCGCCAAGACCGCCGCGATTGAGGAGGATCAGCCAGATGCATGCAGCCCGCCCCCGTGCCATATCCCGCCAGTTCCGCGACGCGAATTTTCCGGCGCTGGCATTGGCCTGGCTGCTCGTCGGCCTGCTTATTGCGATGCCGGCACTGGCGCAGGACAGCGAGGAACCTGCGGAAGAGATCGTGCTCTCCGAAGGCTCGGGCGAAATCATCGAGAGCCATGGCTATTCCTATTACGGCGATCTGACCTATCCCGCCGATTACGAGCATTTCGACTACGTCAATCCCGATGCCCCGAAAGGCGGAGAGATCTCGCTATCCGCACTCGGCACCTTCGATTCCATGAACCCGTATTCGCGAAAGGGCCGTGCCGGGGCGCTGTCGACTGTGATGTACGAAAGCCTTCTGGGCGAGGGCACGGGCAACATACTGGCGCCTGCGGATGTCTACGGCGAGGGCTACGGCCTTCTGGCCGAACGCCTGGAATACCCCGAAAGCAAGGACTGGGTGATCTTTCACATGCGGCCCGAAGCGCGGTTCTCGGACGGCACGCCGGTCACCGCCCATGACATCGCCTTCAGCCACAACCTGCTGCTCGACCAGGGGCTCGAATCCTACGCCAAGGCGGTGCGCAAGCGCATCCCGAAGGTCGAGGTGATCGACGATCACACGATCAAGTTCTGGTTCACACCCGGCATCTCGCGGCGCAGCCTGATCGACCAGGTCGGTGGTGTGCCGGCATGGTCGAAGAAATGGTACGAGGAAAGCGGCGCGCGGCTCGACGAATCCCGGCTCGAGATCTCGCCGGGCTCCGGTCCTTACATGGTCGAAAGCGTCGATGTGAACCGCCGGATCGTCTACAAGCGCAATCCCGACTACTGGGGCAAGGACCTGCCGTTCAACAAGGGCCGCAACAACTTCGATCGCATCCGGATCGAGTATTTCGGCGACGAGAACTCGGCCTTCGAAGCCTTCAAGGCCGGCGAGTACACCTTCCGGACCGAGGGCAACTCGCGCCAGTGGGCTACGGCTTACGAATTCCCCAAGGTCCAGCAGGGTCAGGTCATCAAAACTGAGCTTCCGGACGGGGCTCCGCCGACGCCGTCGGGCATCGTTTTCAACCTCGGCCGCGAGGCGCTGCAGGACAAGCGCGTGCGCGAGGCGATCGCGCTGGGGTTCAACTTCGAATGGACCAACGAGTCGCTGCAATTCGGTCTTTTCAAGCCGCGCGCCTCGTTCTCGCAGGATACCGACCTGATGGCGACCGGGATGCCGGAAGGGCCGGAACTCGCCTTCCTGGAGTCCCTCGGCGATCTCGTGCCACCCGAATTGCTGACCGAGGAAGCGCGGATGCCGCATACCTCCGACCCCTCGCGGCTGCTTGATCGGCGCAACCGCCGCGCGGCCAAGCAGCTTTTCGAAGAGGCGGGCTGGACGGCGGGGTCCGACGGCCAGCTGCGCGATGCGAACGGCCAGACGATGCGCCTGACCTTCCTGCTGAACTCCGCCGGGTCTTCCACCCTTCGGGCCGTCGTGGAAAACTTCATCGCCAACCTGCAGGCGATGGGCGTGGATGCCGTTCTGGATGCGGTGGACGCCAGCCAGTACACCCTGCGTGAGCGCGACCGCGATTACGACATGGTCTACGACGCCTATGCCGCCTTCCTCGGCACCGGCACCGGGCTTGCCCAACGGTACGGGTCGGAGGCGGCCAGTTACTCGCTCTTCAACCCCGCCGGCCTCGCAAGCCCGCTGGTCGACGCCATCATCGAGGCGTCGCTGCAGGCGGAAAGCAGCGAAGAGGAGCAGGCGACCTTGCGCGCGCTCGACCGGGCGCTGCGGCACGAATTCTTCATGATCCCGACCTGGTACAACGACAGTCACTGGGTCGCCTACTACGATCAGTACGAGCATCCCGAGGAACTGCCCGCGTTTGCGCTCGGAGAGCTGGACTTCTGGTGGTACAACGAGGAAAAGGCCGAGGCGCTGCGGGCTTCGGGCGCGCTGCGGTAAGGTGCCAGGAAGGTAAAGACGGCCGATGGGCGCCTACATTCTCCGACGACTGCTGCTGATCGTTCCGACGCTTCTGGGCATCATGCTGATCAACTTCGCGCTGGTGCAGTTCGTGCCCGGCGGCCCGGTCGAACAGGCCATCGCGCGCCTGCAGGGCAGTGGCGACGTCTTCGAGGGCTTCGCCGGGGCCGGCAACGATGCGGGCAACAACCAGATGGCCGCGAACGAAAGCCAGTACGTCGGCGCGCGCGGCCTGCCGCCCGAATTCATCGAGGAGCTTGAGCGCGAGTTCGGCTTCGACAAGCCGCCCGTGGAACGCTTTTTCACGATGATGTGGAACTACATGCGTTTCGATTTCGGCGAGAGCTACTTCCGCTCCATCGGCGTCATCGACCTGATCAAGGAGAAGCTGCCGGTTTCCATCACGCTCGGTCTCTGGTCGACACTGATCGCCTATCTGGTCTCGATCCCGCTCGGTGTACGAAAGGCGGTCAAGGACGGGACGAGCTTCGATACCTGGACCTCGGGCGTGATCATCGCGGCCTATGCCATCCCCGGCTTTCTCTTCGCCATCCTGCTGCTGGTGCTCTTTGCGGGCGGGTCCTACTGGCAGATCTTCCCGCTGCGCGGCCTCACCTCCGACAACTGGGATCAGTTGAGCCTTCTGGGCAAGATCGGCGACTACTTCTGGCACATCACCCTGCCGGTCGTCGCCTCGACGATCTCGGCCTTCGCCACGCTGACGCTGCTGACCAAGAACAGCTTTCTCGACGAGATCAAAAAGCAATATGTGATGACCGCCCGCGCCAAGGGCCTGTCGGAATCCCGCGTGCTTTATGGCCATGTCTTCCGCAACGCGATGCTGATCGTGATTGCGGGCTTCCCGGCGGTCTTCATCGGCGTCTTCTTCGGCGGGTCGCTGATCATCGAGACGATCTTTTCGCTCGACGGTCTCGGCCGGCTCGGCTTCGAGGCGGCCGTGGCGCGCGACTATCCAATTGTCTTCGGCACGCTCTTCATCTTCGGCCTCATCGGCCTGCTTGTCGGGATACTGTCGGACCTGATGTATGTCTTCGTCGATCCGCGCATCGACTTCGAAAAGCGGGAGGGCTGAGATGGCGCAGGTCGATCTTCGCCCCGAACGCATGCCCGGCCAGGACGCGCCGCCGCCGGTCACCGAACCGCCCAAGACATGGCTCTCGCCGCTCAACCAGCGGCGCTGGCGCAACTTCAAGCGCAACCGACGCGCTTTCTGGTCGCTGTGGATCTTCGCCGTCCTTTTCGGGCTGTCGCTCTTTGCCGAGTTCATCGCCTACGACAAGCCGATCGTGGTGAACTATCGCGGCGAGTACTATTTCCCGATCTGGAACTTTTACCCCGAGACCGAGTTCGGCGGCGATTTCCAGACCGAGGCCGTGTACCGCGACCCGGAGGTGAAGTGCCTCATCGAAAGCGGCGGGCTCGACATTTGTTTCGATGATCCCGAAGGTGTCATCGAGGATGCGCAGGACGGCGTGGTCGAAGGCGAAGCGATCGAGAAGGGCTGGGCGATCTGGCCGCTTATCCCCTATTCCTACAACACCGCCGTCGACCGGCCCGGCGCGGCCCCGCTGCCGCCCAACGGCCAGAACCTGCTTGGGACCGACGGGACCAAGCGCGACGTGCTGGCCCGGGTGATCCACGGCTTCCGCCTGTCGATCCTCTTCACGCTGATGGTGACGGGCGCCTCGACGGTGATCGGCATCATCGCGGGCGCCGTGCAGGGCTTTTTCGGCGGCTGGCTCGACCTCGTGTTCCAGCGCATCATCGAGATCTGGTCCTCGACGCCTTCGCTATACGTCATCATCATCATGTTCGCGATCCTGGGGCGAAGTTTCTGGTTGCTCGTGATCCTGCTGGTGCTGTTTTCCTGGACCGGCCTTGTCGGTGTCGTGCGCGCCGAGTTCCTGCGCGCGCGCAACCTCGAATACGTCCGCGCGGCGCGGGCGCTGGGCGTCAGCAACATCACCATCATGTTCCGCCACATGCTGCCCAACGCGATGGTTGCCACGCTGACCATGCTGCCCTTCATCATCACCGGCACGATCTCGTCGCTGGCGGTGCTCGACTTCCTCGGCTTCGGCCTGCCGTCCTCGGCCCCGTCGCTGGGCGAACTGACGCTGCAGGCCAAGCAGAACCTGCAGGCGCCCTGGCTTGCCTTTACCGCGTTTTTTACCTTCGCGATCATGCTGTCGCTGCTGGTCTTCATCTTCGAAGGCATCCGCGATGCCTTCGACCCCAGAAAGACCTTCTCATGAGCCTGCTCGACGTGAAGGACCTCCACGTCCGCTTCCGGCAGGACGGCGCGGTGACCCACGCGGTCAAGGGTGTGAGCTTTACCGTCGACCGCGGCGAGACCGTTGCGCTGGTCGGCGAAAGCGGCTCGGGGAAATCGGTGTCGGCGCTCTCCACGGTGTCGCTGCTCGGCGACAGTGCCGAGGTGTCGGGCTCAGTGACCTTCGACGGCCAGCAGATGATCGGCGCCAGCGAGAAGCTGCTGCGCGACGTGCGCGGCAACGACATCAGCTTCATCTTCCAGGAGCCGATGACCTCGCTGAACCCGCTGCACACCATCGAGAAGCAGCTGTCGGAAAGCCTCGCGCTGCACCAGGGCCTGACCGGGCAGGCGGCGCGGGACCGAATCCTCGAACTGCTCGACAAGGTCGGCATCCAGGACGCCGAGTCGCGCCTGACCAGCTATCCGCACCAGCTTTCGGGTGGGCAGCGCCAGCGCGTGATGATCGCGATGGCACTGGCGAACAAACCCGACGTGCTGATCGCGGACGAGCCGACAACGGCGCTCGACGTGACGATCCAGGCGCAGATCCTCGACCTGCTGGGCGAGCTCAAGCAATCCGAGGGCATGGGGCTTTTGTTCATCACCCACGACCTCGGGATCGTGCGCCGCATCGCGGACCGGGTCTGCGTGATGCAGAAAGGCGAGATCGTCGAGACCGGACCGACCCACGAGATCTTCGACAACCCGCAGCACCCCTACACCCAGAAGCTGCTCAGCGCCGAGCCCTCGGGCCACCCCGAACCGGTCGCAAGCGACGCCGGGGTGATCGCCGAGACCCGTAACCTGCGGGTCTGGTTCCCGATCCAGAAAGGTCTGTTGCGCCGGACGGTGGGCCACGTGAAGGCGGTCAACGACGCCACAATCGACGTGCGCGCCGGGGAGACGCTGGGCATCGTCGGGGAAAGCGGGTCGGGCAAGACCACGATGGCGCTGGCGATCATGCGGCTGATCTCGTCGGACGGCGAAATCCGCTTTCTTGATCAGGACGTGCGCAAGTGGTCCACGCGTGAGTTGCGGCGCCGCCGGGCGGACATGCAGATCGTCTTCCAGGATCCGTTTGGATCGCTCTCGCCGCGCATGACATGCTTCCAGATCATTTCCGAGGGGCTCACCATCCACAAGGTCGACCCCGAGCGCGAGCCACGTGAGCTGGTGCGCGATGTCATGATCGAGGTCGGACTCGACCCGGCGACGATGGACCGCTACCCGCACGAGTTCTCGGGCGGCCAGCGTCAGCGCATCGCGATCGCGCGAGCGATGGTCCTGCGCCCGCGTCTGCTGGTACTGGACGAGCCGACCTCGGCGCTCGACATGACCGTGCAGGTGCAGATCGTCGACCTGCTGCGCCGCCTGCAGGAGAAATACGGGCTCGCCTATCTCTTCATCAGCCACGATCTCAAGGTTGTGCGGGCGATGTCGCACAAGGTCATCGTGATGAAGCGCGGCGATGTGGTCGAGTACGGTCCGGCCGATGCGCTCTACGAGAACCCGCGCACGGAGTACACGCGCACGCTGCTCAAGGCTGCCACCTGAGAGCAGTTGCCAACGCCCAGATTGGCGTGGTCATCGTGACAAGATAAGTCTATACAATTGGGCATGAGCGGACAGCGCCCGATCTACCGGACCGTCAAGAACGCCCTGCAGCACCGGATCGAAACTGGCGCGCTGCGGGTCGGCGACCAATTGCCAAGCGAAGAGGCCATTGCGCAGGAATTCGACTGCTCGCGCCTGACCGCGCACCGCGCCGTGCGCGAACTGGCGGCCGAAGGCTTTGTCGAGCGGCGCCGTCGTGCGGGCACAACGGTCCTGCCGCGCGAGCGCGGCGGCGTGTTGATCCGAATTCCACTGATCCGCGACGAGGTGGCCGCGGCTGGCAAGAGCTACCGCTACGAGTTGATCGACCTCAAGAGCGTCGCCGCCAGTGCCCGGGTCGCCTCCGATCTCGGGCTGGCGCAGGGCGACGAGGTTCTGGCCGTGCGCTGCCGGCATTGGGGCGACCGCACGGTCTGGCAGTACGAGGAGCGCTGGATCAACCCGGCGGCGGCGCCCGGCGTCCAGGACCAGTCCTTCCTGCGCACCAGCCCGAACCGCTGGCTGCTGACCCATGTGCCCTATTCGGACGTGACCCACGAGATCACGGCGGTCGCGGCGACGAAGGCACAGGCGGTGCGCCTCGGTCTCGCCATCGGTGCGCCGCTGCTTCAGACCCGGCGCGTCACCTCGCTGCACGGGACTGGCATCACCACCGTGACGCTGCTGCATCCGGGCGGCACCTACACGTTACGCTCCGGGCCTGCGCAGGATGGGACATCTGCATGAAATCGAAAGAGATCTTCGCGGAGACGGCCTTGTTGCCTAGCGGTTGGGCTCAGAACGTAAGTGTTTCGGTCGATCCGTCAGGCCGCATCGCCGAGGTGCGCAAAGATGCGCAGCCGGGGGCCTTTACCCACCGCGTTGGAGTTCTTCTGGCGGCTCCCGCGAACCTGCACAGCCATGCGTTTCAGCGCGCGATGGCCGGTTTCACCGAGACCCGCGGCAGCGGCGCGTCAGACAGCTTCTGGACCTGGCGACAGGTGATGTACCGCTTTCTCGAGCAATTGACTCCGGAGGATGTCGAGGCGATCACCGGCTTCGTGCAGATGGAGATGCTCGAGGCCGGCTATGCCGCCTCGGTCGAGTTCCACTACCTGCACCATCGGCCCGACGGAGAACCCTATGCCGACCTTGCGGAAATGTCCGGCCGGGTCTGCGCCGCGGCGGCGGATACCGGAATCGGGCTGACGCTGCTTCCGGTGCTCTACCAGTACGGCGGGATCGACCGGCGGCCGCTCGGTGCCGGGCAGGTGCGCTTCGGCAACGATCCGGACCGATACGCGCGTCTGCTCGAAGGGGCCGAGGCGGCGCTGACGGGTCTTCCGCCGGATGCGAGGATCGGGGTCGCGCCCCACAGCCTGCGCGCGGTCGACGCCGAAAGGCTGACATGGGCCTCAGAGCTTCGGCCCGACGCACCGCTGCACATGCACATCGCCGAGCAGGTGGCGGAGGTCGAGGAGATCCGACAGGCGACCGGCGCGCGGCCGGTGGACTGGCTGCTCGACACGCATGCGGTCGACGGGCGCTGGTGCCTGATCCATTGCACCCAGATGACCGAGGCCGAAACCGTGCGGCTGGCGACGAGCGGCGCAGTTGCGGGCCTTTGCCCGATCACAGAAAGCAGCCTCGGCGACGGGATCTTCAACGGCGAGAGCTATGTCGGACAGGGCGGTCGCTTCGGGATCGGGTCGGATTCCAACATCCGTATCTCGCTGTCCGAAGAGTTGCGCACGCTGGAGTACTCCCAGCGCCTCGCCAGCAGCCGGCGCGCGGTCTTCGCCGAAGCCGGCCGCAGCACCGGTCGGGTACTCTTCGAGGCCGCGCTGTCCGGGGGCGCGGCGGCCGCCGGACGCGATTGCGGTGCAATCGAAGCGGGTCGGGTCGCCGACCTGCTGAGCCTCGACGCTGAGGCGACCGGTCTGCTCGGGCGCGCGGGCGACCAGATCCTTGACAGCTGGATCTTCGCCGGTGACGACCGTCTGGTCCGTGATGTCTGGTCGGCGGGGCGCCATGTCGTGCGTGAGGGGCGACACGTCGCCCGAAACGGAATCGAGGCCCGTTACCGCCGCACGATCCGGTGCCTGACGGGCGCGATCTGAGCTGCCCGCCAGTCGCTTGACAGCGTCGCGGCGTGGATATTTATATATACAATAATACGTCTTTCGATCTTTCCGCCCGACCGGAGCCGCCGTGACCGCGCAACGAGTCCTTCTCAACCTCGCCCTTCCGGCCCCCGGTTACGCGGGCCCGGTGATCCGCGATGCGGGCATCGTCATCAAGGACGGACGCATCGCGGCGGCGGGTTCAGTCAGGGACCTCGACCTTCCCGAGGCGGCCGAGCAGCTCGACTGCGGCGGACGGCTGGCAACGCCCGCACTGGTCGATTGCCACACTCACCTCGTGCATGGCGGCGAACGCTCCGGCGAGTTCAGGATGCGGCTCGAAGGGCGCAGCTATGCCGAGATCGCGCGTGCGGGCGGCGGGATTCTCTCGACGGTCGCGGCGACACGCGCGCTCTCGGTCGACGAACTTGTCGAGACAGCGTTGCCGCGGCTCGACCACCTGCTGGCCGAAGGGGTCGGAACGGTCGAGATCAAGTCGGGTTATGGTCTTGAGGTCGAAGCTGAACTCGACATGCTGCGGGCCGCCCGTGCGCTGTCGGACCACATAAAGGTCCGTATCCGCACCAGCTGGCTCGCCGCACACGCGGTGCCGCCGGAGTACCGGGACCGACGGCAGGCCTACATCGACGAGGTGGTGATCGCCGGTCTGCGCGCCGCGCATGCCGAAGGGCTGGTCGACGCCGTTGACGGCTTTTGCGAGGGGATCGCCTTTTCGGTGGATGAAATGGCGCAGGTCTTCGAGGCGGCGACGGCGTTGGGCCTGCCGGTGAAGCTGCATGCCGAGCAGCTCTCGGACCTCGGCGGGGCGGCGCTGGCCGCGCGGCACGGCGCGTTGTCGGCGGATCACCTCGAATACCTCTCCGAAGCCGATGCCGCAGCGCTGGCAGAGGCCGGTACGGTGGCCGTCCTTCTGCCCGGGGCCTTCTACACGCTGCGCGAAACCCAGGCACCGCCGGTTGCCGCCCTGCGCAAAACCGGTGCGCGGATGGCGCTGGCCACGGACTGCAACCCGGGCAGTTCGCCGCTGACCTCGCTGCTGCTGGCGATGAACATGGGGGCCACGCTTTTCGGCCTCACGGTGCCGGAATGCCTTGAGGCGGTGACCGTCAACGCGGCGCGGGCGCTCGGACTTGAGGGCGAGGTGGGAACGCTGGCGCCCGGCGCTGCCGCCGATATCGCGATCTGGGACGTGGCGGACCCGGCCGAGCTGGTCTATCGCATCGGTTACAATCCGCTCTGGCGGCGCATTTACGAAGGTCAGGACGCATGAGCGTGACGTTGCAGCCCGGCCAGGTGACACTGGCTGATCTGGAACGGATCTACCGATCCGTCGAGCCGGTGCGGCTAAACCCGGATACCGCCGAAGGCATTCGGGCCGCCGCCGACGTGATATCGGGGATCGCCGCGGGCACGGCGGCGGTCTACGGCGTGAACACGGGCTTTGGCAAGCTCGCCTCGGTGCGTATTCCTGCCGCGGACACCGCAGCGCTGCAGCGCAACCTGATCCTCAGCCATTGCTGCGGTGTCGGCGACCCGCTGTCCGAGGATGTCACCCGGCTGATGATGGCGCTCAAGCTGATCTCGCTGGGCCGCGGCGCCTCCGGGGTCCGCCCGCTCGTGATCGCGCAGATCGAGGCGATGCTGGAGCGCGGCGTGCTGCCGGTGGTGCCGGGGCAGGGCTCGGTCGGGGCCTCTGGCGACCTCGCGCCGCTTGCGCATATGGCCGCGGCGATGCTGGGCGAGGGCGAGGCCATTATTGATGGACGCCGGATGCCGGCGCGCGAGGCGCTGGCCGCGGCGGGGCTCGCGCCCATTGAACTCGCCGCCAAGGAAGGCCTCGCGCTGATCAACGGCACCCAGACCTCGACCGCGTTGGCGCTGGCGGCGCTGTTTCGGGCGCATCGCATCTTCGTGGCCTCGGTCGCCGCGGGCGCGCTGTCGACCGATGCGGCGATGGGCAGCTCGGCTCCGTTCCATCCAGAGATCCATCGCCTGCGCGGCCATCGTGGCCAGATCGACACCGGCGCCGCCCTGCGGGCCCTTCTCGACGGCTCCGAGATCCGCCTCAGCCACCTCGACGGCGACGAGCGGGTGCAGGACCCGTATTGCATCCGCTGCCAGCCGCAGGTCGCCGGTGCCTGCCTCGACCTGATGCGCTCGGTTGCCGCCGTTCTCGAGATCGAGGCCAATGCCGTCACCGACAACCCTCTGGTGCTGTCGGACGGCACGACCGTGTCGGGCGGCAACTTCCACGCCGAACCGGTGGCCTTCGCCGCTGACCAGCTGGCGCTTGCCATCGCCGAGACCGGCGCGATCAGCCAGCGCCGCATTGCGCTTCTGGTCGACCCGGCGCTCAGTTTCGGCCTGCCCGCCTTTCTGACCCCGGCACCCGGGCTGAACTCGGGGCTGATGATCGCCGAAGTCACCTCGGCGGCGCTGATGAGCGAGAACAAGCAGCTCGCGCATCCCGCGAGCGTCGATTCGACCCCGACCTCGGCCAACCAGGAAGATCACGTGTCGATGGCCTGCCACGGCGCGCGGCGGCTATTGCGGATGACCCGCAACCTGTCGGTCATCGTCGGGGTGGAAATGATCAGCGCAGCACAGGGAGTGGCGCTGCGCGGACCGATGAAGACGTCCGCCCCCCTTCAGCAGGTGATCGCACGGTTGCGGCAGGAGGTGGCGGAACTGGCCGAGGACCGTTACATGGCGCCCGATCTGGAGGCGGCGGCGCGACTGGTCATGGACGGCGCCCTGACGGAGGTGCTGCCCGACGATTGCCTCGCGGGGCTTGCGCTGTGAGCGCGGTCGAGGTCTCGCGCGGCGACGGGCCGGTGGTCCTCGGCCTGCCGCATACCGGCACCTTCGTGCCGGACGACATCCGCCATCGGCTGAACGAGAACGGGCGCGGGCTGGCGGATACGGACTGGCACGTTCACGAGCTCTACGAGGGGCTTCTGGACGGCGTCACGACGGTTCGCACGCCGGTGCATCGCTACGTCATCGACTGCAACCGCGACCCGTCGCGCGCTTCGCTCTATCCGGGCATGAACACAACGGCCCTCGTCCCGGACACGGATTTCGACGGAAAGCCGATCTGGAAGCCGGGGGCGGAGCCGACCGAGGCCGATATCGCGCATCGACTGAACGATCACTTTTGGCCTTATCATGTCGCGCTCGAGGCCGAGTTGGCCCGGGTTCGCGAGCGTCACGGCGTCGTGATCTTGTACGATTGTCACTCGATTCGGGGCGATATTCCATTTCTCTTCGCCGGTCGCTTGACGGATCTCAACATCGGGACCGACTCCGGAAAGACCTGTGCGGAATTGGTGGAAAAGATCGTTATCCGGCACTGCAAGAGCTCCGATTACAGCTGCGTTCTGAACGGCCGCTTCAAGGGCGGCTGGACGACACGCCATTATGGCCGCCCGGCCGAAGACTGGCACGCCATCCAGATGGAAATCGCGCAGGCCGCCTACATGGACGAGACCCCACCCTGGACTTGGCGGCCGGAAAAGGCCGAACGACTGCGCACCCTGCTGCGCGCGATCCTGAGCGACCTGGCCGACCTGGCCCCGACCCTGAAAGGTGCCGCATGACCCTCAACCGCCATGAAGACCGTGTCGTAAAGCCCGCAACGGGAACGATATTGTCGGCCAAGAGCTGGCTGACCGAGGCACCGCTGCGGATGCTGATGAACAACCTGCACCCGGACGTGGCCGAGAACCCCAAGGAGTTGGTGGTCTATGGCGGCATCGGGCGCGCGGCGCGGGACTGGCAGAGTTTCGATCGCATCGTCGCGGCGCTGGAGGAACTCGAAGACGACGAGACCCTGCTGGTGCAATCCGGCAAGCCGGTGGGCGTTTTCCGTACTCACAAGGACGCCCCGCGGGTGCTGATCGCCAACTCGAATCTGGTGCCGCATTGGGCGAACTGGGACCATTTCAACGAACTCGACCGCAAGGGGCTGATGATGTACGGCCAGATGACGGCCGGGTCGTGGATCTACATCGGCAGCCAGGGGATCGTGCAGGGCACCTACGAGACCTTCGTCGAGGCCGGGCGCCAGCACTATGGCGGCGATCTCAGCGGACGCTGGATTCTGACCGGTGGCCTCGGCGGCATGGGCGGGGCGCAGCCTTTGGCGGCGGTCATGGCGGGCGCGAGTTGCCTCGCGGTCGAATGCAATCCCGAAAGCATCGCGTTTCGCCTGCGCACGCGTTATCTCGACGCGCAGGCCGAGACACTTGACGAGGCGCTCGAGATGATCGCGCGCTGGACCGAGGCGGGCGAGGCGAAATCGGTCGGTCTGCTGGGCAATGCCGCCGACGTGTTTCCCGAACTTTACGCCCGCGGCGTGCGCCCCGACATCGTGACCGATCAGACCTCGGCCCATGACCCGGTCAACGGCTACCTGCCGCAGGGCTGGACGCTGGAGCGCTGGAAGGCGTCGCGCGCGCAGGACCCGAAAGGCGTGGCCGAGGCCGCGCGGGCCTCGATGAAGGTGCAGGTCGCGGCGATGGTCGATTTCCACAAGGCGGGTGTGCCGACGGTCGATTACGGCAACAACATCCGGCAGGTGGCCTATGACGAGGGGCTGAAGGATGCCTTCGCCTTCCCCGGGTTCGTTCCGGCCTACGTGCGGCCACTTTTCTGTCGCGGCATCGGGCCGTTCCGCTGGGTGGCGCTGTCGGGCGATCCCGAGGACATCGCCCGCACCGATGCCAAGGTCAAGGAACTGACACCGGGCAACACGCATCTGCACAACTGGCTCGACATGGCGGCCGAGCGCATCGCCTTCCAGGGTCTGCCGGCGCGGATCTGCTGGGTCGGGCTCGGCGACCGGCATCGGCTGGGTCTGGCCTTCAACGAGATGGTGCGCAGCGGCGAATTGAAGGCCCCGGTGGTGATCGGCCGCGACCATCTCGATTCGGGCTCGGTTGCCTCGCCGAACCGCGAAACCGAGGCGATGCGGGACGGCTCGGACGCGGTGTCGGACTGGCCCTTGCTCAACGCGCTTCTCAACACGGCCTCCGGTGCCACGTGGGTGTCGCTGCATCACGGCGGCGGGGTCGGGATGGGGTTCAGCCAGCATTCAGGCGTGGTGATCTGCTGCGATGGGACCGAGGACGCGGACCGGCGCATCGAGCGGGTGCTCTGGAACGACCCGGCCAGCGGGGTGATGCGCCACGCCGACGCGGGCTATGACATCGCGCGCGACTGTGCCCGGGAACATGGGCTCGACCTGCCGGGCATCCTGTAGGACCGCGCGCCGCCGGCGACCTCACGGTTGTCGCGGCAGCGCGCGGTCCAGACCCGCCGAAAATTGACGGGTCGTTCGAGGGTGTCAGTGTGCCATGAGGACGGGAAGTTTCGCCTCCTGGAGCATGACCCGGGTCGTTCCACCGAGAAGTGCTTCCCGGAAGCGGGAGTGCCCGTAGGCGCCCATAACGATCATGTCGGCCCCGTTTTCCTGTGCGAACTGGTTAAGAGACGCACCAACGCTGCTGCCCGTCTTGGCCAGCACGCTGATCTCGCAATTGACCCCGTGCCGCGACAGCAACACGGCAAGTTGCCCGCCGGGATCCGATCCTTCGGGCCCGTGCCCGGGCGGATCGATGGCGGCGATGCGCACCTGCTTCGCGGCTTTCAGGAAGGGTAGGGCGACCCGGGTCGCGCGCAGCGCCTGGGCACTGAAGTTCCAGGCCACGACGATGGACTCGGGCAGCCGGAGTTCGGCGTCGCGCGGCAGGCAGAGGGTCGGGCAGGCGGCGTCGAACAGCAGTTCCTCGACGATACTGACGTTTTCGGGCGTCGCTCCGGGCCCGTAGGGCAGGGACGCCACGGCAAGGTCCGAGAATCGCGCGATCCGCGCCACCGGATTGCCGGTGTCGGGGCTGGTGACAACGCCGATGGAAGTGTTGGTTCGCAGTCCGGAGCGTTCGAGACGTTTCTCGACCGCCTCGCGGATCTTCTTGCCGCGCGACTGTGCCTGTTCCAGCGACGCCTGCAGCAGGGCCGCACCGACGCCGACCTCGTAATAGCTCGACAGGGCATGATCGATCCCGAGGCAGATCACCTCGAGATGCGCGTCGAGGTCACGCGCGAGCGATATCGCCTGTTCCAGCGAGGGCGGCGGATCGGCGGCGTCGGTGACGACGGTCAGGATGGATTTGAAACTCATGATCCCCTCCTCTCGGATGCGGGTGGCGGATGGCCGAGGATCCGCTTTGTGGTTTGCCTAGCATGTGACGCACGTGGCGGGCCTTGATGCAAATCAAGCGTTTGGCGGCAGCATAGCACGAAAAAACCCGGCGCCGTGGCGCCGGGTCTCGGTCGGTTGGGAGGGGAGTAAGCCGCCCGAGGTAATCAGGACGGTCCGACCATAAGGCACGTCATGTTGCGCGCGGCGAGGCGCCGGCAGGCAAGGTCCGCGGTTTCGCGGGTCATGCCGAGGAAATTCGCGTCGAAACCCGAGCTGCGCTTGACCACCTTGCGCAACGATCCGTCGAGCGTCGCCATCTCGGCCAGGGCCGTTGTCAGCAGCGCTTTCTCGGCCGCGTAGCGGCTGGGGTAGCTTCCGACGTTCACGCCCCATTGTCGGCCGCCGGAGGTCGAGATCCGGGTCACGACCTCGGGCTCTTCCTCGGCAAGCACCGTGGCCACGACGCTGCTCAGGTCGCTCGGACGCAGCTCGGGCCGGGGCGAGGCGAAGGACACCAGCGTTGCCGCGGGCCGGTCGCCCACGGTCTCGGCGACCGTGGCGACCTGCGCCGCGGCCAGCGCGGTCGCGATGTCGTCGGCCTGTACCACCTGTCCCGGCAGCGGGGCGTCCGGCACCGGCTCAGGTGGGGCGCTGGCGACCACGACCTGCGGTTCCGCCGATTGCGGGCGCAATTGCGGACGCTTGCTGGTGGTGACCGCGCCGGCAAGACGGATCGTCTTGCCCTGCGCGCCAGTGGTCATGCCGGTGGTGCCGGCGACCTCGCTCACGCGCGAGTAGTCCGGAGCCGCAGGCTTGCGCACGGCGACGCGGCTGGGCGCGGCGCGAAAGCCGAGATCCAGCAGTTCGGCCACCTTGGCGTTGCGATTTGCGCTCGACGTGCCGCCGAAGACGGTGGCGATAATGCGCTCGTCGCCACGTTCCGCCGAGGCCACGAGGTTGAACCCCGCGGCGCGGGTGTAGCCGGTCTTGATGCCGTCGGCGCCGCGGTAGGCGGCCAGCAGGCGGCGGTTGGTGTTCGGCACTTCCTTGATCCCGGCATAGGTCGAGCGGCGCGAGAACAGGTTGTAATACTGCGGGTAGTCGTAAAGCACGTGGCGTCCGAGGATCGTCATGTCACGCGCGGTCGACAGGTGCCCGTTCTCGGTCAGCCCGTGCGCGTTCTTGAACGTGGTCCGGGTCATGCCAAGCGCCTTGGCGGTGCGGTTCATGCGCCGGGCAAAGGCCGCCTCGGAGCCTTCCAGCGCCTCGCCGATGGCCGTCGCCGCATCGTTGGCCGACTTCACGGCGGCGGCGCGGACCAGGTAGCGGAACGCGATCTTCTGCCCCGAGCGCAGACCCAGTTTCGACGGCGGCTCGGACGCGGCGAACCTGGAAATGGTGACCTTCTGATCAAGCGAGATCTCGCCGCGTTCCACCGCCTCGAAGGCAATGTAGAGCGTCATCATCTTTGTGAGAGAGGCGGGGTGCAGCCGGGTGTCGGCGTTGCGCGAATGCAGCACTTCGCCACTGCGCGCGTCCACCACGTAGGCGGCATAGGGCGCGGCCAGTGCGCTGAGCGGAAGCACGACCATCATCCAGAATGCTGCGAAAAGAAATAGCCCTGTGCGGGCCGACTGCATGCGTCGCGCCTTCATGATTTCACCTGCCTCGTTCTGCCGCTGCCGCCGATTATCCCGGCTGACAATTAATTTTCGAAAAAGCTAGCACAGCGCCGGAAACCGATAAAGCGAGAGATTCAACGGCCTTGGCAAAAGCAGTTCACGTATTGCCGCCACATGTTGCGAGTCGTCGCAGGCGTATCCACAACTGCCAGCAAAACAGGGCGGTTATGCAATCCTGCGCGCGATGCAAGCGATGTGCAAAACTCTTGCCGGGCGTGGCGCAGGGGACACAGATAGCGCGCTGCCAGCACCTCCGGGTTTGGCAAAGTGGCGCTCAGACCGATCAGCCAAGGCGGTCGAGCAGTGCGGACAAGCCCGCAAGATCGCGAATTTCGGCAAAGCGCGGGTGCTCGGGAGGCTCGGCGTGTTCCACCGCCCAAGTCAGGTCATGCGGCACGTAGGCCCCCCAACCGCCGGCCGCGATCATCGGCAGGACGTCCGACCGCAGCGAATTGCCGACCATCAGCCCGCGCGCTGCGCCGTCGGCGTGGCGTGTGAAGATTTCGGCATAGACCGCGTCGGATTTCTCGGAAACGATCTCGACGCCGTCGAAAAGCTCGCCCAGCCCGGACTGGGCCAGCTTGCGTTCCTGGTCGAGCAGGTCGCCCTTGGTGATCAGCAGCACCTTGTGCGTCTCGCGCGCGGCTTCGACGGCCGTTCGGGCGTGCGGCAGCAGGTCGACGGGGTGCTCGAGCATCTCGCGCCCTGCCGCGAGCAATTCCGAGATCACGCGTGCCGAGACCCGTCCGCCTGTCACCTCGATGGCGGTTTCGATCATCGACAGGGTGAAGCCCTTGATGCCGAAACCGTAGTGCCCCAGATTGCGACGCTCGGCGGCCTCGAGCCGGGCAGTCAGGCTTTCTGGATCGGTGAAATCCGCGAGCAGCCCGGCAAAGCGTTCCTGTGTCAACTGGAAGTACCGCTCGTTGTGCCACAGCGTGTCATCGGCATCGAAACCGACGGTGGTGACGGATTGCGGCATGTGGCGGACCCCTTTTCTAAATATTCAGACAGGTTATATAGACGCGCAAGAGACTCGGCTTGTCTGGATGGGGAATCAGTAGCGGCGATGCGCGTGCAGGAGCACTTGATGGCGGAACGTTTCGGGGATGACGGGGACACGTCGATCCTGACGAAAACCAAGCCCAAGACCAAGCGCCCGCCGCTCTACAAGGTTCTGTTGCTGAATGACGACTTCACGCCGATGGAATTCGTTGTTCACGTCCTTGAACGGTTCTTCCACCTCAGCCACGCGCAGGCGTTCGAGATCATGCTGACGGTCCACAAGAAGGGTCTCGCCGTGGTCGGCGTGTTCAGCCACGAGATCGCCGAGACCAAGGTGGCGCAGGTGATGGATTTCGCCCGGCGCCACCAGCATCCGCTCCAGTGCACGATGGAAAAAGAAGAATAGGCAGGTGATCGACGCCCGCCTGACCATCGCCCTGTCCGGCGACGCATTGGCGTTGCCCGATGACGGCCGGATCGTTGCCTTCGAACCGCCGCGCGGGTCTGACCTGCCGGGCCTCGACCGCGATCGGCTGCTCGTGGTTCAGGACTCAAAGCTCGATTTTGACGACTTTTCCGCGCGCGGCTTCGACTGCGCCACCCAGGCCGAGGGGTCGTTTGCGACCGCGGTTGTCTGTCTGCCGCGCGCGCGGCGCGAGGCGCAGGCGCTGCTGGCCCGGGCGTTCGAACTGACCGACGGACCGGTCATCGTCGACGGGCAGAAGACCGACGGCATCGACGCCATGCTGCGGCAGGTCCGCAGGCGCGCGCGCGTCGAGGGACCGATCTCGAAGGCGCATGGCAAGCTCTTCTGGCTGCCTTCCGGCACCGGGGACCGGTTCGCCGACTGGGCCGCCGGCCCGGAACTGAGCTCCGGCGGGTTCTGGACCGCCCCGGGCGTGTTCTCTGCCGACGGCATCGACCCGGCCTCGGCGATGCTTGCCGACGCGCTGCCCGAGAAACTCGGGCCCGAGGTTGCTGACCTGGGCGCGGGCTGGGGCTTTCTGTCGGCCCACGTGCTGACCCGCGACAGCGTGCGCCGTGTGCACCTCGTTGAGGCCGGTCACATGGCCCTGCAGTGCGCCCAGCACAATCTCACGGACCCCCGCGCGGTGTTCCACTGGGCCGATGCCACGCGTTGGCAGGCGCCCGAGCGGATCGACACGGTGGTCATGAACCCGCCCTTTCACACCGACCGGGCCGCCGATCCGCGGCTCGGCCAGGCCTTTGTCGCCGCCGCGGCGCGTATTCTCGCACCACAGGGCCAGCTCTGGATGGTGGCCAACCGGCACCTGCCTTACGAGTCGACCTTGAAGGACCATTTTGCCATGGTGGCCGAGGCGGGCGGAGATTCGCGGTTCAAGCTCTTGCAGGCGGCGCGACCGGTACGGCGGCGCGGCTGAAGACACGGAAGGCGGGACATGTCCTTTTCGATCAGCGGCAAGACGGCGATCGTCACCGGCGCGGCGAACGGCATCGGACTCGCCATCGCGCGCCATTTCGTCGAGCGCGGCGCCAACGTGATGTGCGCCGACATGGACGAGAAGAAACTCGTCGAGGAATGGCGCGACCCGGCGCGGACCGAGGAGAACCTTGCCTATTTCGCCGGCGACCTGCGCCAGCGCCTGACCATCGCCAACCTGATCTCGGCCACGATCGACCAGTTCGATCAGGTCGACATTTTGGTCAACGCCTCGCGGCAGATGCTGACCACGGACCCGCTCGATGTCGAAGACACATCGGTCTCGCTGCTGATGGAGCAGAACGTGATGACCGCGCTGCAGCTGACCCAGCAGGTCGCGCGGCGCATGATCAAGCAGGGCGAAGGACAGGAAGAGGGGCAGGTCGGCTCGATCGTCAACCTGTCCTCGATCACCGCACATCACACCCGGCCGGAACTCATGGCGTTTTCGATGGCCTCCGCGGCGATGGAGCAGATGACCCGTTCGATGGCGCTGGTGCTGGCGCAGCACAGGATCCGCGTCAACGCCGTCGCTTTCGGGTCGGTGATGAGCAACTCGCTCAAGCTGTCGATGGCCGATCATTCCGAATGGCGCGACGACATCCGCAGCCACACGCCGCTGGGCCGGATCGCGGCACCCTCGGAACTGAGCGAGGCGGTTCAATTCCTGGCCGCCGAAAGCTCGGGCTTCGTGACCGGGCAGGTGATCACCATCGACGGCGGACGCTCGTTGCTCGATGCGGTCGCCGCCCCGGCGCATTGACGCGGCGCCCCTTTCCCTATCCGCCGCTTGGGCATAGAACGCCCCGAAACCCGCAGGAGCGATCATGAGCAGCGATTTCGACAGCGAAAAGACACGCGCCGCGGCGTGGTTCCGCGACCTCCGCGACGGCATCGTCGCGGCCTTCGAAGCGCTCGAGGAGACCCACGACGAAGGTCCGCTCTCGGAGGCGGCGACAGGCCGGTTCGAGGTCAGCCAAACCCGGCGCAAGAGCGAGGACGGATCGGACGCCGGCGGCGGTCTGATGAGCGTGATGCGCGGCGGCCGTGTGTTCGAGAAGGTCGGCGTCAACGTTTCGACCGTCTACGGCACGCTCGGGGCGCGCGCGCAGCAGGCGATGGCCGCGCGCAAGGGCATCCCCGGTATGGCCGAGGATCCGCGTTTCTGGGCCTCCGGGATCAGCCTTGTCGCGCATATGCAGAACCCGCATGTCCCGGCAGTCCATATGAACACGCGAATGTTCTGGACCCCGCATGCCTGGTGGTTCGGCGGCGGGTCCGACCTCAATCCCTGCATCGAGTATGACGAGGACACCGCGCATTTCCATGCCACTCAGCAGGCCCATCTCGACCCGCATGGCACCGCGCATTACCCGCGCCTCAAGAACTGGGCGGACGAGTATTTCTTCATCCCGCACCGTGGGCGCGCGCGGGGCGTCGGGGGCATCTTCATGGATGACCATTGCACCGGCGACTGGGAGGCTGATTTTGCGCTGACCCAGGACATCGGGCGGGCATTTCTGCCCGCCTACCTCCCGCTGGTCGAGAAGCGCCGGGGGCAGGCATGGGGCGATGCCGACAAGGACGCCCAGCTGGTGCACCGCGGGCTCTACGCGGAATACAACCTCGTCTACGATCGCGGCACGAAATTCGGGCTGGAAACCGGCCATGATGCCAATGCCGTTCTGATGAGCCTGCCGCCGCTGGCCAAATGGGTCTAAGCGCGCGGGCCTACCAGCCGGCCTCGACCAGCGCGGCGCGGTAGGACAGGCTGACGCGCATCTTCGGACCGTGACCGCGGTCATGCAGCAGGCGGTGCAGTTTCGGAAGCTGCCAGCAGGGCACGTGCATCACCATATGATGCTCGAGGTGGTAGTTGACCCAGTAGGGGGCGACCAGCGCGCGCTCGACAAGGCCGGCCTTCGTGGTGCGCACGTTCTGCAACGGATTGTCCGACTGTTCGGTGGCGCCGTGCTCGGCGATGTTGCGGATGCGCAGGACAAGCTGGAACCAGGTCAGGTAGGGCAGAAGCCAGAAGGCAAGGCCGTACCACCACTCTCCGGCCAGCCCCATCAGCAGCATGACAGCCGCGAAGACGGGCAGCGATTTCCACAGGTCGCGCGCCTTGAACGCTTGCGCGGCATCGCGGGTCGCGGCCTCGATGGCGTCGTCGTCTCCCGCCAGCCGCAGCGACATTGCGATCTGCGCGGCAAGCTGGCGGACTCCGGTTTGCCCGGTCAGGTCGCGCAGGAACTTGCGTTTCAGGCTCGCGCGCGACGTCGGGAACTTCGAGGACAGCACGAGATCGGGGTCGCGCTCGGTCTGGGTGTGGCGGTGATGTGTCAGGTGATAGTGCCGGTAGCTCGCCAGCTCGGCTAGGATCGGCCGCCCGCAGAGCCATTCGCCGGCGAACTCGTTGAGCTTGCGGTCCCGGAACAGCGCATTGTGTGCCGCCTCGTGCATCAGGATGGCAAGCCCCAGCTGGCGCGAGCCGATCAGCACGACGGCCAGAAGGAAGGTCAGCGGGTTGGGCCAGACCGCGAAGATCGCGACGGCCGCCGCGATCACGCCCCAGCAATGCAGGACCAGCCACGCCCCGGCAAGGTCCGAGCGCCGCGCAAGCGGGCGGATGTCGTCGCTGCTGAGGTAGGCCTTGCCCGGCGTCATGGTGGAATGCTTCCAGACGTGCCCGGCTTGCGTCAAGCAGGACGCCCCGTCACGTTCCGTGCCAGTCGAAGAATCCGTCGCCCGCTTTGGCGAGCAATTCATCGGCCAGGTCGGTTCCCATGTCCGGGCCCTCGGCGACCGGGCCACTGCGCGCGCCGGCGATGGCCTGCGACCCGTCCGGACGCAGCACCTCGCCGCGCAGGTGCAGACGGTCGCCCTCGAGCACGGCCAGTCCGGCGATCGGTGTCTCGCAGGATCCGTCGAGCCGGCGCAGGAAGGCGCGTTCGGCCTCGACGCGCTGTGCCGTGGGGCGGTCGTGGATCGCCGCCAGCATCTCGGCCACCCGGTCGTCGTCGCCCCGGCGTTCGATGCCGATCGCGCCTTGCGCGATGGCCGGCAGCATGTCCTCGGGATCGACTGGCGTGGCCGGTACGCCGTCCATGCCGAGACGGTTCAGGCCAGCGGTGGCGAGGAAGGTGCAGTCTGCCACCCCGTCGGCCAGCTTTTTCAGCCGCGTCTGCACGTTTCCGCGAAATTCGACGACCTCGAGGCCGGGACGGCGGTTCAACAGCTGCGCGCGGCGGCGCAGGCTCGAGGTGCCGACCACCGAGCCTGCCGGCAGGTCGGCGATGCGCGAATAACGTTGCGAGACGAAAGCGTCGCGCACGTCCTCGCGCGGAAGGTAGCAGTCGATCAGCAGGCCCTGCGGCTGCTCGGTCGGCATGTCCTTCATCGAGTGCACGGCAATGTCGATGCCACCGGCCAGGAGGCTGGCCTCGATCTCGCGGGTGAAAAGCCCCTTGCCGCCGATCTCCTTCAGCGGCCGGTCCTGGATCCTGTCGCCGGTCACCTTTATGACGACGATCTCGAAACACGCCCCCGGTAGGCCGAAGGCACCCGCGAGCCTGTCACGTGTCTCGTGGGCCTGGGCCAGTGCAAGCGGCGAGCCGCGGGTGCCGATCCGAAGCGGCTGGTCCGGTGTGGGAAGTGTCTCGGTCATGCGATCTTCCTTACGCGCCGGGTTCGGACGTGACAAGGCGACCGCTTGACATCGCTTGCGGGTCGGGAAACCAACGTGGGAACGAATGCGAGGAGCCTCATGACAAAGACCCTGTTGCGCGCGCTTGGCGGAGAAACCCTGGCGACCCCGCCGATCTGGATGATGCGGCAGGCCGGACGCTACCTGCCGGAGTACCGCGCCACGCGCGAGAAGGCGGGCGATTTCCTGTCCTTGTGCTACACGCCCGATCTTGCCGCCGAGGTGACGCTGCAACCGATCCGGCGCTACGGCTTCGACGCGGCGATCCTTTTTGCCGACATCCTGCTGGTCCCGCAGGCGCTGGGCGCCGAGCTGTGGTTCGTGACCGGCGAGGGGCCGCGGCTTTCGACGGTGACCGAACAGCGGGATTTCGACGCGCTGCGGCCTGCGGGCGAGGTACATGAGACGCTTTCGCCGGTCTACGAGACGCTGCGGATCCTGGCGCGCGAACTGCCCGACACGGTGACCCTGATCGGCTTTGCCGGCGCGCCCTGGACGGTGGCGACCTACATGATCGCCGGGCGCGGCACGCCCGACCAGGGTCCGGCACATGCGCTCAAAGACGGCAATTGTGTACTCTTCGAAGCGCTGCTGGAGCGGATCACGGCCGCGACCATCGAATACCTCTCGGCCCAGATCGAGGCCGGGGCGGAGGTGGTGAAGCTTTTCGACAGCTGGGCCGGATCGCTGAACGACGAAGACTTCCAGAAGTATGCGCTGGCACCCGCGCGCGAGATCACGGCAGCACTGAAGAAACGCCACCCCGGAATCCCCGTGATCGGTTTTCCACGCGGGGCGGACACGCGCTATGCCGGTTTCGCACAGGCGACCGGCGTCGATTGCGTGGCACTCGACAATGCGGTCGATGCGGATTGGGCGGCGGGGCATGTGCAAACGGATGGCTGCGTGCAGGGCAACCTCGCGCCCGAGCACCTCGTGACGGGCGGGCAGGCGCTTGTCGACGAGACCCGGCGTATCGTCGCAGCCTTCTCCGGCGGGCCGCACATCTTCAATCTGGGGCATGGCATCACACCCGACGCGGACCCCGACAACGTGGCGCGCATGATTGACGCAGTGAGAGATCGCTAGGGGGCATTTCTTGCCTTGACGCCCCGGTCCGGCTGGCATAGTCGGAGCGCCCATGACGGCGTGGTAGCTCAGTTGGTTAGAGCGAACGACTCATAATCGTTAGGTCGGGAGTTCAAGTCTCCCCCACGCCACCATCACCTTCTCTTCGCCCTGTTTTCCTTGAAGCGCATGGAAACGAAGGGCTTTTTGGACCCGGTCTGGTACACGGAAGTGGTGCCCGGCGATGAGGTTGAGGATGAACACACCGAAGCTGCGCGGCAGTGTCTGGTCCGTATGGGAACGTGTCCCTGCTGACGTGGTCGAGAAGGCGCAGGGCAAAGCGGTTCCGGTAACGATAGGTGGCGAACAGGACAAGATCCTGCTGACGACCCACGCCAAGAAATCGCTTGGGACCAAGGACAAGGGGGAAGCCAAGTTGCGTTACCACGAGGTGTCGGTTGCTCTGCAGCGCTTCTACGAGGGACTGAGAAACGGTCCACAGATGATCACCGAAAGGCAGGCAGCGGCACTCGCGGGGGACTACTACCGCTCACTGGTTCAGCAGTACGGGGACAACCCCGGTGATCCCGAGCGGTGGGAGACGGCAATGGATCCCCTCGTTGAAGTTGCGGATGAGGAGGCCGACATCAGCCACAACCAGCGTGGGAAGCTTCTGGAACGGCTGCACGGTGCTGAGGCTGATCGCTGGCTCGGGGAGCGCGGCATGACGGTAGACGGCTCTTCGCGCGATCTGCTCCTGACCGAGTTCAACCGTGCGGCACTGGATGCCTGCGAGACGCTGCGCAAGCGGGCTGTGGGTGACTGGACGCAAGATACCAAGGCTGATCGTTTCCCGTCTTGGATGCCACCTACAGCGGCCAAGGGCGCGGCACCTGCGGTAGCCCAACAGAAGACGGGCGTGACGGGTGAGGTCAGCGGAGGCACATCGAACAGTCTGCTCACGCTGCACGGTATATGGGAAGAGCAACACGAGAAGAGCGGCGGAAGGCTCAAGGGGCGCAGGGGGCCGAGGATGATGGTCGAAGCTTTCATCGCCTACGCTGGCCACTCGGACGCCACCCGCATCACGTATATTCAAGCGCAGGCATGGGCTTCTTCTCTCCGAGACGGCGAGAAGCCAAAGGCGGCAAGGACCGTCAACGACACGTACGTGGCCCACCTCAAGGCGATCCTGAACCAGCCGGAAGCTAAACGGATGCTGGGCGGGGGCAATCCTTTCAGTGGGGTTTCCGTCAAGGCTGAGAAGAAGACCAAGCTCCGGTCCCAAGGGTTCACGTCGGAGGAAGCAGTGAAAGTTCTACGCGCGGCTATGGCGGTGTCCTTGGAGGGCAAGCGAAGCACCGAGCAGAAGGCCAAGTCGAGGCGATGGCTTCCGCCGATGCTTGCCCATACCGGGGCCAGGGTTGGCGAACTCGCACAGTTGCGGAAAGACGACTTGAAGCAGACCGGAGAGGTTTGCTGGCTGAGGCTCACGCCAGAGGCAGGCAGCGTCAAGTCAGGGATTTACCGCGATGTTCCTCTTCATCCCCAGCTTGTGGTATGGGGGCTGGTCGAGTGGATCAAGGGTTCGCCCGATGGGCCGCTTTTCTACAGCCCCAGCGGCAAGGGACGGGATGCCGATCTTGCGCGGCGGGACAAGTGCAATCAGCACACTGCCGATCTGGTGCGGGAGGCGGGGGTCTCGGACATTGCCCAGCCTAACCACGGTTGGCGGCACAGGTGGAAGACCGTAGCGCGTAGCTGCGGTATCGGCAGCGACTGGCAGAGGGCGATACAGGGCCATAGTGGTGGAGCGGTGGATTACGACTATGGCGAGTTCGAGATCGAACCCAAGTTCGAGATGATCTCCAAGATGCCGTGGTATCAGTTGTAGGGCGATTTTGCTGGGCGAAGAGAAGGTGGCGACTCGCGCGATGCGCTGAGAGACTCTGGGAGGGCGCAGGAGGGGCCATTCCACCTTTGCGGTTGGGTGGGTAGCCCAGCGCTTTGGTGAGTCTGTAGGGCGCTCCTGTGGGCTCTAAGGGGCGGCATATTACCCCACCCATATAGAGAGGAGGAACGTTCTTCCTCTCGGACGCTGACCGGCGTTCAAAAAAGCCCACAACCCACAGGAACTTCCCATGACGACCCCAAAAACCCTCTCGGCAGGGATGATACGCCGTGACTACGACTTCGCATTCCGTGACCTGAGCAGCACCCACGTTGCCGCACTGGTGGCGACAATCAAGCGAGGAACCACCCTCGACCCGATATTGGTCTGGCGAGAACGAGACCCCCAAGGCAAGCCCTCAGGCTGCATGGTGCTGCTTGATGGGGCGCATCGGATGGCAGCTTACCGCCAGACTCGGAAGAACCGCAGCATCCCTGCTGTGATCTTCGAGGGCAGCCGGGTGGAAGCCATGTTGGAGGCCGTGGGGCGGAATGCCAGAGCGGTGCTGCCCATGACCACGACCGAACGGATGAACGCTGCTTGGCGGTTGGTGTGGGAGTTCGACCCTCCTGCGCTTTCCATCGCGGAGACCTCTCGTGCATCGGGCGTGGGAACCACACAAGTGAAGAAGATGCGGAAGAGGAAGAAGGTTATGCAAGCAGTGGAAGCTGTGGAGACCGAGTTCACCGGGAGGTGGAGCCACGACCGGAAGGACCGGGACGGAGGTGAAGCCCCCGAGCGGATGAGTGACGCGGCGCGACGCAAGCAGGTCGAGGTGATGGCCGAGGCACTCCGCAAGACCGCAGGGATGTGGCCAAAGAAAGACCGGGAATTGTTCGCGGATGCACTGGAGACCGCTTTCGGCTACCACCTTCGAGAAGTCGCGGAATACCTCTACGAGTTCGATTGGGAACGAGAAGCGGATGGCTTCGAGCGCTGCCCCGTGACGGGCGCGGACGGGGATGAAGGACCGCACTTCGGGCCACAAGAAGAACCCGACTTCTGACGAGTTGAGGGGTCAGCCTGGGTAGACACTCATTGGGTGGACGTTCTGTCCAGGCTGGCCCCATGGCCCCATTGAAAACAAAGAATCTTTTCTGTGGGTTCGTGCGGTTCCGGGAAGGGATCGTCTACGGATGTTTTGCCGCAGGAATCCGAGACGGCAATCTGTCATATGCGGAACCCCGAGTTCCCCCCGGTAAGGCCCCTCGAATGGCTCAGGCAGGGCCAAGGATGCGCCCAGTGCGGGCCAGCGTTCGTTCTCAACGAGTTGGAGCGAGAGATGTCAGTAAGTGAAAGCCACGGGGGTGCTCGCTTGCCGCTCAGCCGTGGGCGTACACCTCATCAAGTCAGCTTGACGGTACTCAGTGCTGGTCGTAACACTCACAACCAACGTTGACGATTGCAACAAAGGTGCGGTGATGAAGAAGTACGTGACCTACAGGCGCGTGAGCACGGCGGAACAAGGCCGCAGCGGGTTGGGGCTGGACGCGCAGGACCGGGACATCAAGCTGTTCCTCGAAACCTACAGCGATACCCCGCTCGAAGTGGTGGGCGAGTTCTTGGACGTGTTGAGCGGCAAGGACGATGATCGCCCACAACTGGCGAAAGCCATCGAGATGGCCAAGCGATTGGGAGCAGAGCTTCTGGTCTCGAAGCTTGACCGCCTGTCGCGACGCGTGTCCTTCATCGCGAACCTGATGGAAGACCCCAAGCTGTCCCTGCGGGTGGCTCAGATGCCATACGCTGATAAGTTCCAGTTGCACATCTACGCGGCCCTTGCTGAACAGGAACGTGAATTCATCAGCAAGAGGACAAGCGCAGCGCTGGCAGCGGCAAAGGATCGAGGCGTGAAGCTAGGTGGCATGCGAGATGCCACGATGAAGCGAAACAAGGTCGTCAAGGCGAACGCCCAGCGCCGAGCCGACAAGGTTGCTGGTCTGATCATCCCACTTCGAGAAGCTGGCCGAACGCTGAGGGAGATCGCAGGAGAACTGAACAACGCCGGGGTCAAGACCGCGCGGGGTGGAGCGTGGCAAGCGTCACAGGTCAAGCGGATACTGGAGAGGTTGGAGGCTGCTGCCTAACGGGTGATAATGCGTTTTCGTGTAGCCACGCGGCTGTGCGTTGAAGAGTCGAAAAGGCGAGCGGGCAGGCTAGACACGCGGCATCACTTCTTTCGCGGCGCGGCGACTTCCATCAGCGGCGTCTGCATCACGCTGCATTCGTCTGATTCGTCGCCATCGCGAGTGATGAATTGGGCCGCCTCATCTTCAGACCGCTCACCGACTGGTACAGGATCACCCGCCCATCCACACTCTGAGCACCTCGGCCTTTCGAAGAGCACCTCTGGATATTCTGAGTTCGAGCCTTCTTCTGGAAAGAGGCGATGCGAGTCACAAACCGGGCATTCCTCGGGTACACCTCGTAGGTACCTCACGCAAATCGATGTCGCCATACCAATCGCATAAGAAACAGCGCTCGTAGCGACTTCGGCATCCACCCACTTTCCAGACTGTGAATGTGTCAGCCAGTTCACATAGACCCACGTCTCTTTCAGCGTCGTTTTGATGAGACGCCGCCGCTCCCGGTTGTTGGCCCCCTCAAGAAACGAGTCGAATATCTTGTCAACCCACAACACAAAGTTCGAGCGTTGTGGCTTGTCCTCTGCTGGCCACTCGCGTGTGTCCTGAGCGGCGTGAACAAACGCGAGAAGGTTCTCTCGACATCGAACACCTATTGCCCGAAAAGCACCGGGGTCATTGGCCTGCGAAAGCGCGAGGTCGCATTCCTGGATAGCGTTCAGAACACTTGTGAAAGGCCGCACCCGCTCGATGTCTGCCTGTTTTAGGTCGTTGCGGGGGATACGTAGGCAGAGGCCCACATGAAAGGTGAGCGCTAGGTCCAAGTTCGGGAACTGGTTCTGAGAGTAGAGGTTCGTCGGGTTTGTTATTACCCACCACCGGCCATCACTGGCGTGAATGTCCCAAACAGCATGGGTGTGATCCATGACAGCTTCCGCGTAGAGTTTTTGCGCGAACGTTACTTCCGTTCCATCAGGCGACTGATCGAGAAAGTAGTCGACGACCTCTTTTTTTTCCTCTTCTGTGAAGCCGATCATTGGTGCTCTCCGTTGCGGGCAGTTGTTGTCTTACCTGCCATCATGTCGACCGCCACTGTGGCACAAATGGGAAAAAGTTAATCAGGAAATCAGTTGCTCTGGTATACGGAACTAGTACACGCGGGGCGAACCGAAACGGAAAAATGCCAATGGATTCAGTGACGCAGCCTGCGTTAAGCCATGTCTCCCCCACGCCACCATCACATCTTTTCCGCCACTTGTCCGCGCGCGGTTTCCTCCCGTGACGTGCCTTATCCTGCATCATGTGGTCAATGCGGCGACCAAGTGCGCCCGAGTTTTCCAGACAGGGTAAAAATTCGTCCGAATTCAGGCACTATAGTGCAAATTCGCGGTATTCGAGGCGCTCTTCTTTCAGGTTCTGTGGGCGGCCGGAGGGCGTCGGATCGCCAGTCGATGTCTCGCGATCTGACCCGAGGGCGGTGGCCGTCTGAACTGCGTGACCTACCGGTTTCAGTCTCATCTCGCGGCAAGCGGCGGCATTGCCTTTAAAGATAAGACATTGCGATTGCTAAAAAATCTGTGTTCGGCGCTGGTGTGGATGCCGTGCAACAGGTTTTATGGCCCGGACGAGATCGGGGCTCGGGCGGGCGGCGTCGGAGAGGTTTCGCGCATAATGAGAAACATGCAGGAAAGTTACAAAACCGGGTGACAACTTTGCCGGAAGCCCTTAGCAATTTCACAGGTAAAAACGAGTCAGAGCCCGCGTGGAGGCGGCGCAACTGGCCACCTTGGGAGGATCCAAATGACCGTTTCACGCAAGACGTTCCTGAACATGGCCGCGGGCGCCGCGCTGGCTTTGGGGCTTGGTGCCGCGCCGGCACTGGCGCAGGAAGTGACCCTGCGCATGCACCAGTTCCTGCCGCCGCAGGCCAACGTGCCGAAGCTCGTGCTCGACGTCTGGGCCGACAAGGTCGAGGCCGACAGCGACGGGCGTATCAAGGTCGAACGCTACCCCTCGATGCAGCTGGGCGGCACCCCGCCCGAATTGATGGACCAGGCGATCGACGGCGTGGCCGACATCGTCTGGACCGTCGTCGGCTACACGCCCGGCCGCTACCCGTCGACGGAAGTCTTCGAACTGCCCTTCATGATGACAGACGCCCGGGCCGCCTCGCGCGCCTATTGGCAGATGTTCGAAAAGCACATGAAGGATACCGAGTTCAAGGATGTGCACATCCTCGGGACCTGGGTCCACGGGCCCGGGCTGATCCATGCCAACAAGGAAGTCCGCACCCCGGACGACATGCAAGGCCTGAAGATCCGCGGCGGCTCGCGCCTGGTCAATTCGCTGCTCGAAAAGACCGGCGCGACCCCGGTCGGGATGCCGGTTCCGGCGATCCCCGAGGGCCTGTCGAAGGGCGTCATCGACGGCACGACGATCCCGTGGGAAGTGACCACGGCGCTCAAGGTGCCCGAGCTCGTTTCGCACCACACCGAGTTCACCGGTAACGCGCTTTATGTGCTGACCTTCGTGCTGGCGATGAACAAGGACCGCTACGACAGCCTGCCCGATGACCTCAAGAAAGTCATCGACGACAATTCGGGCGAGGAATTCTCGGTCTTTGCAGGTGGAACGCAGGCGGATGCCGACGGTCCGGCGCGCAAGGTGGCCGAGGATCGCGGCAACACCATCGTGACGCTCAACGAAGAGGAGACCCAGGTCTGGATCGACGCGTCGCAGCCGATCTACGACGAGTGGGTTGCCGACATGGAAGGCAAGGGCATCGACGGTCAGGCGCTGATCGACGAGGCCCGTTCGCTGATCGACCAGTACACCGAGTAAGCGAAACGCCGGCGGTGCCGCACCCCGCGCGGGGCGGTGCCGCCGGTTTCTTGCAGGAGCGCGCCGCGCCATGCACCGTCTCATGACATTTCTCGCCAGGACGACGGCGCTGGCAGGGGGGCTGGTGCTGATGGGGCTGGTGATCCTGACGACGCTGTCGATCATCGGGCGCACGCTGAACAAGGTTCTGCACGGTCCCGGCATCCAAGAAAACTTCGGCGGTATCGCGCAGGCCCTGCTGGCCACCGGGGTCGGCGAGATCCAGGGCAACTACGAACTTCTCGAGGCCGGGGTCGCATTTGCCATCTTCTCGTTCTTCCCGATCTGCCAGCTGCATGGCGCGCATGCCACGGTAGACGTGTTCACATCCTTCCTGCCACGCCGCGCGACACGCTTCATCGCTGCATTCTGGGAAATCGTGCTCACCGCGGTACTGATCCTGCTCAGCTGGCGGCTCTACGAGGGCATGTTGCGCTACGTTAACAACGGCGAGACGACACTCTTCCTGCAGTTCCCGGTCTGGTGGGCCTATGCCGCCAGTTTCGCCGCATCGGTCGTCACCTGCATCGTCGCCGTCTACTGCGCCGTCGCGCGCGTCGGCGAGGCCGTGATGGACCGGACGATTCTGCCTAGCCACTAGGAACCCGCGCGTGAGCAACCTCGAACTCGGATTCTGGTCCTTCCCCGTCCTGCTGGTGATGATTTTCCTGCGCGCGCCTATCGGGCTTGCCATGATGCTCTGCGGCTTCGGCGGCTGGTACATGGCAATGGGCGGCAACCCGACACCGCTGCTGGCCAAGCTAAAGTCCGAGACCTACACGACGTTTTCCAGCTACTCGCTGTCGATCATCCCGATGTTCCTGCTGATGGGCCAGTTCGCGACCCTGTCGGGCATGTCCTCAGCACTCTTCAAGGCTGCCGAGAGCTTTCTGGGGCATCGCCGCGGCGGTGTCGCGATGGCCGCGGTCGGTGCCTGTGCGGGCTTCGGCGCGATCTGCGGCTCATCGCTGGCGACGGCGGCCACCATGTCGCGCGTGGCCCTGCCGGAACTGCGGCGCTACGGCTATTCGGGCGGCTTCTCGACCGCGACGCTTGCCGCCGGTGGCACGCTGGGCATCCTGATCCCGCCTTCGGTGATCCTGGTGATCTACGCGATCCTGACCGAACAGAACATCGCCAAGCTGTTCCTCGCGGCCTTCATTCCCGGCATCCTCGCCGCGGTGGGATACATGCTGACGATCTCGATCTACGTCCGGCTTTATTCGGACGCCGCCGGCACCCGTGCGCCGCAGCCGATGTCGGAACGCTGGGCGGCACTGGGTGCGACATGGCCGGTGCTGGTGATCTTCGCGCTGGTGGTGGGCGGCATCTATCTCGGCTGGTTCACCCCGACCGAAGGCTCGGCGATCGGGGCCGCGGGCACCGGCATCGTCGCGCTGCTTTCTGGCAGCCTCAACTGGAAGGTCTTCGCCGAGAGCCTGCTCGGCACCGCCAAGACGACCGCGATGATCTTCTTCATCGTCCTTGGCGCGGCGTTCTACAACGGGTTCCTCGCCCTGTCCGGCGTGCCGCAATTCCTGGCCGACTGGGTGCTGACGCAAGGCTTCTCGCCCTGGCTCGTGCTGTCGATCGTGCTGATCTTCTATCTCGTCTTCGGCTGCCTGATGGACAGCCTGTCGATGATCCTGCTGACGGTGCCGATCTTCTTCCCGGTGATCTCGGCGATGGATTTCGGCATGACGCCCGAACATGTCGCGATCTGGTTCGGCATCCTCGTGCTGATCGTGGTCGAGGTCGGGCTGATCACTCCGCCGGTGGGCATGAACCTTTTCATCATCAACGCGATGGATCGCAATACGCCGATCACCGAGACCTACAAGGCGGTCATGTTCTTCGTGGGCTCCGACATCCTGCGCGTGATCCTGCTTGTGCTCTTTCCGGCGATCACGCTGTTCCTGATCCCCTGACGGCGCGTCGGGGTGCCGGTTGAAGTGCATTAAATTGCATCAATCGCAGCAACTTATTGCGAGGATCGGCGAAAGATGCAGGATAAAGCAGGCTCGACCGCGAGCCTGGGGAGGACCGTATGACAGCCAGAGCGGACAATGCCGCCAGCCATTTCGTCGACCGTCATGTCGTGGAGGGGCGGGGCGACAAGACGGCCTATCGCGAGGCAGGGGGCAGCCGCAGCCTGAGCTATGCCGCGCTGGCCGACGGCGCATCCCGCCTCGCAGGCGCGTTGACGCGGGCCGGCATCCGACCCGAGGAACGCGCCGCGATGCTGGTCCTCGACACCATCGAGTTCCCGCAGATCTTCTTCGGCGCGCTCAAGGCCGGCGTCATCCCTGTGCCATTGAACACCCTGCTTGCAGCGCCGGTCTATGACGCCATCCTGCGCGACAGCCGCGCGGCGATCCTGTTCGTCTCGGCGCCGCTTCTCGACACGATCGCCCCGGTTCTCGCGGACAACCCTCATCTTCGACAGGTGGTCGTGATCGGCGAAGTGGCCGTGCCGGACGGCGCGCAGGGCTACACCGGTTTCGCCGACGGGGCCGAATTGTCCGAGACCGCGCCCGCCTCGCCGGACGAGGTTGCCTTCTGGCTTTATTCCTCCGGTTCGACCGGTGCGCCCAAGGGCGTGCATCACGTCCATTCGAGCCTGCGCGCCACGGCGGACACCTACGGGGCGGAAGTCTTGGGCATCCGCGAGGAGGACACGGTGCTCTCGGCGGCCAAGCTCTTTTTCGCTTATGGGCTTGGAAACGCCATGACCTTTCCGCTGTCGGTCGGCGCGACCTCGATCCTGTTTCCCGGCCGGCCGACGCCCGGCGACATGCTCTCCGTGATCCGCGACGAGCAGCCGACGATCTTCTGCGGCGTCCCGACGCTCTATGCCGCGATGGTGGCCGAGATGGATCGCGCCGGCGTGCCGGCCTCATCGCTTCGGCGCTGCATCTCCGCCGGCGAGGCACTGCCCGAGGACATCGGCACGCGCTGGCATCGCCACACCGGCGTTCACATCCTCGACGGCGTCGGCTCGACCGAAATGCTGCACATCTTTCTCAGCAACCGCGCCGACGACGTGGTCTACGGCACCTCCGGATTGCCGGTCCCCGGCTACGCGGTGCGGCTGGTGAACGAGGCGGGCGACGAGGTCGGCGACGGCGAGGTTGGTGAGCTGCTGGTCAACGGCGCGTCGGCGGCGGGCGGCTACTGGAACCAGCGCGCGAAATCCCGCGCGACTTTCGAAGGCGTCTGGACCCGTACCGGCGACAAGTACGAACGCCGCCCCGACGGTCGGCTGGTCTACTGCGGGCGCACCGACGACATGTTCAAGGTCTCGGGCATCTGGGTCTCGCCCTTCGAGGTCGAACAGGCGCTGACCAGCCACAAGGCGGTGCTTGAGGCGGCGGTGGTGGCGGCCCGGGACGCCGACGGGCTGGAAAAGCCGAAGGCCTTCATCGTCCTGCAAGGGGCGTCCGAGGAGGGCCTGACGGAGGAACTGCGCGAACACGTCAAGACGCGCATCGGCAAGTGGAAGTATCCGCGCTGGATCGAGGTCGTCGAGGACCTGCCGAAGACCGCCACCGGCAAGATCCAGCGCTTCAAGCTGAGGGAACAAAGCTGATGGAGTGGACCGCCGAACCGCAAGACCGGCTGAGCGTCAACGGCACGGCCCTGGAATACGCCTGTTTCGGCCCGCCACCGGCGGAGGCACCCACGCTGGTCCTGCTGCACGAGGGGCTGGGCTGCGTCGCCTTGTGGCGCGACTTTCCGCGGCGGCTGGCAGAGGCGACGGGACTCGGTGTGTTGGTCTATTCCCGCGCGGGCTACGGTGCGTCCGACCCGGTCGAGCTGCCGCGGCCGCTCGATTATATGACGCGCGAGGCGTGCGACGTTCTGGGCCCGCTGATGGATGCGGCCGGGATCCGGCAGGCGGTGCTTCTGGGCCACTCCGACGGGGCGACGATCGCCGCGATCTATGCCGGGTCGGTCAGCGACATGCGGGTGCGCGGGCTCGTGCTGATCGCGCCGCATTTCTTCACCGAACCGGACGGTCTGGCCGAGATCCGCGCCGCGGGCGAGGCCTATGCTTCGGGAGACCTGAAGGACAAGCTGTCCGCCTATCACTCGGAACCCGACGTGGCCTTCAACGGATGGCACGACGCCTGGACTGATCCCGCCTTCGAAAGCTGGAACGTGGCCGACAGCATCGACCACTGGCGTGTGCCCGCTCTCGTCGTGCAGGGCGATGCCGATCCTTACGGCACGTTGGCACAGGTGCGCGAGGTTGAACACCGGATCTACGCGCCGGTCGAAACGCTGATCCTGGAAGGCGCGAAGCATTCTCCGCATCTCGAACGCAAGGAGGCGGTCGTGGCGGGCATCGCCGAATTTTGCGCGACACTTCTGCGGCTGGAACGACAGGAGGTGGCGCTTGCATGACGCGCTGCCACCCCATGCCCACGTTCCGGGCGTCAATACGCGCCATCCGGACGACCGCTTCGACGCGCTGAAGGCAAGCGTCCAGGGTGTGCCGCTGGAGGAGTTGCACGTGACGGCGGCCTTTGAGGCCGGGTTGGCATGGCTCGATGCCGGCTACTATTGGGAAAGCCACGAGGTGCTGGAGGCGGTGTGGCTGCGCACGCCCGACCCCAGCCCCGAGCGCGAAATGGTCCAGGCGCTGATCCAGCTTGCCAACGCGCGGCTCAAGCAGCGCATGGGACGCCCGAACGCGGTGCGCCGGTTGTGCGGCATGGTCGCCGATCACCTTGCGGCCTGTCCGACCGACAGAGTGATTCTCGGGCTTCGTGCGAAGGAGGTAGAAGACTGGTTGGCCGAGACGCAAAACTCGAAAAAAGAGTATTATAATGCATTAAATTGGCGTGAAGCAGCGCGATAGGTGGGTATCTTAGGCGCGAGATATGAACTATAGTTCATCGAAACAGCGGTGCCAGTCGGGTACCGCCGGGAGGAACACACGTGACCAAGCGCATTGATTTCCAGGTCGACCCGACGTCGATGAGACACTGGAAGGTGGAGTACGACGGACCCGTGGCATGGCTGTCGATGGACGTCGACGAGAAAGGCGGGCTGTTCGACGGATACGAGCTCAAGCTCAATTCCTACGACCTCGGGGTCGACATCGAGCTTGCCGATGTCGTTCAGCGCATGCGTTTCGAGCACCCGGAGGTGAAGGTCGTGGTGATGCGCTCGGCCAAGGACAAGGTGTTCTGCGCCGGAGCCAACATCCGCATGCTTGGCGGCGCGGCGCACGCTCACAAGGTCAACTTCTGCAAGTTCACCAACGAGACCCGCAACACCTTCGAGGCGGCGCTGGCCGACTCGGGCCAGAACTACATCTGCGCGGTCAAGGGCTCCTGCGCGGGCGGCGGGTACGAGCTGGCGCTTGCCTGCAACCACATCATGCTGACCGACGACAGCACCTCCTCGGTGGCGCTGCCCGAGGTGCCGCTGCTGGCGGTGCTGCCCGGCACCGGCGGGCTGACGCGGGTCACTGACAAGCGCAAGGTGCGGCGCGACCTCGCGGACGTGTTCTGCTCGGTCGAGGAAGGGGTGAAGGGCAAGCGCGCCAAGGAGTGGCGGCTCGTCGACGAGGTGATCCCGAACTCGAAGTTCGACGAGGTGGTGGCCGAGCGGGCCCGGGAATTCGCTGCGCAGTCCGACAAGCCGGACGTGGAGAAGGGCATCGAATTGACCCCGCTGTCGCGCAGCTTTGCCGAGGACGGCGTGACCTATTCCAGCGTGGAGGTCGAGATCGACCGTGCCGGGCGTCGGGCGACGATCATGATCAAGGGACCGGACGAGGACGCGCCCGCGGACATGGACGCCTTCACCGCACAAGGGGCGGAGGCCTGGATGCTGCGCTGCGCGCGCGAGCTTGACGATGCGATCCTGCACCTGCGCAGCAACGAGGACGAGATCGGGCTGATCGCTTTCCAGACCCAGGGCGACCCGGAGCAGGTGATCGCGCATGAAGCGCTGCTGCTCGACAACGCGGATCACTGGCTGGCGAACGAGGTTCTGGCCTACTGGAAGCGGGTGCTGAAGCGTGTCGACATGACCTCGCGCAGTCTCGTGGCCATCGTCGAACACGGCTCGTGCTTCGCGGGGGTGCTGGCCGAACTGCTCTGGTCCGTCGACCGCAGCTACATGATGCTCGAGGAATTCGACGGCGACAATCGGCACATGGCGACCGTGACCCTGTCCGACGCCAACTTCGGGCGCTACCCGATGGGCAATGACCTGTCGCGTCTGGCCACGCGGTTTCTCGCAGAGCCCGAACATCTCGACACGCTGAAGGGCAGGGTGGGCGAGGCTCTCGAGGCCGAAGACGCCGAGGAGTTGGGCCTCGTGACCTACGCCCATGACGACATCGACTGGGAGGACGAGGTCCGTCTTTTCATGGAAGAGCGCGCCAGCTTCTCGCCCGACGCGATGACGGGGATGGAGGCGAACCTGCGCTTTGCCGGTCCCGAGACGATGGAGACGCGCATCTTTGGGCGGCTCACCGCCTGGCAGAACTGGATTTTCCAGCGACCGAACGCCGTCGGGCCGGACGGGGCGCTGCAGCGCTACGGCACCGGCCAGCGCGGCGATTACAACATGCAGCGGGTCTGAGGCGCCGCCGGAAGGAGGAGAGGATGGCCGCAGAGACGATCGACGCCTACCACGCTGCGCAGACCGGCGGCGACCGGGCAATCTGCGCGCGCCTGCGCGCCGAGATCGACGCGGGCCTGCCCAAGGCCGAGGCGAAGATCTGGCACGCCCATCCGGTCTGGTTCCTCAACGGCAACCCGATCGTCGGCTATTCCAAGCTCAAGACCTGCGTCCGCCTGCTGTTCTGGTCCGGGCAATCCTTCGACACGCCGGGCCTGAAACCCGAAGGCAAGTTCAAGGCGGCAGAGGCGCGCTACACCGATGCCGCCGAGATCGACGCGGGCGCGCTGCAAGGCTGGCTGGCCGACGCGCGGCGCATCCAATGGGACTACAAGAACATCGTGAAACGCAAGGGCGAGCTGGTCCGGCTTTCCTGAGACAACCCGAAACATGCGGGCCATTGGGTCCGTTCATGAGGAGATAGAGATGCTCGACCTGATCAACGTCAGCTACGACACGCAGATTCCCAACAACGTGAACCTCAGCTCCGACAAGAAGGTGCTGAAGGCGCTCGAGAAATGGCACCCGGGCTACATCAACTGGTGGAACGACCTGATACCGCAGCAATTCCAGGAAAGCATGGTCTACCTGCGGACCGCTGTCTCCGTCGATCCCAAGGGCTGGGCCAAGTTCGACTATGTGAAGATGCCGGAATACCGTTGGGGCGTGTTGCTGGCCCCGCAGGTCGAGGATCGCACCATTCCCTGCGGCGAGCACTTCGGCGAACCGGCCTGGCAGGAGGTGCCGGGCGAATACCGGAACATGCTCAAGCGCCTGATCGTGATCCAGGGCGACACCGAGCCGGGCTCGGTCGAGCAGCAGCGTTTCCTCGGGCTGACAGCGCCCTCGCTTTATGACATGCGCAACCTTTTCCAGGTCAACGTCGAGGAGGGCCGTCACCTTTGGGCGATGGTCTACCTGCTGCAGAAGTACTTCGGCCGTGACGGGCGCGAGGAGGCAGACGACCTGCTGGTGCGCTCCTCGGGGTCCGACGAGGCGCCGCGCATGCTGGGCGCGTTCAACGAGGAGACGCCGGACTGGCTGTCGTTCTTCATGTTCACCTACTTCACCGACCGCGATGGCAAGATGCAGCTCGAGTCGCTGGCACAATCGGGCTTCGATCCGCTGAGTCGGACCTGCCGCTTCATGCTGACCGAAGAGGCACACCACATGTTCGTGGGCGAAACCGGCGTCGGGCGCACGATCCAGGCCACGGTCGAGGCGATGAACAAGGCCGGGATCACCGATCCCAACGACATCAACAAGGTGCGTGACCTGGGTGTGATCGACCTGCCGACGATCCAGAAAAAGCTGAACCTGCACTACACGCTATCGCTCGATCTCTTTGGGCAGGAAGTGTCGACCAACGCCGCCAACGCGTTCAACGCCGGCATCAAGGGTCGGTTCATGGAGCCGCGGATCAAGGATGATCACCAACTCAAGGGGGATACCTACAAGGTCACCTCGATCGTCGATGGCAAGATCCTGACCGAGGACGTACCGGCGCTGACGGCGATCAACATGCGCCTGCGCGACGACTACGTGCGCGATGCCGCCGGCGGCGTGGGCCGCTGGAACAAGATCATCGAGAAGGCCGGTATCGAATTCGAACTCAAGCTGCCGCACGAAGGCTTTCACCGCCAGATCGGCGTGTTCAGCACGGTGGCGGTCGACCCGGCGGGCAACATCGTCTCGCGCGAGGAATGGGACAAGCGCCGCGACGAGTGGCTGCCCACCAAGGCCGACGGCGACTTTATCCAGTCGTTGATGAAGCCGTGCTACGAACCCGGCCAGTACGCCTCGTGGATTGCACCGCCCAAGGTCGGCATCGACAACCAGCCGGGCGATTTCGAATACGTTCAGCTGCACATGGCCTGACCCGTGCCCGGCTGATCCAGATCAACGACCCCCGGCGCGGGCGATGGAACACTCGCCCGCGTCACGCCAGACCGTGACCCAAGGAGGAGATCGGACCATGCAGACCCAGACCGAAACGCGCACCCTGACCAAGATCCTGCCACGGCCCGATTGTCTCGGCTGTGTCGACTGCAAGGGCTACTGCCGCGACATCCTCGAGATGACCTTCGTGCCCGACCAGGTCCTGCATCGCTCCGACACGCATACATGACAGCACCGATCAAGCAGCACCTGATCGACCCCGAAATCTGCATCCGCTGTTACACCTGCGAGATGACCTGCCCGATCGAGGCGATCCAGCACGACGACACCAACGTCGTGGTGGACCCCGAGATCTGCAATCATTGCATGGACTGCATCCCGGTCTGCCCGACCGGGTCCATCGACGAGTGGCGCGTTGTCGAAACGCCCTATTCTCTGGACGAGCAGTATTCCTGGGACGAACTGCCCGAGCAGGCCGACATCGCGACACCGGATGCCGATGACGACGGGATCGAGGCGCATGACGCCGCCGTGGCCCAGCTGTTGGCAGAGGCGCACAAGGGCGCGGGCGGCAAGGCCAAGGCGCCCGCGACGGCCTCCAAGCCCACCATCAACCTCTACACGCTGGGCAAGCCGGCGACCGCGAAGGTGCAGGGCAACTACCGGCTGACCCATGCTGAAAGCGACAGCGACGTGCGTCATGTCATCCTTGATTTCGGCAGCCTGCCGTTCCCCGTGCTGGAAGGCCAGAGTATCGGGATCATCGCGCCCGGCACCGATGCCGATGGCAAGCCGCACCTGCCTCGGCTCTACTCGGTCTCGAACCCCCGCGACGGCGAGCGGCCGGGGTTCAACAACGTCTCGCTGACCGTGAAGCGGGAAGAGAAGGGCCTGTGCTCGAACTACGTCTGCGATCTGCAGAAGGGCGACGAGGTGCAGGTCACCGGGCCTTTCGGCTCGACCTTCCTGCTGCCTTCGGACCCCGAGGCGCACCTGCTGATGATCTGCACCGGCACGGGCTCGGCCCCGTTCCGCGGTTTCACCATGCGCCGCCAGCGCGAAATGCCGAAATCGAAGGACACACTAACGCTGGTCTTCGGTGCGCGCGGGCCGCGTGACCTGCCCTACTTCGGACCGCTCGGGAAGGTACCGGACAGCTTCATGCGCAAGGAATTTGCCTTCAGCCGGGTGCCGGACGAGCCGAAACACTACGTGCAGGACAAGCTGCGCGAACGCGGTGAGCGGGTCGCCGAACTGCTGCGCGACGACAAGGCGCATGTCTACATCTGCGGGCTGAAAGCGATGGAGCAGGGCGTCGAGGAGGCGTTTCGCGACATCGCGCGCGGCGCCGGGCTGGACTGGAAGGACCTGCGCGACCGGATGCGCGAAGAGGGCCGCTATCACGTCGAGACTTACTGAGCGCGACACGTCGGTGCGTTGACGCTTGCCCGGTGCATCAGCGCTGCATAGGGTATGCATTATTTTTCACATCGAGAGACCGCGATGCGCAGCGATCCCGACCCGACCGACGCTTCGGCGCAACTGATCTCGCGGCTCGCGACGCGGGTGCGGGACGTGCGCAAGGCGCGCGGATTGCCGCGGCGTGTCCTGTCCGAGCTGTCCGGTGTCTCGCCGCGCTATCTCGCGCAGCTCGAGGCCGGCGAGGGGAACGTATCGGTCGTTCTGCTGCAACGTATCGCCGCTGCGCTCGATCTCAGGATCGAAGCCCTGCTGGCCGAGGATCTGCCCTGGGAACGCGACGTGCAGCGCGTGGCCATGCTATACCGCAGCGCGCCCGGTCCGGTGCAGGACAAGGTGCGCGCACTGCTGGCGCCACAGAACCCGGCGGCCTTGCGCGCCGGACGCATCTGCCTTGTCGGGCTGCGCGGGGCGGGCAAGTCGACGCTGGGCCGGATGGCGGGCGAGGCGCTGAACCTGCCGTTCGTCGAGCTCAACCGGGAGATCGAGACCCAGACCGGCATGCCGCTCTCCGAGGTCATGGCCTTCTACGGCCAGGAGGGCTATCGCGCGCTCGAGGCCGAAGCCGTGGCCCGCGTTGTGGCAAGCCACGACCGGCTCGTGCTGGCGGTGGCGGGCGGGATCGTCGAGGACGCCGACACCTATGGCCAGCTTCTCGAACGGTTCCACACGATCTGGATCCGGACCTCCCCCGCCGAACACATGGAGCGGGTCCGCGCGCAGGGCGACCTGCGGCCGATGCAAGGCAACCCGGCGGCGATGGAGCATCTCAAGGGGCTGCTCGCCGCGCGCACGCCGCTCTACGAAAGGGCCGAGGCGCAGGTGAACACCGCGAACCGCACGGTGTCCGCCTCTCTCAACGATCTTCTGAAGGCGATCGCCTCGCACGGATTTCTCGACCGCGTCGGGGCCTGAGCGCAGGACACGAAAAAGGGCCGCGACGATGCGCGGCCCTTCGGTTCGGTCGGGACAGGTTCAGGCGCTCCAGGCCATTCGGGCCGGGTGGTACTCGAACCCGATGTGGTGTCCGGCGCCCAGCAGGCCTTCCTTGGTGTGGTTGTAGAGCGAGCGCCAGTAGGGCTGGATCGTCACCCCTTCGCCCTGCACCAGCGCCTCGCCTTCCTTCATGATCTCGCGCCGTTCGTCGACATCCGCGGTCGCGAGCGCCCTTTCCAGCAGCGCGTCGAAATCCGCGTTCGACCAGCCGAACTCGTTCCAGGCCTCGCCCGAACGGTAGGCCAGCGCCCAGATCTGCACGCCGAGCGGGCGTGCGTTCCAGTTCGTCGAGGAGAACGGATACTTGGTCCAGTCGTTCCAGAAGGTCGAGCCGGGCAGGATCGAACGTTTCACGTTGATGCCCGCGTCGCGCAGCTGGGCCGCCACCGCGTCGGTGGTGTCCTTGCGCCAGGCGTCGTCGATCGAGACGAGCTCGTGCTCGAAATCGCCCATGCCGGCCTCGTCCATCAGCGCCTTGGCGGCCGCCGGATCGACGGTGCGCGGCGGCAGCTCGGCGTATTCGGGATGCATCGGGCCGACGTGGTGGTTCTCGGCGACGATACCGCGTCCGGCGTAGCCAAGCTCGAGCAGCAGGTTGTTGTCGACCGCCATCGCCAGGGCCTGGCGCACGCGCTTGTCCTCGTAGGGCCGTTTGCCATCGACCTCGGCCAGCTGGTTCGGCCGGATCACGATGGTCGAGCCGGAGGCGACGGTGTTCTGCACGAACCCGTCGAGCGTGTCGAAGATGTCGATGAACTCACCCTCGATCGAGTAGGTCGCGTCGATCTCCTCGGCCTCGGCTGCGGCGACGTAAGCCGCCGGATCGGTGCCGTAGTCGATGTATTCCAACCGATCGATGTAGGGGCCGCCATAAACCTCTGTGCCCCACCAGGTGTGATCGGTGTTGCGCACCAGCACGGCCTTGACGCCGACATCGAAGGTCTCGGGCAGGTAGGGCCCAGTTCCGACCGCATTCTCGATCATGTTGTCGGGATCGAAGCCTTCCGGCACGATCGCCGCCGGGTAGTCCGCCATGCCGGGGATCAGCGTGATGTCGGGACGCGGCAGGGACAGCTTGACCGTGTGGTCGTCGACCACCTCGATCGCGCCCTCGATGGCGGTGCCGCTGGCCTCGTCGATCAGCGTGGCAAAGCGCCCGGCCATCGAGTTGCCTTCCAGGCTCTTGTCGCACCAGCGCTCGATGTTGCGGGCAACGTCGGCGGCGGTGAATGCGGAGCCGTCGTTCCAGGTCACGCCCTGGCGGACGTTCAGCGTGTACTCGGTGGCGTCGTCGTTGATTTCCCAGCTTTCCAGCAGCGCCGGGGTGAACGAGCCGTCGTTTTCCCAGATCGCGAGGTACTCCAGCCAGCCGCGGCTGACATTGCCCATCTCGGACCAGTCGTAGGTGCGCGGGTCCTTGAGCGCCTTGACCAGCATCTGCATGCGCACGGTGCCGCCCTCGCTGGGCGTGCCCTGGGCATGCGCGGGCTGAGGCAGGCCGAGCATCGCATAGGCCGTCGCGCTGGTCGCGCCGAATGCGCTGGCGAGTGCGATGAACTCGCGGCGGCTCATCGCGTCACGCCCGACTTTACTGGCCGAGTCCACCACGGACTTCGGCAGCGGTTTTCCGGTGCGGGTCAGAAATGTCATGATCTTCCTCTCTGTTGGTGCGGAATTCCGGTTCCGCATTCCCGGGCAGGCAGCCCGGCAGGTGATGCAGTTTTTCTGCGTTCTTCCGTGATCTTGGCGCGAAGTGTCCAAGACGCGGGGGACCGCGTCAAGACCGCCGGTCGCACCGGGGTCGCGGCGGTGCGCGCACAGGGCCGTGAGGGCGGCTCCCTCAGGACCGGTCGAATGGCCGCACCGCCCGGAATCTGCCGCTCCTGCGGACCTGCGTGTCGCAGACGGGCAAGACCCCTGCGTCAACGGACGATCGCTCGGTCCTTCACGCAGCGGTGTTCCGCGACACCCAGGATTGCCGCGGTTCGCTACGCGATCTGGTCCGCGCCATGGTGCGCGCGAAATTGCTGCCATAGGTGGCAGGCAAGAGAATCAGTCCTGCGTCGCACCCGCCGGGATTTGCCCGCTTCGCGGTTGGCCGTCGCTTGGGCGACTCTCGTCCAGAGCGCGCGCAGGGGCTTTGGCCGTGCCGAAGTACCGCGCGAGAAACCCGTAGAACCACGCCGCCTGCGCGGCGTCGTGGCGCAGCATCAGCGCGGTCTGCGCGTCGCGGTCCTGCGCCCCGGGCCGGCCGTAGGTTTCCGTGCCCGCCGCCTGCCACCGCCGGAAGCCTTCGATCGTCACTTCCGGATGGAACTGCAGCCCGGTGACGTGCGGCCCGATCGCGAAGGCCTGATTCTCGAACGCGGCGCTGCGCGCGAGATGGGTGGCGCCGGCAGGCAGGTCGAAAGTATGGAAATGCCATTGCGTGAAATGCAGCGGATGCGGCAAGAAGTCCTTTCCGGCCTCCGTGGGCGACACCTCGTAATACCCGAATTCGTAGCGCCCATCGGCGAGTGGGCCTGTGCCGGCCCCGTGCGCCCTGGCAATCATCTGCGCACCCTGGCAGATGCCCAGCAGGGGCAGGCCGGCGGCGAGAGTCTCCTCGATCAGGCGGTACTCCGCCCGAAGAAACGGATTTTCCGAAACGGAATCGGCATTGTAGTTGCCGCCGTAAAGAACCACGCCCGCAACATCTTCCGCGATCGACCCCGCGTCCTCGCCGCGCCAGGGGTTCCGCGTATCTGGCGCGAAGCCCTCGATTTGGCAGAAGGTCGTCACGCGGTCGTCGGTCGGCTCGGGGCCGTGTCGGATGAGCAGGATGCGCCGTTGCATGGTGTCTCCTCGTGGATCGGGCCGGGGCCGGTTGGGCCTATGGTCGATCGCCACGCTCTCAGACTTGTCCGGGACCTGCAACGACACTGTGCGGTCAGGAAGCGGTTGCCGTTCCAGTCCGGTCGCGCGTATCAGGCGGCATGTGCCGTCGCCACCTTCTTGCCGCTCCATTTCTTTGCCCGGCCGGGAATGCCGTCTGCCGACGGTACGTGCAACCATGAGCGATCACCTGCGCGGTCTGATCATTACCGTGTTCGGCGTGCTTTTCGTCGTGCCGGATTCGCTTTTCGTGCGGCTGATCGACGCCGATGCGGTGACCATCGCCTTCTGGCGGTGCCTGATCGCCGGCGGCGGTCTGGGTCTGGCGATCCTGCTGACGCGCGGAACCAGGCCCTTTCGCGCGGTCCTTGCCACCGGCATCCACGGGCTGATCTTCATGGTCGGCACCGGGGCAAGCGGCGCCCTGTTCGTGTTCGCGGTCAGCCTGACGTCGGTCGCCAACGTCGTCTTCATCATCGCCACGATGCCGCTGTTCGCGAGCCTGTTCAGCCGGGTCTTTCTCGGCGAGCCGATCAGCCGCCGGATGTGGCTCACGATGGCCGCGGTCGCGGCCGGACTCGCGGTGATCGCCTACGGTTCGGGCGAGACCGCCAACGCAAGCCTTGCAGGGGACGCGCTGGCGGTCTGCGTCGCGGCGCTGTTCGCCGGAGGGCTGACGGCGGCCCGCCATGTCCGCCATGTGTCGATGGTGCCGGGCGTGGCGATGGCGCTCGTGGCCGGGGCGTTGGTCCTGCTGCCCGTCGCGGCGCCCTTTTCGGTTGTGCCGAGCCAGGCGCCGCTGGTGCTCGGGCACGGGGCTTTCATCCTGTTCAGCTCGATGCTGCTGGCGCTGGGTCCGCGCTACATCGCCTCGGCCGAGGTAGCGCTGCTGATCCTGCTCGAATCCGTTCTGGCCCCTCTGCTGGCATGGACGGTGATCGGCGAGGATCCGGGCAGATATGCGCTGGTCGGCGGTGCCATCGTGGTCAGCGCGCTTTTCGTGTCGAACCTGGTGGTGTTGCGCCGGCGTCGCGCCCCGGCCGCGTCCGGCTAGAACTTCGCCGAAACGCCCGGCAGTTCGAGCGCCTTGACCAGATCCCGCAGCTCCTGCCGCGCGGCGATGTTGGAGATGTTGAGCTGCTTGACGCCGATGTCGCGCAGATCGAGCAGGGTCAGCCCGCGCGGGAACAGTTCGCGGAAAATGACGCGCTCGCTGAAGCCCGGTGCAATGCGGAAGCCGATGCGCTTGGACAGGTTGCCGATGGCGCGTTCCATCTTCTCCTTGTTGACCATGCGCTGCGCCCCCATCCGGTTGCGCACGACGATCCAGTCGATGGGCGCGAGGCCGGCCTGCGCGCGCAGTTGTCGCGCGTTCCAGACCATTTCGGAATAGACCGACGGCCCGAGGATCTTCTCGCCGGTGTTGTCGATGCGTGCGAGCAGGTCGAAGTCGACGAAACTGTCGTTGAGCGGCGTGATCAGCGTGTCGGCGAGCGAATGCGCAACCTGGCTCAGCCGTGTGTGCGAGCCGGGGCAGTCGATCAGGATGAAGTCGTTGTGCGGCTCGAGCTCGGCCATCGCGGCGGACAGGCGGTGGTCGTAGATGTTCTCGCCGGGCTGAAGCTGGTCGGGCGAGATCTCGGGCAGCTCGTGCACGGTCGGGCTGGGCAGGTCCAGCTCGGCCTTGTCGAGAAACTCGACGCGGTTCTCACAGTAACGTCCGAAGGTGCGCTGGCGCAGGTCGAGGTCGAGGGCGCTGATCCTGTGGCCCATCCGCGCGAGCGCCGTCGCCACATGCATCGAGACCGTCGATTTCCCGGCTCCGCCCTTTTCGTTGCCCACGACGATGATGTGCGCCATGCCCGTCCCCTCGTCCGCCCACTGTCCCGCAGCGGTTCATTGGCGCCCACTATATGTTGTGGCCGCTACCTTGGAAAGCGGTGAAGCCCTTTGCGGCCGCCATAAAGCGTTTCCGTGTCGCCCGGGTCGCGCCCCGGACGCACTGGGGCGTCTAGGCGTTCTCTGTCCTTGGCTAGAGGCCGCGACGCACCAACGCGTCGAGCGCTTCGCGCAGAGGGGCGAGTTGCTCTGCGTAGCGACACCATCCGGTGTCGCGCGCAGGATCGACCGCGCGGCGGACCTGGTCGGCACTTGCCGTCAGGATCGGGCGGGTGATGTCGGTCGTGACAAGCGTCTCGTCCGGGTCCGGGATGCCGCAGGCGCGGCGCAGCGCAAGTGCTGTCTCGAACGGGTCACGGATCAGCGCGCCGAAATCGGCGGTCACGATGCGCTCTGCTTCGCTGGCCTGGAAATGCGCGACGAGATCGCGGGCCAGCGCCTGGTAGCAGGCGATGTCGCCGAGATCATAGGCAAAGCCGTTGCCCGGGCCGCCGAAGCACTGGCGGTAGAGCGACCAGCCCAGGGCCATCTCGTCCCGCTGCATCACCACGATCCGGGCTTCGGGCAGGGCGGCGCACAAGAACCCGATCCAGCGGAAGTTGAGCGGCATCTTGTCGATCACCGTGGCGTGCCCACCGGCGTATTCGGCAAGCCGGTGGCGCAGGATGCGCTGGAGATCGAGAATTTCGTCGACGCTCAGACAGGATCGGCTGTTTTCTTTCAGCGTGCGCAAGATCGGCGCGATGGCGGTCTTGACCAGTGCCAGTTCGCCCGCCGGGCGCACGTCGGCGCCGTGGCTCAATATCTGTTCGGTCAGCGTGGTGCCCGAGCGCGGCAGCCCGGTGACGAAGATTGGCGTGACTTGCGGATCGCCCATCGGTGCGCGCGGCAGGCGCAAGGTCTTGAGCCAGGCGAAAAGCGCCGCGTCCCGGGTCACGTCATAGCCGAGGCGCGCCTTGCGCAGCGCATTCCCCTCTGCCAGATGGTCGAAGGCGCGCGTGTGATCGCCGAGTTGATCGAGCGCATTGAACAGCGCGAATTTCAGGTGTGCCCGGTCATCTGGGTCCGTGGTGCGGTCCAGCAGCTTCTCCATCCGGGCGATGCGCGGATCGTCCGGGCCGGTGAAGGCGGCGATCTCCGACAGGTTGCGGTGCAGGACGGCGCTGTCGGGATGCAGGGCAAGGGCGGCCTCGTAATGCGCCAGCGCCTCGTCGCGGCGTCCGAGGGCGCGGGCGAGGATGGCCAGGTCGTTCAATGTCGCCGCGTTCTCAGGATCGAGGCGTATCGCGGTTCCGAAAGCCGCCTGCGCATTGTCGGCATCGCCCGAAGCCAGAGCGACGCGGCCCTGCAGGGTCAGGGCGGCGGGATGCTCGGGGGCGATGGCAAGTGCGCGCGCGACGGCCCTTCGCGCCGCGTCCGGCTGGCCGCAGTCAAGCTGGCAGGCGGCGAGATCGAGCCAGTGTGCCACGCAGTCAGGGGCCAGCGCGGTTGCCCGTCCGAAGGCGGCCGTCGCGCGGTTTGGCCGGCCGGCGGCGCGCAGGGCGCGCCCTTTTGCGGACCAGAGTTCCGCGGTTTCCTGCGCAGGCAGCGCGCGGTCGTAGACCCGCACGGCGGCTTCGGGTCGGCCCAGCCGGAGATGGCAGGCGCCCATGATCTCGATCAGGGCCGGATGCAGCGGGCCGCCGTCGGTGTCGAGCCGTTCGGCAAGGCGCAGCGCCTCGTCCCAGTGACCCTGCCGGAACGAGGCGGCGACCGCGTCAAGCCGGTCCTGCGGCAGGCTTTCGATGGCGTCGCGCTCAAGCGCTGCCAGACCGGACCGCGCGCGGGTATTCGCGGGAAACCGCGATATCACTGCCTCGTAGAGACCGGCCGCACCGGCCATGTCGCCGCGCCGGCGCAGGCGTTCGGCCTGGGACAGCAGGATTCGGGCCGGAGGCGTCTGCTTGTTCACGAAGGAACGGCCTTTCTGTGCGCGTCGTCTTTTCTGCACTCTGGCCATGTTTCCTTACCAAACCCTTGAAACGAAAACAGGCGCGGAGAGGTCTCCGCGCCCGCTTGTGGCGATGCCTGCCGGCTGGCTCAGAAGCCGAGCCCTGCGTACTTGTTCTTGAACTTCGACACGCGCCCGCCGGTGTCCATCAGGCGGGTGCCGCCACCGGTCCAGGCCGGGTGCGAAGAGGGGTCGATGTCGAGCGAGAGCGTCTCGCCTTCCTTGCCCCAGGTCGATTTCATCTGCACCACGGTGCCGTCCGTCAGCTTGACGTCGATCAGGTGGTAGTCGGGATGGGTATCGGCTTTCATCGTCCCGCTCCTTACGCTTCTGCGCCCGCTTTGGGCTTGTAATGGGTGTTCTCGGCGATCCGTGCGGATTTGCCGCGACGGCTGCGCAGGTAGTAGAGCTTGGCGCGACGCACGCGTCCGCGGCGCACCACTTCGATGCTCTCGATATTGGTGGAATGCAGCGGGAAGACGCGCTCGACGCCCTCGCCGAAGGAGATCTTGCGCACGGTGAACGAACCGGCGATGCCGGTGCCGTTGTTGCGCGCGATGCAGACGCCTTCGTAGTTCTGCACCCGGGTCCGGGTGCCTTCAGTGACCTTGTAGCCCACGCGCACGGTGTCACCGGCGCGGAAGTCGGGAATGGTCTTTCCCAGTTCGGCGATCTGTTCCGCCTCGATTTCTGCGATCAGGTCCATCTGATCAACTCCTGGTTTGCTCGCGGTTCGTGCCGCGAAGATTTGCGCGTCCCAGAGCTTCCGTCTTCTGCCGGGGCGTCCTCGGAGGCCCCGCGGGAGTTGTCGAACGACGTTCCTTGTTGTGTTCCGCCACGTGACCGGGAGACCGAAGAAGGCTTGCACCCGTGTTGTCAACGCGAACTGGTCCGAAGCCGCCGTTGCGAGTCCGAACGGGCGGGGTATAGGCAGGAACGAAGCGCGGATCAAGCCTTGTCTTGAGGGGTGCGACCGGGTGTCCGCGCAAGGTGGGCCTGCCAGAGATCCGGCCGCCGCGCCCGGGTCAGCGCCTCGGCCATCTGCTGGCGCCACTCGGCGATCCGGGCGTGGTTGCCCGAGGTCAGGACTTCGGGAATCTCGCGGCCCTGCCATTCGGCGGGTCGCGTGTACTGCGGATGTTCCAGAAGCCCGCCGGAATGGCTTTCCTCCTCGGTGCTGGCGGCATTGCCGAGAACGCCGGGCAGCAGGCGCACGGTGGCGTCGATCACCGCCTGCGCCGCGATCTCGCCACCGGTCAGCACGTAGTCGCCCAGCGAGATCTCGGCGATGTCGTAGTGTTCGAGCACCCGTTCATCCACGCCTTCGAAGCGCCCGCAAAGGATGGTGACCCCGTCGCAGGCTGCGAGATCGCGCGCCATAGCCTGGTCGAAGCGGCGTCCGCGCGGCGACATGTAAAGCACCGGCCAGCGCCCGCGCGCGTGGGCCTGCGCCTCTTCGATCGCCGGCCCCACGACATCCGCCCGCATCACCATCCCGGCGCCGCCGCCGGCGGGCGTGTCGTCGACGTTGCGGTGCCGGCCGATGCCGAAGCCACGCAGGTCATGGGTAAAGAGCTGCCACAGCCCGTCCTGCAGCGCGCGCCCCGTGAGGCTCTGGCCCAGGACGCCGGGAAAGGCCTCGGGAAACAGCGTGACGATCCGCGCCTGCCAGACCCCGGCAAGCTCCGGCGCGGGCTCCAGCAGCTCGCGCGGTTTCAGCGAGGCGCGGATGGTCTTACGGCCGTGCGATCTGGGCGTCTCGGACATGGTTCAGAAGATGCCTTCGGGCGGATCGGCGACGATACGTCCACCGGCGATGTCGACGGTGGGCACGATGGCCAGGGTAAAGGGCAGCAGCGCGGTCTCGGAAGAGCCGGGAAGCTGCACCTCGAGGATGTCCTGCGCGCCGTGGTTCTGCACCGCCTTCACGCGGCCCAATTCAGTGCCTCCGGTGTCGACAACCGTCAGGCCGATGAGATCGGCGTGGTAGTATTCATCCTCGGTCAGGTCGGGCAGCTGATCGCGCGAGGCAAAAAGCTGCACGCCCTTCAGCGCGTCGGCCTCTTCCTTGGTCGCGACCTCGGCGATGCGGGCGGCAAAGCCGTTCTTGATCGGGCGCAGAAGCGCGAGGTGGAATGCGCGCGCGCCGTCCTCGGAACTCAGCGGGCTGTAGCTTTCGATATTTTCCGGCACCGCGCAGAAGCTCTTGACGCGCAATTCGCCGCGCACGCCATAGGCGCCTGCGATGGCGCCGACGCAGACCTTGTCATCGTTCATTCTTCCACTCCAAGGCAGAGCCTTTCGCTCATCTCGCCGCCGCGGTCCGTGCAGGACTGGCTGTCGGATGCGCGTTCATAGAGCACGCCCGCCACGAAGGCGATGCCGATCAAGGCGAGCGTGCGGATCGGCCGGAACATCTTGCAAGCCCCCAATAGCGAGAAAAAAACGGCGCGGCCCCGGAAAGAGCCGCGCCGGGATGATGGCCGCGCGATGGCGCGCGGCGGGCCGGGCCTTACTCGGCAGCGGCGTCCTCGGCCGGCGCGTCGGCGGGGGCCTCGGCTTCGGCGGCCTTGGCGGCTTTCGCCTCGGCACGCTCCTGCGCCTTTTTGCCCGGTGCGCCTTTCTTGGGGTTGTCGCGCTCGGACTTCTCGCGCAGGCCGGCGGCCTCAAGCATGCGGGCCACACGGTCGGTCGGCTGGGCGCCCTGGCCGATCCAGTGCTGGACGCGCTCGATGTCGATCTTCACCCGGTCCTCGCTGTCTTTCGGCAGCAGCGGGTTGTAGGTGCCGAGCTTCTCGATGAAGCGGCCGTCGCGCGGCATGCGGCTGTCGGCGGCGACGATGGCGTAATGCGGGCGCTTCTTGGAACCGCCGCGGGCGAGTCTGATCTTCATGGCCATGTGGGTCTCTCCTTTGAATGGCTGTCGGGGCCGGACCGTGCCGGTCCCCGGGGTCTGGTCATTGCTTGTGTTTCTCGTGATGGTTGATGACTTCCCGGATGATGAAGGCCAGGAAAGCCTTGGCGAATTCGGGGTCGAGATCGGCCTCGGTCGCCAGGTCTTCGAGCCGTGCGACCTGCTGCGCTTCGCGCGCCGGGTCGGACGGGGGAAGGTCGTGTTCGGCCTTGAGTTTCCCCACGGCCTGTGTGTGCTTGAAGCGTTCGCCCAGCGTGTAGACGAGGATCGCGTCAAGCCGGTCGATGCTGGAGCGGTGCTCGCTCAGCAGCGCGGCGGCGCGGGTCGTGACGTCCTGTGTCATGGGCAGTCTCCAGTGCAGTCTTTGGTGCGGAAAGCGGCAATGCCGCGCATCGGTTCAGTCAACGGCCCAGCCCTCCGGTCGGAACATCGGATCGGCGTAGTGGCCGATCTCCATCTCGATCCCGTGCGCAAGCTGCGTGTCGCGCAGCGCGCCGGGTCCGGGATGGCGATAGACCACGTCGCTGCCGTCGACGCTGTCGGCGCGAGGATCCTTGACCGCGCCGAGCCGTTCGGCCAGGCGGATGCTGTCGAGGTTTTTGGGATCGATGTAGCTGACCGCCGCGTCCCAGCCCTGCTGTTCGTAATAGTAGCGCCGCGCTGCGTGTGTCGCCTCGAGCGCGATGCCGCGGCCGGTGACCTCAGGCCAGATAACCCAGGCGATTTCCCTCTCGGGCCATTTCGCCGGTTTCCAGCCGCCCGCCATGCCGTAGGTGCGGTCGGTCTCGCGGTCGTGGATCATCCACATGCCGTATCCGCGGATCTGCCAGTGGCCGATCTCGGCGGCATAGAGCATCCAGGCCTCGTATTGGTTCAGCGGCCCGCCCATGAAGCGGGCGCGGTAGCTTGTGAACGTGGCCTTGAAGTCGGGATAGTCCTCGGGTTCCGGTCCGCGCAGCACAAGGCGCGCCGTCTCGATCACGGGGATGTCGCTGCCGCTCATGCCGCCCTCCGGGTGAGGTCGTGGCGGTAGACCAGCGTCTCGTCGTCGTCGGGCAGGGCGTCGGGATCGAGCACGGCCCCGAGCCGTTCGGCCACGGCGGCCGAGCGGTGGTTGTCGCGCGCGACGTAGCTGACCAGCGTCGTCCAGCCATAGGCGCGCGCGGCATGGTCGCGCACTGCCGCCGCGGCTTCGGTGGCATAGCCTTCGCCCTCGGCGCCGTCGCAGAGCATGTAGCCCAGTTCCGGTTCGCGATCCTCGGGTTCGAAGCCCAGCAGCACGAAGCCCTTGCGGCTTGCATCCGCGCGCAGCGTCACCGTCCAGAGCCCGTGCCCGCGCAGCACCCAGCCCGCGACCATCTGGGCGAAGTCGAGCCAGGCCTCGTCGCGGCTGACGGACCCGAAGTGCTTGCCGCGCGGCCCGCAGACGATCTCGGCATAGTCCGGGAAATCCCCGATGCGTGGGGCGCAGAGCAGCAGGCGCTCGGTCCAGATCTCCGGGATCTCGCCCGCGACCCGGGCCGCAAGGTGCAGCGCCGGTCCTTGTGCGGGGGTCTCGCAGGGCAGGGGCGTCGTCCAATCGCTCATGCCACTGCCTCCGGCGCAGGGTGGCGATAGACCAGCGGTGTCTTGCCCAAACCGCTGTCCGGGGCGTTGGCAGACGCGTCGACGCGGCATCCGAGCCGTTCGGCCAGTGCGATGGAACGTGCATTGTCCGGGTCGATGTAGCTGACGGCGGTCGTCCAGCCGAGCGTATCGTAGGCGTAGGCCCGTGCGGCACTGGCGGCCTCGAAAGCATATCCCTTGCCCTCGGCGGCCTCGGACCAGACCGTCCAGCCGATCTCGTTCTCCGGCCATTCGGGCGGCACCCAGGGTCCCGAGTGTCCCAGTGGCGCGCCGCTTTGCCTGTCGCAATAGACGAACGAGCCGACGCCTTTCAGCGCCCACATCCCGGCGACATGGCAGAACGACCGCCAGGCCTTGCCCGGCGTCGGGTCCGGCCAGGCGCCGATGAATTCGGACCGGCGCGACAGGAAGAACGGCTCGAAGACGGCATAGTCCTCGAACCGCGGCGCGCGCAGGATCAGGCGGTCGGTCTCGAGAACCGGGGTATCGGCGAGAACGGCGATCATGCCGGCACCACCGCGAGGTCGTGCACGATCACAACGTCGCCGGGATCCTCGCCCCGCGCCTCGGAGTCGATCCGCCCGCCGAGCCGCAGGCCAAGGGCGATCGAGCGGTCGTTTGCGGGTTCGATGATGTTGATGAGGCGTGTCCAGCCAAGGTCTTTCCGGGTCCAATCCATCACCGCACGCGCAGCCTCGGCGGCGAAGCCCTTGCCCTCGGCCTCGGGAACGACGAACCAACCCAGTTCCGGCTCGGGGTAGTGGTCGGGGTGGTAGATCCCGACTTCGCCGAGATAGGCGCCCGTCGCGCGATCCTCGACACCGAAGGGGCCGTAGCCGCGCAGGGTCCAGAGCGCCACGTCGGACGTCCAGGTGCGCCAGGCCTCGGCCCGGGGGCGCATCCCGCGCTCGTGCACGGATCGCTCGGACGCAAAGAACTCCGCCCAGCGTTCGAAATCCGAAAGCCGGGGCGCGCGCAGGCGCAGGCGCTCGGTCTCTAGGACCGGGATATCCGCGCCGGGACGTGTCACTTCTTCTTGCCGAAGCCCGAAAGGCCCGGGGGCAGGGCCATGCCGCCGCCGCCCAGACCGGGCATGCCGCCCGGCATCTTGCCGCCAAGCTGCTTGGCGGCCGCTTCGATCTGCTTGGGGTCCATCTGGCTGGGGTCCATGCCGCCCTTGCCGAACATGCCCTTCATGGCCTGTTTCATCATGCCGCCTTTGCCCATCTTGCCCATCTTCTTCATCATGTCCGACATCTGCCGGTGCATCTTGAGAAGCTTGTTGAGCTCGGAGACTTCCATGCCCGAGCCGGCCGCGATGCGCTTCTTGCGGGAGGCCTGGAGGATCTGCGGGTTGGCGCGTTCCTTCTTGGTCATCGACTGGATCAGGGCGATCTGCTGCTTGAGGATCTTGTCGTCAAAGCCCGCCTGTTCGACCTGCTTGGCCATCTTTCCCATGCCGGGCATCATGCCCATCATGCCCTGCATACCGCCCATCTTGATCATCTGCTCGAGCTGCATCCGAAGGTCGTTCATGTTGAACTGACCCTTCTGGAAACGCTTCATCATCCGCTCGGCCTGTTCGGCCTCGAGCGTCTGCTGGGCTTTCTCGACCAGCGCCACGATGTCGCCCATGCCCAGGATGCGACCGGCGATGCGATCCGGCTCGAAGGTCTCGAGCGCGTCCATCTTCTCGCCCAGACCGACGAACTTGATCGGCTTGCCGGTGACAGCACGCATAGACAAGGCTGCCCCGCCGCGCCCGTCGCCGTCCATCCGGGTCAGCACGACGCCGGAGATCCCGATGCGCTCGTCGAAGTTCTGGGCCGTGTGCACCGCGTCCTGGCCGGTCAGACCGTCAACGACCAGCAGCGTCTCGCGCGGGTTCGACACGTCGCGCACCGCCTCGACCTGCGCCATCAACTCCTCGTCGATCGAGAGGCGACCGGCGGTGTCGAGCATGTAGACGTCATAGCCGCCCATCGACGCCTGGGTCCTGGCGCGCTTGGCGATGGCGACCGGGTTCTCGCCCTTGACGATGGGCAATGTGTCGACACCGATCTGGGTGCCGAGGATGGCAAGCTGTTCCATTGCAGCGGGGCGCTGAACGTCGAGCGAGGCCATCAGCACCTTCTTGCCGTCGCGCTCCTTGAGGCGCTTGGCGAGCTTCGCGGTCGTCGTGGTCTTGCCGCCGCCCTGCAGGCCGACCATCAGAATCGGCGCGGGCGGGTTGTCGATCTTGAGCGATCCCGGCTCGCCTTCGCCGGTCAGCACGTCGACCAGCGCGTCGTGCACGATCTTGACGACCTGCTGGCCAGGCGTGACCGACTTGGTGACGGCCTGTCCGGTCGCCTTGTCCTGAACGGTCTTCACGAAGTCGCGGGCCACCGGCAGCGACACGTCTGCTTCGAGCAGGGCGACGCGGACCTCGCGCAGCGCGGTCTTGACGTCCTCTTCGGAAAGGGCGCCCTGCTTGGTCAGGCGGTCGAAGACGCCGGAAAGGCGGTCTGACAGGCTTTCGAACATGGGCTCAGGGCCCCCTTTTTCTCGGTTGCGGAACGCCCCTGATGTAAGGGCTCCCGCAGGACAACTCAAACACCGCGGCCCGGTGCAATGCAGTTTCGCCCCCACGGGCGCAACGCGCTGGTGGAGGGCGATCCCTGAAATGGGCCAGGGACCGGAAGGCTGGTGCTTCCGGAGATTTGTTCCGGCGCATACGCCCCGGGGCCACCTGAGTCAAGCGCGGGCGCTCAGAGACCGATTTTGGACAGCCGGAACTGGATGTGCCGGACGGACTCCTCGAGATTGTCGAAGCGGCTTTCGATCTCCTCGCGCGGGATGAAATCCGTGCGCCGCGGGTCGTCCACGAGCTCCGACAGGACCTGCACGAAGGCCGGATCGTCGCGCAGGCGCTGGTTCACCCGGCGCATCAGCTCGTGATGGTCCTCGGCGGTACGCATCGTCAGGTTGGGCAGCGGCATTCGGAACTCTCCGGCAATAAATCCAAGCCGTGACCCTACGTCATACCCTTGCGTAACGCAATGCGCATTGCAAAGCGCAATGCGTCCTCCCATCTGCGGCGTGTAACGGAACGCAATACATCACGCAATGCAGCGGAGCGGGCCATGCACTACGCCACAGTCACCACCAATGACGTCGACCCGAAAGAGCCGCTCGTCTTCCTTATCGACCTGCAGGGGCAGGGCGGATCGCGCCGCTTCGTCGGCACATCCACATCCGGAGCGCGGCTGCCGCAGGTCGGATTTCCCTGGATCGTGTCGCGCCTGCTGGACCGTGCGGTCGACGATCCGGACTGGGCGGGGCGCTGCGACTGGGTGCATTTCAAGATGCTCGAAGCCTGGATCTTCGGTCGCTCTATCAACCTCACGTTGCTCGAGAACGCCCCGCGCGACCGGCTTCCGGACCGCCGCAGGGAATTTGCCGAAGCCCACGACGCGGGCCTTGACGGTGTCAGCCCCGACCCCGGGCTGCTGGCGCAAAGCCTCGGTGACCTGTGCCGGCGGGCGCTGCAGACGGTGCTCGACGCCGAAGACGGCGCCGAGGAGCGGCGCACCAGCCCGCAGCGGTGGTGGGCCGCCGTCCAGGCCCATGCAGAGGCCGAAGGGCTGAGTGACGAAGACGCCGAAGCCGACCTGCGCAAAAGGGTCGGCTGAGGGACGGAGCAACGACAACAAGAACAAGCGAAGGCAGGACAGGCGCGCCACACCACTCACGGATAACCGGGACGGCCCGAGATGGCGAAAGATCCCGGAGGCGCCAAAAGCAACAACGAAGGCGGGAGAGCATGCGCCGCGGTCCATCGGGATCGCGGCGCTTTTTTGCCTTGCCTCCCGTGGCAGGGCCCGTGTCAGGCGGCAAGCGCCTCGATGCGGCGATGGGCCTGCCCGACCGAGGCGTCGGCATCGACGGCAAGCCGGTCGGCGGCAATGATCTCGACAGCCGTGATGCCGAGAAATCCGAGGAAGTGCCGCAGGTAGCCCGAGGCAAAGTCGATGTCCGAACCGACCTCGGTGCCGCCGGAGGCCAGCACGACGATGGCGCGCTTGCCGGTCAAAAGCCCCTCGGGGCCGTTCTCGGTGTAGCGGAAGGTGACCCCGGCACGGGCGACGAGGTCGACCCAGGTCTTGAGCGCAGCCGGGATGCCGAAGTTGTAGATCGGCAGGCCGATCACCACCACGTCCGCGCGCTCCAGTTCCGAGACAAGTTCGTCCGACAGCGCCAGCGCCTCGCGCTGCGACGGGGTGCGTCCGTTCGCGGGCGTTACGTTCGCCCCGATCCAGGCGGCGTCGAGAACCGGAAGGCCGCCGGCAAGATCGCGCCGCAGGATTTCTGCCCCGGGAAAGCGCGCCGCGACCTCGGCGCTGAGCCGGCGCGAAACCGAGCCCTCGGCCCGGGCGGAGGCGTCGATGTGAAGTACGGTCGATGTCATGGAGATGTCCTTTCTGCGTGGCATGGAGTGCAGATTTGGCAGTTGCTCTGACGAACGCAATTTGCCAGATTCAACATGATCTGTGAATCCGCGCACACCAGCGACAGGAGGCCTTATGGAGAACTGGGACGAGATCAGGACCGCCTTCCAGGTGGCGCGCATGGGCACAGTCAGCGGCGCCGCTGAGGTTCTCGGTGTGCATCATGCCACGGTGATCCGGCACATCGACGCGCTCGAGGGGCAGCTGGGCGTCAAGCTCTTCCAGCGGCATGCGCGCGGCTACACGGCGACCGAGGCCGGGCAGGACCTTTTGCGCGTGGCGCAGGCCACCGACGACCAGTTCAGCCAGCTTGCCAGCCGCATCCGCGGGCGCGGGACCGATGTCTCCGGAGAACTCGTCGTCACCTCGCTGGTCAGCTTCGCGCCGCAGATCGTGCCGGTGCTGGCAGCCTTCCAGCAGGCGCATCCCGAGGTCATCGTGCGCTACCTCACCGGTGACCGGCTGTTCCGGCTGGAATATGGCGAGGCGCATGTGGCGATCCGGGCGGGCAACGCGCCCGACCAGCCCGACAACGTCGTACAGCCGTTCTGCGAACAGCAGATCGCGCTTTACGGTGCGGAGTCTTACGTCGCACGCCATGGCCGGCCCGGCGGAGTCGACGACCTTTCGGCGCACCGGTTCGTCAGCGCGGATTCCGCCGAGAGCCGCGCGCCCTTCGCCAAGTGGCTGCGCGACCAGGTGCCGGCCGAGGCGATCACGTTCCGAAGCAGCGACCCGCGGGCGATGACCGAGGCGATCCATGCCGGGGCGGGCTTGGGGTTCCTGGCGGTCGAAGAGGCCGAGACCCTTCCGGACCTTGTGCAGGTCATGGCGCCGCGGCCGGAATGGTCCTCGCCGCTGTGGCTGGTCACGCATGTCGATCTGCATCGCACGACAAAGGTGCAGGCGTTTCTGAGCTTTCTGAAGGCATCGGTGAAAGACCGCGTGTCATGACGCCCTCGCACCAGGGCCACGCGGCGATGCTGGCCTTTTCGGCGCTGGTGGCGGGATCGTTCTCGCTCGGGGCGCTCGCCGCCAATGAGATCGCGCCGGCGGCGCTGAACGCCGTGCGGTTCTGGATCGCCGCCGCGGTGATCGGCGCTGCCGCACTGGCCACGACCGGGCTGCCGCGGACCGCGTTCAGGGCGCCGTGGCGCTTCGTGGTTCTGGGCGGGCTCTTCGCTTTCTACTTCTTGCTGATGTTCGAGGGGTTGAAAACAGCGCCGCCGGTGAGTGCTGCGGCCGTGTTCACTCTGACGCCGGTCCTCGCCGCCGGTTTCGGCTGGCTGATCCTGCGGCAGGTGACCACGCCGCGCATGGCCGCGGCACTGGCTATCGGCGGGGCCGGGGCGCTGTGGGTGATCTTCCGCGCCGACTGGCAGGCGCTGCGCGCATTCGAGGTTGGGCGCGGCGAGGCGATCTATTTCCTAGGCTGTGTCAGCCATGCCGCCTATACGCCCATGGTGCGGCGCCTGAACCGGGGCGAGGCGCCCTTGGTCTTTACCTTCGGCATGCTGATCGCAGGCGGGCTGCTGCTGACGCTGTTCGGGTGGCGAGAGATTCGCGCCACCGACTGGGGGGCGCTGCCTGCGATCGTCTGGGTCACTATCTTCTACGTTTCGGTCTTTGCCTCCGCCGCGACCTTCGTGCTGCTGCAGTTCGCGACGCTGCGCCTGCCGTCCGCGAAGGTCATGGCCTACACCTACCTAACGCCGAGCTGGGTGATCCTGTGGGAGATCCTGCTGGGACACGGCGCACCCGCACCGGTGGTGTTTCTCGGCGTGGCGCTGACCGTCGCGGCGCTTCTGCTGCTGGTGCGCGACGAGGAGTCCCCCGTGCGCGCAACAGGTTGAGACGGCGCGACAAGGTGGGGGCTCTGCCCCCGTCGCGGCGGTGCCGCGCCTCCCCCGGGATATTTCTAAACCAGAGAGGCTGCGGATCTCGCGATTGGTCGAGGGAACAATTTCGTGAGCGGCGGGGTTTAGGCGATACTGAAGTGAAAAGGACCCCGCAATGCGCAGCATCATCTACATCATCGGTCTCATCGTGGTCATCCTGGCCGTTCTCAGCCTGCTTGGGCTGAACTGACCCTCGCCGCGAACGAGACATCGGGGATGAATTCATGAACAATATCATCTACATCATCGGCTTGATCGTCGTGGTGCTTGCGATCATCAGCCTAGCCTTCTGACGCGCCTCAGGGATCGTCACCGGGCGGCTCGGGGAGTTCCCGGGCGAGAAATCGCTCGAACGCATCGAGATTGATCGGCTCGAACTGGCCGAAGCCTTGCATCCAGACGGATGCGGTGCGCATCGCGTCGGGTTCGAGCCGGCACCATTTGACGCGGCCGCGCTTTTCCTGGCTGACCAGCCCGGCCGCTGTCAGCACCATCAGATGCCGCGAGATCGCCGCCAGAGACATGTCGAAGGGCTCGGCCACATCCGTCACGGCCATGTCGTCCTCGAGCAGCATGCCGAGGATTGCACGCCTGGTCGGGTCCGCAAGCGCGGCGAAAATCTGATCGAGCGCGTCTGGCATGATGTCCTGTAGCGCGAGGCGCGGGTCGGCGAAAGCGAGATTTGGCCCTTGAGAGGGTCGCGCCTTGCCGGATTTCGGTGTCGGGATAGTGCGTGAAAACTATTGTGCTCTGCCGCCGTGCTTTTCTTTTGAGGCGAAATCTCCACAGCAGCGTCGGCATAAGATCAACGCAATCATCATTAACCTATCAAAGCCTTTATCCCAAGTCGTGCCGGATGGCGAGTGGGCTGTTATGGCCGTGTGACGGGAGTGTGCGATGTTCCGAGTTTGCCGCGCGGACACGGCCCGTCAGCCATCATTCAACAAAACCATTGAATATGCGCAGGGGCCGTCGGGGCGGACGCGCCCGGTAAGCGGGCTCAGATCGGTCCATTGATCTGTTCCGGAAAAATCAGTTGTTTCAAAGGTTTGCCGCGATCCGTCCCGCCCCGCGATCGCGGTTGACTCGCCGGGGCGGTCTGAGTAGCACATGCCCAGCCATTCCGCGGGGAATTTGCGTGCCCGATCCAGACAGCCAGCAGCGTCTTCAGCAGCTCGAGAGCCGGATCGCCGCCGCCCGAAAGGCGCAGGGACCGAAACCGCGCGCGGATGAGCACTATTCACAGGCCCAGCTGGCCTGGCGGATGGTGATCGAACTCGTGGCCGGTCTGGGGATCGGTTTCGGCATCGGATACGGGCTGGACGTTCTTTTCGGGACACTGCCCGTTTTCATGGTGCTGTTCACGATGCTGGGCCTCGCGGCCGGGGTGAAGACAATGCTTCGCTCCGCCCAGGAGGTTCAGGAGAAGAAATTGGCCGAAGAGGCCGAACAGGATGTCGCGGCGCGCGGGGAGTGACCCGCGGGGCCATGCAAGGGGAGCCGGAGATGGCGACAGCACAGGGCGAAGACGCAGGCGGGCTGGTGTTCCACCCGATGGACCAGTTCATCGTGAAGCCGTTCTTCGGCGACGGACCGGTGGCCTGGTACACGATCACCAACGCCACCGTTTGGATGGCCCTGGCCGTTCTCGCCACCTTCCTGCTGCTGGTCTGGGGTGCCTCGAAGCGCGCCATGGTGCCGGGGCGCACGCAATCGGTGGCCGAACTGGCCTATGGGTTCATCTACAAGATGCTCGAAGACATCTGCGGCAAGGAAGGTGTGAAGTACTTTCCTTACGTGATGACGCTCTTCATGTTCATCGTGATGGCGAACTTCCTCGGGCTGATCCCGACGGCCTTTACGCCGACCTCGCACTTTGCCGTCACCGTGGTGCTGGCGCTCGCTGTCTTCCTGACCGTGACGGTACTGGGTTTCGTCAAGAACGGCACCGAGTTCCTCGGTCTGTTCTGGGTGACCTCCGCGCCGCTGGCGCTGCGGCCCGTGCTCGCGATCATCGAGCTGATCTCGTATTTCGTGCGGCCGGTCAGCCACTCGATCCGTCTTGCCGGCAACGTCATGGCCGGTCACGCGGTGATCAAGGTCTTCGCCGGCTTCGCGGCGATCGCCGTCATCTCGCCGGTCTCGATCCTGGCGATCACGGCGATGTACGGGCTCGAGGTTCTGGTTTCGTTCATCCAGGCCTACGTCTTCACGATCCTGACCTGCGTCTACCTCAAGGACGCGCTTCACCCGCATCACTGACACGCGCGCGTGGCGACACGCGGCAATCCAATGCTCAACTTCCAATCGTAAGGAGAATTCACATGGAAGGCGATCTCGCACACATCGGCGCCGGTCTGGCGGCAATCGGTTCCGGCGCAGCGGCCATCGGGGTCGGCAACGTGGCCGGCAACTACCTCGCAGGCGCCCTGCGCAACCCCTCGGCTGCAGCCAGCCAGACCGCGACGCTCTTCATCGGCATCGCCTTCGCGGAAGCCCTGGGCATCTTCGCGTTCCTGGTTGCCCTGCTGCTGATGTTCGCCGTCTAAGCTTCGCGGAACGACATTCCTTACGACGGGGCGGGTGCACGGCATCCGTCCCACCGAGGGGCAAGGTTTCCAAGGAGACGCCGGGATGGCAACTGAAACGACACAAGGTGACGGGCTCGCCGACGCGACGGGCGTCGCGGCGCACTCGGCCACCGAGCAGAGCGCGGGCATGCCGCAGCTCGACTTCTCGACCTGGGGCAACCAGATCTTCTGGTTGGTCATTGCCCTTGTCGTCCTCTACCTGATCCTGTCGCGCGTGGCTCTGCCGCGTATCGGCGCCGTCCTGGCCGAGCGTCAGGGCACGATCACAAACGACATCGCCGCGGCCGAGGATCTCAAGGCAAAGGCGAAAGAGGCGGAAGCCGCCTACGACAAGGCGCTGGCCGATGCCCGCACCGAGGCGCATGGCATCGTCGCCAAAGCCAAGGAGGACATCCAGGCCGATCTCGACGCTGCGATCGCCAAGGCCGACGCCGAGATCGCGGCGAAAACCGCGGAATCGGAAAAAGCCATCGCTGAGATTCGCGCCGGGGCGCTGGAATCGGTCCAGGAAGTGGCCAACGACGCTGCCAAGGAGATCGTTGCTGTTCTCGGCGGCAAGGCCGACGAGAAAGCCGTTGAGGCGGCCGTGGCCGCGCGGCTGAAAGGATGACGAGCATGGCACTGACACGCTTTACCCTCGGCACCGTTGCCGCATTGGGTCTTGCCGGTCCGGCGGCGGCGGCGACGGGTCCGTTCTTTTCGCTGCAAAACACCGATTTCGTGGTGCTGCTGGCCTTCCTCGTTTTCATCGGGGTGCTGGTCTACTTCAAGGTGCCGGGCATGGTCGGCAGCATGCTCGACAAGCGTGCCGACGGCATCCGCTCGGAACTCGAGGAGGCGCGGTCGCTGCGCGAGGAGGCCCAGAGCCTGCTGGCGAGCTACGAGCGCAAGCAGAAAGAGGTTCAGGACCAGGCCGACCGCATTGTCGCCCATGCGCGCGAAGAGGCGGAAGTCGCCGCCGAGCAGGCCCAGGCCGATCTTGCCAAATCGCTTGAGCGGCGCATGGCCGCCGCTGACGAGCAGATTGCCAGCGCGCGCAGCGCCGCGGTGCGCGAAGTGCGCGACCAGGCGATCACGGTCGCCGTGGCGGCTGCACGTGAGGTCATCGCCAAGCAGATGACGGCGAGCGACGCCAACAAGCTCATCGACGACTCGATTGCGCAGGTCGAGACCAAGCTGCACTGAGCGGCGCAGGTCAGACAGCCCTGAAAGCCCCGGCCGTGTCCGGGGCTTTTTCGTTGGCCGGGCTGAATCACCGGCTCTGCTTACCGGCTGTTAACCTTGGCACACACAGGCTTGCGCCATGTGCCGCATTCTCGTTCTTTCCACGGTCGTCTGCGCCTGCTCAATGCCGGGTCCGCATTTCGAAGGCGTCGAGGCCACGCGCGTGACAACCAAAGGCGCGGTTTTCGACGTGCGCGTGAACGGCCGCCTCGCCGAGGCGGTGCGCGTCAATACGCGCTATGCGCCGCGGTTCGGACCGCTGGCGGACGAGGCAGGGCTGGCTATGCGCCAGGTGTCGGGCTGCACGGTGACGGAGGTGCGCGGCGATCAGGCCGTGGCGACCGGGTTGCTCGACTGCGGCGACGGCCCTCCGCCGGCCTCCCGGCTGGCGCCCGGCGGGACCTACGAATGCGTTCCCCTGGCCGGTTTTCCCGATGACGACCTGTCGGGAACCTACCTCGACTACGAGTGCGTTCCGGTGGGCTGAGCAGAGGTTCGTGTCAATATCTTGTGGATAACCTGCGGACTTCCGCAGCCTGTGGTAGGCGAAGATTGACACCTTTGGCTTCCGGGCGCAGTCTTGGCAGACCTTGAATCAGCAGGATCGCGGACGCCTTGCGCTTTTCGAAACTCAGACTGACCGGCTTCAAGAGCTTCGTGGACCCGACCGATCTTGTCATCGCGGACGGGCTGACCGGCGTGGTCGGACCGAACGGCTGCGGCAAGTCGAACCTGCTCGAGGCGTTGCGCTGGGTAATGGGCGAGAACCGTCCGACGGCGATGCGTGGCGACGGTATGGAGGACGTGATCTTCGCCGGGGCCTCGAGCCGCCCGGCGCGCAACTTCGCCGAAGTCTCGCTGCATCTCGACAACTCCGAACGTCTCGCGCCTGCTGGGTTCAACGACAGCGACCACCTCGAGATCGTGCGCCGGATCACGCGCGACGCCGGCTCGGCCTACAAGGTCGGCGCCAAGGACGTGCGTGCGCGCGACGTGCAGATGCTCTTTGCCGATGCGTCGACGGGGGCGCACAGCCCTGCGCTGGTCCGGCAGGGCCAGATCTCGGAGCTGATCAACGCCAAGCCCAAGAACCGCCGGCGCATCCTCGAGGAAGCCGCCGGGATCTCGGGACTCTACCAGCGCCGTCACGAGGCCGAGCTGAAGCTGAAATCGGCCGAGGCCAACCTGCTGCGCGTCGACGACGTGATCGAACAATTGGCCAACCAGCTGGCGCAGCTTGCGCGGCAGGCCCGTGCCGCCGCGCGCTACCGAGAGATCGGTGCGGACCTGCGGCGCGCCGAGGGTATGCTGCTCTACCGGCGCTGGCGCGAGGCGGACGAGGCACGGGCGCGGGCCGAGGACGACCTGCGCGAAAAGGTTTCGGCAGCGGCCCAGGCCGAGCTTGCCGTGCGCCATGCGGTCAAGGCGCGCGAGACCGCCGAGGCCGCGCTGCCGGCCCTGCGCGAGGAGGACGCGGTGGCAGCCGCGGTCCTGCAGAGGCTCACCGTGCAGCGCGACACGCTCGCCGACCAGGAGGCGCGGGCCGAGGCGCTGATCCGGACTCTCGACGGGCGCATCGCGCAGCTTGCCCGCGACATCGAGCGCGAAGGCGGCCTGAACCGTGATGCCGGCGAGACCATCGAGCGGCTGGAGTGGGAAGGCCGGGAACTTGCCAGGGCGGCCGAAGGCCATGACGAGCGCCTTGCCGAAGCGGCGGAGGCCGCGCACGAGGCGGCGGCCGTCCTGCAGGCGCGCGAGAACGATCTTGCGGAAAAGACCGAGGATGTCGCCCGGCTTGCCGCGCGGCACGGGTCCGCGCGGCGCCTGCTGGAGGACAGCCGCAAGTCGCAGGCAACGGCGGAACAGGGTGCGTCGAAGGCCCGCGGTGCCGTCGAGGCCAGTCAGGCAGCGCTCGACAAGGCAGGGGCGGATTTCCAGGCGGCGCAGGCGGCCGAAGCCGCAGCGGTGACCGCGGCCGAAAACGCCGAAGCCGCGCTGATCGCCGCCGACGAGGCGCTGGCCGAAACGCAGGGCCGAGAAGCGGATGCGCGCGCGCATCTGTCTGAGGCCGAGGGAGAGGCCAACGCGTTGCGCGCGGAGGCAGCGGCACTGGCCAAGCTGGTGCAGCGCGACACCGCCGAAAACGGCCAGATCCTCGATTTGCTTTCTGTGGCCCCTGGGTACGAGAAGGCGCTCGGCGCGGCACTGGCCGACGACCTGCGCGCGCCGCGCGTGGACGCGCAGGCGGCCTCCGGCTGGGTGGCTCTCGCCGGTTATGACAGCCCGCAACCGCTGCCCGAGGGCGTGAACCCGCTGTCGGAGGTCATGAGCGTCCCGGACGTTCTGGCACGACGCATCGGCCAGATCGGGCTGGTTTCGCAGGAAGACGGTGCGCGCCTGCAGGACCGGCTTCTGCCGGGCCAACGGCTGGTCTCGGTCGAAGGCGATCTCTGGCGCTGGGACGGGTTCCGCGCTGGGGCCGAAGATGCGCCCTCGGCGGCGGCGCTGCGGCTGCAACAGCTCAACCGCCTCGAAGAGTTGAAGCAGTCTCTGGAACTGGCGACGCAGAAAGCACTGGGCGCCAAGGGCGCGCACGAAACCCTGAAGGAAATGCTGGCAGAGCGCGCCAAGGCCGACACGGCGGCGCGCGAGGCGCGGCGCGCGGCGGACCGGCAGGTCGCCGAGGCCGGGCGCGCGCTGAGCCGGGCCGAGGCCGACCGAACACTTGCCGAGGGTCGCCTCACCGAGATGGGGCTGGCGGTCAAGCGGCACGAGGACGAGGCCATGGGCGCACGCGGTCGCGTGCTCGAGGCAGAACGCGTCCTCGCCGATCTGGGCAACCTCGACGAGGCGCGCGCGGGGATGGACGACCTGCGCATGACGGTCGAGGCGGCACGGATCACGATGATGTCGCGCCGCTCCGCCCATGACGAAATGCGGCGCGAGGGCGAGGCCCGGACCAAGCGTGCGCAGGAGGTGACCAAGGAGATCAGCGGCTGGCGGCACCGGCTCGAGACTGCCGAGAAGCGCACCGCTGAACTGGTCGAGCGCAAGCAGGCTTCGGAGACCGAGCTTGAAGAGGCGCAGGCCGTACCGGGCGAAATCGCGGCGCAACGCGCTGAACTGAACGACGGGATCGCCAAGGCCGAATCCCGCAAGGCCAAGGCCTCCGGCGCCTTGTCCGAAGGCGAGGCCGGCCTGCGCGAGGCCACCGTGGCCGAACGCGATGCCGAACGCCTCGCCTCCGAGGCGCGCGAGGCGCGGGCGCGGGCCGAGGCGCGGCGCGACGCGGCCCAGGAATCCGTCGCCGCGGCGGCAGAGCGAATTGCCGAGGACAGCCAGGTCACGCCGAACCAGCTTCTGGCACGGCTCGACGCCTTGCCCGACCAGATGCCCGGGGCCGACCAGCTCGAAGCCGACGTGAACAGGCTCAAGCGCCAGCGCGACGCGCTGGGGGCCGTGAACCTGCGCGCCGAGGAAGATGCGCGCGAGGTTCAGGACGAACACGACACGCTGACCCGCGAGAAGGCCGACCTCGAGGAAGCGATCCGCACCCTGCGCAACGGCATCGCCGGACTGAACCGGGAAGGGCGCGAGCGCCTTCTGACCGCCTTCGAACAGGTAAATTCGAATTTCTCGATGCTGTTCAAGCATCTCTTCGGCGGCGGCGAGGCCAACCTCGTGATGGTCGAAAGCGACGATCCGCTCGAGGCGGGGCTCGAGATCATGTGCCAGCCGCCGGGCAAGAAGCTGGCGACGCTGTCGCTGCTCTCGGGGGGTGAGCAGACCCTGACGGCGCTGGCGCTGATCTTTGCGGTCTTCCTTGCCAACCCTGCGCCGATCTGCGTGCTCGACGAGGTCGACGCACCGCTCGACGACGCCAACGTGACGCGGTTCTGCGATCTTCTGGACGAGATGTGCCGGCAGACCGAGACCCGCTTCCTGATCATCACCCACCATGCGGTGACCATGTCGCGCATGGACAGGCTCTTCGGGGTGACCATGGCCGAACAAGGCGTGAGCCAGCTTGTCTCGGTCGATCTCAAGCGCGCGGAGACGCTTGTCGCCTGAGAACGCGAGGCGGTTCGGAGGCAAAGAAAAACCCCGCAGAGCACGCTCGCGGGGCCAGTGGTGAAACCTGAATGACCGTTTCGCCGGACACTCTAGCGGGCCGGCCCTAACACGCGGTAAACATTTCGCCCGCGATCCCTTCAGGTCAGCAGTGCGATACCGACCGGGATCGCCAGCGCGGCGCCCCACGTTGTCCACAACAGGCGCACGGCGGCGTCGATGTCCGACGGCCCGATGTCGAGCCGCCCGTCCGGGTTCACAAACGGAAAGTCTCGCATATGCCCGTCATAGGCCCGCGGACCGGCCAGGGCGATCCCGAGCGCTCGGGCGAATGCGGCTTCGGGCCAGCCTGCATTGGGCGACTTGTGGCGCGCCGCGTCGGCGCGGATGCCGTGCCGGTCGGACACGCGCCCGACCAAAACCACCAGCATCGCCGTCAGTCGCGCCGGGGCGAGGTTCATGAGGTCGTCGAACCGCGCCGCGGCCCATCCGAAATCCGCATGGCGCGGCGTCCGGTAGCCGATCATGCTGTCGGCGGTGTTCACGGCCTTGTAGACCAGCATTGCGGGCAGGCCGCCGACAAGGAACCAGAAGGCCGGGGCGATCACCCCGTCCGACAGGTTCTCGGCCGCGCTTTCGATGGCCGACCGCGCGACCTGCGGCTCCTCCATCCCGCCGGTGTCGCGGCTGACGATGCGGGCTACGGCGCGCCGGCCCTCGATCAGTGACATCCGCAGCCCGTCGGCCACGGCCGCGACATGCTCGACCAGCGATCTCTGTGCCAGCAGGATCGCGGCGGCGGGCACCACGGCCCAGGGCCCCAAGGCTGAAACCAGGCTCCCGGTGATCCAGGCGCTGACGACGAGGAGGACAAGGGTGGCGAGGCCTTTCGTACGCCTCAGGCTGCCACGGTTCAGCGCCCGGTCCAGCGCCCCGACCGCGCGTCCCAGAAGGACAGCGGGGTGTGGCAGGCGCGACCAGAGCCATTTCGGTTCGCCCAGCAGCGCGTCGAGGGCGAGCGCACAGGCCAGCATCGCCGCCGTGCTCATCCCAGCGCGGCCTCCAATCGCGGCCAGGCCCCGGCCGGCGGCAACCCGAGGCGCAGCCAGCGGGTGGAGTAGGGAAAGACCCGCGACCAGATGTGATTCTCGGCAAGCCGCGCCTGCCAGCTCTGCGCATCGTCGACATCGTAAAGCCGGAACAGCGTCGTACCGCCATGCAGCCTGGCCCCGGCCCGCGTCATCAACCCGTCGAGCCGGGTCGCGTCGCGGACAAGCCGGGCACGGGTCCGGGCATTCCAGTCCGCGTCTTCGAGTGCGGCCGCGCCGATATGCAAGGCCGGACCCGAAACTGCCCAGGGGCCGATCCGTTCTGCGAGCAACGCGATCAGTTGCGTATCGCCGATGGCGAAACCGAGGCGCAGACCGGCAAGCCCCCAGAACTTGCCGAAGCTCTTGAGGATCAGCAGCCCGCCGCGGCTCGCCGCCGGCATCATCGTCGCGCCGGGCAGCACGTCGCAGAAGCTTTCGTCGACGATGCAGAACCGCGCCTTGAGGTCGGGGAGGGTCCAGATCCGGCCATCGGGGTTGTTCGGATGCACGATCACCTGCGCGTCGCTCGGCCCGGACCGTACGACCTGCCAGCGGGCGGCATCGAAGGCGGCAGCATGCTCGTTGTAGGTGGGACCTGGGATCGACACGCGGCCCACCGGCCACAAGTGCGGCACCTGCGCGATGATCAGCGAAGCGCCCGGTGCCGCGAGCACCGCGGCGGTGTCGGGGACCGACCAGTGCCGCCGCGCGGCGCGCAGCAGGCGGTCGAGCGCTTCGGCATCCGGTAGCGCGGTCCAGGCGTCTGGAGGCAGGGTCGGGGCCGGGTAGGGCTCGGGATTGATGCCGGTGGAAAGGTCGACCCAGTCTGCCCGTGTTCCGCCATGCACGGCGATCGCGGCATCGAGACCGCCTCCGTGGTCGCGCTGGGGGGGATTCAGCTTCACGTTCCGTCCTGTCTGGCACATCGCAGGCCGGCTTTCGGATAGCGTCGGTCCCTGCGCCAGTGCAACGACGATCTTAACCGGAACCCGGAATTTTTAAGCACTTATTAAAGTTATGGGCCGAAAAATGGTGGGCAAACCGTCCAAACGAAAGGACGTCGGCGTGTGAGATGAGAGTTCTGATCGTTGAAAGCAGCCCCGAACTGGGAAGGATCTGGGAACGCCACCTGCGGAGGCTCGGGATGGTCGTGTTGCGTTGCGGCGGGCAATCGGAGGCTTTCGCGAAAATCGCGGTGGATGCGCCGGATGTCATCATCCTCGACCTCGTGCTGTCGGACGGGTCCGCGCTGGCGGTCTCGGACTACGCCAGCTACCGGCTACCGGACGCGCAGATCATCTTCGTGACCAACACTTCGTTCTTTTCGGACGGCTCGATCTTTGCGCTCGCCGCAAATGCCTGCGCTTTCGTTCAGAGCGAGACCCCGCCGGAGGATCTGGCGGCGATGGTCGAGCACTTCGGCAGCTCCGAACGTCGCGGGCCGCTCTGCGTCTGAGCATGGGTGGCGCGCCTCGGCCGGACGATCAGCTGCGATCGTGTGGCGCCAGGAAGTCCGACTCGGGGCCGATCGGCACGATCCGGTGCGGGTTTATGGTCTCGTGGCTGTAGTGGTAGTGACGCACGATGTGATCGAAATGGGTGGTCTCTGCCACGCCGGGCACCTGGTAGAGATCGCGGGTGTAGGCCCACAAGTTGGGATAATCGATCAGGCGGGCCCGGTTGCACTTGAAGTGATGGTAATAGACCTTGTCGAAGCGCAACAGAGTCGTGAGCAGGCGCCAGTCGGCCTCGGTGATACGGTCGCCCATCAGATATCGGCTGGACGCCAGGCGCTCTTCCAGCCAGTCCATCGTGTCGAAAAGCGGATGCACGGCCTCGTCATAGGCCTCCTGAGAGGTCGCGAAGCCGGACTTGTAGACGCCGTTGTTGAGCGTGTCGTAGATGCGGTCGTTGACCGGTTCGATATCCGCGCGCAAGTCCTCGGGCCAGTAATCGTCCGTGTTCCCGGTGATGCCGTCGAAGGCCGTGTTGAACATGCGGATGATCTCGGCCGATTCGTTCGACACGATCGTGTCGCGCTCTGAATCCCACAGGATCGGCACCGTCACGCGCCCGGTGAAATCCGGCTTGGCCCGCGTGTAGAGATCGCGCGCGAACGGCAGGTCGAATTGCCGGTCGCCCGTCGCACCGTCGAAGGCGGTGTCGAAGGACCAGCCATCCCCCATCATGTCGGGATGCACCACCGAGACGCCGATATGCGGCTCCAGTCCTTTCAGCGCCCGGAAGATCAGCGTGCGGTGCGCCCAGGGGCAGGCGTAGCTAACGTAGAGATGATAGCGACCGGAGGCGGCTTCGAACCCGCCCTCTCCGGAGGGTCCGGGGCTGCCGTCGGCAGTGATCCAGTTCCGGAACTTGGCGCTGTCCCGCTCGAACTTTCCGCCCGACTTCTTGGTGTCGTACCACTTGTCGCGCCAGGCGCCATCGACCAGCAATCCCATCGCTGTCTCCTCTTCTTGCCGGACCAAAGGTAACAGCCCGGCAGACAAGGCAAAGCCGACCGGCCGCGCACCCGCCCTGCGAGAATGCACAGGACGGAAACGTCATGCAGCCAAAGTTTACTTGATTTTCATCGGCGCTGTGGCACTTCTTGGCGCATAGTCCGGGGGGATTTGAAGATGGAAGCTGTTTTCTCGAAGGAAATCCAGGCAGGGCTTGACCAGGCCCGCATCGACGCGATGCGGCGCAGCTCGCGCCTGCGCATCGTCATCGGCGGAGAGGTGTATCCGGTCCTGCGCCTGTGGAAGTCGGGTTTCGCGCTCGAGGCCGGGCGCGCTCCGGGCTTGCGCGGGTTCGTGGACCTTTACGACGGGGCCAACCATCTCTTCCAGTGCCTTATCGTGGCAAGCGAGGAAGAAGCCGGCGAGCGCCTGTTCGAGTTCAAGCGCGCGACGGCCATCGCCCGCGGTCCGGCGCTGGATTTCGAGCGTTCTGCCAATGCGCCCGTCGCCCTGATCGAATCCGAAGACCGGGTCGCCTGAACCGTTCGGTCCTCCAGATTACTGAAGGTCGGCGAAGGCCTGTCCAAGTCGGTCGCAGGCCTCGGCCACGCGCGCCCGCGGCGTGGCGAGGTTGAAGCGCAGGAAATCCGCACCTCCCGCGCCGAACGTCGGGCCGTGGTTGACCGCGATCATCGCGTCCTGTTCGACCCGAGCCGTGAACTCGGCCGGGGACATCCCGGTCCCCGAAAAATCCACCCAGGCGAGATAGGTCGCCTCGAGCGGCATCGACCTGAGTCCCGGAAGAGCGTTCACCGCGTCGTCGAACAGACGCCGGTTGCCGTCGATGTAGGCGCAGAGGTCGTCGACCCATTGCGCGCCCTCGGGGCTGTAGGCGGCCATCACCATGTGCAGCCCGAAGCTGTTCGGCGACAGTCCCAGGGCCGTCAGTCTTTGCGCGAAGCGGGCGCGCATCTTTGGTTCGGCAATGATAACGTTGCCCACATGTGCGCCGGCGATGTTGAAGGTCTTCGTGGTCGAGTTCATCATCACCAGCCGGTCGGTCACGCCCGCGACGTTGGCCATGGGAACATGCGTGTGACCGGGCATGACGATATCCTGGTGGATCTCGTCGGAGACCAGGACCAGATCGTGGCGCCTGGCGAAGTCCGAGACCTCCCGCAATTCGGCCTCTGTCCAGACTCGCCCGCCGGGATTGTGCGGCGAGCAGAGCACCACCATCTTCTCGCTCCCGGTCATGGCAGCATCGTAGGCGTCGAAATCCATCTCGTAGCGCCCGTCGACCTGCACCAGCGGGCACTCGACGACCTCGCGCTCCGCGGCTTTGATGACGCGTGCGAAAGCATGGTAGACCGGGGTGAAGAGCACGATGCCGTCGCCGGGATCGGTATAGGCATCGACACAAAGCGAGATGCCGTTAACGAGGCCGTGCGTCGTAAAGATCCAGTCAGGATCGACGCTGTAGCCATGCCGCGTGTCCAGCCACCACCGGATGGCGTCCTTGTAGTCCCGGTCATCGCCGAAATATCCGAAAATGCCGTGGTCGACGAGCGATTGCAGCTTTTCGCGCACCACCTGCGGCGGGCGGAAGTCCATGTCGGCGACCCACATCGGGATCCCACGATCGGCGGGAACGCCGTAGACCTGCTCCATGTTGTCCCACTTCGCACAGTGGGTGCCGCGCCGCTCGATGATCTCGTCAAAACTCATTAAGTGCTCTCGCCTAGTTGTGCGCCGCAACCTAGCTTCGCGCTTGGCAGGCACAAGCCCCGCTTATTGCGATTGACCTCCGCTTGACCTAAATCGGCGACATGAAACGCAATATCCTTCTCCATCCCGATCCGCGGCTCAAGAAGGCCGCCGATCCGGTGGCCGATCTGTCCGACGACCTGCGTGCGCTGTCCGACGACATGCTCGAGACGATGTACGATGCGCCCGGGATCGGGCTAGCCGCGCCGCAGGTCGGCGTTCTCAAGCGCCTGATTGTGCTCGATTGTGTGAAGGAGGAAGGCGAGTTGCCGCGCCCGCTGGTGATGTTCAACCCTGAAGTCGTCGCATCCTCGGACGAAACCAGCGTTTACGAGGAAGGCTGCCTGTCGATCCCGGAGCAGTACGCCGAGGTGACCCGCCCGGCGGAGGTCGAGGTGCGCTGGATCGACCGCGATGGCACCGAACGGAGCGAGACCTTCGACAAGCTGTGGGCGACCTGCGTCCAGCACGAGATCGACCACCTCGACGGCAAGCTCTTCATCGACTACCTCAAGCCGCTCAAACGCCAGATGATCACCCGCAAGATGGTCAAGATGAAGCGCGAGTTGGCGCGCGGATGAGCGTTCTGCCGATTCTCACCTGGCCGGACCGGCAACTCGCCACGCCCTGCGAGCCCATCGCGCGGGTCGATGCTGCGGTCCGTAAGCTGGCCGAGGACATGCTCGAGACGATGTATGCCGCTCCGGGGCGTGGGCTGGCCGGGCCCCAGGTCGGCGTGTTGCGGCGTATCTTCGTCATGGACGCGGGCTGGAAAGAAGGCGCGCCGGCGCCGCTGGTCTTCGTCAACCCGGTTGTGACCGCGCTGGGCAAGTCGCGCGTGCGCGGATCGGAAGGGTGCCTTTCCATTCCCGGATTGATGGTCGAGGTCGAACGGTTCGAGCGCGTGCGTGTGGACTGGACCGATCTCGATGGCGCCGCCCGCTCACGGGAGTTCGACGGTTTCGAAGCGATCTGCGTGCAGCACGAAGCGGACCACCTGGACGGGATCGTGACTCTGAATCGCCTCGACCAGAACGCCCGCGCGGCGGCACTCGCCGCCTACGAAGGGTACGCGGCGTGAGCGTGCGCAAGCTGCTGCGCTGGCCCGACAAGCGGTTGCGGACGGCGGCGCAGCCGGTCGACGAGATCACCGACGAGATCCGCGCGCTCTGGGACGACATGATCGAGACGATGGACGCGATGCCCGGCGTCGGGCTGGCCGCGCCGCAAATGGGCGTCATGCTGCAGCTTGCCGTCGTCGACGCCTCCGAAGCGCGTGACCGGCGGCACCGGCTCGCCAACCCCGTGATCCTCGATACTTCCGCGGTGATGCGCGAGTACGAGGAGGCAAGCCCGAACCTGCCCGGCGTCTCGGCCAAGATCTCGCGCCCGCGTGGCGTGACGGTGCGCTTTCTCGACGAAAGCTGTGTCTGGACGCGGCGCGATTTCGTCGGTCTCGAGGCGACCAGCGTGCAGCACCAGATCGACCACCTGCAGGGCCGGATGTACTTTGACCGACTCGGCAAGGTGAAACGCGACATGCTGCTGCGCAAGGCGCGCAAGCTCAAGGGCTGAGCGGGACGGGAGAGCCGATATGCGGATCGTATTCATGGGTACCCCGGAATTCTCGGTGCCGTCGCTCGATGCGCTGGTGAACGCCGGACACGAGGTGCTCTGTGCCTATTGCCAGCCGCCGCGCCCGGCCGGTCGGGGCAAGAAGGACCGGCCAAGCCCGGTACAGACCCGTGCCGAGGCGCTGGGCATCCCGGTGCGGCACCCGGTCAGCCTGAAGGACGCCGCCGAGCAGGATGCCTTTGCCGCGCTCGGGGCGGAGGTCGCGGTGGTGGTGGCCTACGGGCTGATCCTGCCGCAACCGGTGCTCGACGCACCGCGGCACGGATGTCTCAACATCCATGGCAGCCTGTTGCCGCGCTGGCGCGGCGCCGCGCCGATCCACCGCGCGATCATGGCCGGCGACGGTGAGACCGGGGTCTGCATCATGCAGATGGAGGCGGGGCTCGACACCGGGCCGGTACTGTTGCGCGCCGCCACCCCGATCGGCGCGGAGGACACCACCGGCGCGCTGCACGACCGGCTGAGCGTGCTTGGCGCGCGGCTTGTCACCGAGGCGCTCGCGCAGTTGGGCAGCACCGTACCCGATCCGCAGCCCGAGACCGGCGTGACCTATGCCGCCAAGATCGACAAGGCCGAGGCCCGGATCGACTGGACCCGACCGGCGGTCGAGGTCGACCGGCAGATTCGCGGTCTGTCGCCGTTCCCCGGCGCCTGGTTCGAGGTCGACGGCACAAGGATCAAAGCCCTGGGGTCGCTTCTCGCGGAAGGGTCGGGTGCGCCCGGCACCGTGCTGCGGGACCCGCTACGCGTGGTCTGCGGCGATGGGGCTGTCGAACTCACCCGGCTGCAGCGCGCTGGCAAGGGAGCGCAGTCCGCGCAGGAGTTTCTCAACGGCCTGCCGTTGCCTGACGGTTCCACGCTCGGCTGAAACCGTCGCGTTCGCCTTTCCGCGCCGACCGCTAGTGCCTTCGCGCTCCTGCTGAGGGTCAGGACGGTGTTGTCAGCCGAGCAACTCCGCAACCTCGGCCTGGACCTTTTCCGCTGCCGCCTCCTTGACCGGGCCGTAGCCGCGGATGTCGAGAGGGGCGGCGGCAATCCGCAGCGCCCCGGTGTCGTCGAGCTCCGTCAGGCGACGAGGCAGGCGCTCCAGCACCTCTTCGAACCAGCCGATCAGCGCCACTTCGAGCTTGCGGTCGGCGTGGTAAGAAAACGGGTCGTACCAGCGGCCGCGAATGCTCTTCATCCCGGCGAGCACTCCGAAGGCCTGTCCCATCCAGGGGCCGAAGCTGCGCTTCTTCGGGTGTCCGCGCGCGTCCCTCCCCGCGGGCAGCAGGGGCGGGGCGAGATGGTATCGCACCTTGTAGTCGCCCTCGAAGGCTTCGGCGATGCGATCCGAAAAGCCGGTCTGGCTGTGCAGGCGCGCGACCTCGTACTCGTCCTTGTAAGCCATCAGCTTGAACAGGGATTTTGCCGCAGCGACGACGAGGTCCGCCGCTGCGTCGGGTGGCAGGGCCTCCGTGAAGGCCGCCAGCGTAGCGCAATAGCGCGCGGCATAATCCGCATCCTGGTAGTCGGTCAGGAAAGCGGCCCGGCGGTCGATCACCGCCTCTGGCGTCTCGTCGCGGGGTGCCTCGTCTGGCAGGGCCTCGCGCAGCCGGTCAGGGTTTTCGGCCATCACCCGTCCGTAGGAGAACGCCATCATGTTGCGCTCGGGGGTCACGCCGTTGAGCGTGATCGCCTCGCTCAGCGCATCCAGACCCACCGGCACCAGCCCCTTCTGCCAAGCAAAGCCGAGCATCATCATGTTGGCATAGACGCTGTCGCCCAGAAGCGCCTCGGCCATGCGGTTGGCGTCGAAAGAGGACAGGTTCTCGGCCCCGATGGCCCCGGCGATCACCTCGCGCCGGGTGTCGATCCTGAGGTCGGCATCGCGGTTCAGCACCAGGTCGCCGGTCGGCATCTCGGCGAGGTTCAGCACCATCTTCGTGCCGGACCGGTAATGCGCCGAGGCTTTCGGAGCAGAGGACACCACCGCGTCGCAACCGATCACCGCGTCGGCCTGCGCCTGGTCGATGCGGACCTGGTGGACCATCTCAGGCGTCGCGGCGAGGCGCACGTAGCCCAGCACGGTGCCGAATTTCTGCGCGAAGCCGGTGAAGTCGAGCACGCTCGACCCCAGTCCTTCGAGATGCGCGGCCATGGAGATCACCGCGCCCACGGTGATGACGCCGGTGCCGCCGACACCGGTGACCAGCAGGTCGTAGGGGGTGTCGAGATCGGGCAAGGCGGGATCGGGCAGATCGGCGGTCAGCGCCGCGACGTCGAAACCCGCGCCGTCCTTCCTGCGTCTTGTCGCGCCCTCGACGGTCACGAAGCTGGGGCAGAAGCCGTCGAGGCAGGAGTAATCCTTGTTGCAGGAGTTCTGGTTGATTGTGCGCTTGGTGCCGAACACGGTCGGTTTCGGCTCGACGCTCAGGCAGTTGCTCGCGACCGAGCAATCGCCGCAGCCCTCGCAGACCAGGTCGTTGATTATCACGAAGCGCTTGGGATCCTCCATCTTGCCGCGCTTGCGCCGCCGGCGCTTTTCGGTGGCGCAGGTCTGCTCGTAGATCAGTGCGGTGACGCCGGGGATCTCGCGCAGCTCGCGCTGGATCGCGTCGAGCCTGCCCCGGTCGTCGAAACTGGTGCCGGACGGGAACTCCGCGCGGTCGAACTTAGAGATGTCGTCCGAGAGCACGGCGATCCGGTCGACCCCCTCCGCCCGGCAGCTTTGGGCGATGGCCGCCGCCGAGACCGGTCCGTCGACGGGCTGGCCGCCGGTCATGGCGACGGCGTCGTTGTAGAGGATCTTGTAGGTGATGTTGGTCTTGGCCGCGACCGCCTGCCGGATCGCAAGCACGCCCGAGTGGTACCAGGTGCCTTCGCCGAGGTTCTGGAAGATGTGCTTGCCGCCGTTGAACATCGACTGGGCGATCCAGGGCACGCCTTCGCCACCCATCTGTGCGTAGCCGACGGTTTCGCGATTCATCCAGCTGGCCATGACGTGGCAGCCGATGCCCGAGGCGGCCTGCGAGCCTTCGGGCACGCGGGTCGAGGTGTTGTGCGGGCAGCCTGAGCAGAAATAGGGCGTGCGGGTCGCCCCCTTGACGTTCAAGAGTTGCGGCACGGTCTCGGTCAACCGGCGCGCTTTTTCGGGAAAACCCTCATCGGGGAAGAAAGCGTCAAGACGCGCGGCGATGATCGGCAGCAGCAGGCGCGGCGACAGCTCGCCCGTCCACGGCACCAGCGGGTTCATCTCCTCGTCGAACTTGCCGACCATGCGTTCGGGTTTGCGCCCCGGCCAGTCGTAGAAATGCTCCTTGAACTGGCTTTCGATGATGCCGCGCTTTTCCTCGATCACCAGGACCTCGCGCTTGCCGGTCACGAAGTCGAGCGCCGAGTTGTGCGCAAGCGGCCAGACCATGCCGACCTTGTAGATGTCGATGCCGAGGGTCCGACAACGCGCCTCGTCGAGCCCCAGAAGGCGCAGCGCCTCCATCAGGTCGAGATGGCCCTTGCCGGTCGAGACGAAGCCGAATTTTGCGCCATCGATCCCGTAGATCGCGTGGTCGATCGGGTTGGCCTCGACAAAGGCCTGCACCGCGTCGAGCTTGTGGCGGATGCGGGTCTCGATCTCGGGCGAGGGCAGGTCGGCCACGCGCACGTGCAGGCCGCCCGGCGGGGCGGTGTAGTCGGGCTGCACGAAAACCCGGTCGGCGGCCAATTCGACGGACTGGCCGGATTCCACCGTCTCGGAGATCGCCTTGAACCCGACCCAGGTGCCGGTGAACCGCGACAAGGCAAAGCCGTATTCGCCGAAGGCCTGGTACTCGGCCACCGAGGCCGGGTTCAGCGTCGGCATGAACCAGGCCATGAAGGCGACGTCGGACTGGTGCGGCATCGACGAGGAGACGCAGCCGTGGTCATCCCCGGCCACGACCAGCACGCCGCCCTTGGGCGAAGATCCGTAGGCGTTGCCGTGTTTCAGCGCGTCGCCGGAACGGTCGACGCCGGGGCCCTTCCCGTACCACATGGAAAACACGCCCTCGATCTCGCAGGCAGGGTCGAGCGTGGCCTGCTGGGCTCCGAGCACCGCTGTCGCCCCGAGATCCTCGTTGACCGCGGGCAGGAAGCGGATGTTTTCCTGCGCGACCAGCTTGGAATTGCGCCAGAGTTCCTGGTCGAGCCCACCGAGCGGCGACCCGCGGTACCCCGAGACGAACCCGGCCGTGTTCAGCCCCGCGGCGCGGTCGCGCCGGGCCTGGTCGAGCATGATCCGGACCAGCGCCTGGGTGCCGGTCAGAAAGACGCGGCCCTCGGTCTTGGTGTAGCGATCCGACAGCGCATATGTGGCGGGCGTGCGGGCGTGCTGGGTCATGGCTGGCTCCTGTCCGGACGGGACTCACCTCGTCAGTGTGCCAGAAGCCGAACGAAAGCGCTGGTCAGAATTACGTACACGAGCCGCCCGAACGGAAGATTTTTTCACGGCGCCGGGCCTTGCGAAACGATTTCTCTGGTTGTGCCGCGATCCGCGTCTTCGTCACGGATCTGCCGGGGTCAGCCCAAGCCCCGAGACGGCGCGCAATTCCTTGACGATGCGATCGACGCCCTCGCCGTGGCGCAGCGCCGCGAAGACAAATGGCCGCCCGGCGCGCATGCGCGTGGCATCCCGCTCCATGATTTCGAGCGAGGCGCCGACATGCGGGGCGAGGTCGGTCTTGTTGATGATCAGGATGTCCGAGCGGGTGATCGCCGGACCGCCCTTGCGCGGGATTTCCTCTCCAGCCGCCACGTCGATCACGTAGATCGTCACGTCGGCCAGTTCCGGCGAGAAGGTGGCCGAGAGGTTGTCGCCGCCGCTTTCGATCAGGATCGCTTCGACCTCGGGGTGGCGTTGCCGCATCTCGGCAACGGCGGCCAGGTTGATCGAGGCATCCTCGCGGATGGCGGTATGCGGGCATCCGCCGGTTTCGACCCCGATGATCCGGTCCTGCGGCAGGATCTGCAGGCGCATCAGCGCCTCCGCATCTTCGCGCGTGTAGATGTCGTTGGTAATGACGCCGATGGAATGTGTGGGCGATAGCGCCCGGGCCAGCGCCGCGGTGAGCGTCGTCTTTCCGGCGCCCACCGGGCCGCCGATGCCGATGCGCAGAGGTCCGTTCGGAGAAATCATGTGCGGAATACCCTCGAATGCTGGGTTTCGTGGCGCATCGCCGCGATATCAGCGGCGAAGCAGTGCGAGGCGAGGTCGTCGAGGTTTGTAGCGGCGGCATCGGCCGCGGTGTCGCGGATCAGCGCGCCGAGCCGCGCGAGCGCGGCCTGACCCTCGGTCTGGCCCAGCGGCACCAGCCGCACAGCGGCCGAGATGAGGTTGGCGGCGAAGGCATGCAGGTACATGCGTGCTGTCAGGCCCAGCGGCAAACCTCGACAGGCGGCGGCATGGCCGACCGCGACGGGATAGGTCAGCGCGCCGAGCTCGGTGTCCCAGATTGCATCGACCGTCGCCGCGAAGGAACGCCCCTGAGCCACGGTTTCCAGAAGCCGCTCGGACGAGGCCGCGAAGGCACGCGCCGTGGCGTCGATGCCGGGCAGACTGCCGGGGGTGGCGCGATAGGCCGCGGCCAGCAGTACGACGTCGGCGCGGCCACCGCCGTACGCCACGAGATCGACGAGCCACAACTCTAGAGTCTCCGCATCCCGCAGGTCGCCGGTGTCGATGACCTGCTCGAGCCCGTGCGAATAGGCGAAGGCCCCGACCGGGAAACCCGGCGACAGCCATTGCTGCAACGTCAGGATCGCGTCCGCCTCAGTGGTCATGGGCGTGCGGGTGCGCGTGATCGTGGTGATGGCCTTCGGGCCCGTGCTGGGCGCCGTGATCGTGCCCGTGGGTGCGTCCGTGCCCGTAAGCGCCGCCCTCCGGCGTGAAAGGCTCGACCACCTCGCGCACATGCGCCCCGAGCCGGTCGAGCATCCCGGCCATGACGTGATCGCGCTGGATCAGCAGACGGGTGGCTTCGATCTGGCAGGGCGTATGCCGGTTGCCGATATGCCAGGCGATGCGGTGCAGGCTGTCGCCGGATACCTCCAGCAGCGGCTCGGGTGCGGCGCGGATGCCGATCAGCGTGCCGTCCGTGGTCTCCAGCGCATCGCCGTGGTTCAGCGAGGTCGTCTGCGGAAGATCGACCAGCAGCCTCGCCCCGCCATCCGTGCCGAGCACCTTCCGGCGCAAAAAGCGGGCATCGTAGTCGAGCGTCACGGTGTCCGTGACGTCGTGGGCGTGGATGATCTTGTGTGCGGTCAGCATTGTCAGTTCCAGAAACTGCGGTCGAAAGCGGGTTGGCGTGGCACCGGGCCTTCTGACTGCGATACGGTTGGAATGTTCATGTTCAGAACAGGAAATACCGCTGCGCCATTGGCAGCACATCGGCGGGCTGGCAGGTCAGCAACTCCCCGTCGGCGCGGACCTCGTAGGTTTCGGGATCGACTTCGACCACCGGAAGGGCGTCGTTCAGTACAAGGTCGCGTTTTCCGATGCCGCGGGTCTTCTTCACCGCCACCACGTCCTTGGCCAGACCGAGTCGAGACCCGATGCCATCGGCTTCGGCCGCGGCCGAAACGAAGGTGACCGCAGAGCGTTCGACCGAGCGCCCGAAGGCTCCGAACATCGGCCGGGTATAGACCGGCTGCGGGGTCGGGATCGAGGCATTCGGGTCGCCCATCTGGGCCACGACGATGGTACCGGCCATCAGCACCATCTCGGGCTTCACGCCGAAGAACGCGGGGTTCCATAGCACCAGGTCGGCGCGCTTGCCTTCCTCGATCGAGCCGATCTCGTGGCTGATGCCATGCGCGATTGCGGGGTTCACCGTGTACTTGGCGATGTAGCGGCGGACCCGGAAATTGTCGTTCTCGCCGGTCTCTTCCGAGAGCCGTCCGCGCTGCTTGCGCATCTTGTCGGCGGTCTGCCAGGTGCGGATGATAACTTCGCCCACGCGGCCCATCGCCTGGCTGTCGCTGGCGATGATCGAAAAGGCGCCCATGTCGTGCAGGATATCCTCGGCAGCGATGGTTTCGCGCCGGATACGGCTTTCGGCAAAGGCCACGTCCTCGGGGATCGACTTGTCGAGGTGATGGCAGACCATCAGCATGTCGAGATGTTCCTCGAGCGTGTTGACCGTGAAGGGCCGCGTCGGGTTGGTCGAGGACGGGATCACGAATTCCTCGCCGCAAATCTTGATGATGTCTGGCGCGTGGCCGCCGCCCGCGCCCTCGGTGTGAAAGGCGTGGATCGTGCGGCCTTTCATCGCCGCGACGGTGTTCTCGACGAAGCCGGATTCGTTGAGCGTGTCGGTGTGGATCATCACCTGCACGTCCATGTCGTCGGCCACGCTCAGGCAGCAGTCGATGGCGCCGGGCGTGGTACCCCAGTCTTCGTGCAGCTTCAGCGCACAGGCGCCGCCGTGGATCATCTCGATCAGCGCGCCCGGCAGCGAGGCATTGCCCTTGCCGGAAATGCCGAAGTTCATCGGGAAGGCGTCGAGCGCCTGCAGCATCCGCCCGATGTGCCAGGGGCCGGGCGTACAGGTGGTGGCAAGCGTGCCATGCGCCGGGCCCGTGCCGCCGCCGAGCATGGTCGTGACGCCCGAATGCAGCGCGTCTTCGATCTGCTGCGGGGCGATGAAATGGATGTGGCTGTCAAAGCCCCCGGCGGTGAGGATCTTGCCCTCTCCGGCGATGGCCTCGGTGCCCGGACCCACGACGATGTCGACTCCCGCTTGCGTGTCGGGGTTCCCGGCCTTGCCGATCTTGTGGATGCGCCCGTTGCGCAGCCCGACGTCGGCCTTGTAGATGCCGGTGTGATCGACGATCAGCACGTTGGTGATCACCGTGTCGACGGCCCCGTCGGCGCGGCTGACCTGGCTCTGGCCCATGCCGTCGCGGATCACCTTGCCGCCGCCGAACTTGACCTCCTCGCCATAAGTCGTGAGGTCGCGCTCGACCTCGATCACGAGGTCGGTGTCGGCCAGCCGGACGCGGTCGCCTGTTGTGGGGCCGAACATGGCAGCATAGTCGGAGCGGGCGATCTTGGTGGGCATGAAGGTCTCTTTCAGAGAATGTCGTTGACGTAGAGCCAGAAGGCGAGGGCGGCGATACATGCGAGTAGCCAGTAGCCGCCCGACGTCGCTTCGATGGCGCGGCGCAGCAGCCCGCCCCTGTTGGCGTTGCGGTTGAACCCGAGCGCTTCGGTCGCAAGCACTTCGTTTTCGAGCCGCGTGAGATGCGTGAGCGAGGAGACGATGACGAGATAAAGCGTGAGGCAGCGCAGCCCGGCGAGTGCGAGGATAACGAAGGGAATGGCGCTGATGAAGATCCGCGCATCCTCCAGCCCCTCGACGATCCCGGTGACCGAGAAGGAGGCGAAGGCCGCGGCACCGGCCACGGCCAGCCGCTCGGTCGAGGTGATGAGCCCGATGTACTGGCGCATCGTCTCGCCCAGTTCCTTGTATTCGGCGAGCGCGAAATCCCTGTCGAAACTTTCGCTCATCGCAGCTTGGGTCCGCGTTTGGCCAGCCGTCGCGAGTTTGAGCGGGTCTTCTGGCGCAGCGGACGGATCGCCACGTCCAGCACCTCGTCCGGGCGCTTGCCGCGCATCGCGGCGAAGGCGGCGTTGAGCGCCGACTGGGTCATCGCGCCGGCCTTTTCGCTGACCATGCGCTGACGCTCGAACGGCGTGACGTTCCAGAACCCGGCAAATCCCCAGAGACGCATCGCGATCACCGCCTGCGCCTCGGCGGCCAGAAACCCGACCTGCAAGCCGGACTGGACAAGATCGAACGGGGAGGGGGCACGGGACCGCGGCATCGTCAGGTTCCTTCCGGTAGGAATTCGGGGTCGACGGGAACTTGCAACGCGGTGGCGAGCGCATTCGTCTGGCTTGCCATCGCGATCACCGACAAAAGCTCGCCGTGCTGGGCGGCGGTCATGCCCTTGGCGCGCGCAGCCGCCGTGTGCGATGTGATGCAGTAGTCGCAGCCGTTGGTGACGGAGACGGCGATATAGAGCATCTCCTTGACCAGCGGATCGAGTTCGCCCGGGCCCATCACCAGCTTCAGGCGCGCCCAGGTGGCGGCGAGAAGGGCGGGGTCGTTGGCCAGCGCGCGCCAGAAATTGTTGATGAAATCGGTGCCGCGTGTCGCGCGGATGTCGTCGAAGACGGCTCGCACCTCGGGGCTCGCGTCGGCGTCGCTCACAAGAGGCGCGGTCAATTCAGCAGGCCCCCGAGATCGGCGTTGCGCTGCTCGGTCAGACGGCGCATGCAGCTCCAGTAGATCAGCGGCGCGATCGAGCCGCCGGCGAATGTCGCCTGTTCGTAGGCGCAGGTGGCGTCGCGATGGGCAAGCCAGGCGCGCTGGGCGCCGAGAAGCTGGTCGCCGAGACCCATGCCGTCTGCCTGCGGCTTGACCTGCGACCAGAGCTGGTTGAGCGTCGCATCGGCCTGCGACCACTCGATTTCGGCGCAGCGGTTCATGTCGAGCTGCGTGACCGCGTTGGCGCAATCCTGCGCCTGGCCCGTCACGGGAAGCAGGACGGCCGCGAGGGCCGCCACTGCGAGATATTCGGGTCCGCGCCGCATCACACCATCGCGAAGATGCGGGCCGGGCCGCCGGTGCCGCCGGCGTGGTTCGGCGCGCCGACGACCAGGGTCGCCCCGGCGGGTGGGACCTCGCCCAGTCCCTTGATGTTCTCGATCCCGTAGCGCCCGGCGGGAAGCCAGGCGTAATGGGTGGCGAAATCGCCCGACTGGCCGAAATCGAGCGACAGCGTGTCGACGGCCATCGCCGAGGCGGTGGTCTCTTCGAGCAGCATCTGCGTGGCCTCGATATGGAAGCCGGGGAAATGCATCCCGTTGTCCGACCGGCCGACATAGGCGTCGCTTTCGACCTTCTCGGCCCAGCCCGAGTGCATCGCGACGCAGGCGCGTTCGGGAATCGGGCCGTTGGCGTCGATCCAGGCCTTCAGATCGTCGGGCGTGACCTGCGCGTCGGGATCCGAGGCGGCGCGCTCGTGGATGTGGATGACGCAGAGCGGCACCACGAGATCCTCGACCGGGATCTCGTCGACGCTTGCCCCGTCGGCCGAGAAATGCAGCGGCGCGTCGATATGCGTCGCCGTGTGTTCGTTGATCGCAAGGTCGTAGAGGTTGAAGCCGTCCTTCTCGAAGGCGAACTTCTGGGTCATCGAGATGCCCGGCTCGCCGAAGAAGGTCGGGAATTCGGGCGACAGCTTGTGCGTCATGTCGACGACGCTGCCGTGGCCCGCCGCCAGCGCCTTTGGCGCCGTGGCGATGCCGCCGACCGTGACGGCCGCGCCCGCGGCCGCCGATGCGCGGAAGAAGTCTCGTCGCGACAGCATCCTGTCCTTCACAGAGTTGATTACGCAGATGTCGCACATGGTCCTTCTCCCTTGGTTGCGGCGATCACAGATCGCCCATGATCTCCTGGTTGAACCCGTAGACCCGGCGCTGGCCACCGTACGGAATCAGGTGAACCTCGCGGCGCTGCCCCGGTTCGAACCTGACCGCGGTGCCCGCGGCGATGTCGAGCCTGCGCCCGTGCGCGGCGGCGCGGTCGAAGTCGAGCGCCGGATTGGTCTCGGCGAAATGGTAGTGCGATCCGACCTGCACCGGCCGGTCGCCGGTGTTGGCGACCATCAGCGTGACGGCCTCGGCCCCGTCGTTGAGCGTGATCTCGCCCGGGGCCGTCATCACTTCGCCCGGGATCATTTTTGACGCCACGCGATGAGCGCTGCACCGGCGACGGCGAGCAGCCCCGCGAGGATCGGCCCCCAGACCGCACTGTCGGCATGCGGATGCAGATGCGCGCCCTCGTGGGCCAGCGCGGGGCTGGCGACGGCGAATGTGGCGAGGATGAGGGAAGGTCGGCTGATCAAGGTCTGTGGCTCCTTTGCGGGGTCATCGGATCGGGTTGTGAACGGTCACCAGCTTGGTGCCATCCGGAAATGTGGCTTCGACCTGCACGTCGTGGATCATCTCGGGCACGCCCTCCATGCACTGGTCGCGGGTGATCACCTGCGCACCGGCCTCCATCATCTCGGCGACCGAGCGTCCGTCGCGCGCGCCTTCGACCACCGCGTCGGTGATCAGCGCGATTGCCTCAGGGTGGTTCAGCTTGACGCCGCGGTCGAGGCGGCGGCGCGCCACATCGGCGGCCATCGAAATCAGAAGCTTGTCCTTTTCGCGGGGGGTGAGCTGCATGTGGTTCAAAGTCTCCAGCTGGTCGGCAGTCGGTCGTCGGTCAGACGGCCGAGCACGGGCAACAGAACCTGCCGCAGCTCGAAGCCGTCCCGGGCGAGCAGGCGCAGGTGCAAGACCCCGTCCGAGAGAAGACTGGCACCGCCGCGCCCCTCGATCAATCCCTGCAAACAGCGCATTTGTGCTTCGGCCTCGGGCGCGCAGACAAGCACGCTCGCCATCGCCCGCGCGCCGCCGCCGATCGCGGGGCGGTCGAGTTGTGCGGCCACGTCGCCGTGCAGGTGCAGCCCGTCCCGGAAGAGCGGTCGGCCTGCGCGGCGCACCTCGACCCGGTCGTCGAAGCGGATGGCACGCAGATCCTCGCCGCGCGCGGTGCGCCCGAAGATCAGCGGCTCCACCATCACGAAGCGCGCGGTCTCCGCCAGATCCACGGTCAGCGACCGGTGCAGGGCCGCGCCCTCGAAGAGGATCGTCTCCTGCGGCAGCCAGTGAAGCCGCGCATCTGCCTCGGCCTCGAGCCGTGTGGTCACGCACCCGGTCTGGCCGTCCTGCGCGCGGTAGACCCGTTCGGCGGCCTGTGTGGTCAGCACCAGCGCCGAGTCGCGCCCGGCACGGCCCGACAGTTCGAACCGGTCGCCGCCGGTGACGCCGCCGGCAGTGTTGACGAGGATCGCCGTCACCGCGGTGCGGCTGCGCGGAAACAGCAGTTTGGACGCGCCGGACTGGTGCAGCGCGGCGATGTGGCTGCCCCCGTCGCGGGCCTTGGTCGCCAGCCTGGCGCTGCCGATGGCGCGCGGCTGGTCTCGGTGGGTCGCCTGGGGCGGGGCGGGCGTCATCAGCACAAAAGGCGGCCTTCGGACGGGTGGAACTTCCCGCGGACCTTGTCATGCGCAGGGCGGCGAAGGCGAGTCTCCGCAGCGGCGCGGGCGCGGCGCGGCGGCGCACTGCCGCTTTTTTGGGCAGCGTTACACGCCCTCCGGTCCTGCGCCTTCAACCCCCGCGAGAGGCGAGGCCGGAGACAGGGGTGGTGCGACCGGTCCGGGTCAAGTAAACCCGATTGCAAATACGTCGTTCTGCCCCATTATCGGGCGAAACACCGAAGAAAAAACAGATCACGGGGAGCTCCATCCATGACGATCAGACTGACCACATCGGCCCTCGCGCTGAGCCTCGCGGCCGGCATGGCCTCGGCGCAATGCGACAGCGTCACCTTCTCGGACGTCGGCTGGACCGACATCACAGCAACCACGGCGGCCACGACGGTCGTGCTCGAGGCGCTGGGCTACGAGACCGACATCAAGATCCTGTCAGTGCCGGTGACCTACACCTCGCTCGCCAATGGCGACATCGACGTGTTCCTTGGCAACTGGATGCCGACGATGGAGGCCGACATCGCCCCCTACCGCGAAGCCGGCACCGTCGATACGGTGCGCGCCAACCTCGAAGGCGCCAAGTACACGCTCGCGGCCAACAAGGCGGCGGCGGATCTCGGCGTGACCAGCTTCGGCGACATCGCCGCCCAGCAGGAGGCGCTCGACGGCAAGATCTACGGGATCGAGCCGGGCAACGACGGCAACCGCCTGATCCAGTCGATGATCGACGAGGATGCCTTCGGCCTGTCGGGATTCGAGGTCGTCGAAAGCTCTGAGCAGGGGATGCTGGCACAGGTCGCCCGCGCCGACCGCCGCGAGGAACCGGTGGTATTCCTGGGCTGGGAGCCGCACCCGATGAACGCCAATTTCGACCTGACCTACCTTGAGGGCGGCGACGATTACTTCGGGCCCAACCTCGGCGGGGCGACGGTGCACACCAATACCCGCGCAGGCTATGTCGGTGAATGCGAAAACGTCGGCAAGCTGCTGACCAACCTCGAGTTCTCGCTGGCCATGGAGAACGAGATCATGGGCGCGATCCTCGATGACGGGCAGGATCCGCCGGAGGCGGCAAAGGCCTGGCTGTCGGAGAACGCGGACGTTCTCGACGCCTGGCTCGACGGCGTGACGACCAAGGACGGCGGCGATGCCGTCGAGGCAGTCAAGTCGGCCATCTCGGGCTGACAGCGTCCGGACCGGCCCGGCGCGCCTGACAGCCGGGCCGATCCCCGCGGGCGTACCCCGCCCGCCCGGCGCACCGATCCCGGAAGGTTGCGATGAACTGGCTCACCGAAAACAAGATCCCGGTCGACGACGCGGCCGAGGCCGCGTTCGACTGGCTGCAGATCAACGGCGCGTGGTTCTTCGACAGCCTCGCTCTGGCGATGGAACGGCTGATCGACGGTATCCTCTGGCTGCTGCAGTCGCCGCCGCCGCTCTTGATCGTGGCGATCTTCGCGCTTCTGACCTGGGTGATCCAGCGCGACTGGAAGGTGGTGGCCTTCGTGATCGTGGGCTTTCTGTTCATCCTCAACCAGGGGTACTGGGAGGAGACCACCGAAAGCCTGACGCTCGTGCTGTCGGCCTGTCTGGTCTGCATGGGCATCGGCGTGCCGATCGGCATCGCCGCGGCGCACCGTCCGCGCCTTTATGCCTGGATGCGGCCGGTGCTCGACCTGATGCAGACCCTGCCGACCTTCGTCTACCTGATCCCGGCCATCGTGTTCTTCGGCATCGGGCTGGTGCCGGGGTTGATCGCCACGGTGATCTTCGTGCTGCCGGCGCCGATCCGCCTGACCCAGCTTGGCATCTCCTCGACGCCGACGGCCCTTCTGGAAGCGGCCGAGGCCTTCGGGGCAAAGCCGAGCCAGACGCTGTGGAAGATCGAACTGCCCTATGCGTTGCCGCAGATCATGACCGGGCTCAACCAGACCATCATGCTGTCGCTGTCGATGGTGGTGATTGCGGCGCTTGTGGGCGCGGACGGGCTCGGCGTGCCGGTTGTTCGGGCGCTCAACCAGGTCAATACCGGCCTCGGCTTTGAAAGCGGGCTGATCATCGTCGTCGTGGCGATCATGCTCGACCGGATGCTGCGTGTGGGCGGCAGATGACCAACGCCGTCGAGTTCGACAACGTCTCCATCGTTTTCGGCGAACGGCCCGAGAAGGCGCTGCCGCTGATGGACGCCGGCAAGTCGCGGGCCGAGATCCAGGAGGCGACCGACCAGGTGCTCGGCGTGCACGACTGCACGCTCGACGTCGCCGAGGGCGAGATCCTTGTGCTGATGGGCCTCTCGGGATCGGGCAAGTCGACGCTTCTGCGCGCGGTCAACGGGCTGAACAAGACCGCGCGCGGCACGGTGCGGATCAACGACGGCGACTGGTCCTGCGACGTCGCCCACGCCGCGCCCGCGGATCTGCGCCGGGTGCGGCGCGAATGCGTTTCGATGGTCTTCCAGCAGTTCGGTCTGCTGCCCTGGCGCACGGTGCGCGAGAACGTGGCACTGGGGTTGGAATTGTCCGGCGTGCCCCGGGGCGAGCGGCTGAAACGTGCCGACCGGCAGTTGCAGCTTGTCGGTCTGACCGACTGGGCGGATCGCAAGGTGGGCGAGCTTTCGGGCGGCATGCAGCAGCGTGTCGGACTGGCGCGTGCCTTTGCGACCGAGGCTCCGATCCTGTTGATGGACGAGCCGTTTTCGGCGCTCGATCCGCTGATCCGCACGCGGTTGCAGGACGAGTTGCTGGACCTGCAGCGCGAGCTGAGGCGTACGATCATCTTCGTCAGCCACGACCTCGACGAGGCCTTTAAGCTCGGCGGGCGGATCGCGATTATGGAAGGCGGCCGGATCGTGCAATGCGGCACCCCGCGCGAGATTTTCTCCGATCCCGCTTCGGATTACGTGGCCGAGTTCGTGGCCAACATGAACCCGCTTGGCGTGCTGACGGCGCGCGATGTGATGGGCCCGGCGAGGCCCGGCGGCCCGACCGTCGAGGCGGAAACGCCCGTGCGCGAGCTCATCGGACGGCTCGGCGAGACGGGCGAGGGCCTGACCGTCGAGGAGGACGGCCGCGCAATCGGCACGGTGAGCGCGCAGAGCATCGTGACGCGCCTCTCTGAATAGCCGCCCGCAGGAAACCTCGCGCGGCACACCCTCCTTCGTTCGTTAATCCCGGATCAACCGGAAGCAGCATTTTGGGGCGGGGTTAAAACATTCCCCAACTTATTGCGGTAATCCACAGAATAAGGCTTGCAAGCAACGCGCAAGGATCGCACCATATCTTGTATAGGCGCGGGGGATCGCCCCGGTCTGTAGCACAGGCACCTAGCTTTGGGGCCACTCACGGACCTCATCGCTAGAGCGACAATAAGAGGTGGCGTTATGGCCCTTTCCGAGCAGTACCTGGAAGAAGACATTCATCCCATCGACATCGTCGAGACCCTCGCGGCGCACCACGAGTGGGACTTCGACCGGATTTCCGACGAGCAGATCGCCATGGCCGTGGAAGGCCAGTGGCGCACCTACTCGCTCACGCTCGCCTGGTCGGCCTACGACGAAACGCTGCGCATGGTCTGCACCTTCGACATGGAGCCGCCCGACGAAAAGCGCGGCGAGCTCTACCACCTGCTGAACCTGATCAACGACCAATGCTGGGCGGGCGCCTTCACGTTCTGGCCCGAGCAGAAGATGATGGTGTATCGCTACGGGCTTGTCCTTGCCGGCGGGCACGTCGCGTCGGCGGACCAGATCGACACGATGATCGGGGCCGCCGTGCTCAGCGCGGAACGCTACTACCCGGCGCTGCAACTGCTCGCCTGGGGCGACCGAAGCCCGGAAGAGGCCTTGCAGGTCGCCATTGCGGAGGCCTACGGGCGCGCCTAAGACTCGCCCCCGAACAGGGACAGATGTTTGGGGGATTTCATGCAAGACAGTCGTATCGCGGCGCAGGGCCTTGTCCTGCTGGGCTGCGGGAAGATGGGTTCGGCCATGTTGGCCGGCTGGCTCGATCGCGGCTTGCCGGCCACAAGCGTCTGGGTCGTCGATCCGCACCCGAGCGACTGGGTGCGGGGCACCGGCGTGCACGTCAACGCCGACCTGCCCGCGGCGCCGGCGGTCGTCATCGTCGCGGTCAAGCCGCAGATTATGGCCGAAGCGCTGCCGACGCTGCAGGCGATGGGAGAGGGCGAGACCGTCTTTGTCAGTATCGCGGCGGGAACGACAATTTCCCATTTCGAGAAGACGCTCGGGGCGGGAACGCCCATCGTCCGGGCGATGCCGAACACGCCCGCCGCGATATCGCGCGGGATCACGGCGATCGTCGGCAACGATAGGGCAGGCGCAACCGCGTTGGACGAGGCCGAGGCGCTGTTGCGGGCTGTCGGCGCGGTCGTTCGCCTCGAAGACGAATCCCAGATCGACGCGGTGACCGGGGTCAGCGGGTCTGGGCCGGCCTACGTGTTCCACATGATCGAGTCGATGGCCGCGGCAGGCGAAGCGGAAGGGCTGGCGCCCGAGCTTGCGCTGCAATTGGCCAAGGCGACGGTCGCCGGTGCCGGGGCGTTGGCGATGGAGGCGGACGAGCACCCGTCGCAATTGCGGCGCAACGTGACCTCGCCCAACGGCACCACGCAGGCGGCGCTCGAGGTTCTTATGGACGAGAGTGACGGTCTCCCAACCCTGCTGAAACGCGCGGTCCGGGCGGCGACGGAACGTTCGCGGGAGCTGGCCGATGGCTGAGATCAGTTTCGACGAGTTCCTCAAGGTGGACATCCGCGTCGGCACCGTGACCCGCGCCGAAGCCTTTCCCGAGGCCCGCAAACCGGCCTACAAGCTCTGGGTCGATTACGGACCCGAGATCGGGGAAAAGAAGTCCTCGGCGCAGATCACGGTGCATTACGCGCTCGAAGACCTCGTCGGCATGAAGGTGCTCGGCGTGGTCAATTTCCCGCCGCGCCAGATCGGGCCGTTCATGTCCGAGGCGCTTGTACTGGGCGCGCCGGACGCGGAGGGCGAGGTGGTGTTGCTACGCCCGGACAAGGACGTGCCAAACGGAGGACGGATGTTTTGACCAGGGTCTGGATGACGCGGCCGTTGCCGCAGGAGGTACAGGACGAGGCGGCCAAGCATTTCGATGTAACCGTGCGCGAGAACACCGCGCCGATGAATTCGGACGAGTTGCGGGCGGGGCTGCGCGACTACGACGGCGTGATCCCGACATTGGGCGATCTCTACACGCCGCAAGTTTTTGACGACGTGCCGGACCCGCGGTGCCGGATCCTCGCCAACTTCGGCGTCGGCTACAATCATATCGATGTGACGGCGGCGACCGCCGCCGGGCTGGTCGTGACCAACACACCAGGCGCTGTCACTGAGGCCACCGCCGACACCGCGATGACGCTGATCCTGATGAGCTGCCGCCGCGCCGGAGAAGGAGAACGGCTGGTGCGCGCAGGCGAATGGGAAGGCTGGCATCCCACCCAGCTGCTCGGGTTGCATCTTGGCGGCCGCACGGTCGGGATCGTCGGCATGGGGCGCATCGGTCAGGCCATCGCGCGGCGCTGTCATTCCGGGTTCGGCATGAAGGTGGCTTACCACTCGCGCTCGCCCAAGACGCTCGATTTCCCCGCCGAGCGCAAGGAGAGCCTTTCGGATCTCGCCCGGGCGGTCGATGTCATGGTCGTGGCGGTGCCGGGCGGAGACGAAACCCACCACCTCGTCGATGCCAAAGTGCTGGCGGCGATGCAGCCACATGCCCATCTGGTGAACATCGCCCGTGGCAACGTGGTCGACGAGGCCGCGCTGATCGCGGCGCTGGAACAGCGGCGCATTGGCGGGGCGGGTCTCGACGTCTACGAGTTCGAGCCGAAGGTGCCGCAAGCGCTCAAGGCGCTCGAGAACGTGGTGCTGCTGCCGCATATCGGGACCGCGGCGCTGGAGGTTCGGACCGAGATGGGGCTGATGAGCGTGGAGAACCTGCGCGCTTTCTTTGCCGGTGAGGCCGTGCCGAACCCGGTCTAGGCCGGAGCGTCGTCACCGACCGCCGCGCGCCAGTGACGCCGGCACAGCGACAGGTAGGTCTCGTTTCCGCCGATCTGCACCTGCGCGCCCTCGCGAAGCGCCTTGCCGTCGGGACCGAGCCGAACGACCATCGTCGCCTTCTTGCCGCAATGGCAGATCGTGCGCACCTCGCGCATCTCGTCGGCCAGCGCCAGCAAAGTAGCGGAGCCGGGGAACAGCTGGCCGCGGAAGTCGACGCGCAACCCGTAGCACATTACCGGCACCCGCAGGTCGTCGACCGCGCGGGCCAACTGCCAGACCTGCTCTTCCGAAAGAAATTGCGCCTCGTCGATGAAGACACAGGCCACCGGTCCCGCCTTTTGACGGGCTTCGATCTTGCCAAAGAGTTCTTCTCCGGGTTCGAACGTGTCGGCGTCCTGCCCGATCCCGATGCGCGAGGCTATGCGGCCCTCTCCGGCGCGCCGGTCGAAGCGCGCGGTGATCAGGTAGGGGACCATGCCGCGTTCGCGGTAGTTGTGCGCGGCCTGCAGAAGCACGGTCGATTTGCCGGCGTTCATGGTCGAGAAATGAAAGTAGAGCTTGGCCATGCGCGCCGGGATACGGCAGGCCGCAGGATCGGGCAAGAGCGGGCGGACCGTCGTGGTCACCGTGCGGTGCGCCAGTGCAGACGCCGGGGCCAGGACGGGACGCGCCAACGCAACCGACCGCAGGCTTCGACGATCCGGTGCAGGGCGCGCGGCCCTGCTCCGGCGTGGCGCGCGTAGAACTCTGTTTCCGCGTCGCGGCACGTTCTGGCACCCTCAAACGAGGAAAGACCTCTCGGCGGCAGGATCAGAAGGGGCGTGGTCATGATTTGTCCTTTCTTCTCTCTTCGGTTGCCAACAACCTAAGGATCGCCGAACCTGTCTGTAACGACATGAGATGAAGAGGTCGTTTCATGAATGAAAAGGATGAATTCGACCGACCGGGCCCGGCGGAGGGCAAAGCGGGACGCGGTGCTGGTGTCGATTGGGATGATCTGGCCGCTTTCCTGGCCGTCGCGCGCACTGGCGGGCTTTCGGCTGCCGCGCGCGAGATCGGGTCGAGTGCGCCGACGCTGGGTCGCCGGATGCGGGCACTCGAACGCGCGCTCGGGCGCGAGCTTTTCGTGCGGCGCACCCATGGCTACGAGCTGACAGAGGACGGTGCGCGGCTGTGCGCCGACCTGCGCGTGGCCGAGGCGTCGATTGCGCGGGCGACGGCCTCGGCGGCAGAGGATGTCCTGCCTCTGGTCAAGGTCGCGGCCGGAACCTGGACCATGCTGTCGCTTGCGGAAAACCTGAAAGCGTTTGCCGGCGATCCTCCGGACCTGCGCCTGCGGCTGCTCTCCGGCGAGGACGTGCTGTCGATCCCCCGGCGCGAGGCGGCCATCGGCTTTCGCACCCGGCGCCCGACCGAGGCGGGGCTTGCGGGACGGCGGCTCCGTCCCGTCGCCTTCGCCGCCTATGCCGCGCCGGGTGCGCCGGAGGACTGGATCGTGGTGCGTGCAGGCACCGCCTCGGCCCGCTGGGTGGCCGAGCGCTGCGGCGACCGGATCGCGGTCGAGACCACGGCGCCGAGGCTGGCGCTCGATCTCGCGTTGAACAGCTTCGGTCGCGTCCTGCTGCCGACATTCATCGCTGACGCGCAGCCCGGCCTCGAACGCTGTAGCGAAGATGTCGCGGAACTGTCTCACGACCAGTGGCTTGTCACCCATGACGAGGACCGCAGGCTGCCCGAGGTGCGCCGGGCGCTCGACAGGATCGCCGAGGTGTTCGGGTGAGAGCTCAGGCGTGCCGCTCGACCAGCACCGACCCCACCGAATAACCGGCTCCGAACGAGCAGATCAGGCCGCGGTCGCCGTCCTTCAGATCGTCCGAGAATTTCGAGAAGGCGATGATCGAACCGGCGGAGGACGTGTTGGCGTAGTCCTGCAGGATGTTCGGCTGCTCGCCCGGCTCGGGCTCGCGCCCCAGAACCTTGCGCCCGATGAAATCGTTCATCGTCTTGTTGGCCTGGTGCAGCCAGAGCCGCTTGAGCTCCGCCGCGTCGAGACCTTCGTCGGCCATGTGGTCCGCGATATGCGCCGAGACCATCGGCAGCACTTCCTTGAAGACCTTGCGGCCGTTCTGCATGAACTGCATGTCGCGCCGGTCTTTCATGCCATCAGGACGCGAGCGGCGCAGGTAGCCGTTGTTGTTGCGGATGTTGTTTGAGAACTCGGTGGCACAGCGCGTCGAGCGGATCTTGAAGTACGGACCCGTCGCGGCCTCCTCGGTCTCGATCAGCACCGCGGTGGCGACATCGCCGAAGATGAAGTGACAGTCGCGGTCGCGCCATTCGAGATGCGCCGAGCAGATCTCGGGGTTGACGACCAGCGCCCCCTTGATGCTGCCGGACCGGACCATGTCGGCCGCCGCCTGAATACCGAAAGTGGCCGAGGAACAGGCGACGTTCATGTCGAAGGCAAAGCCCGGGACGCCCAGAAGCTGCTGGATCTCGATGGCGACGGCCGGGTAGGCGCGTTCCATGTTGGAGGCCGCGCAGATCACGGCACTGACGTCCTCGGGGCGCTTGCCGGCCTGCTTCAGGGCCGCGCGCGCCGCCGTGACGGCCATCTCGGCCATGATCGAGGGTTCGTCGTCCGAGCGCTGGCGCAGCAGCGGATGCATCACCCGGGGATCCAGAACGCCTGTCTTGTCGACCACGTGGCGCTGTTCGATCCCGCTGGCCTTGACGATGAACTCTTCCGAGGAATGCTCCTTTGCGGCAAGCGTTCCGGCGGCGATCTGCTCGGCGTGCTCGGCGTTGTAGAGATCGGCATAGGCGTTGAAGGCCGCGACCAGCTCGGCGTTGCTGATGATGTCTTCGGGCGTGAAGACACCGGTGCCGGTGATGACGGGAGTTGGCATCCTGATAGCTCCAGACGGTTAGGCGTCCAGTATCGCCAAGATACCGGCCAAAGACCAGCGCGCCGGACCCGTCACAAGACCCGGAACGCGCGGGGAGCGCCCGTTCCGGCCGGGTATCGTCGCGTCAGCCGCGCGGGACCGAGTAGATCACGAAACCTTCGCGCCGGTCGACTTCGATCGCGCCGGTGTCCGTGACGAAGACCCCGAGGTTCTCCATGTCCTCGGGGCAGCCGACCAGATCGGCGGAATCGTCCAGGAACTGATTGGTGTAGTCGTCCTCGCCGAGCCTGCGGCACGAGTCGTTCATGAATCGGTATCCGGTGCCGAAAAACGGCAGCGAGCCGGTCACCGGGTCCGGTTCAGGTGCGGTGGTCGCGCAGGCGGCCAGAAAGGCCGCGGGAATCAGTGCAAGGGATCGCATGTCATGGCTCCGTCGGTATGTGGGTGATAGCCTAGCAAAGATGATCCGGCCTGTCCCGTACTACCCGTTTGCCGAGAAAAGCGGCATTGCCCGGTTCAACACGGCAAAATTTCGCCAATAAGTAGAATTCGCCTATAAGTTGACACAATTCGGCCTCACTAGTTGACCTACCGTGGACCACAACGCCTGTAAGTTAAGGTTAACCAGGAAAGGTTGAACTATGTTCAAGAAACTTCTTCTCGGTGCGGCGCTGGCATTTGCCGCGCAGACCGCACAGGCCTCCCTCGTCGGCGACAGCTTCAGTTTCAATCTGCAGGAAGACGGCGCACCGACTGCGCTGATCAATGCCATGCCGACCGTCGGCAGCGGCCCGGAAATCTTCAGCGTCGATATCAATTCCGGTCTCTTTCTCGCGGATATCTCCGACGACCTGCTGACGCTCGTCATGGCCGAGTTCGTGCCGATCGGCGCCACGACATGGAGCTTTACCGGCCTCGACTATTCCGACGGTTCGGTCATCTCCGGCTTTACACTGCTGAACGGCAGTTCGCCGGTCGGCACCGGCTTCGGCTCCGATTTCCTGACGGTCAACATCGGCGACATCTCCGCGCCCGGCATATGGGTTTTCAACATCGCCACCGAGCCGGGAACACCGCCGTCGGTGATTCCGTTGCCCGCCGGTGGGGCGCTGCTGATTGCAGGCCTCGGGAGCCTGATCCTTTTGCGCCGGCGCGCCCGCGGCTGATCGAAAATTCCCGCCCGGCACGGGGCGGGTCATGCCGATTTCCCTCGGCAAACAAGAACGCCCGGCCTCGGCCGGGCGTTTTCGTCAGCCCTGGAGCGCCTTGACGCCCACCTCGCCGTCAGCCTGGGCGCGGATCGCGAGCGCCGCCGCAAAGCTGCCGGCCGCGGTCGTGAAATACGGAATCTTTTCGTAGAGCGCGATGGAACGGATCGACTTGGAATCCTCGACGGCCTGCGCCCCCTCGGTCGAATTCATCACCAGGTGGATCTCGCCGTTCTTGAGCATGTCGGTCACGTCCGGGCGACCTTCGTAGACCTTGTTGACTACGTCGCAGGCCAGATCGTGCGCCTGCAGCCAGGCCGCGGTGCCGCGTGTGGCGACGATGGAAAACCCGAGGTCGAGCAGAATGCGTGCAGCGCTCAGCATGTCATCGGTCTTGTCGTCGTCCTTGATCGACAGGAAGGCGCAGCCTTCGGTAGGCAGCTTCATGCCGGCGCCCATCTGCGCCTTGAGGAAGGCGCGCGGGAAGTCGCGGTCCCAGCCCATGACTTCGCCGGTCGAGCGCATTTCGGGGCCGAGGATGGTGTCGACGCCGGGAAAGCGGTTGAAGGGCAGCACCGCCTCCTTGACCGAGAACCAGGGCATGTCGGGATCGGCCAGCGTCATCGGGTCGCCCAGCGGCAGGACATCCTCGTAGGCGGCATTGGCGTCATAGGGCGCGCGCATCGCGAAATTGGACAGCGGCTCGCCCGCCATGATGCGCGCAGCGATCGAGGCGATGGCCGAGTCGGTGGCCTTGGCGACGAAGGGCACGGTGCGCGAGGCGCGCGGATTGACCTCGATGAGGTAGATTTCGCCGTTCTTGATGGCGAACTGGACGTTCATCAGCCCGACGACGTTGAGCCCAAGTGCCAGCTTGCGCGTCTGCTCCTTGATCTCGTCGATCAGCGAGGCCGACAGAGAGTAGGGCGGCAGCGAACAGGCGCTGTCGCCGGAATGCACGCCGGCTTCCTCGATATGCTGCATGATGCCGGCGACATGCACGTTCTCGCCGTCGCAGAGCGCGTCGACATCGAGTTCCACGGCTCCCGAGAGGTAGCTGTCGAGCAGAACTGGGCTGTCGCCCGAGACAACCACCGCGTCGCGGATGTAGCGCTCGAGCCCGGCCATGTCGCGCACGATCTCCATCGCCCGCCCGCCAAGCACGTAGGAGGGGCGGATCACCAGCGGAAAGCCGATGCCCTCGGCGATTTCCAGCGCCTCGGCGTCGGAATGCGCGATGCCGTTCCTCGGTTGTTTCAGTTCGAGACGGTTCACAAGGTCCTGGAATCGTTCGCGGTCCTCGGCGAGGTCGATCATGTCAGGGGTCGTCCCGAGGATCGGGATACCCGCATCATGCAGCGCATTGGCAAGTTTCAGGGGGGTCTGGCCGCCGAACTGGACGATCACGCCGTGCAGCGTGCCCGCCTCCTGCTCGACGCGCAGGACTTCCATCACATGTTCGAAAGTCAGCGGCTCGAAATAAAGCCGGTCCGAGGTGTCGTAGTCGGTCGAGACCGTCTCGGGGTTGCAGTTGACCATGATGGTCTCGAAGCCCGCGTCGGTCAGTGCATAGCAGGCGTGACAGCAGCAGTAGTCGAACTCGATCCCCTGGCCGATCCGGTTCGGACCGCCGCCGAGGATGACCACCTTCTTGCGGTCCGAGGGGCGCGCCTCGCATTCCACCTCGCCCCAGACCGGAGCTTCGTAGGTCGAGTACATGTAGGGCGTCTGCGCCTCGAACTCGGCCGCGCAGGTGTCGATACGCTTGAAGACCGCCGTCACGCCCGCGTCGATCCGGGCCTTGCGCACCGCGGCCTCCGACTGGCCGGTCAGGATGGCAAGCCGCGCATCGGTGAAGCCCATCATCTTCAGATGCCGCAGCGCGGCCTCGGACGTCGGCAGGCCGGACTCGGCCACCTCGGCCTCGGTGTCCACGATTTCGCGGATGCGGGCGAGGAACCAAGGATCGTACATGGTGACGCCGTGGATCTCGTCGTCCGAAAGCCCGTGGCGCATCGCCTGGGCGATGGTGCGCAGCCGGTCGGGGGTCTGCTGGCTGATCGCCTTGACCACCGCCGCCTTTTCCGGGGCACCGGGAATCTCCACCTCGTCGAAGCCGGTCAAGCCGGATTCCATCGAGGCCAGCGCCTTCTGCATCGATTCGTGGATCGTGCGGCCGATCGACATCGCCTCGCCCACCGACTTCATCGCCGTGGTCAGCGTCGGCTCGGCGCCGGGGAACTTCTCGAAGGCGAACTTCGGGATCTTCGTCACGACATAGTCGATGGTCGGCTCGAACGAGGCCGGCGTGACCTTGGTGATGTCGTTGTCGAGCTCGTCGAGCGTGTAGCCCACGGCGAGCTTCGCCGCGATCTTGGCGATCGGAAAGCCGGTGGCCTTCGAGGCCAGCGCGGAGGAGCGCGAAACGCGCGGGTTCATTTCGATCACGACCATGCGCCCATCGTCGGGGTTGATCGCCCATTGCACGTTCGACCCGCCGGTCTCGACACCGATCTCGCGCAGCACGGCAATCGAGTGATTGCGCATGATCTGATATTCCTTGTCGGTCAGCGTCAGCGCCGGGGCGACGGTGATCGAGTCTCCGGTATGCACGCCCATCGGGTCGACGTTCTCGATGGAGCAGACGATGATGGCGTTGTCGGCGGTGTCGCGCACCACCTCCATCTCGAATTCCTTCCAGCCCAGCAGGCTTTCGTCGACGAGGATCTGGCCGGTGGGCGAGGCGTCCATGCCCGAGCGGCAGATGCGTTCGTAGTCGTCGCGGTTGTAGGCCACGCCGCCGCCGGTGCCGCCCATGGTGAAGGCGGGGCGGATGATCGCAGGAAGGCCCACGTCCTCGAGCGCCGCGAGCGCCAGCCGCACGCCGCCCGCGAGGTCCTTCTTGCCGTTGAGTTTCGGCGCGGTGACGATGGTGGCGCGGGGATTCTCGATCCCGAGCCGGTCCATCGCTTCGCGGAAGAGCTTGCGGTCCTCGGCCATCTCGATGGCGGCGCGCTTGGCGCCGATCATCTCGACCCCGAAGCGGTCGAGCACGCCCATCTCCTCGAGCGCGAGTGCCGTGTTCAACCCGGTCTGGCCGCCCATCGTCGGCAGCAGCGCATCCGGGCGCTCCTTCTCGATGATCTTGGCGACCATCTCGGGCGTGATCGGCTCGATGTAAGTGGCGTCGGCGAGCCCGGGATCAGTCATGATCGTCGCCGGGTTCGAGTTCACCAGGATAACCCGGTAACCCTCTTCCTTGAGTGCCTTGCACGCCTGCGCGCCGGAGTAGTCGAATTCGCACGCCTGGCCGATGATGATGGGGCCGGCGCCGATGATCATGATGGATTTGATATCGGTTCTTTTCGGCATGTCCCGGGCCCCTCGTGCAAGCAAATTGTCTGCGTTATAGGCATGCGCCGCCTGCGCGCAAGGGGCGATCCGCCGCGATCCTGGGCCAATTGGGGTGTGCCGCGCCCCGGACATGCGGCGGGCTGGCGAAGAGCTGCCATCGGGTCGGTGATTTCCTGCAATAGAACCGGGAACGAACACCGTGTCTTGGCATACGGCGGCCCACCAAAAGGACAGCCTTGTGCCGTCGTCACGGCAGTCATGACGGATGCGCATCCCTTGCAGATGCTGCATGGCAGCATTCGAAACCTGTGCGTTGTGCAAACCCGCGCGCGATACCAGTTTGAGGGCACGGGAGACGAGGTGTTTCCCGAACCGGACACAAAGGATCTACGCAATGGCACTGATCGAAAAACTCCGCACCGCCGCGCACAAGCGGGCCGTCTACAACCGCACCGTCCGCGAACTCAGCACCATGCCGCTCGACACCGCGCTGGACCTCGGCCTTTACCGCGAAGACGCACGCGCCAACGCGCACCGCGCCGTTTATGGATACTGACGGCAGGCCCTGCGGGGCGGACAGACACAAAGACTGAAACGGGCAGGTCGCAAGGCGCTGCCCGTTTTTCTTTCCAGAGGTGGGACCGCGCGCCTGTCAGAGGTCCATCGACAGGAAGGCCCGCAGCGCCGCCTCGAATTCGCGCGGCTTGTCGGCATGCAGCCAATGGCCCGCCTGCGGGATTTTCGCGAACCGCGCCTCCGGAAAAAGCGCCTTGATCGGTTCGCGGTGCTCGGTACGCACGTAATCCGACCCTGCTCCGGACAGGAAAAGCGCTGGTCCGTCGAAGCGCTTGTCGACCTCGGGAAAGGACAGGATCTTGTCCATCTCGGCGGCCAGCGTGTCGAGGTTGAGCCGCCACCGCTTGCCGGCGACATCCAGCGACTGGGTGAAAAAGCTCTGCAGCGCCGGTTCGACACCAAGCGCGCCAAGCTGCGCTTCGGCATCCGACCGGCGGCTCACGGTTTCGAGATCGACACCGCGCATCGCGTCGATGAACTGCATCTGGCTGTGACCGTAGGCCACGGGTGCGATGTCTGCCACGATGAGCCGGTCGAGAAGATCCGGCCGTTCCAGCGCCAACATCATGGCGGCTTTCCCGCCCATCGAATGCCCGCAGACATGCATCGGCGCACCGAGATGTTCGATCAGCTCCGCAAGATCCGCTGCAAGATCGGCGTAAGCGTGGGTCTCGGTGCGCGGGCTGCTGCCGTGGTTGCGCAGGTCGCAGGTGACGACACGGTAGCTGTCCGACAGGCGCTTGGCGATCACACCCCAGTTGCGGCCCGACCCGAAGAGGCCGTGCACGATCAGAAGACGCGGCGCCTCTGCGGAGCCGAATTCGGTGTGGGCGAGCATTGGTAGTGGCTATCGGTTTTGGCCACGGGAGACCAGAGCCATTGCGCAGCCGCACAGGTCGGGACTATTCTGCCGCGGATGACGGGGGATACCGAGATAACGCGCCGCGCGGAGGCGCTGAAACTGCTGCTGAAGGAACGGCTCGGCGTGGGCGGGCGCGATCTTGCCGTGGCGCTGCGGCGCGCGCGCTGGCGATTGCCGCGGCGGCTGCGGGGACAGGCGGACATGGTCGCCTCGGCCGCGCGCATGGGCGCCAACCCCAAGCTGGCACGGCGGCTGAACGGTCCGGCGCTCGATGCGGCGTTCCGCGATCTGCGCGGGTATCTAAAGGGCATCGACGTCGGCGAGGTGCGCAAGGACCGCATCCTTGGCTGGCTCAGCGTCATCGTCTTCGACCTGATCCTCATCGCCGGCGCTTTCGTGCTCTGGCTGTGGTGGCGCGGCTACGTCTAGGCGTCTTTCGCGACCGGCAGGGTCGCGGATGCCGGCATCCCGGCCATCTCATGCTTGTCCGAATGAACGCCAACCTTGCCGAACGGGCAAGGCACAGCACTCGGGTCGCTGGTTGCGACGCTGGCGACAAGGCCGAGAGCGATGGCAAGGCTGGTCACGGGAATGGAGTTTCTGAGGGGCAGGCGCATGTGGATCTCCGGCGTTTTTGCGTGACGTCGATGGTTCCACGTACCGATTGAAGAAATCCGTCGCGGAAATTGCAGGAAATCAATCCTGCGGGGTTCCGAGGTAATCGTCGTCTGACACCTGCTCCAACCAACTGACCGGGCTGCCGTTCTCGACCTCCTGGATCGCGAGGTGCGTCATCGCACAGTCCGGGGCCGCGCCGTGCCAGTGTTTTTCTCCCGGCGGGATCCAGACGGTGTCGCCGGGACGCAAGGCGCGGACGGCTTCGCCTTCCGTTTGCGCACGGCCCGCGCCGGAGAGAACGAACAGCGTCTGGCCCAGCGGATGCGTGTGCCAGGCTGTGCGCGCGCCCGGCTCGAAGGTGACCGCGGCCGCGCGCACCCGCGCAGGCTCGGCGGCAGACACAACCGGATCGATCCGCACCCGACCGGTGAAGTACTCCTTTGGACCTGTCTCGGATGGCCGACTCCCGGCCCGCATGATGTCCATCGTTTTTGCCTTTCTGTTGGTTCGGTGGCGGGCAACTCCGCGGCCTGTCAGCTCGGGTTGAGCGGTGCCAGCGTGACGTTGCCCGGTTCGACCCGCCCGCGGCCCCTTTGTTGAAGCGCCACTTTGAGCGCAGTCCAATCGGCATCTGGCACCTGGTCGGGGTGCGGTCCGAAGCGGTGCGCCCCGATGCGCGTCATCGCCTCGGATATCGCCTGCAGACGCGGCGCTTCCGTGACTGGCGCGCGCCGGGCCCATTCGTCGATCCAGCGCCGTGCGCCGTCGAGATCGCGCGCCCGAATCGCCCGCATGGCCTCACGTTCCGCATGGGCCTTGCCGGCCAGACGGGCCGCCTGACGCGCGTGCCGCGCCGCAACCAGCCGCGGCCAGGCAAAGCGCAGCAGCAAAGCCAGCGCGACAAGCACGGCGACGCCGGCGGCGATCAGGCGCGGATCGAGCCGGTCGGCGAGGGTGGGCTGGTCGCGCGGCGGCCCGCTCACTGAGACGTCGAAACCCTCGACGCTCGCGGTTTCGATCTCGCCGGTGTCGAGGTTGTACCAGTCGAGCGTCAGCGCCGGCACCGTGCCCGCACCGCCGCCCGCGGCCATGAGCGTCTCGCTTTCTACCCGCGTGCCGGACAATTCGCCGCGGTTCTCGGCCTCGGTGATCCTCGGCTCGTCCGGGTAGATGTCCACTCCGGTTATCTGCACGTCGCTCAGGAGCGGCGGCAGGACGATCGGCGAGGCGCCCTCGATCGTCGCCGTGACCGTCCGGGTCACACCGGCACCGAGATCGAGGTCCGTGGTCGGACCCGAAAGCTCCTGTTCCAGTGAAAGCCCGGTTGCGGCGATGAAGGGATCGAGCCCCTCTGCGCCCTGCGGCAGCACGCCTGCGATCGACACCGGGTCGGTCTCGACCGTGACCACCAGCGGATCCGTTGCGGCGCCGGTCTCTGGATCGGCATAGGTCACGCGCACTGACCGGGACGGAATATCAAAGCGACCCGGCACCATCGGCGACAGTCGGTAGCGCCGGCTGACGCCTGACCAGGTCTCGCCGTCGACGTTCTGGCTGGTGGGGTTCGTGGAGTTTTCCGGCAGCAGGACGCGCAGGTTCGGCATCTCGAAGCTCGGGAATTCGACCGGTTTCGGCATGAAGGTGGGCACCAGCACCGTGACCCGCATCGTCAGGTACTGGCCGGGGATCGCCTCGGTCTCCTCCATATCGATGCGGACCACCGGCGCGGATGCATCCTGCGCGGCCAGTGAGACCGGCACCATCAGAAGCAGGATCGCGAACCAGCGCATCATCGCCGCGCCGCCTCGATCGCGAAACGCTGGCGCAGGAAGTCGCCGGTCTGCGTGTCCACCGTGTTCATCCACTGATCGGCCGTCAGCAGGCCTTCGCCATCCTCGCTGGCCTCGATCTGGGTATCCGCGCCGCGCGCCTCCTCGTTGTCGAACACGATGTCGTCGGCGCCTTCGCCGGTGTTCTCGCCGGTGTCCGACTGCTCGCGCGTGGTCTCGACGTAGTCGAGGATGCGCTTGGCCGTTTCGAGGTTCTCGGCCGCGCCGGGAAAGTCGGGGTCGCGTTCGAGCGTCGTCTCGTAGGCCGCAATGCCGTCGCGATAGGCGCGGCTGCGGATATGCGCGAGACCCTCGGCAAAGGACGCCTCGGGGGTCTCGATCCGGTGGAACGCCTCTGCCGCGGCTTCGTACTGGCCATCCCTGAACATGGCGAAGGCCTTCCACATCGGATCGGTGAAGCGCTCGGCGGCAACGTCGAATTCCTTGCGCTGGTAGGCAAGGCGGCCCTGCTGGTCCGGGGTCAGGAACCAGTCGGCGATGCCGTCGGCGCGCGCGGGATTGGCGGGTGTCATGCCGCCCGCGAGCGTCAGCAGGATCACCCAGCGCATCGTCCAGCCGCGCCGGAACCAGAACAGCGCCACGAAGGCTGCAGGCCAGGCCAGCACCCAGCCGCGATCGTCCCAGGGCTGCGTGCCGTCCTCCGTCAGCGCGCGCTGGTAGGCGGCATTGAGACTGCGGTCGAGCGCGCGAATGTCGGCATCGTCGGGCGTCACCCGAACGACCGGGACGTCGCCCGCATCGCCACCCGAGCCCTCGGGCAGCACGGCGAGGACCGCGAGGCTGTCCGCTGCGGTTCCGTCGCCGTCGTCCGGTGCGGGTTGGGGTGGCGCAGGCGTGTCGGTCACCAGCAGGATGCCGCCGGGGGTCTGCTCGCCCGCGAGGATGTCGCGCGCCATGGCGAGCGCATCCTCGGCGTTGTCCCCCTCGTCCGGCATCACCTCCGGCAAAAGACCTTGCAGATAGGGATGCAGGACATTGGCGTCCTCGGTCATCGGAACGACGGAATGCGCCGTGCCGCCATAGGCGACAAGGGCCGTGCGTGCGCCGGCGCGCAATTCGACCAGGTCGCGGATCTTCTGCTTGGCACGCTCGAGACGGGAGGGCGCGACATCGTCCGTTTCCATAGACGGCGCGACCTTCAGCGCGATGACCACGGGCGCGGTCTGCGCCACGAAGGGGTCCGGTACGCGCGACCACGTCGGACCGGCGGCCCCCAGGACCGCCAGCACCAGGCCGAGTGCGACGAGGTCGATGGGCAGGATGCGGCGGCTTTCGCGTCCGCCGACGCTGAGCGCGTCGCGCAGATGCGGGGCGAGCCCCTCGACCACCAGCGGGCCGGCCGCGACCCGGCGCCGTGCGAGCCACCACAGCAAGGCGATCATCGGCAGCAGCAGCAGGGCCAGAGGACGCAGGAAGTGGAATGCCTCGAGAGCGACGGCCAAATTCATGCGGCGACCCTCGCGCGTCCACGCCTGCCGCGCCGTCCGCCGAGGCCGCGTGCCGCGACCGTCAGCGTGCCCAGCAGCGCGGCAAGGCCCAGCGGGATCCAGGCCAGCGCCTGGCGCGGACGGTAGGAGAGCGTATCCGTTGTGCGCGGGGCGAGGTCGTCGATGCGGTCGTAGACCTCCGTCAGCCCTTCCTGGTCCTCGGCGAAATAGAATTCTCCACCGGTCCGGGCGGCGATGTCCTGAAGCGTCGGGATATCGACCTTTTCCTCGCCCGAGGCGTCCGGGTCGCCGACGGCGATGGTGTAGATCTCGATGTCGCGATCGTTCGCGATTTCGGCAGCATTCACCGGGCTCATCCGGCTCGCCGTGTCGGTGCCGTCCGACAGCAGGATCAGCAGACGCTGGTCGACGTCGCTGGCCTCGAAGGTCCGGATCGCAAGCCCGATGGCATCGCCGAGCGCGGTATGGGGTCCGGCCATGCCGACCTCGGTCTGCGCCAGCAGATCGGTGATGGTCCGCAGGTCCTCGGTCAAGGGTGCCTGAACGTAGGCCTTCGTGCCGAAGACGATCAGCGCCATGCGGTCGCCCTCGCGGTCGGCGACGAAGCCATCGACGACCGAACGGACCCCGGCCAGACGTTGAGTGTTGTCGCCGTCGCTGCCGGCAAAGTCGCGGGCGTCCATCGAGCCCGAGATGTCGATGGCCAGCACCAGATCGCGCGCGGCCTTCTCGACGGTCACCGGATCGCCGACCCGTTCCGGCCGGGCCATCGCCAGCACGATCAGCGCCCAGATCACCACGCCGGCGATGATCTGAAGGCGCGATTTCGTCAGCACCACCGACCCCGGCCCGGCCTCGGTTCCCGCGGCATCGACGATGCGCCGGAAGAAGGGAAAGCGCAGGGCCGGCACGCGCTCGCGGTGCGGCGCGATCAGCCGCCAGACCAGCGGCAGCGGCAGGGCCAGCAAGGCCCAGGGGAAGGCCAGCGAGATCATGTCGCGCGCGCTCGCCTGTGGTGCCGAATCCAGTCCGCCACCGCGGCGCCGAGCCCGTCCGGGGCAGGGGCGCCGCTGTAGGGGGCGCTGGTCACCGCGCGCCCGGGACCGGTGCTGAAATCGCCCGAGGGCAGTGTGCGGTCCAGAAAGGCAAGCCAGTCCGCGCCGGACAGCCCGGCCACGTCATGGCGCGGGAAGGCCGACAGGGCCGTGCGGCGCAGGATCGCGGCTACGGCTTCGGCATCATCGCCGGCAGCCTCGAGCGCGCGCAGCGCGGCGCGCCGGTAGGCGTTGGCGCGCCGGTGCGCCGCGAGCCGGTAAAGACCGTAGCCGACCAGCGCCAGCAGCAGCAGCGCCAGCGCCACCCAGCCCCAGGTCTGCGGCATCATCGACACCGGTGCCGGTTCGTCCGGCGGCACGATCTGGTCGATCAGGTCGACAAGGGAGACTGGCCCGTCCTGGTTCATCGCCGCGCCCCGGCAAGACCCATCAGGCGGCGCATCTGGGTTACGCTGTCCTCGGCGGTGGTCAGAGGCAGCACCGGAACGCCAAGCGACCTCTGCCAGTCGAGGATCGCGGCAAGCCGGCCCTGGGCCATGTCGGCAAGACTGCGGTGCGTCGCCCGGTCGCCGGTGTCGATCTCCGCCTGCAGGGCACCGTCGGAGACCACGAAGCGCGCGTCCGGCGGCAGGTCGTCCGCAAACGGATCCGAAACCAGCCCGATCACCAGGTCGTTGCGCCGCGCGAGCCCCGCCACGAGGCGATGCGTGGTCGCGTCGACCTCGTCGAAATCGCTGAAGATCAGCACGAGATGATTGCGCGGCGCAATCCGGGCAACCGACTCAAGCACCCGGTTCATCGGCATGGGCGTGGCAGGCGGGGCATCCGCGGCGAGCAGCGCGTTGGCCTCGGCAAGGGCGGTGAGAAACGTGGTAAGCGCGCGGCGGCTTCGGGCCGGACGGATCTCGGCGATGGTCTCGTCACCGAAGACGATGCCGCCGACCCGGTCGCCCTGGTCGAGAATGCGGTGCGCGGCAAGGGCGGCACATTCGCCGGCCGTCACCGCCTTCATGTTCAGCACCGAGCCGAAGAACATCGACATGCGCTGGTCGACGACGATCAGGGTCGGGCGGTCGCGCTCTTCGGTGTAGACGCGGACATGCGGCGTGCCGGTGCGCGCCGTAACCTTCCAGTCGATCGTGCGGATGTCGTCATTGGGCAGGTAGTCGCGCAACTCCTCGAAGTTCAGCCCGCGCCCGCGCAGGCGTGACGCGTGGCGACCATTGAGGATGCTGCGCGCAGGCTGGCGCGGCAGGAAGCTGATCCGCCGGGCCTGCGCCTCGAGCGCGCGAAGGTGCGGCAGGGTCAGACGGATGCGTGGATCGCTGTCCTCCGGGGCGGAGACCTGCGGCATGGTGCCGGTGCGTATGCGGGCGGCCTCGTCCCTCATCGGGTCACGGCAGGGCGACCTGCTTGAGCAGCTCCTCGACGACCTTGTCCGGCGTGACGCCTTCGCCCTGCGCCTCGAACGTGAGGCCAAGCCGGTGCCGCAGCACGTCGGGCGCGATCGCGCGCACATCTTCGGGGTCGACATAGTCGCGGCCCGCCATCCAGGCGTGGGTGCGCGAGCATTTGTCGAGCCCCAACGATGCGCGCGGGCTTGCCCCGACTTCGATCCAGCGCTTCAGGTCGTCGCCGAACTCGGCGGGAATGCGGGTCGCGTTGACCAGATCGGCCATGTAGCGTTCCATCGCCTCGGAAACATGGATCGCCCCGATCTCACGCCGAGCGTCGAAGACGGCCGATTGCGGGATCGGGGCGGGTTTCTCCTTCGCGGGCGCGCCTTCGCGTTCTTCCATCGCGGCGATCTCCTCGCCCCGTACGAGCTTGATGACCTCGACCTCGTCCTCGACCGGCGGGTAGGTGATCATCACGTGCATCAGGAACCGGTCCATCTGCGCCTCGGGCAGCGGGTAGGTGCCTTCCTGCTCGATCGGGTTCTGGGTCGCCATGACCATGAACAGCGGCTCCATCCGGTGGGTCTTGCCCGCCACCGTGACCTGCCGTTCCTCCATCGCCTCGAGAAGTGCCGCCTGCACCTTGGCGGGCGCCCGGTTGATCTCGTCGGCGAGCACGATATTGGCGAAGATCGGACCCGGCTCGAACCGGAACTCGGACTGGTCGCCGGACTGGTAGTAGACCTCCGTTCCGGTCACGTCCGAGGGCAGCAGGTCGGGCGTGAACTGGATGCGGCTGAAATCGGCCTCCATGTTCTTTGCCAGCGCCTTGATCGCCCGGGTCTTGGCAAGGCCGGGCAGACCTTCGACCAGCAGGTTGCCGTTGGCGAGAAGCCCGATCAGCAACCGGTCGATCACGTCGCGCTGGCCGATGATCGCCTCGCCCATGCGCACGCGCAGGGCGTCGATCTGGTCGCGTGAACTCACTGGTTGCCCATCCATATCCGGCTCCAGTCCTGCGCCATGTCGACAAGCGTCCAGCCACGTTCGCCGGCCTCGTCGAGGCCGCGGTTCAGCACCCCGATATGACCCTCGCGGTCGTAGGCGAATTCGCGTTCGCCGTCGGTGTGATGCACGATCAGGCCAAAGCGCGGCCCGTCGCCGGCCGTGGTCCATTCCAGCATGGCGAAGTCGCCGTCCGAGTTTCCGCTGGCGAAGATCGGGCGCTGGCCGATGTGGCGCATGATGCCGACGGGCTTGCCTTCCTTGTCGTCGACGAAGGACACGCCGCCGTCTTTCATGACCGTCGGCGTCCCGCTGTCTGCGGAATAGGAGGTGTTGCCTTCGGTGCCGACCACCTGCCACGGGGGTATTCCGTAGGCCTCCTCGGAGATGGCGCGGATGAAGTCGATCCCGCCGCCCGAGACGATGTAGGTGGTGAAATCCTCGTCGCGCAGGTAGCGCAGCAGTTCGACCATTGGCTGATATGTCATGTCGGAAAAGACCATCCCGGTCGTGGGATGCGGCGTTGTGGTCAGCCAGTCGTATGCCGAGGCCTTGAAGTCCTCGGGCGTGATACCGCCGTGCGAGACATTGATGACCTCGACCAGACCTTCCACCCCGCCCGCCATCATGCCTTCCATGTCGCCCTCGGCAGCGGCCTTGAGCACGTCCGACCCGAGGATCGAAGGATCGTCGGCCGCCTTCTGTTTCAGGACGTCGATGGCGTAGAGAAGCTGAAAATACGCGGGCTGTTCGGCCCAGAGGTTGCCGTCGTTGTCGAAGACTGCGATGCGGTCGTGCACGGGTACGAAGTCTTCGGACGCCGGATCGGTCACGGCCTCGACAAAGGAGATGATCGCAACCTTGCTGTCGCCCGCGTTCCAGGACGGCAGCGGGTCGGCAAGGCTCGGGAACGCGAGCAAGGCAAGAAATGGCGTGGCGAACAGGGCGCGCATGATCGTCTCCAAAGGAAAATTCGTCGAAAGACCGCCCCGGACAGTCCGGGGCGGCCCGATTTCGTGGCGATCATTACTGCGTCGTCGTCGGCTCCGAGAGCTTCTCCATTACCTTGTCGAGGCTGAAAGACGCTGCCTCCTGACGCGGCGGGTACTCCTGGAATGTCTCCAAAAACTGCGCGACGTACTGCTGCGCCGGAACTAGCATGAACGCGCGGTCGAGCATCCAGTCATAGTAGGTGTTCGACGTGCGATATGCGCGCTCGTAGGGGTCGCGGCGCAGGTTGAAGATCAACGGCGTTCGCAGCGGCGTGAGCGGTTCGATCCACGCGCGCAGGGTCGCCCATTCCTTCTGCTCCAGGAAGGTGATCTTCCAGTCGGCGTAACGCAGCGCCATCAGATCGCCGTCATCCGAGAAGTAGAAAATCTCCTTGCGGGGGCTTTCGTCGGTCTCGCCGGTCAGCATCGGAAGGATGTTGTAGCCATCGAGATGTACGCGGTAGTCACGGCCTTCGCCGACTTCGGCCACCGTGATGCCGTCAAGCAGGTCTTCCTTGATGGTCGTGTTGCCCGCGGCAGCGAGGAAGGTCGGCAGCCAGTCCATATGGTGCACGATCTCGTTGCTGATCGTGTCCTCCGGAATCTTGCCGGGCCAGCGCACCATCGCCGGGACGCGCCATGCACCTTCCCAGTTGGTGTTCTTCTCACTCCAAAACGGCGTCATCGCCGCGTCCGGCCAGGTGTTCATGTGCGGGCCGTTGTCGGTCGAGTAAAACACAATGGTGTTGTCCTCGATGCCAAGCTCTTCGAGCTTGTCGAGGAACATGCCGATGTGCATGTCGTGCTGGATCATGCCGGCCTGGTATTCGCTGAGGCTGCGCCCGGCGATTTCATTGGCCTGCTGGCGGAAATCATCCGCGACGTGGGTGCGGAAGTGCATCCGCGTCCCGCTCCACCAGACGAACCAGGGTGTGCCCTCGTTGGTTTTGCGCTCGATGAAGTCGATGGCCGCGGCCGCGGTTTCGTCGTCCACCGTTTCCATGCGCTGGCGCGTCAGCGGACCGGTGTCCTCGATTTCCCCGTCCGCGGACGAGCGGATAACGCCGCGCGGGCCGAAGCGCTCGCGGAAGGTCTCGCCGCCCGGGAGCACGAGATCGTTCGGATAGTCCTCGTTCTCCGGTTCTTCCTCGGCGTTGAGGTGGTAGAGGTTGCCGAAGAACTCGTCGAAGCCGTGGTTGGTCGGCAGGTGCTCGTCACGGTCGCCGAGGTGGTTCTTGCCGAACTGGCCGGTGTCGTAGCCTTCCGCTTTCAGCAGGCCGGCGATGGTCGGATCCTCGACCTGCATGCCCTCTTCGGCACCGGGCAGACCGACCTTCGACAGGCCGGTGCGGAATACCGACTGTCCCATGATGAAGGAGGACCGGCCCGCGGTGCACGACTGTTCGCCGTAGTAATCGGTGAACATCATGCCTTCGGCTGCGATGCTGTCGATATTGGGTGTTTCGTAGCCCATCAGGCCCATCGTGTAGGCCGAGATGTTCGACTGGCCGATGTCGTCGCCCCAGATCACCAGGATGTTCGGCTTGTCGCTGCTGCCGCCTTCGGCAGCCTGTTCCGTGCCGGCGTCCGTCTCTTCAGTGGTCGTGTCCTGAGCGAACGCCGTACCACTGGCAAAAGCAAGAACGAGGGCGGCAAGGCCCGCCCGTCTTGCGTGTCGTAATTCGATTATCATGAAGTTGCTCCCTGCTTGAGGACATCCGCCCCGTACCGACGGTTGAATCAGTTCCAGCCGCCTCACAGAGGGATACTAGTGCATCGTGACCCCGCGTCATGCCATCTTCAACCCAAATTTTCGCGCGCGGTCATGTGTCTGGTATTGGCGGGCTGTAATACCCGCGTGACACTTCGATTCGCGTTCCGGATAAGCGTGCCAACGGCCGGAAAACCGCGTCGCTGCGGCACCGCCGTCGCGGGGCCTTGGTGATGCCCGGCAAGATTTAGCGCTAGAATTCTGCAAGTTGCCCGGCCGATGCGGGGCGAGAGCAGGTCGGCTGGGGTGCGCAGACTTCCGCGTCGTACCCCGGCACACACGGCTTGGCGGCGTTGGGGGGCAAGGTCATGCGGCCTGTCCTTCGCAACTGCGCGCAACAGGCGTTCCCGTTCGGCGGCCGGGTGCCACGCGCCGTTGCGCGAGGGTCAGGCGCGCGCGGCGGGCCGTCCCGCCAAAGGTCCGAGTTCGGGGTGGTATCGTCGCGCTCTGGTTGCATTGCGTCACTAGTGCGTCGTGTCGTGACCAGACCGCGACATACGAGGCCGTGGCGACCCGAACGGTCGACCACAGCCTGCCGAGCGGGTGCAACGGGCGCGACGGCACGGCCTGTAGGCCCGGCCCATAGGTGTCCTCGCCCCGTCCCGCATCGCCGGCGTTGCGGGACATCAAAATTTCTTTTGGCCACCGGCGTTTGAAAGTTGTGACCAGAAATGCGACACTTTGAACGTGACCGGGCGGCAGACCCGGCGGGATCCCGAAAGTGCGCGGCGCACCGCGCAGCCGGAAACGGGCCGCTCTGGGCGGCCGGATGCAGGAGGGAAGATGTTCAGCAAGATTGCCGTACCCGTGGATCTGGCGCATGAGGCCGGGCTCGCGAAGGCGCTCAAGGCCGCATTCGAACTGGCTAGGGCCGGAGGAGCCGAAATCTGTTTCGTCGGCGTGACGGCCACGACGCCGGGCGCGGTTGCCCGGACACCGGAGGAATTCAAGAGAAAGCTTGCGGATTTCGCCGCGGCGCAGGGCGATGCCGCCGGCGTTTCCACCTCCGCGCACACGATCCTGAGCCATGACCCGTCGGTGCAGATGGATCGCGAGCTAGAGAAAGCGATTGCCGATATCGGTGCGGATCTGGTCGTGATGGCGACACACTTACCCAACGTCAGCGATTATGTCTGGTCCGGGCACGGCGCTCATGTCGCAGCCCACAGCAAGGCGTCCGTGCTGCTCGTGCGGGACTGAGGTCCGCGCTCCGGCGAACCATCAGAACAGGAAAGGAGGCCAAATGGCCGAACAGACACCTGAAATGGAGGGGCTCGAGGGAATTCCCAGCCCCGATGGCACCGTTCAGCTCATAGAGACCGAGTATGAGGTCGGGCAGGACAACGTCGAAGGCACCGTCGGTCCCTTCGGCTTCGACATCCACAATCCCGTCTTCCTGATCTCCGGCGCGACTATCGTTGCCTTCGTCTTCTACACGCTCGCGCTCCCCGAGCAGTCCGGCGCGCTTTTTGGCTGGCTCTTCGGCGCGGTCACCAAGGGATTCGACTGGTTCTTCCTCGGAGCGGCCAACATCTTCGTGCTGTTCTGCCTCGTGCTGATCGTGACGCCCTGGGGCAGCGTGCGTCTCGGCGGAACCGAGGCGGTGCCGGACTACAGCTACATCGGCTGGTTCGCGATGCTCTTTGCCGCCGGCATGGGCATCGGCCTGATGTTCTACGGCGTCTCCGAGCCGATGAGCCACTTCTCGTCCGCGATGGCCGGTGTCACCGAGGAGAACGGCGTTCGAACCGACTGGGCGCCGCTGGGTGGTGCCGCCGGTGATGCGGATGCGGCGGTCAGGCTGGGCATGGCGGCGACGATCTTCCACTGGGGTCTGCATCCGTGGGCGATCTATGCGGTGGTGGCACTGTCACTGGCGCTTTTCACCTACAACAAGGGTCTGCCGCTGACGATCCGTTCGGCCTTCTACCCGATCTTCGGAGATGCGGTCTGGGGCTGGGCGGGCCACGTCATCGACATCCTCGCGGTCTTCGCCACGCTCTTCGGCCTCGCAACCTCGCTGGGCTTTGGTGCCACGCAGGCCAATGCGGGTCTCAATGAACTCTTCGGCCTGCCAATCGGCTCGACGACCGAGGTCATCCTGATTTCGGCCATCACCGCGGTGGCGCTGGTCTCGGTCATGCGCGGCCTCGACGGTGGTGTGAAGGTGCTGTCCGAGATCAACATGGGGCTGGCCTTCCTGTTGCTTCTGTTCGTGCTGCTGGTCGGACCGACCGTCTACCTGATCCAACTCTTCTTCGGGTCGCTTGTGGCCTATCTCGAGTACCTGCCGGCGCTGTCGAACCCGATCGGGCGCGAGGACACCAACTTCAGCCAGGGCTGGACCGCCTTCTACTGGGCCTGGTGGATCAGTTGGTCGCCCTTCGTGGGCATGTTCATAGCCCGCGTCAGCCGTGGCCGCACGGTGCGCGAGTTCGTGATCTGCGTACTGCTGATCCCGTCGCTGGTCTGCGTGCTCTGGATGTCGGTATTTGGCGGAACGGCGCTGCACCAGGTCATCACCGACGGCTATACCGAGGCGCAGGACGCGGCGCTCGAGCTCAAGCTCTTCAAGATGCTCGACGTCATGCCGCTGGCCGGGATCACCTCACTGGTGGGCATCATCCTTGTGGTGGTGTTCTTCGTGACGTCGTCGGATTCGGGCTCGCTGGTGATCGACACGATCACCGCCGGCGGCAAGATCGACGCGCCGGTGCCGCAGCGGGCCTTTTGGTGCATCTTCGAAGGCGCCGTGGCGATCGTACTGCTGCTCAGCGTCGGCGGATTGCAGTCATTGCAGTCGATGGTCATCTCGACCGGGCTGCCCTTCACCATCGTGCTGCTGCTGATGTGCTTTGCCATCGCAAAGGGTCTGTCCTCGGAACGGCAGGCGATGAAATAGGCGAGACCGCGGGAGCCGCTCTGGCGGCTTCCGCACTTTAACTTCCGGTCAGTCAGGAGAGGTCCGGCGACCAGGTGCGGCGGAACCGCGCCGGTGTAATGCCGAGACGGCGCGTGAAGGCGCGTTCAAAGGCGCTCGCCTCCGAATAGCCGAGCCGCTCGGCGATCTCGGGGATCGGTAGCGGCGTCTGGCGCAGCAGAAGCCGCGCATGACCCTCGCGGCAATCCGCCAACAACTCGGCAAAGCCCGTGCCCTCGTCTTCGAGCCGCCGCCGCAGGGTACGGCGCGACATGCCGAGGGCCTGAGCGATGTGGGTCTGATCGAGCGCATCGGTGCCGAGTGTCATCGCGATCAGGCGACGCACGCGGGTGCGCAACGCCGCGGAGCGTTCCGAGGCCAGCGCTTGGCGTGTCAGGTCCGAGGCAGCCCGGCGGAATCGATCCGGCGCGCATCCCGGCATCGGCCGGTCCAGCAGGGATGTCGGGAAGCTGATGAAATTTTTCGGCGCAAGATAGCTGATCCGGCAGTGCGGGCTGAGCTGTGCCACCCGGTCCGCGCCGTTGGGCGCATGTTCGAACCCCATGGCCAGCGGCTGCCAACCGGGTCCGGCGACGCGGGCGATCATCGTGCGGAACACGCCGATGGTCAGTTCCGCATCCTGGTCGCGCGGCCAGATGTCGGGGTCAAGAATCCGGTAGGACAAGGTCGCCTCGTCGTCCTGCAGCTCGAGGCGAAGTTCGGTATCGCTCTGCACCGAGGCGAAGGCCTGCTCGACAAGACGCAGTGCCGCGCCGAGCGTCGGGGCGGCCAGCGCCGCCCGACCGACGTCGCCGATATTGGCGAAATCGAACCGCGATCCGACAAGGCGGCCGAAATGCGGGGCGTGCAACCGTTGCGACGCCATCTGGTTGAAGGTGACGAAAGAGGTCAGCGGCAGCGTCGACACCCCGGTCGCGACGTCCGGTGCAGCGATCCTGCCGGCAACGCAGACCTCGCGCATGTCCCCCCCGAGTTCTCGAATCACGGAAAAGGGATCGCGCATCGCGGAGGCGACGATCTGGGCGGCTTGAACCATGTGGACATGACCCTGGCTGCAACTGTCGCCCAGCTTAGCACCGGTTTCGGCCATGACGGAAGCGTCCCCGGGCCCGACGGGGCGCGTGTGGTCCAGTTTGTCCGGAATTGTCGGATTGCCTGACGCGGCGTCGTCCTAGCCTGAGACGATGGGTGGGATCGCGAGAACAGACAGGTGTGACATCGCCATCGCGGGCGGCGGCCCGGCGGGCGCGCTGGCCGCGATTCTGTTGCAGCGCGCAGGCGCGCGCGTGGCGCTGGTCGATGCGGGCACCGGCACGGACCGTCTCGAAGGCGCGGCTCCGCGGCTGGTCGCTGCCTTGAGAGCCCAGAGGATCGGGATCGCCGGCCTCGGACCCTTGCTGCCACGCCGGGCGCGCTGGGGTGATCTGGCCGAGGTGCCGAACCGCGAACACGCGCTGCGCCGCCCGGCCTTCGATGCGGGTTTGCGGGCGCAGGCGGCGGATGAGGGGGTCCACCTCGTCGCGGGCACGGTGCGCCGCGTGTCGCCGGGCCGGATCGAGATCGTGGATCGACCTTCGATCACCGCCGGTCTGGTCTTCGAAGCGCGCGGACGGCGCGCGCCTGCAGGCCCGGCGCATCTGCGCGGCCCAGCCAGCATCACCATCGGCGGCTGGGGCGCGCCTTGCGACGGCGCCGAGGTCGTGGCGGGCGCGCACGGCTGGCGCTGGAGCATCGGCGCGGATGGCCCGAGCTGGCGACAGGCGACGCTGTCGGCTCGGGCGCTGCGCACGGGGCTTGCGGAGGCCTGGGGACGGCTCTGGGACCTGCCGTTGCCGCAAGACCCTCACGTTCACGCTTCCGAGTTGCGCCTGACCGCGCCGGACCTCGACCCGGCGCTTCCGCGCCTAGGCGATGCGGCGGTGGCGATGGATCCGCTGTCGGGCCACGGTCTGTTCTGGGCGCTGGCCTCGGCGCTGCAGGCGGTGCCTCTCGCTCGCGCGCTGTTCGACGGAGCGGCGCAACTGGCCGGTGATTTCTACCGGGACCGGGTCGCGGGCACCTTCTGGCGGCAGGCCCGCGTCGGACGCGACTTCTACCGGCTGGCGAACCTCGACACGCCGTTCTGGACCGAGCGCCGAGGCTGGCCCGACGACCTCGCCGCCGAAACCCCTGCGCCGGAAACGGTGCGGATCACGCCGCGCGTCATCGTCCGCGACGGACGGCTGGCGCGGGCCGAGGTGCTGGTAACGCCGCAGGAGCCCGATGGCGTCGCCTTCGTCCACGATGTCGAGATCGCGCCGATCCTGTCGCGGCTCGGCGCCGCCCCGCTTCCGGACCGCGCGGATTTTGCCGCGCGCATCCTGCCGCATGTTCCGCCCGACCGGGCGGGACGGGTTCACGACTGGCTGACAAGCCGCGGCATCGCGACCGCGGACCGGCCGTTACACAAGGAGGTTCTCCAATGACACGACTGACCGGCATCGCGGCCCTGGCGGCGGCGACGGCCCTGACCGGAGCGGCGGCTTCCGCCGACGAGGCGCTGCTCGAGGCGTCCTGCGGCGGTTGCCACGCCGTGACTGACAGCGGACTGAGCCGCATCGCGGGCCAGCGCAAGACGCCCGAGGGCTGGCTGATGACAATCGTGCGCATGCGCATCGCCCATGACGTCGACATCTCGGAGGCCGATCAGAGCGCGCTGGTCAGCTACCTGTCGGACACGCAGGGCATGGCGCCCTCGGAGACGGCGGACTGGCGCTATGCGCTGCAGAAAGACCCCGCGCATGTCGAGCAGAGCGAGGAGCCGATGGCCTCGATGTGCGGGCGTTGCCACACGGTGGCGCGCGCGGCGCTGCAACGTCGCACGGCGGACGAGTGGATGACGCACATGCATTTCCACGTCGGCCAGTTTCCGACGATCGAGTACCAGGCGCTGGGCCGCGACCGCGAGTGGTTCAGGATCGCGACCGAGGAGATCGCGCCCTACCTCGCCGAGACCTATCCGCTGGAAACCGAGGCCTGGAGCGCTTGGCAGGCCGCGGAGAAACCGCAGGTCGCCGGCGACTGGGTGGTGCTGACCGACCTGCCGGAACATGGCGCGGTCTACGGCGTGCTCAGCGTGTCGGGCGACGCCTCGCCCTATGCGTTGTCGGGATCGCTGACCGCGCAGGACGGCAGCAGCGTCGATGTCGGCGGGCAGATGAACCTCTACACCGGGTATGAATGGCGCGGCAGCGTGACCATCGACGGCACCGCATACCGTCAGGTACTGGCGGTCTCCGAGGACGGATCACGGCTCGAGGGCCGGCAATTCCGGACCGACGACGACAGCCTGGGCGGCATGTTGAGCGGCGCGAAGGCCGGTGGCGATCCGGTGCTGCTGGGCGTCGTGCCCGAAGCAGCCGCGCCGGGAACGGTGACGGCGCAGGCGGTGGGCGTGGGCCTGGATGACCTTGGCGCAGGCAGCACCGAGGCCAATGCCGCCGGCGCCACCGTGACGCTCGAAGGGGCCGCGGGCGAGGTGGCGACCCTGGCCGCTGGTGGCGATGAGGCGACGGTCGCCTTTTTCGACGCCGTCGACCGGCTCACGGTCGAGCCTGCGTTCACCATCGCCCGTGTCGGCGGCGGATCGGACGTCGGCCCCGCGCCGGTACCCGCCCAGTTCAAGGCGATCGGCTGGTGGAACGGCCCCGACGGCCAGCCGGAGACCGAGGACGACATCCGCGTGGGCGCGCTCGACGCGGACTGGTCCGTGGAGAACCACAACGAGATGGCCGCGCAGATGGAGGACGCGAAATTTGCCGGGACCATCGAGGCCAACGGCATCTTCATGCCCGCCGTGGCGGGCCCCAACCCCGAGCGTCCGTTCTCGACCAACAACGCGGGTGATCTGAAAATCGTCGCGGAAGCCGGCGGGCAGAGTGGCGAGGCGCAGCTGATCGTGACGGTCCAGCGCTTCATCGACCCGCCCATCCGCTGAGGAGGACCAAAATGGGATATCTGCATTTCCAACCCCAGAACGCCCACAGGGTCCGGGTGGAGGAGCGCGACATGCTCTTCCACGTGCCGACGACGTCGCTTTTCGAGCTCGACGCGCTCGACGGCGAGGTGCTGGGATTTCTGGCCGAGAAGGGTCAGGTGGCCGAAGCCGACGTGCGCGACCGCTTCGCCGGGCGCGACCCTGCCGATGTGGCCGAAAAGCTTCGCGGGCTGCTTGATCTCGAGATCGTCACCGATGGCGGGCCGCCGAAAGCCGAACGGCCCGCGATCCGGATCGAGAACTTCCCGCTCTCGACCATCGTGCTCAACGTCAACACCGGCTGCAACCTGGCCTGCTCCTATTGCTACAAGGAGGATCTCGACACGCCGAGCAAGGGCCGGAAGATGGCCTTCGACACAGCGGTCAAGAGCATCGATCTGCTGCTAAAGGAAAGCCCGGACCGCGACAGCTACAACATCGTCTTTTTCGGTGGCGAGCCGCTGTCGAACCTGCCGCTGATCAAGGACGTCGTGGCCCATGCCGAACCGCGCTTTGCCGCGCTGGGCAAGGAGGTGAGCTTTACCCTGACTACCAACGCGACGCTTCTGAACGAGGGGCTCGTCGACTGGCTCGACGCGCATCGCTTCGGCCTGACGGTCTCGATGGACGGTCCCAAGGCGCTTCACGACCTCAACCGCAAGACGGTCGGCGGCAAGGGGTCCTATGACGCGGTCGCAGCCAAGGCGCGGATGCTTCTGGCGCGCTACCGCTCGCGCCCGGTGGGTGCGCGGGTGACGCTGACGGCGGGGGTCACGGCGGTCGAAGAAATCTGGGATCACCTCAAGAACGATATCGGTTTCGCCGAAGTCGGGTTCTCGCCGGTGACCTCCGGCGACATGACCGCCTTCAATCTCGACGGCACGGAACTGCTGGAGGTGTTCGAGGGCATGAAGTCACTCGGGCGGCGCTATCACCGTGAGGCGCTGGAGGGGCGCAACATCGGCTTTTCCAACATGCACCAGCTGATGCAGGACCTCTGGGAAGGCCGGTCCAAGGCGCTGCCTTGCGGGGCGGGCGTCGGTATGCTTGCCGTCGATCACGAGGGCACGCTCAACCTCTGCCACCGTTTCACCGGCTCCGAGATGGAGACCTACGGCACGGTCGACAGCGGGGTGAAACGCAAGGAACTGTCGAGCTTTCTCGAAAGCAGGCTCGACCGGACCGACAAGGGCTGCGCGACCTGCCGCATCCGCAATCTCTGTGCGGGCGGCTGCTACCACGAAAGCTATGCGCATTTCTCCGACCCGCTGATGCCGGCCTACCACTATTGCGACCTGATGCGGGACTGGGTCGATTTCGGGATCGGGGTCTACGGCGACCTGATCGCGACGAACCCGTCCTATTTCCACGATCACATCGCGCCGAGGAGGGCGAACAACAAATGAAACCGATGAACCAGAAGGCCGCGCGTACGCTGCAGGCCGCGTCCGAGGACAAGATGGACGAGGTCCGCGCGATGCAGACCGTCACGGCGGGCTGTTCGACCACCTTCGATCCGGGTTGGGAGGTCGATCCCTTCGGTGGGGTCGCCGCACTCTGCCAGCCGATGGAGGCGGATCTTTACGGCTGCTCGGACCCCTGCTGGTGGCCCGCGCAGGTGCCCGACACGATGGTCACCTACCCCGATTGGAGCGCCGATGCCCCGAACGCCGCCGACGACTGGCGTTCGCTCGGCACCGTGTTCCCGAAAGACGCCAACACGTGAGGATGCCATGAGACAGCTCAGTATTCTGGCGGCCGTCCTGCTGGCCGCAGCACCCGCAGGCGCCAAGGACCTGCTGGTCACCATCGCCAAGCCCGGCAACCTCTACGTCTTCGACGCGGCGGCCCGGGAGCTGGTCAAGGACTGCCCGCTCGAGGTCGAGATGAGCCCGGCGGTCATCCAGATGTCGCCTGACGGCACGGTGGCCTACGCGCTGGTCAATCGCTGGGAGGACGTGATCGGCGTGAACATCGAGACCTGCGAGCGGGTCTTTTACGCCGCCCAGTCCGAGGCGGATATCAAGCGCCGCTCGATCGCCTCGCTGGCGGTGTCGCCGGACGGGGCCGAAGTCTACACGATCCGCAATCCCGTGAAGCACCACTCGGACCGCTACGAGGTCATGGAGCCGGAGTTCGCCGTTTTCGACACGAGCTCTGGAACCGAGGCGCAGCCGGTGCGGACCTATCCCGCGCCGCGGCGCTCGACGGTGATGCAGACCGGCGACGACGGCACGGTCTATGTGGGCGGGCATGACATCTACGCCATCGACCCCGCCTCGGGCGCGGTCTCGGTCAAGATCCCGAACGCCTCGTGGGAGCGCGAGAAGTACAGCCCGCCCGACGTTCTGGCCTTCTGGCCGGTGGGAAAGCAGAACGACGAGTTCATGCTGATGTATACCGCCGCGGTCTTCGCCGATGATGCGATGACCGAGATCGCCGATTTCGTCTGGGGGTTCTCCTCGGTCGATCTGGAAAGCGGCGAGACCACGCTGCAGGATTTCGCCTCGCTCGAGGTGCTGATGTTCTCGGGCGTGCGTGATCCGAACGCGGAGAACCTGCTCTACGGCGTCTACACGCAGCTTTCGAAGCACGACGTGGAGACCCGCGAGCTGATCAAGCGCGTGGATCTGCCGCACACCTACTACGTCATCAACATCTCCTCGGACGGGCGCGAGCTCTATGTCGGCGGCACCAACGACGACATCGGCGTCTACGACGCCGAGACGCTCGAACGCATCGGCGAGATGCTCGTGCCCTCGGGCGGCGACATGGGCACCGCGACGATGCAGATCGTGCAGGCCGAGTGACGGCCGGCGCGAACATCGCAAACACGCGCGCGCGCCTTCCCGAACGGGTGGGCGCGCGGCTGTTCGACGACCGCTCCGCGCGCTGGCTCATGCCGGTGCTGCAGGTCCGGGGGCGGGTGATCGCACTGCTGTTCGGGCTGGGTCTCGTCGCGGCGGCAATGGCGTTGGCGCCGCCTTACCTGACCAAGCTGGTGATCGACGAGGGCCTGGTGGCGGGTGACCGGCAGGCGCTGATCCTTTGGTCGCTGGCGTTGCTCGGCGTGGGCTTTCTGAGCCTCGGGCTCGGCGCGTTCAATTCGCTCATCCACATGCGGGCGTCGGTCGCGATGCTGGCCGACCTGCGTGCGGCGCTGACACGCGCCGTGCTCGAACGCTCCCCCGGGTGGCGCGCGCAGCGGCGCACTGGCGAGATCCTCGCGCGCATCGACGGCGATGCCGGCGAAGTGCAGCAATTCGCCTTCAACGCGCTGCTCACCGGTTCTTCGAGCCTGCTGCGGCTGGTGGGCGGGGCGGTTATGCTCTTCGTGCTGAGCTGGAAACTGGCGCTTTTGGCCGTAGCCCTCGCGCCGCTGGAACTGGCGTTTTTCGCCTGGGCGCGACCGCGCACCGAGCGGCTGGCGCGCGAGACCCGCGAGGAACGCGGCCAGTTCGCCGGCAATGTGGCCGAGATGATCGCGGGTCTCGGCGCGATCCAGGCGGCACGGGCCGAAAGACCCGTCGCGGAAGGCATCGCGCGGCAGCAGGGACGGCTCAACGCGGCGCTCTTACGGGCGCAGGTCTGGGGCGAGGTCACGCGGGCCGTGCCGTCGAGCCTTGCCGCCCTTGTGCGGGCCGCGATTTTCCTCGTCGGCGGACTGATGGTGATCGGCGGCGACTGGCCGCTCGGGTCGCTGATTGCCTTTATCGCCTATCTCGGCTTCCTGACCGGGCCGATGCAGTCGCTGATCGGGCTGTGGCACGCGCAAGCGCGGGTGAAAGCGGCCCTCGACCGGTTGTCCGAGGTCATGACGTCGCACGAAGGCCCGCGCTGGTCCTCGAACCCTGTCTCCTTGCCCGAAGGTGGCGGCGAAATTCGCTACGACGCGGTCTGGGCGGGCGCCGAGGGGCAGGCGATCGTGCAGGACGTGAGCTTCGAGGTCCCCGCCGGTGCCAAGGTCCGGCTGGCCGGGCCGAGCGGGATCGGCAAGTCGTCGCTGCTGGCGCTGCTGCAACGTCACGGCGACCCGCTCTCGGGTCGCATCCTGCTTGACGGTCAGGACATCCGCAGCCTTGCGCGCGCCGACCTGCGCGGCGCGGTTGCGCTCGTTCCGCAACGCCCTTTCCTGATGCGCGGAACGGTGGCCGAGAACCTGTCGCTGTCGGCCCCGGATACGGGTCGCGATGCAACGCAGGCGATACTCGACGCGCTGGAACTCACGGACCGCTTCGTCCCTCACGGCGGGCTCGATGCGGCGCTGGGCGAGGATGGGCTGACCCTTTCGGGCGGTGAACGCCAGCGGATCTGCCTCGGTCGCGCGCTGCTGCGGCCCTTCCGGGTGCTGGTGCTGGACGAGGCCCTGTCCGAGGTCGATGCCGAGACCTGCACGAGGATCCTGCGCTTCGTCGACACGCATTTTGCGGATCGGACACGCCTCATCGTGACCCACGGCAATGCCGTAGCATTTGGTCGTTTCGACACCACCGTGGATGTCTCGCAACGGCGGGTGCAATGACGCTCGTGGCGCTGATCGACGGCCCGCTGGCGCAAGATCACCCGGCGCTGATGCAGAGGATCGAGGTCGTGCCTTCGGCCGTCGAGGACAGTCCCGCAGGGCGACATGCGGCGGCAATGGCAGAAACGATCCTGACTGCGGCGGCGCCGACACGATTTCTCAGCCTGCCGGTCTTTCCCGGTGCGTTGTCGGCGAAGGTGACGCATCTGGTCCGCGCTCTGGAGGCTGCCGAGGAAAGCGCGGCTCCGATCGTGCATTGCTCGCTGGGCCTCGCGCGCGACGATCCGTCGGTGAGCAAGGTCGTGGCGCGGCTGGTCGCGTCCGGGCGTCACGTCGTTGCGGCGGCGGCGGCGCGGGGCGGCCCGGTCTGGCCTGCGGCGCTTCCGGGGGTGATCTCGGTCCAGGGCGATGCGCGCTGCGGTGCCGCCGACTGGTCCTTGCTCGATCTGTCGACCGCCCGCTACGGGGCTGCGCCGCGACATCCGACCGATCCGGCGATCGCCGGGGCCAGCGTGGCGGCCGCGCAGATGACCGGGCTCCTCGCCGCGATGCTGGCAGACGGAGAAACCGACCCGGAGCGCGTCTTGGCCGAAAGGGCTGCATTCAGGGGACGCGAGCGGCGAACCGGCTGACCATTCAGGCGTCGTAGCCGAGCAGGCGCGGCAGGAAGAGCACGATACCTGGGAACAGGATCATCGCCAGCAGGGCCAGGATCAGCACAACGACGAAGGGCCAGACCTCGCGGATGATCTCGACCAGCGGGATCCGGGTCACGCCGTTGATCACGAAAAGCAGGATGCCGTAGGGCGGCGTGATTAGGCCGATCATGCAGTTAACCACGGCCACCACCCCGAAATGCACGAGGTCGATGCCAAGCTCGCGGCAGGTCGGCAGGAACAGCGGGATGATCACGAGGATGAGTGTCGTAGCATCCAGCAGGCAGCCCAGCAGCAGCAGGATCAGGTTGACGCAGAGCAGGAACGCCAGCGGGTCGATCTCGAGCCCGAGCATCACCTGGGCCATCATCGCGGGGATGTTCTCGGACGCCACGATGTAGTTCAGGATCAGCGCACCGCCGATGACGATCCCGACCGCGGCCGAGGATCGCGCGCTTTCGACGAGGATCCCGTAAAGCCCGCGCAGGCTGAGGGCGCGGTAGAAGAGGGCGGCAAGTAGCAGCGCATAGGCGGCGGCCACGGCGGCGGCCTCGGTCGGCGTGGTGACGCCGCCGTAGATGCCGTAGAGCAGGATCGCGGGCATCAGCAGGGCCGGAAAGGCGGTGAAGAACTGTCCAGGCAGGGCCGACAGCGGCACCGGCTCTTCCAGCCCGAAGCCGCGCCGGCGCGAGATCATGGCGTTCATCGCCATCAGCACGGCGCCCATCAGCAGGCCCGGAACGATCCCGCCGAGAAAGAGGTAGCCGATCGAGGACCCGGAGACGAGCGCGTAGAGGACCATCGGTATCGAGGGCGGGATGATCGGGCCGATGGTGGCCGATGCGGCGGTGATCGCGGCGGCATAGCCCGGCGGGTAGTGGCCCGAGCGGGTCATCATGCCGATGATGATCTTGCCGATGCCTGCGGCGTCGGCCACCGCCGAGCCGGACATGCCCGAAAAGATCAGCGAGGCCACGACGTTGACATGGCCCAGCCCGCCGCGAAACCGCCCGACGAGCGCGACGCAGAAGTTCAGCAGCCGGTCCGAGATTGTACCGGCATTCATGATGTTGGCGGCGACGATGAAGAGCGGCACGGCCAGCAGGATGAAGCTGTTGTAAAGCCCGTCCATCAGCGTCTTGCCGGCGACGCCGACACTTTGTCCGGCGGCGAAGAGGTAGACGAAAGAGGCGATCAGGATCGCGTAGGCGATGGGCGCGCCGATCCCGGCCAGCAGAAACAGCGTGCCGATGCAGTAGAGGAATTCGGCACTCATTCGTCGAGACGCCCGTCGCTGTGGGGCTCGTGTTCCTCCGCGCCATGCCGCCAGACGTATCCGGCACGCCAGGCGTAGCGCAGGGCGACGACGATCAGGAACAGTGCGTAGATCGCGTAGATGTGGCGCATCCGGATCCAGTCTCCGAACAACTGCGACAGGGTGGCGGTTTTCTTGAGGCGCAGGATGGCGAAGCGCGACCATGTGGGTTCGAGCGACCAGAGCAGGCCGATGCAGATGACCACCGCTCCGATGATCGCGAACCACCGGCGGGTGGCCGGGCGCACATGGTTGTAGAGCACGTCGAAGGTGACGTGATCGCGTTCGCGGACGATGAAGGCGTTGCCCCAGAACACCAGCCAGACCCAGAGCGCGAGGCAGAATTCAAGCGTCCAGCCGTAGCGGGTGGGATCGAGCAGCGGTAGGCGTTCCGCGATGCCGGGAATGCGCGCGGTGTAGCGCACCGCGATCTGCAGGATGAAGGTGAGGAACATGGCGGCCATCATCGCGGCCGCCACGCTTTCCGTGGCGCGGGACATCCATCGCAGAGTCTGCTTCATACGGGTGCCCCGCGCGCGCGATCAGTTGCCGAGCGCGTTGACCTGTTCCAGCACGCCTTCGGGCCAGGAGGCGGCGAACTCCGAGTCCTGGTAGACGCCCTGCACGTGCGTGCGGAACGCGGCGACGTCGGGCTCGTAGATTTCCAGCCCCTGTTCCTCGAGGAACGAGACCAGCTCTTCTTCCTTTTGCAACTGGGCCTGCCGGGCACTTTCGGCAGCATCGGTCGCGGCCTGCTGGACGACACCTTGCTGCTCTTCGCTCAGCCCGTCCCAGACCGCCTTCGAAAACGCGATGTAGTTGAGATCGACGAGATGCGCGGTCAGCGCGATCTGCTGGGTCACCTCGTAGAACTTGGAATCCACGACCGTCGGCAGCGGGTTGTCCTGCCCGTCGACCGAGCCGGTCTGAAGCGCAGTGTAGACTTCCGTGAAGGCCAGCGGCGTTGGGTTCGCGCCGAGCGCCTGGCCAAGGAACTGCCAGGCGTCCGTGCCGGGCATCCGCAGGTTCACGCCCGAGAGGTCGTCGGGCGTCGTCACGGTCAGCTCGTCCTTAGACTGGCGCAGGTTCACGTGGCGCTTGCCGAGATACATGACCGCAAGCAGCTTGACGCCGAGCTCGTCCTCGACGGTCTGCTTGAACGGGTCCATCAGCGGATTGTTGAAGACGGCGACCTGATGCTCGGCGGACTGGTGGACGTAGCCGGTCGCGAAGATCGAGAATTCGGGGAAAAAGGTCGCAAGCTCCTGTGCCGAGGTGATCGACATCTCCAGATCGCCGTTGGCGATGCCTTCGAGCTCAGACCCCTGCGCCACGAGCGAGGCGTTGTAATGCGGCTCGTAACTCGCGAAATCCGATACCGCAGGGCCGAAGACCTCCGCGAGCGCGATCGAGCGCTGGTCTGTGTCCGTGGCCGGTGTCGACAGGCGCAGCGTGACCTTGTCCTGCGCGACGGCCGGAGCGACGGCGAGCGCAAGGCTGGCGGCAGCCGCGAGAAGCACGCCGCGGCGTGCGAGGGCGATAGGCATGGTGATCCTCCCTGATCTGTTCCGGGCAGCCCTCCGGCACGCCCGCGGTGCCGTTATACCGCAGTTTGCACCGCTCTCAACCGCGCGCGACGCGGGCGGGTAGGCTGCGACGGCCGAGAACGTCCTTGCGTCACGGCGGCCGCTGGCGGAAGAACGGGGCACGCTCCGCGGCGCCAAGATCGCGGCGAAAAGGGGAGACGATAGGTATGGCAGGGATCGCTGTTGCCGGTGCAGGTCTGATCGGAACCCGGCATCTTGCCGCGCTGCGTGCGGCGGGTCTTGCGATCCATTCGGTGATCGACCCGCTGCCCGAAACCGCCGAGGTGGCGCAGGCCTACGGCGTCGCGCACCACACCTCGCTTGCAGCGGCGCTCGCGGCCGGGCCATCCGGCGTGGTTCTGGCCACGCCCAACAGCCACCACAAAGACGGCGCGCTTGAGTGTATCGCGGCAGGCGTCCCGGTGCTGATCGAGAAACCCATCGCCACCGGTCTTGCCGACGCGCGCCGCATCGTCGAGGCCGGCGAGGCGGCGGGGGTCGCGGTTCTGACAGGTCATCACCGGCGACATCTGCCGGTGGTAAGTGCGGCGCGCGAGCGGATCGAACGCGGCGCTCTGGGGCGAATCGTGGCCGCGCACGCGATGTTCTGGCTGGCAAAGCCCGACAGTTACTTCGAGACGCCCTGGCGCCGGGCCGCCGGGGCCGGCCCGACCTTCATGAACCTGATCCACGACATCGACATGCTGCGGTTCCTGCTTGGCGACGTGGTTCAGGTGCAGGCTGTGCAGTCGAACGCGGTGCGGGGCAACCCGATCGAGGACGCCTGCGCGGCCGTCCTGACCTTCGAGGGCGGGGTGCTCTGCACCGTGCAGGCCTCGGATGCCATCGTCGCTCCCTGGTCCTACGAGTTGACCGCGCACGACAACCCGGCCTATCCGCCGACCGGCGAGAACGCGGTCTGGATCGGCGGCACCCACGCATCGCTTGCCCTGCCGCGCGGCGAGGAATGGAGTGACGGCGGCAAGCGCGACTGGTGGCAGCCGATCTCGCGCACGACGCTGCTGCGCGCGGCCGGCGACCCGCTGGTCGCACAGATGCAAAATTTCGCCGCTGTCATCCGCGGCGATGCCGCGCCGGTCTGCTCGGGACGCGACGGGATGGAATCGCTTGCAGTTCTGATCGCGATCAGGACTGCTGCCGCTACCGGCGGCGCGGTGGTGCCGGGCGAGGACGGATAAGAAAGGGGTTCACCGATGGATCTGCCGAGAAACGACTTCAAGGCGCGGCTGAAAAAGGGGCCGCATCTCGTGGGGATCTGGAACTCGATTCCCGGCAACACGGTGACTGAGATGCTCGCCGCGAGCGGCTTCGACTGGGTGCTCATCGACACCGAGCATTCCCCCATCGAGACCGCTGAGCTGTTGCCGGCGCTTCAGGCCGTGGCCGGCTATCCCGGCACCTCGGCGGTCGTGCGGCCCTATGCCAACGACACCGTGCTGATCAAGCGCGTGCTCGACATGGGCGCGCAAACGCTGCTGCTGCCCTATGTCCAGACCCGCGCCGAAGCCGAGGCCGCGGTCTCGGCAATGCGCTACCCGCCGCAGGGCGTGCGCGGCGTCGCCGGGCTGACGCGGTCCAGCCGGTTCGGGAAGATACCGGGCTATGCCAAACGCGCGTCGGAGGAACTGTGCCTGATCGTGCAGGCCGAGACCGTTCAGGCGATCGAGAACCTCGAGGCGATCGCGACCGTGGACGGGGTCGACGCGGTGTTCATCGGGCCCTCCGATCTCAGCGCGAGCATGGGATACCCCGGCGAACCCGATCATCCGGAGGTGCAGGCGAAGATGGAAGGTGCCTATGCGACGCTCAAGTCCCTCGACGTGCCCTTCGGCATCCTGTCGCTGAACGAGGAGGTCTGCGCCCGCGCGATGGCGCAGGGCGCGGCCTTCACGGCGGTCGGCGTCGATGCGGCGCTGCTGGGTCGCAGTGTCGATGCGCTGCGCGCGCGATTCCCGGCCGGATGACCGCGCCGCGCTACTGGATCGGCACCAGCTGGAAAATGAACAAGCTGCGTGCCGAGGCCGAGCTTTTCACCGCGGCACTTGCGAATTCCGAAGTGACCCGAGATCCGCGCATCCAGCGCTTCGTGATCCCGCCCTTTCCGCTGCTGCGCGAGGTGCGCCAGAGACTCGGCGACACCTCGGTTATGGTCGGTGCGCAGAACATGCACTGGGCCGACGCGGGCGCCTGGACCGGAGAGGTCTCGCCGCCGATGCTGGTCGATTGCGGCATGGACATCGTCGAACTGGGCCACTCGGAACGCCGCGCCCATTTCGGCGAGACCGACGAAACGGTGGGGCTGAAAGTCGAGGCGGCTGTGCGCCACGGGCTGGTGCCGCTGATCTGTATCGGCGAAAGCCTCGCCGCGCGTGAGGCCGGGCAGGCGCGGGGCGTGCTTGAGGCGCAGTTGCGTGGCGCGTTCGCGCGCCTGTCGGAGGATCAGACATCCGCGCCGATCCTTCTGGCCTATGAACCGGTCTGGGCGATTGGCGACGGCGGCGTGCCGGCGACGGCGGACTATGCCGATGAGCGCCATGCCGAGATCGCAGCGATCGCCAAAGAGCTTCTGGGGTCGCGCGTGCCTTGCCTTTACGGCGGGTCGGTGAATTCGCAGAACTGCGCCGAACTGATTCGCTGCCCTCATGTCGACGGGCTGTTCATCGGCCGTGCCGCCCGGGACGTCGAGGGTTACCTCGAAATTCTGTCGCGCTGTTCGGCGGTGATCTGAGGGCAGGGACGGGGCTAGAGACCGGCCTCGCGCGCTGCCGCGGCGAAAGCGCGGATCATGACGGCGGCGGATTCCGCCCCGGCGTCGACGTGGCCGACCGAGCGCGCGCCGAGTTTCTTCGACCGGCCGCGCCGGCTTTCCATATCGCGCGTGGCTTCGGCCCCATCCGCGGCACCCTCGGCTGCAGCCTCCAGGCACTCGGTGATGGTGCCGCCGTCCGAAAGCCGCGCCTTTGCCGCCTGGACCGCCGGACCCCAGGCGTCGACCATCGTCTTGTCGCCCGGCACGGCACCGCCACGATGCATGATGCCCGCGGACATGCCATCAAGCCAGGCCACCGTCGCGCCGGCATCGAGGTTGAGCCGGCCGGCCACCGCATCGCCGGCCGCCGAGAAGGCCGAGGCATAAAGCGGGCCCGCCGATGCGCCGACGGCGTCAAGAAAAGCCTGCGCCACGGTGCGGCATGTCTCGGCCGGCGGTGTCTGCGCGTCGGTGTTGTCCAGCGCCCCGAGAACCGCCTTCCAGCCGATCTCCATCGTCACGCCGTGGTCGCCGTCGCCGATGGCCCCGTCGAGTTCGCTCAGCCGGTCGCGCTCGGCAAAAATCGCCTCGGCCGCCGCTTCGAGCATCGTCCGGAAGATCGCGGGCGTCAGCGCGCCGTCGGTCATCAGCGCCGACCGGTCCGCTGACACCGCGGTCTGCGTTCCAGCCGTCGCGCGATGCGTGCGGGGGCCGGCGGATGCGACGTCGGACGCGCCGACGCGCAAGGCCGGGGTCTCGCAGGGATGGTCGAGCCATCTCTGAAGCTCCGGGTCAAGTTTCATCAGGGTGATCGACGCACCACCCATCTCGAGCGAGGTGCAATATTCGCCGACCCAGCTATGGTGGATTTCGACTTCCCGCTCCGCAAGCGTCTCGGCCAGACGGCGATGCAACAGGTAAAGCTCCAACAGCGTGGTCGAGCCCAGCCCGTTGACCAGCACCGCCACCTTGTCTCCGGCAGCGAGAGCCAGTTCCTCGAGGATCGGCGCCAGCAGCCGGTCGGTCACCGCGTCGGCGCTCTCTGCGGCGATGCGTTCGACGCCGGGCTCGCCGTGAATGCCCATGCCGATTTCCATTTCGCCGACGGGGATGTCGAAGTTGGCCTTGCCGGTCTGCGGCATCGAGCAGGGCGAAAGCGCCACGCCCATCGTGCGGGTGGCGTCGTTGGCGCGTTTCGCCGCCGCTTCGACTGCCTCCAGCGACAGCCCCAGATCGGCCGCGGCCCCGGCCACCTTGAAGACGAAAAAGTCACCGGCAATGCCGCGCCGTTCTTCGCTTTTCTCCAAAGGGGCCGAGGCGATGTCGTCGGTTACCACGAAGCTGCGCGCGGTGATCCCTTCCGTGCCGAGACCTTCCTCGGCCATGCCGAAGTTCATCACGTCGCCGGTATAGTTGCCGTAAAGAAAAAGCACGCCCGCGCCGCCGTCCGCGGCCCGGCCCGCATCCATGATCTGCGTCGGCGAGGGCGAGGCGAAGATGTTGCCGAGGGGCGCGGCATCCGCGAGACCGCGCCCGACATAGCCCGCGAAGGCCGGTTCGTGTCCCGAGCCGCCGCCGACGACGATGCCGACCTTGCCGTCGCGCGGACCGTTGCGGGCGACGATGGCGCGCCCGGTCTCGCCTTCGACGGTCAAGAGATGCGGATGCGCAGACACCATGCCGGCGATCAGTTCCTCGATCAGCGCCTCGGGGTCGTTGATCAGTTTGCGCTGTGTTTCGGCCATATGTTCCCCCCCGTGGTGTGCTGCACGGGAAAGCCTAGCAACCGTCCCTTGCCCTTGCCAGAGGCAAACACCGCGACGGCATTTGGGGCTTGAGGTCGCCGCCGCCTTGCTGATCTATGTCACCGGGGCGACAGAGCAGGGGGAGATCGCGACAGATGACACCGGAGACAGCAAACCCGGGCGCCGAGGATATCCTGCCGGATGATCCCGGCGCGCTACTGGTCGGGCGGGTCTGGTCCGAGACCGAGGGCGGACCCTGCCCGGTGCTGGTGCGCGACGGCGCGGTGCTGAACCTTTCGGGTCTCGCGCCGACGGTGTCGGGACTTTTCGAGCTCGACAATCTGGCGGACCGACTGTCAGGCGACTTTCCGGCCCTCGGCCCGCTTGACGGATACCTCGATGCAGGCGGCGGGCGCGGCAAGCTGGGCAGCCTTCTGGCGCCCTGCGACCTTCAGGCGGTAAAGGCGGCCGGGGTGACATTCGCGGGCTCGATGATCGAGCGCGTGATCGAAGAACGTGCCAAGGGCGATCCGGCAAAAGCCGACGCGCTGCGCCGCGAGATCGCCGAGGTTCTGGGCGGAAGCCTGCGCGGCGTCGTGCCGGGATCGGACAAGGCCGCCGCCGCCAAGACGCGCCTGCAGGAACTCGGGCTCTGGTCGCAGTACCTTGAGGTCGGGATCGGTCCCGATGCCGAGGTCTTCACCAAGTGCCAGCCGATGGCGGCGGTGGGCTGCGGCGCGGACATCGGGGTGCATTCCGCCTCGAAGTGGAACAACCCCGAGCCTGAAGTTGTGCTTGCCGTGAATTCGCGCGGCGAGATCCTCGGCGCGACCTTGGGCAACGACGTGAACCTGCGCGACGTCGAGGGCCGTTCCGCCCTGCTGCTCGGCAAGGCCAAGGACAACAACGGCTCGGCGGCGATCGGTCCGTTCATCCGGCTTTTCGACGACGGTTTCACGCTCGATACCGCCTCCGCACTGACTGTCGCGCTTGACATTCGCGGGGCCGACGACGGGTTCGAGCTGTCGGACGTGTCGCACATGACCGAGATCTCGCGCGCGCCGGCGGATATCGCGGCACAGACCTGCAACGCGAGCCATCATTACCCCGACGGGTTCGTCCTGTTTCTCGGGACCATGTTCGCGCCGACCAAGGACCGCGATGCGCCGGGGCAGGGTTTTACCCACCACGACGGCGACGTTGTCGCGATCTCGACGGCGCCGCTCGGACGGCTGGTCAACACGGTGCGCGCCTGCGACGCGATCCCGCCCTGGACCTTCGGAAGCCGCGCGTTGATGGAAAACCTGGCCGGACGGGGACTGCTATGACCGAGAAGAGACGCCTGCGCAGCCAGGACTGGTTCGACAACCCCGACCACGCCGACATGACCGCGCTCTACATGGAGCGGTTCATGAACTACGGGCTGACGCCGGAAGAGCTGCGCTCGGGCCGTCCGATCATCGGCATCGCGCAATCGGGCAGCGACCTGTCGCCCTGCAACCGGCATCACCTCGACCTTGCCAAGCGCACCCGCGAAGGCATCCGCGATGCCGGCGGGATCCCGATGGAATTTCCCTCGCACCCGATCTTCGAGAACTGCCGACGCCCGACCGCGGCGCTCGACCGCAACCTCGCCTATCTCGGGCTGGTGGAGATCCTGCACGCCTACCCGATCGACGGGGTGGTGCTGACCACGGGATGCGACAAGACCACGCCGGCGGCGATCATGGCCGCGGCGACTGTCGACATCCCGGCCATCGTGCTGTCGGGCGGGCCGATGCTCGACGGGCATCACGAGGGGCAACTCGCGGGCTCGGGCATGGCGATCTGGAAAGGGCGCAAGGCCTATGCCGCGGGCGAGATCGACAAGGAGGAATTCCTGCAGCAGGCGCTCAGCTCGGCCCCCTCGGTCGGGCATTGCAACACCATGGGCACCGCCTCGACGATGAATGGTCTCGCCGAGGCGCTGGGGCTGTCGCTGACGGGGTGTGCGGCGATCCCCGGAGCCTACCGCGAGAGGCACCAGATGGCCTATCGCACAGGGCGCCGCGCGGTCGAGATCGTTCACGAGGATCTGCGCCCGTCGAAAATCCTGACCCGTGACGCGTTCCTCAACGCAGTGCGGGTCAACTCGGCCATCGGCGGCTCGACCAACGCGCAGCCGCATCTGACGGCGATGGCGCAACATGCCGGGGTCACGCTGCAGCGTGAGGACTGGCAGGTCCACGGTTACGACATTCCGCTGCTCGCCGACGTGCAGCCCGCCGGCAAGTGGCTGTGCGAGGCCTATCACCGCGCCGGCGGCGTGCCCGCGATCATGTGGGAGTTGCTGCAGGCCGGCAAGCTCGACGGCGATTGCCTGACGATCACCGGCCGCAGTATGGCCGACAACCTCGAGGGGCGCGAGGCGCGCGACCGGGATGTGATTCGGCGCTACGACAACCCGATGATGGAGCGTGCGGGATTCCGGGTGCTGTCCGGTAATCTCTTCGACTTCGCGATCATGAAGACCTCGGTGATATCGGAAACTTTCCGCAAGCGCTATCTGTCCGAACCGGGACGTGAGAACGTCTTTCGCGCGCGCGCCGTGGTCTTTGACGGGTCCGAGGACTATCACGCGCGGATCAACGACCCCGACCTCGACGTCGATGCCGACAGCATCCTCGTGATCCGCGGCTCCGGCCCGTTGGGATGGCCGGGATCGGCCGAAGTGGTCAACATGCAACCGCCCGACAGGCTGCTGAAACAGGGCATCGCGAGCCTTCCGACGCTGGGCGACGGGCGCCAGTCGGGCACGTCCGACAGCCCCTCGATCGTGCATGCCTCGCCAGAAAGTGCCGCCGGTGGCGGTCTTGCGTGGCTGCGCACCGGAGACATGATCGAGATCGACCTCAACGAAGGCACCTGCAATGCGCTGGTGGACGCGGCCGAGATCGAGGCGCGCAAGGCACAAGGCGCACCCGAGACGCCAGAGGACCGCACGCCCTGGCAGCGCATCTACCGTGCCGAGGCAGGACAGCTTGCCGACGGGGCGACGATGAAATCCGCCGAGGGGTTCCACCGCATTGCCGCGAAGCTGCCACGCCACAACCACTGAGCGGGCCAGCGCCCTGTTTGCCACGGCACCCGCTCGGGAACAACCTCGATTTGCGAGGAGGAGGCGATGGGCCAGCCGGACCGCCGCTGCGGGATCTATTTCGACAAGCTCGAGCGCTGGCAGGATGTGGCGCGGGCCCTGCGTGGCGTCTTGCTCGACAGCCCGCTTGACGAAGCCTTCAAGTGGCGCAGTCCGGTCTACACGCTGGGAAAGGCCAATGTCTGCAACATCGGTGTCGCAAAGCCCTATTGCGCCATCGGCTTCTTCAAGGGCGTACTGATGCAGGACCCGGAGGGCCTTCTGGTCGCCCCCGGGGCGAACTCACGGGTGATCCGCATGGCGAAGTTCACCACCGCCGAAGAGGTCGCTGCGCAGTCCGGAACCCTCGGTCACCTGATCGCCGAGGCGGTGCGATTGGAAGAGGTGGGCGCGAAGATCGACCTGCCGAAGGACGACTTCTCCTACCCGGACGAATTGCGGCAGCAGATGGCGCAGGACGCCGAGCTAAAACGCGCCTTCGAGGCGCTGACCCCGGGCCGACAGCGCGGCTGGGTGCTGCATTTCGCGCAGCCGAAACAGTCCAAGACGCGCCTGTCGCGGATCGAAAAGGCCCGCGGCAGGATCCTCGACGGCAAAGGCATGCACGACCGATGAGTCTCAGAACGCGACCGTGTCTCCACCCTTGAGCGACAGGATCTCGCGCGCCTCGTCCGGCGTTGCAGCCGCCAGTCCCAGCCCCTCGATGATCTGCCGCACCTTGCGCACCTGCACGGCGTTCGAGGTCGCGAGCGTGCCCTTGCCGGCCCAGATGCTGTCTTCCAGCCCGACACGCACATTGCCGCCAAGGGCGGCCGCCTGCGCCGCGATGCGGAACTGGTTCGAGCCCGCGCCCAGCACCGACCAGCGGTAGTCGTCGCCGAACAGCCGGTCCGCCGTGCGCTTCATGTGCAGCACGTCCTCGGGGTGTGGCCCGATCCCGCCCAGAAGACCGAAGACAGATTGCACGAAGAACGGCGGCTTCACGAGCCCACGGTCGGCGAAATGCGCAAGATTGTAGAGGTGCGAGATGTCGTAGCACTCGAACTCGAACCTTGTGCCGTGGCCGTAGCAGGTTTCGAGAACATACGCGATGTCCTTGAACGAGTTGCGGAACACCAGATCGCGCGATCCTTCGAGGTGATCGCGCTCCCAGTCATGCTTGAAATCCTTGTACTTCTCCAGCAGCGGAAAGAGCCCGAAGTTCATCGAACCCATATTGAGCGAGGCGACCTCGGGCTGGAACTGCGCGGCGGGGCGCACGCGCTCCTTGACGCTCATGTAGGGGCTGCCGCCGGTGGTGATGTTCACCACCGCGTTCGTGCCCTGCTTGATGCGCGGCAGGAAACGCGCGAATCCCTCAGGCGTCTGGTCGGGCTTGCCGGTCTCGGGATCGCGGGCATGTAGGTGCAAGATCGCCGCTCCGGCCTCGGCCGCCGCAATCGCCTCGGCGGCGATCTCGTCCGGTGTCACCGGCAGGTGCGGCGTCATCGAGGGCGTGTGGATCGACCCTGTGATCGCGCAGGTGATGATGACCTTGCCGTTCTGTCCGCCCATGTCCCGTCCTCCTGTCGCGCCACCTTCCGCGATAGAGGCGACAATGCCAATCCCGGGCTCTTGCACTCGGGGACGCGCCGATGAAACCTTGCGGCGAATGTGGCGGGATGCGGGGCGACATGACGCGAAATGGCAATGACCGTGCGATGGAACGCGCGCTATATGAGGCGCTGCGCGGCGATGCCTTCTATGCTTCACTCGAAGCCGCCGCGGAGGATCCGGCGCGCGCGCACGAGGCGATGCTGGACTATTACACACTGTCGCTCGATGAGGCGCGCGGCTTCGGTCGGCTGGTGACCCTGCCACCGCCCGATGCCGGAGCCGCGCTGTGGTTTCCGCCGCTCGCGGATGATCGTGCGAGGGCCAAGGCTGAGGCGAAGCGTCGGGCCTTGGCAAAGGCGATGGGCGACGCGCCATTGCGGCTCTACGACGCGATCAACGCCTCGATGGCGCGCACCACGTCGACCGTCACCGAGCCGACCGATTGGTACTTGTCGATCCTTGGGGTCGACCCGGCGCAGCAAGGCCGCGGACTTGGGGCCGGTCTGCTGCGTCCGGTTCTGGAAGAGACGGACAGGGCAGGGGTGGCGACATATCTCGAAACCTTCACGCCACGAAACGAACCGTTCTACGAGCGTCTTGGTTACCGCTGCGCGGGGCGATTCGACGAGGCGGTTACAGGGGCGAGTTACGCCGTGATGCGTCGGCTCGCCGCGTAGCAGGGCCTCCAGGACACGCGAACATTCCGGACCGGGCGGCGTCTGCGGCCCCGGCTTGCATGGCGGATGGACATGCTCTAGGTCCGAAGCCGTGATGATCCGCGGTGCCGGATCGCCCGGATGACCAGATGTCCCCTGCCTTTCTTGCCGACCGGCTTGCCGCCTGCCTGCTGATCCTGCTGACCGGTCTCGTGACTGTCAGTGAATGGGGCGGCCCCTTGGCGACCTGGATGATCCCGTCCGTCACGCTCAGTGTCCTTCTGCTGCTTTCGCTTCGCGTGCGCCCGGCGCGACTTGCCTTCGTTGCGGTCGGCGTGCTGCTCACGGTGCTGCTGGCGTGGCGCGGGCAGGACTGGCAGGCGAACGCGACCAAGGGGCTGGGCTCGGCGGCCTTCATCGCCGCTTTCTTCACGGCACTGTCGACCCTTCGCAACGTGGCCGAGACCTCGCCCGCGATCCAGGCCGGGGGCACCTTTCTCGCCCTGCAACCGCCGGGACGGCGCTATGCCGCGCTGACCGTGGGCGGGCATCTTTTCGCGCTGCTTCTGAACTACGGCGCGATCTCCCTGCTTGGCGGACTGGCCTCGACCAGCGCGCGGGCCGAATCCGATCCCGAGATCCGGCGGCACCGCACCCGGCGCATGCTGCTGGCGATCCAGCGCGGCTTCATCGCCTCTTTGCCCTGGTCGCCGCTGGCCTTTGCAATGGCGATCACCACCGCGCTGATCCCCGGCGCGCGCTGGGCGGACGCGGTGGTGCCGGGCCTCGTGTCTGCTGCGATCATCACCGTCACCGGCTGGGCACTCGACACGATCTTCAAACCCCGGCTGTCGCACCCGCCGCCCGCGCGCGGCCCGGTCGAGGGCTCTTGGGCGCTGATGCTGCCCCTGTTGGGCCTGCTGGTCCTGCTGGGCATCAGCGTGAGCCTGCTGCACGCGGTGACCGGCGTCCGGGTCGTCGGCATCGTCATGCTCGTGGTTCCGGTCATCGCGCTGGCCTGGGCGCTGATCCAGGATCGGGGTAGTGCCTTGGACGGCGCGTTGCTTCGGCGGCTGGCGGGCTACATTGACCGCGACCTGCCGGGCTATCGCGGCGAGATCACGCTTCTGATGATGGCAGGCTACATCGGCACCGTCGGCGCGCCGCTGCTGGCGCCACTGGTCGCCGCCGCGGGCCTCCACCCCGAGGACCTGCCGGCCTGGCTTGTCCTTGCCGGGTTCGTCTGGCTGCTGCCTGTGCTGGGCCAGCTCGGGATGAACCCGATCCTCGCCGTGACGCTGATCGCGCCACTGATCCCGGAGGCCGCCGAAATGGGCGTCAGCCCCGCCGCGATCGTGACCGCACTGGCTGCGGGTTGGGCGGTCAGCGGCGTCAGCTCTCCGTTCACCGCGACCACGCTTCTGATCGGCTCCTTCGGCGGTGTCAGTGCTCTGCATGTCGGGCTGCGTTGGAACGGCGCCTACGTGATCGTGGTCGCCACGCTGCTGACGATCTGGGTTCTCGCCTTCGCCTTCCTGCTGTCCTGACATCGGGTGATGCGCTGCCGTGCGCGTGACATTGGACGGCGCACCTGTCTCACCCTAGGTTTACCGCGACAGCCGAGTGACGCTGCGGGAGGGACAGACGATGACGAAGCCAAGCCTGCGTGCGCCGGGTGCGATGGCCCCCTGCCGTCATATGCTAATGGTGTTGGCCTTTTCACTGCTTTGCCCGTCGGCCGAGGCGCAGGAGTTCTTCACCCTCAAGGGCCATGGCGGCCCGATCAAGGGCATCGCGACCGCGCCGGACGGTACGGTCCTCACGGCGAGTTTCGACAATTCCGTCGGCCTCTGGCGCGACGGAGAACCGTTTTGGCTGGAAGGTCACGCGGCGGCGGTCAACGCCGTGGTCTTTGCGGGCGGCACCCGTGTCGTCTCGGCGGGCGACGATTTCACCCTGCGTCTCTGGGATACCGAGGCCGGAACCGGGCGGGTTCTGGGCGAACATCTCGGCAAGATCATCCGGTTGGTGGTCTCACCCGATGGCGCCCGGGTCGCGTCTGCAAGCTGGGACGGTACCGCGCGGATCTGGTCGCTGGACGGGGAAGACGCTGAATTGGCGCTCGAAGGGCACGAAAGCGCGGTGAACGATGTCGCCTTCTCGCCGGACGGGACCCGTGTCTACACCGCCTCCGCGGACGGCACGATCCGGGTTTGGGACTCCACCACTGGCGCGGCAGAAGGACAGCTGGTGCGCCACGGCTTCGGCGTCAACGCGCTGGTGCTGGCGCCGGACGAAAGCTGGATCGCCTACGGCGCCGTCGATGGCGGCACGCGCGTCCTTTCGTTGCCCGAGGGTACCGCTGTGCAGGACTTCACGCTCGACCGCCGTCCGATCCTCGCCATGGCTCACAGCCCGCAGGCGCGGCGCATCGCCGTGGGGGACGCGCAGGGCTTCATCATGATGGTCGACACCGAAGGCTGGCGTATCTCCGAGGATTTCCGCGCCAGCCTGACCGGACCGATCTGGGCCCTGGCGTTCTCGTCGGACGGGCAGAACATCCATGCCGGCGGGCTCGACAACGCGATGTACAGCTGGCCCTTGGCCGGTCTCGACGCCGCCCAGGCGATGCCGGACGCGGAGCGCAGCTTTCTGACACCGCCCGAGGAGATGTCGAACGGCGAGCGTCAGTTCCAGCGCAAATGCTCGATCTGTCACACGCTGGGACCCGACGGCGCCCGCCGGGCGGGACCGAGCCTGCACGGGCTTTTCGGACGGGCCGCCGGTAGCCTTGACGGATACAGCTATTCCGACACGCTTGAGACCGCCGGCATCGTCTGGACCGACGAGACCATCGACAGGCTGTTCGACCTCGGTCCGGATCACTTCATTCCCGGCTCGAAGATGCCGATGCAGCGCATCACCGCGCCGCGCGACCGGCAGGATCTCATCGCCTTCCTGCGCGCGGCGACCGCCCCCTGAGGCCGGTCAGAGGCGCCGACCCTCGGCGTCAAACAGCATCGCTTGCGCGTCGTCCCAGTCGAGACCTGCGCGGCTGCCTTCTTCGGGGATCGGCGTTCCGGCGTCCTGGCGCACCGTGACCTGCGTGCCGTCCGCCATGCGCAGGTGCAGAAGCGTCTCGGCCCCCAGCGCCTCGGCATTGGCGATCTGCGCACGCACCCGCCCCGGTTCGGCCAGCCGCAGGTGTTCGGGGCGGATGCCGAGCTGCGCGCCCGCCGGGCCGGCGTCGAGCATGTCGGCATCGAGGAAGTTCGTCGGCGGCGAGCCGATGAACCCGGCCACGAAGGCGGTCTGCGGATCGGCGTAGACCTCGAGCGGCGCGCCGATCTGGTCGGCGCGACCGGCGTTCATCACGATCATTCGGTCCGCCAGCGTCATCGCCTCGATCTGGTCGTGCGTGACGTAAAGCGAGGTCACGCCCAGTTCGCGCTGTAGCGCCTTGATCTCGAGCCGCATCTGAACCCGCAGCTTGGCGTCGAGGTTCGACAGCGGCTCGTCGAAAAGAAACACCGCCGGCTTGCGCACGATGGCCCGTCCCATCGCGACCCGCTGACGCTGGCCGCCCGACAGCTCCCGCGGCTTGCGTTTGAGGAAAGGTTCGAGTTGCAGCAGCCGCGCCGCGGTCTCGACGCGCGCGGCAATCTCGGGCTTCGGCACCTTCGCGATCTTCAGCCCGTAGGCCATGTTGTCGAACACGCTCATGTGTGGGTAGAGCGCGTAGTTCTGAAACACCATTGCGATGTCGCGATCCATCGGCTCGACGTGGTTCACCGGCCTGCCGCCGATCTCGACCTCGCCGCCGGTGACCGTCTCGAGCCCTGCAACCATGCGCAGCAGCGTGGACTTGCCACAGCCCGAGGGGCCGACGATGACAATGAATTCGCCATCGGCGATCTCCATGTCGACGCCGTGGATCACCTCGGTCTTGCCGAAGGATTTTTTGAGGTCCTTAAGGGCTACGGTCGCCATTACTTCTCGCTTTCCACAAGTCCGCGGATGAAGAGCCGCTGCATCCCGATCACCACGATCACCGGCGGGATCATCGCGAGGATCGAGGTCGCCATGATCACCGGCCAGTCGGCGATGTCGTCGCCGCTGGGGAACATCTGCTTGATGCCCATGACGATGGTGTTCATTTCGGGGTCGGTGGTGATCAGGAGCGGCCAGAGATACTGGTTCCAGCCGTAGATGAAGAGGATCACGAAGAGTGCGGCGATATTGGTGCGGCTCATCGGCAGCAGGATGTCGAAAAAGAACCGCATCGGGCGCGCCCCGTCCACGCGCGCGGCCTCGGCGAGCTCGTCCGGCACCGTCATGAAGAACTGCCGGAAGAGGAAGGTCGCCGTGGCCGACGCGACCAGCGGCAGGATCAGCCCGGAATAGCTGTTGAGCATCCCGAAGTTGGCCGCGACCTCATAGGTCGGCACGATGCGCACCTCGACCGGCAGCATCAGCGTCAGGAAGATCAGCCAGAAGAAGACATGCCGGCCCGGAAAGCGGAAGTAGACGATGGCGAAGGCCGATAGCAGCGAGATGGCGATCTTGCCGAGCGCGATGCCAAGCGCCATGACCGCCGAGTTGAAGAGCATCACCGCGACCGGCGCGTTGATGCCCGAGACCAGCGCCTTGGAATAGTTGGCGATCAGCTGGTCGCCCGGCAGCAGCGGCATCGGCGGGCGCACGATTTCGGGTTGCGAGACGGTCGAGGCGACGAAAGCCAGCCAGATCGGGAAGAAGATGAAGGCGACACCGACGATCAGGCCCAGGTGCGTCAGCCAGTGCCCCGCGCCGCGCCGCTCGACCATGCCCTCTCGATCCGCCATCAATAGTGCACCCGGCGTTCGATGAACTTGAACTGCACCACGGTCAGCAACGAGACGATCACCAGCAGGATCACCGACTGCGCGGCGGAGGACCCGAGATCCTGCCCGACGAACCCGTCCGAGTAGACCTTGTAGACGAGGATCGTGGTGGCCTGCTGCGGGCCGCCGGCGGTGATCGTGTGGATGACGCCGAAGGTCTCGAAGAAGGCGTAGATGATGTTCACGACCAGCAGGAAGAAGGTGGTCGGCGAGAGCAGCGGAAAGACGATGGTGCGAAAGCGGGTCCAGAACCGCGCGCCGTCGATCGCCGCAGCCTCGATTACCGAGCGCGGAATGGCCTGCAGTCCGGCGAGGAAGAACAGGAAGTTGTAGCTGATCCGTCCCCAGGAGGAGGCCACGACGACAAGGCCCATCGCCTCGGCCTCGTTCAGAACGTGGTTCCAGTCATAGCCCAGCAGGCCGAGATACCAGGTGACCACGCCGACGCGGGTGTTGAACATGAAAAGCCAAAGCACGCCCGCAACCGCCGGGGCCACGGCATAGGGCCAGATCAGCAGGGTCCGGTAGGTGCCGGAGCCCTTGATCAGCCGGTCGGCGAGCACCGCAAGATAAAGCGCCACGGCCATCGAGACCACGGTCACGAGAACCGAAAAGACCGCCGTGGTCCAGAACGAGGCGCGGTAGTAGGGGTCGCTCAGGAGGTATTCAAAGTTGCCGAGGCCTACCCATTGCATCGAGAGGCCGAAGGGGTCGGGGATGAACAGCGATTGCCAGATTGCCTGGCCGGCGGGGTAGAAAAAGAAGACGGCGGTCACGAGAAGCTGCGGCAGCACCAGCAGGATCGGCAGCCAGATGCCCTTGAACGTGACCCGCTTTTCCAACCCTCGGACCTCCCGGCCTAAGCAGGCCGTGCCCGCCAAATCCGGGCGGGCACGGTAGGTTTCAGACCTGACGTATCAGTTCGACGCCTGCTCGAAACGACGGAGCAGCTGGTTGCCGCGCTCCGCCGCACTGTCGAGGGCGGCCTGCGCGTCCTTGTCGCCGGACCAGACGGCCTCGAGTTCCTCGTCGATGATCGTGCGGATCTGGTCGAAAGATCCCAGCCGCAGGCCCTTGGAATTCGCCGTGGGTTCCTTGGCGGTCATCTGCTCGACGGCGATGTCGGTGCCGGGGTTCTCGTCATAGAAGCCCTGTTCGCGCGTCAGGTCGCCGGCGGCCGAGGTGATCGGCAGGTAGCCGGTGTCCTGGTGCCACTTGGCCTGGATCTCTGGCGAAGACAGGAAGTTCAGGAAGGCCGCGACGCCTGCGTACTCCTCGGCTTCATGCCCTTCCATGACCCAGAGCGATGCGCCGCCGATGATGGTGTTCTGCGGCGCGCTGCCTTCGCCTTCCCAGTAGGGCAGGGGCCGCACGTCGAAATCGAACGTGGCCTCTGCCTTGATGCCCGCGTAGCCAGCCGAGCTTTCGGTGAAGAGCGCGCATTCGCCGGCCCGGAAATTCGCGCCGCCCTCGTTACGGCGTCCGGCATAGACGAACTTGCCGTCCTGCGCCCAATCACCCATCGCCTGCACATGCTTGACCTGCAGCGGGCCGTTGAGTTCGAGCTCGGTGTCGAGACCGGCAAACCCGTTGTCCTGAGACGCGAACGGCACATCATGGTAGGCCGACAGGTTCTCGAGATGGATCCAGCTTTGCCAGGCGGTGGTCATCGGGCAGTCGACGCCAGCTTCGTTGAGCTGGGTCAGCACCTCGCCCACCTTGTCCCAGGTCGACAGGTCGGTGTCGGGGTCGATCCCGGCTTCTTCGAGCTTGTCGCGGTTGACCCAGAGCACCGGGGTCGACGAGTTGAACGGCATCGACAGCATCTCGCCATCGGTGGTGGTGTAGTAGCCCTTGACCGAGCCGATAAAGGCGTCGGGGTCGAACTCGGCACCGGCGTCGGACATCACCTCGTAAACCGGCTTGATCGCGCCCTTAGCGCCCATCATGGTTGCCGTGCCAACCTCGAAGACCATCAGGATGTGCGGCTGCTCGCCGGCGCGGAAGGCGGCGATGCCGGCGTTCAGGGTCTCGGAATAGTTGCCCTTGTGCGCTGCGTTCACCGCGTAGTCCGACTGGCTGCCGTTGAAGGTCGCGACCTGCTCGTCGACGAGTTCACCGAGACGCCCGGTAAATGCGTGCCAGAATTCGATCTGCGTCTGCGCCGCGGCAGACTGTGCGAGGCCCAGAATAGCGGCGGCGGCCAGGAACGATGTCGAATGCTTCATGTTGTCTCTCCCATGACAGGTTATTGATACATCAAAAGGCCTTGGCCCTGCGGGCGGACCTTTCCGCAGCCTTCTGCGCGGTCAACGTGACAGCTGCGTGTCACGTCTCCTCCTCTTACCGCACGGAAGGATCCATCGGCTTCCCCGAAGCCGGGGAAGCGGGGTGTCGGGAAATCGGCGGCCCTATGGCGCACCGGTGTCGCGCTGGCGCGAACTGGTACACCGCCGGCATCGGCAGAGTGCCGGGCGCGAAGAATATCACAGTCTGCCGGTCCGACCTTGGTCACGATCTGTCCCGTTCCACCCTGCCTCAGCATCATGGCATAGCGGCGCATTTGCAAACGATGATTGCAGGCAAAGTCCGCACACAGGGGCAGGCGCGGCGCAGCCGCCGATCAGCGGGTAGGCCGGGCTACTTGATCGGCGGCCCGGCAAACGCGAACTCGCTTGGTGCAGGCTCGGTGCGTCGTCAGAGGGCGTCGAAACCCGTCGCGTCGATATCGGCGACCGCGTCCTCGCCGACGGATTGCAGACGGTCATCGGACGACTGGTAGCCGCTGTCCGGCGGGGTGCAGGCCGCGAGGGCCGTCAGCATAAGCGCGATGGCTGCAAATCGTGTCACGTCGGTCTCTCCGTTGGCATGTTCGAAGTGTTCCAAGGCCTACCGCGAGGCTTGCGCAGCCGGAACCGGCATGACGGCAGCCTCTTGCCGAGACTGGACGGGATCAAGCGCATCCGACGTGCCCGCGATCTCGAGGATCAGCTTCCGGCGCACGGTGTCGGCGAAACTTGCCCGGTTCTCGGCGGTGACCATGAAGGCCCCGGGTCCGCCAATGATCCGCTCACGATACTCTTCCTCGAGGTTCGCGCCCGCGCGCCGTCCGTCCTCGGGGCGCAGGATCGGCAGCGCGTTGATCGTGATCCCGGCCGCAAGCACCTCGGCGCGCGCCTCGGCGATGCCGGGACCCGACGAATTGCGGATGCTGTCGCCGGAAAAGTCGATGACGGCGCGCGGCGCGAAAATGTCGTTGCGCTCGATCAGGCGCTTGCCGTCGAGAAGGGCCGCGCCGATCGCATTGCTCCCGTAGGCCTGGCGCGGCGGACCGATCAGAGCCCGCGCAAAAGCCTCGGCACTTTCGGGGCCGTCGACGATCATCCAGTCGACCACGACTGCAGTGTTTGTCGCCCATTCGACGTAGGTCACTGCAATCGACCCGTAGGTGGAGGTGCGAATGGCGTCGAGTACCTGCGGGTCGGTCATCGCCTGCGCGTATCCCTGCCGCTGGAAGGCAAGTTCCTCCTCGTCGATCGAGCCGGAGGCATCCGCCAGCAGGACCAGCTCCAGGCCGGTTTCGCGCTGCGTCTGCGCTGCCGCGGGGGAGGCGGCAAAGCTGCACAGGATCAGCAGGTAGGTCGCGACACGCGGCATGAGATCAAGCTTAGGATGACGGGCGAGCGTGACAAGGGCGCGGCTGCGGCGACATCGCCTTGCCCCCATGTACGGAACCAAGCATGGGGCGCCCCGGACCTGGCCGGTCGCTTGGCGAAAGCGCTTGTTTGACCCCTCGCCCGGAAGGCATACCTGCGCAGGGCGACATGGGCGGGATGGCCTGCCGCAGGCTCGCCCGGATGCGAGGAGAGCACATGACCGCGAAAAGACCGGACGTCGGCGCGCCGATTGGCGAATTCACCTTCGAAACCGTGAACGGGAACAACCCGGTGACCGTCGGCACCCGCAAGGAGCGCTGGACGATGCTGTTCGTCTACCGCGGGCGGCATTGCCCGCGCTGCAAGCGCTTCCTGGGCAAGCTCGACGCGATGCTGCCGCAATGGACCGATGTGATGGACGTCGTGGTGGTCTCTGCCGACGACCGCGAGAAGGCGCAGGCCGACCGCGACGAGTTCGGCTGGAGCTTCGATCTCTGCTACGGGCTGACCGAGCCGCAGATGCGCGACCTCGGGCTTTACGTCTCCGAGCCGCTTTCGGAGGCCGAGACGACACACCGGTTCGCGGAACCCGGAGCCTTCGCGATCCGTCCCGATGGAACGCTCATGCTGGTCGACATCTCCAACGGCCCGGCCGCACGGCCCGATCTCGACGAGCTGCTGGACGGTATGAAGTTCAACATCGACAAGGACCGTCCCGTTCGCGGCACCGCCTGACACTATGGGCGCTAACATCGCCGGTCGGAGCCGATACCGCTCCGGCCGGAGTTGGTCGATGGCATGCCATGGTCATGGCCGCTCTGAATGGCGTTTATGGGTGCAGAAGAATTTGGGTGGTGCCGCTGAAGGGACTCGAACCCCCGACCCCATCATTACGAATGACGTGCTCTACCAGCTGAGCTACAGCGGCCCCGGGACCCGGACAGGTGCGGGCGACGCGAGGCGGTCCGTTGAATGGCCGCGTTCACGCTGCGCGGCTTTTATCCGGCAACGCCTAGGCGTGCAAGACGATTAGTCGGGTGATTTGCACTTGGTGCCGCGCCGCTTCTGAAGGCTCCGATCTGCTGCGAGCGCGCGGTATCAAAGCTGTGCGAGAAGGGGCGCGCGGTTCCAACTGTCCCTGCTGGAGGTCGGCTACTTGGATCGGGAGCGACGAGCCGGGAGATTGCGAGGGACTGCGCGCAGCGCAACGCATGGCGTTCGCAAGTCTTGCGCCGTGCCAATCAGGTGCGTGACTGACATGTGTCCGCGCCCTCGGTCGGATCTCAGGCGCGCTTCTTTTCGGCGTGGATGAGCCAGAGGTTCCGGATGTAGATGAACAGCCCCATCGATTGGCCCAGGATGAAGACCGGGTCCTTGCGATAGAGCGCGTAGGTGAAGAGGATCAGTCCACCCCCGACCGAAAAGTACCAGAAGGCCAGCGGGATGATCGAGCGGCGTTCGCGCTCGGAGGCGATCCACTGGACGAGAAAGCGCGCCGTGAACATCAGTTGACCGAAGAGGCCGAACATAACCCACCAGAATTCGACCCAGCTGTCGACCTGCAGGAATTCGAGGATCGCGTTCATTCTTCGTGCCTTTCTTCTTCTTTGATCCGTGGCTTCTTGGCCCGTCTCAGCAGCCACAGCACCCCGAGCAGGTCGACCGCCCCGACCAGGCCGCGCTGCCAGTTGGAGTATTTCGACTGACCCTCGACCCGGGGCCGGTGGCTCACGTCGACATGCGCAACGTCGTAGCCGGCACGCTTGAAGAGCGCCGGAAGATAGCGGTGCATGTGATCGAAGTAGGGCAGGTCGAGGAAAGCGTCACGCCGGAAGGCCTTGAGCCCGCATCCGGTGTCGCGGGTGCCATCGTTCAGAAGCCGCGCCCTGAGACCGTTGGCGAATTGTGAGGCGAGCTTTTTCGACACCGTGTCCTGGCGCCCGACACGTTGCCCCGCCACAAGACCCAGCGTGGCGGGCGCACTTTCGGCCAGAAGTGGCGCGCAGAGGTTAGGCAGTTCCTCGGGCGGGTTCTGCCCGTCGCCATCGAGCGTGCAGACGATGCGCCCACGGGAATGGGCGACCCCGGTGTGGACCGCGGCGCTTTGCCCGCCGCTGCGATCATGGCGCACCAGCCGGATCCGCGGATCGCCCTTCATGCGCGTTGCGACGACCTCGGTGGAGGCGTCCGTCGAGCCGTCGTCGACGACGACGACCTCGAAATCCGGGCCGGGGGCGCAGGTCTTGACAATGCCGTCGATGAGCGGCCCGATGTTGCCGGCCTCGTTCTTTATCGGCACAACGATGGAGATCTCGGTCATGAACTGGCTCTTATCGAGAACGGACGTCGGAATGGCTGCGTCAGACGGATCAGCGGCGGAAAGGCATCGGACCTCCGGACAGCCGGCGCAAACGCAATACAGAGGGATCGCCGGGGCCGCAATCCCGGCCACGGGTCGGCACGCCGGATGACCGGACGGCGTTTCTGGCCCGGTCTGATCCTTGCCTATTTCACCTTCCACACCGTCTACCGCGCGCTGCTGGGCGGCGGGCTCGGCCTCGACGAGGCCGAGATGTTCCTTCAGGCACAGGAGTTCCGCTGGGGATACGGTCCGCAGCTTCCGCTCTACGGATGGCTGCAGCACACGGTTTTTCTTGTCGCGGGACCGTCGCTGTTCAGCCTGTCGCTGTTCAAGAACGCCTTGCTTTGCGGCATGGTATTGACGCTCTACGGCATCCTGCGCACGCGCTTTATTCCGATGACCGCGGGCCCGGTGGCGCTTTCGCTGCTGCTCTTGCCGCAGATCGCCTGGGAAAGCCAGCGCTCGCTGACCCATTCGGTGCTCGTCAGCCTCTGCGCCATGCTCTGCCTGGCGGCTCTATGGTGGATCGCGCGGCGGCCCTCGACGGCGGGGTTCGTCTGCCTCGGGCTCGTGCTCGCGGCCGGGGGGCTCGCCAAGTACAACTTCTACCTGATGCCCGCCGCAGCGGCGCTGGCCATCCTGAGCTTGCCAGACATGCGGGAAAGCTTCCGCGACAAGCGCCTGATCCTGTCCCTCGTGATCGCCGCTCTTCTGCTGGCATGGCCTTATTGGTGGATCTACCAGAATCCGCAACTGGCCTTCGCTACGGCGACCAAGCTGCGCGTCGAAGAGCACCTGAGCTTGCTAACGCGCGCGGCCAAGGGCCTGCTTGCGATCGGCGCGGGGACGCTCAACTTCCTGCTGCTGCCCACCGTCGTGGTCGGCGCACTCTGGGGGTTCCGCCGCAACGGCCAGACGGCGCCTCCCAATGACCTCGAACGTCTTTTGCGCCGCACGGTGCTCTTCGGGATGGTGTTGCTCGCCGTCGCGATCGTGCTGGCGGGGGGGACGAACTTCCGCGACCGATGGCTCCAGCCGTTGCTGATCTTCTCGGCGCCAGCGCTTGTGCTCTGGCTGCTGCCGCGCCTGACCGGGCAGGGACGGCGGGCACTCTTGCGGGTCTACGGGGTCATCGCGGCGGTGGTGGTCTTGGGTTTGCCGGTGCATTACTTCCGGAACGATGCCGATGTCGCGGCCCCCTTCCCGACGCTCGTGCCGCAGATGGAGGCCTATCTGCAGACGCCGGAGACCGCGATCATCGCGCATCAATGGCTGGCCGGGAACATCCTCTACGTGGCGCCGCACCTGACGCTGATCAACGAGGCCTACGCCGAGGTGCGTCCCGATCCAGACGGCGACTACGTGCTGGTCTGGAAAGAGGACGATCCGGCCGAGGGCGCGCGGCGGCTGGCCGAGTATTTTCCCGACCGTCCTGGCTGGAGCCTTGTCGATCACAAGGTCCTGCGCGCCCCGTTCCGGTTCGACGCGGACGAGATCATGACCTTGTCCATCGCCCGCGTGGCAACCCGCTGATCTTCGCGTGAAGGTTGCATTTTGCGGTGCCGGTGGTAGTTCTGGTGCAGCGCACGTAACGTGCGTGCCAATTTCAAGCCGGTCCGGCGCATGACGAACCACTATTCGGATTTCAGTGAAGACAACCCAGCCGACCTTGTCATCGTCGGCGCCGGCGCCGCCGGCCTGAGCGCGCTCAGCGTCGCCACCGAATATCTGCCGCGCAATGCCCGCATCGTGCTGATCGAGCGCCGCGAACGGTGCGGAGGAATGTGGAACTCGGTCTACGACCACGTGCGCCTGCACCAGCCGCACGGAAGCTTTACCGCCGGCAACATTGCCTGGGACTGGTCGAAACCGCGCGGTTACCTTGCGAGAAAACCGGAGGTGCTGGCGCATCTCGGGCGCTGCTACGACACCTTCCGCACGCGCGTCGGGCTGATCGAACTCTTCGGACACGAGATGACCGGCTGGCAGGAGGCGCAGACCGATGCCGGGTCGCGGGTGGAGGTCACCTGTCGGGCCGCCGGGACGGGCGCGGCCGAGGTCCGCATTCATGCCAAGCGCTTGATCCGTGCGCCGGGCTACGATGTTGCGGCGCTCGAACCGCTGACGCTTTCCTCGAAAGCCGTGGTCAGCACGACGCCTGAAAAACTTGCAGGGGTTGCCGCAAAGGATGGCACTGCGCCGATCTGCATCGTCGGCGGCGGCAAGACCGGGATGGACACCGCGCTGTCGGTGATCCGTCGCGACCCGGACCGGCGCGTCACCCTGCTGACCGGGCAGGGCACGATCTTTGCCGATCGCGAGAAGATGTTTCCGCCCGGGGCCGGGCGCTGGTGGCGGGGGCAACTCGTCCTGTCGCTCTTCGGCGACATCGCCATGCGGTTCGACGGCGACAACGAGGCCGAGGTCTTCGAGCACTTCCGCGACACTTACGCGGTCAGCCCGGACGGGCGGGGCGAGCGGTTTCTCTACGCGCTGATGTCGAAGTCCGAAAGCGACGAGATCGCCGCCGGCGCCGTCGAAATCCTGCCATGTTACCTGCAGGACGTCGTCGACACCGCGTCGGGTCCGGAACTGCGCCTGCGCAGCGGAAACGCCCGGGACGTGGAACCGGGCACGATCTTCGTCAACTGCACCGGTCACGTGCTGCATTCCGGAAGGTCCTACGAGCCCTACGTCTCTTCCGGCGGCGCGGTGATGACCGTGACGCCACGCTCCTGCATCAACTTTCAGAGCATCTTGTCGTCCTACTTCCTCACGCACCTGATGTTCATGGATCGCCTGCGCGAGGTGCCGCTTTACGAAATGGATTTCGAAGCGCTTTATCCGAAGGGTGCCAAGATCTTCCAGATGGCCTCGATGACCCACTCCTGGATGAACATCGTGATGCTGATCGGTGAGATGCCGCTTCGGGTCCTCAACGGCTTCGGCGCAGATCTCGACCGCTGGTTCCCGCTGCATCGCCGGACTGCCGGTTTGATCGACGTCAAGATGAACCGGGGGCGGTATCTGGCGCATGGCCGTGCGGCGCTCGATCGGGTGCATGCGCGGTTCGGCATTCCCTGCGGGCCAATCGTTTCGGGCGGCGAGGTGCGGACCGCAGATCTCGTCGCACCCTGACATACGACCTTTGGACTAGTCCGTTTCCGGGGGAAAGGACTTTGTGATCGCGCCATTCGCTGCGATCCTCGAAGCTTGGGTTCAACATGGGAGGAGACCAATGCTGGACACGACGATCGACGCGCAGGTGACGCAGTTTCTCGATGCGTTCGGAGAGGCGCTGGCGGCGAAGGATATCGCGCGGGCTACGGAGATGTTCGAGGAGGACGGATATTGGCGTGACCTCGTGACCTTCACCTGGAACCTCAAGACGATGGAGGGCCGCGAAGAGATCGCGGACATGCTGACGCATCAGCTCGAAGCGACGGAACCCTCGGGCTGGCAGCTGGCGGAAGGCGAGCCGCCGACGGAGGAGGGCGGTGTCGTCACCGCCTGGATCAGCTTCGAGACCGCCGTCGCGCGCGGCTACGGGCTGGTCCGGCTCAGGAACGGCAAGATCTGGACGCTGCTGACCACGATGGCCGAACTCAAGGGCCACGAGGAACCGAAAGGCCTTGCCCGGCCACTCGGCGCCAAGCACGGCGCAGGCAAGAACCGCACGACGTGGCTCGAAGAGCGCGAGAGGGAAGAGGCGGACCTCGGCTACGGGACGCAGCCCTATGTCGTCATCGTCGGCGGCGGGCAGGGCGGCATCGGCCTCGGGGCACGGCTGCGCCAGCTCGGCATCCCGACGATCATCCTCGAGCGCAACGACCGCCCCGGCGACAGCTGGCGCAAGCGCTACAAGTCCCTCTGTCTGCACGACCCGGTCTGGTACGACCATCTGCCCTATCTCAAGTTCCCGGACACCTGGCCGGTCTTCTCGCCCAAGGACAAGATCGGCGACTGGCTGGAGATGTACACCAAGGTCATGGAGCTCAACTACTGGACCCGCTCCACGGCCAAATCCGCAAGCTACGACGCAGAGAGCGGTTCCTGGACGGTCGCCGTCGACCGGGACGGCGAGGAGGTGATCCTTAAGCCGAAACACCTGGTGATGGCGACGGGCATGTCCGGCAAGCCCCGGATGCCCGAATTCCCGGGCATGGAGCGGTTCAAGGGCGACCAGCATCATTCCTCGGCCCACCCCGGCCCGGACGCCTACCGCGGCAAGAAATGCGTGATCGTGGGATCGAACAATTCCGCTCACGATATCGCCGCGGCACTCTGGGAACACGACGCCGACGTCACGATGGTTCAGCGTTCGTCCACCCACATCGTCCGGTCGGACACGTTGATGGAGATCGGTCTTGGCGCGCTCTACTCCGAGGAAGCCGTGGCCAGCGGCGTCACGACCGAAAAGGCCGACCTGATTTTCGCCTCGCTTCCTTACGCGATCCTGCACGAGTTCCAGATTCCGGCCTATGCCGAGATGAAGAAGCGTGATGCCGACTTCTATGCGGGGCTCGAGAAGGCGGGGTTCTGGCTCGACTGGGGCGATGACGACTCGGGGCTGTTCATGAAGTACCTGCGCCGCGGGTCGGGCTACTACATCGACATCGGCGCGAGCCAGCTCATCATCGACGGCGAGATCAAGCTCAAGCGCGGACAGGTAACCGAGGTCGACGAGACCGGCGTCATTCTCGACGATGGCACCCATCTCGACGCCGACCTGATCGTCTATGCGACCGGCTACAATTCGATGAACGGCTGGGTCGCGGACCTGATCGGCCAGGATGTCGCAGACAAGGTCGGCAAGGTCTGGGGCCTTGGGTCGGACACCACCAAGGATCCCGGCCCTTGGGTCGGCGAACAGCGCAATATGTGGAAGCCGACGCAGCAGGACGCGCTGTGGTTTCACGGCGGCAACCTGCACCAGTCGCGCCACTATTCGCAATTCCTCGCGCTGCAGCTCAAGGCACGAATGGAAGGCATCGACACGCCGGTCTACGGCGTGCCCGAGACCCATCACCTGAGCTGACGGCGTCGCGCGCCCGGCACCTCCCCGCCGGGCGCGCCATTAGACCGTCGCGGGCCGCTGTACGCCGGTCTCCAACCGCCGAACGGCCAGCCAACTCAGAAGCAGTAGCACCGCCGCCGTTCCAAGGCAGAGCGGCAGGCCGCCCAACTGGTAGCTGGCCCCCGACAGCACCGTTCCGACCAGTCGTCCCGCCGCGTTGCTCATGTAGTAGAAGCCGACGTCCATCGTCACGCGGTGCGCGTCGGTGAAGGCGAGGATCAGGTAGGAGTGCAGCGCGGAGTTGACGGCGAAGACCGCGCCGAAGACCAGGAGGCCCGCGATCAGCGTGACCGTCAGCCAGGTGGCCGGGCTGCCTGCCGTCCAGACCAGCGCCGCAAGAAAGGCGGGGATCACGATCAGCGCCGCGACCCAGTGCCGGGCCAGACCGACAAGCTCCGCCGCGGGTCGGTCCGCGGCGCGCAGGATGCGCGGCGCATTTGCCTGCACCCAGCCATAGAGGATCGTCCAGACCGCCATGAAGCTGCCGATGGTGAAGAACGCCGCGCGGTTGCCGGCTTCGCTGCCATCGGACAGGACGGCATAGAAATAGACCGGGATGCCGACCACGAACCATACGTCCCGTGCGCCGAAAAGGAAGAACCTCGCAAGACTCAGCCGGTTGATGTTGGCGTTCTTGGAAAACACCTCGCGGAACTTGGCGTCTTTGCGGCCGAGGGGCAGCCCGGTCGGCATGCGCAGCACGGCCGCGGCCAGGATCACCGCCAGCACGGCCGCCATCCCGAGTACAGAGGGCACGAAGCCCGCGACCGCTAGCAGACCGGCCCCAAGCAGGAAGCCCAGGCCTTTCACCGCGTTCTTCGAGCCGGTCAGCAGCGCGACCCAGCGAAACAACCCGCCGTCACCGTCCGGAGCCAGCAGCTTGACGGCGCTTTTCGAGCTCATCTTTGCAAGATCCTTGGCCACGCCGGACATGCCCTGCACGAGCATCACGAAGACAACCGAGGCCGCCACGGTCCAACCCGGGTCGAGGCGCGCCAGCGCCAGGAGCGCGACGATCTGCAATCCGAGCCCGGCATAGAGCGTCCGGGTCAGACCGAAGCGCGCCGCGATCCAGCCGGCGGAGAGGTTCGTCACGACGCCGGCGATCTCGTAGAGCACGAAGAGGTAGGCCAGCTGCACCGGCGAGAAGCCCAGCGTGTGGAAGTGCAGCAGCACCAGCATGCGCAGCGCACCGTCGGTCAGCATGAAGGCCCAGTAGGCGGCCGTGACGGTCACGTAGGCCGCAAACCCCTCCGGTCTGCTCACAACGAAGCTCCGACCATCTGCGCAACGTCGACCAGCCGTTGTGCGTAGCCCCATTCGTTGTCGTACCAGGCATAGACCTTGAGCTGGGTGCCGTTGATCACCATCGTGCTTGGCCCGTCGATGATCGCGCTGCGCGCGTCATTGGTGAAATCCGACGACACCAGCGGGCGCTCCTCGTACCCCAGGATGCCGTTCAGCGGGCCGTCGGCGGCGGCTTTGAAGAGGGCGTTGACCTCTTCGGCGCTGACGGCGCGGCGCATCTCGAAGACGCAGTCGGTCAGGGATGCGTTGAGCAGGGGCACGCGTACCGCATGACCGTTCAGCTTGCCGGTCAGTTCCGGGTAGATCAGCGTGATTGCGGTGGCCGATCCCGTGGTCGTCGGGATCAGGTTGGTCAGCGCCGAGCGTGCGCGCCGCAGGTCCTTGGCGGGGCGGTCGACGATGGTTTGGGTGTTGGTGACATCGTGGATCGTCGTTATCGAGCCGTGGCTTATGCCGATCTCTTCGTGCAGAATTTTGATCACGGGGGCAAGGCAGTTCGTGGTGCAGCTGGCCGCCGTGACGATGCGGTGGCGCGCGCCATCGTAGGTGTCATGATTGACGCCGTAGACGATGTTCGCGGTTTCCCCGTCCTTGACCGGTGCGGACACGACCACTTTCTTGACGCCGGCCTCGAAGTAGGGCGCGAGCTTTGCCGCCGTCTTGAAGACCCCAGTACAATCGATGACCACGTCGACGCCGTCGAGCGGCAGATCCTCGATCCGGCGCTCGGAATGGCAAGGGATGCGCACCTCGTCGATCGAGATCGCGCTTTCGTCAGGCGCGAATTTTGCCGGCCACCGCCCATGCACGGAGTCGAACTCCAGCAGATGCGCATGCAACGCCGGATCGCCCACCGCATCGTTGACGAAGGCCACGTCCGCGCCGCGCTCGAGCAGAGGACGAAGCGCGAGTTTTCCGATACGGCCCAAGCCGTTGATCGCGTAAGTTGTCATCTTGGGTCAGGTCTCTTTCTCAAGGGTCATCATTCCGATCTCGTCGATGCGATGTTGCAGCGAGGCGCGGTCCAGCGTCGAGATCGGCAGCGCGACGAAGGCTTCGATCCGGTTGCGCAGCATGCCGTAGGCGGTCTGGAAGGCGAGACGGCGTTCCGCGGGCGTGCCTTCGGCCCGGGCCGGGTCCGGAGTGCTCCAGTGGCCCGAGATCGGCTGGTCCGGCCAGGGCGGGCAATCCTCGTTCGCCGCAAGATCGCAGACCGTGAAGACGAAATCGAACCTCGGCGCGTCGTCGCCCTGATATACTGAGGTCGACTTGGCCCGCAGGCCGCCCGTCGCGTGGCCCTTCTGCTCGAGCATCTCGACCGCGATGGGGTTGAGGTCGGAGCGCGCCGCGGTCCCGGCCGAGAACGCCTCGAACCTGTCGCCGGCCAGATCGCGCAGCAGCGTCTCGGCGAAGATGGAACGCGCCGAATTGCCGGTGCAGACAAAGAGTACCTTGTAGGGTCTTTCGGTCATGAGAGATCTCCGGTCTCCGAGTTCGGGAAGCAGATCCGCGCGCCCGCGCAGACCGTCGAGAAACAGGGCCGACATCAGCGCCCGCGCCGTTTCCATGTTCACCTTGTAAAGCAGCCGCGTGCCGTCGCGGCGCTGAACGACGAGACCCGCCCGCAGCAGCGCGGACAGATAGACCGATGCCGTGTTCGGCCTGAGGTCGAGGGCATCCGCGATGTGACCGGCCGGAACCTCGTCTGGCCAGCGCCGCATGAGCAGCCGGTAGACCGCGAGGCGCGGCGCGTGGCCGAGGGTGGCGAGTCTGTCAGCGATTACTAATTCCATGAATCATGAAATACGGAAACATTAGCCAACGCGCAAGGTGCGGCAACTGCGTAGCGCAAATTCGAGCGGGGTTGTACACTGGGCCGGCCAGCCAAGGAGGAGTTGAACATGACACACCTCACCCGACGCGCCGTGATCGCGCTCCTGGTTCTGTCGCCTGCGGCAGCACATGCCGGTGCCAGCATCTCGCGCAAGGACGGCAGCGCCTATTCGCCGAACCTTGTCCGGGCGGTCCAGCGTGCCCTGTCCGAACGCGGATACGATCCCGGACCGGACGATGGGGTGATGGGGCCGCGCACGGCCGATGCGATCTATGCGTTCCGCGCCGCCGAAGGACTCGAGCAGCGCGACGAACTCGATGACCCGCTGCTGATTGCGCTCGGGCTGGCCCAGGCCCCGGATGTCCCGGAGGCGTCGCAGAACGCGCCGGACAGTGACGGCGACGCCGGCAGCTAGATGGCGGATGCGACGGGGCAGTGCAGGGTCTGTCGGCACGAGATGCCCGCGGGCGCACACAAATGCACCGAATGCGGGGACTACCAGACATGGCCCGCGCGCATCGTCGCAGGCTTCGACCTCAAGGGGATCCTCGCGCTGTTGCCGCTGCTGACGCTGATCTACGCCTTTCTCGCCGAACGCCTCGAGTTTCCGCGCTCGAGCCTCGCCGCAACCGCGCTGGAGTGCCGCGCGGACGGCGTCAGTGTCTTCGCCAGCAATCCCGGCAACCGAACGGCCCTGGTCCGTGCGGCGCGCTTTATCGCGGGCGATGACGCGCCGGGCGCGCTGGACATGCCGCCGCCGGAGGAACGGGTGTTCGAGGCCGGGGCGGCGCGGATCCTGGACCTTTCCGTCGACCGGGCGCGCAACCCGAATGGACTGGCGAGTTTTCAGGCGCTCGCGCAGGAGGGCTGCACGGTCGCGGTCGAGATCACCTACCTGACCCATGACCAGCGCAACGAGACGGAGGCGACCTCATGCGACTGTCCGCGCTCCTGAGCCTGCTCATTGCGTTGATCGCCGGCTCCGGCGCCTGGGGCCAGGACCGCACCAGCGTGCATCTTTTCCGCTATGGCAGCACCACTGCGGCCGATGCCGAGATCGCCTTTCAAGACTTCCGCGACATGATGGTCGCGAAACTTCCGCGCCTTGCCTCGGAGCTCGAAGCGCTGGGGCTGAACATCGACGCCGGGCAGCTCGCCCGGCTGGCGCTCGAACCGGTGCCGAAGCCGGGGTCCGACGGTTCGGAAATCGCCGACCCGGTAGAGCTGATCCCGACACTCGAGAGCCGCCGTCTGCACTGGAGCCAGACCGGCGCGCTGGCGCTGCTGACCGGGCGGGTCAAACGCCTCGATCCCACCGAACTGGCGATCCGCAGCAGTTTTTTCCTCGGCGAACTCGGTCGCGGTTCCGGCACCGAGACCGTCGATGTCGAACTGCGTTTCAGCGATGCCACCTATGACACGACCAACGACAGCCATTCGGTCGCCGTGCTTTATGCGCTCGCGCTCGAAGTGCTGCCGGGGTGCACAAGGAAGCCCGACGTCTACATGCTCCTGACGCAGGCCGATCTGAGGGCCCGGGCGGTGGCCGAGGAGGACCCTAGCCTCGGCGCGCCCCTGACGGCGCTGGTCGCGAAGGGCGTTGACACGGCAAACCGCGAATGCCCGTCGCAATGAGACGGGCGATCTGTGGCCTCGTGGCCTGTCTGCTCGGGCCGCCGCTTTGGGCAGACAGCACGGTGAATCCTGACCCGATCACGGTCTATTTCCCGCAACTCGAAAGCAAAGGATTCCTGGGCCGCAACGTCGCCACCGTCCTGTCGCTGCAGCTTGCGCAGACCGGGCGACAGGCCCCGTGGCCGGAGAATCCCGACGGCGACGATTTCAACCTCGCGATCATGGCGTGGTCGGACGAGCCGATGACGCGGCAGAGCCACGAGGGCGCCGAGGCGGAGGCGCGGCGGCGCGATCTTCTGGCACAGATCGTGATCTGGGGTGAGACGCGGTCCTACGCGGGCGAGGTGATCGCCGATCTCAACGTGACGTTGCCGACCTTCGCCGCACCGGGCGACTGTGGCGGGGGCAAGTCCTGCGATTTCCGCGATGCCAACTTCGAGACCTGGACGCTGACCCGGTCGGGGCACAGGCTGTCCGTCGGACCGCCGCGCCGGCGGTTTTCGCTGTCCGCAGTGCGGCTGGAACCGGACATCGTCGAGACCTTCCGGCGGATCGACGGGCTGGCGATCCGTCAGCGCATCGACGGTGGCCCGGTGCTGGGGCGCACCGGCACGACCCTGCGCTTCCTGGAATTCAACCCGCGCCTGCCAGAGGCACCGACGCGCCTGACCAGCGGCGGTGTCACCGGCTACGTGACCCTGCCCGAACTCAGCGAGGGGGCCTCGGAATTCTCGGCGATGGTCGGTGGGTTGCTGCAACTCTACCGCGGCGACTGGGAGCGCGCGATCGAGAGCTTTTCCGCCGTGCTCGACAGCCCCGCCTCGCGGGCGCCGCTTAAACTCGATGCGCTGCTTTTGCGCGGCATGGCGCGGTTCCGCGACGGCGGGGACGGCGGTGCGGATTTCGCGCGGGCCCGAGACCTCGCCCCGTTCGATCGCAGGGCGGTGCAATACGCGGTCATGGGCCACATCGCACGCGGCGACGACCTCGGAGCGGCACGCACCTTGCTGGAAGAGAAGGCGTTTCTCTTCTCCGCCGACGATCCCTGGCTCGCCGCCGCGCGCACGCTGCTGGACCGCTGAGCGGCGTCAGAACAGCCCGACCCCGAGCCATGCGACATAGGCCGCGTAACCGGTCAGAAGCACTGCGCCGGTGGCGCGTCCCAGGGTCCCGCGCAGGGCCACCAGGATCAATGCCAGCGTGGCGCCCAGCATGACCCAGACGTCTGTCGCGGCGATCTGAGGCGGCACGGCGATCGGCGTGACCAGCGCCGTGACGCCGAGGATGCCGAGTACGTTGAAGATGTTGCTGCCCACGACATTGCCGAAGGCGACCTCGGGCTGTCGCCGGAGCGCGGCCACGACAGAGGTCGCAAGCTCGGGCAGGGAAGTGCCGAGCGCCACGACGGTCAGGCCGACCACCGCTTCGGGCACGCCCATGTCAGCGGCCAGCATGACGGCGGCACCGACAAGCAGGTGCGCGCCTACGATGGTCAGCGCGATCCCGCCCGCGGCTTCGGCCACCGCGCGCCAGGCCGGTGTTCGGGATGGGGCCACGGCCTCGGGCTCTTGGGATACCGCTTCGGCGCGATAGGCGATGAGCAGATAGGCTGCGAGTCCGGCCAGCAACACCAGGCCGAAGCCGCGCTGCAGGCTGCCCCCGAGCACGACCGCGACGCCAAGCAGGGTCGCGGCCAGCAGCATGGCCCCGTCGCGCCGGAAGGCCCGCCGATCGACCGTCACAGGGTAGACAAGCGCGGCAAGCCCGAGGATCAGCAAGATGTTGCAGATGTTGCTGCCGACGACGTTGCCGACGGCTATGCCCGGCAGGTCGCGCCAGGCCGCCTGCAGGCTCGTCACAAGCTCCGGTGTGGACGTGCCGAAGCCCACGACGGTCAGGCCGACGACAAGCGGGGAGACGTTGAGCCGCAGGGCGAGGGTGACGGCACCCTGCACCAGCAGATGCCCGCCGAGAACAAGCAGACCGAGGCCGCCGGCGATGGCGATGAGTGTCAGGGTCATGTCAGGCCTGTCGCATCGGGGCGCGAAAGCCCTCGGTGCGCCGATTTTCCTGGCCTGAACAGGAGCTGATTTCGAGTGTTGCGGGGGCGAAGTCGCGCGGGCGTGTCACCGTGCAAGGTTCCGTTCGGGCGTGCGCAGGATCGCCTGCGACCGGATCCGCCCGAAGCGGCAAATGGCCCGCCCGCCGCGCCCTTGCAAGTGGCGCGACGGGGAATCTTTTACGTCGTGCCGCCTCAGTCGGCGATCACGTCCTGGCGCTGTTCGCCGAGCCCCTCGATCCCGAGTTCGACGACGTCGCCGGCCTTGAGGAACTGCGGCGGCTTGAACCCGAGGCCCACGCCCGGAGGGGTCCCGGTCGAGATCACGTCGCCGGGATGCAGCGACATGAACTGCGACAGGTAGGACACCAGGTGCCGGACCCCGTAGACCATCGTGTTGGTTGATCCGTCCTGCTTGGTTTCGCCGTTCACCTTGAGCCACATCTTGAGGTTCTGTGGGTCAGCCACGGCGTCGCGCGTGACCAGCCACGGGCCGATCTGGCCGAAGTTGTCGCAGCTCTTGCCCTTGGTCCAGGTGCCCGCGCGTTCGAGCTGGAACTCGCGTTCGGACACATCGTTGGTCAACGCATACCCCGCCACGTGGTCGAGCGCCTCGTCTTCCGAGACGTACTTGGCGGTTTTGCCGATCACCACCGCCAGCTCGACCTCCCAATCGGTCTTGGTCGAACCGCGCGGGATCACGATGGGATCGTTCGGCCCGCAGATGGCCGAGCTTGCCTTCATGAAGATGACCGGTTCCGGCGGCACGTCCATGCCGCTTTCGGCGGCGTGGTCGGCGTAGTTGAGACCGATGCAGATGAACTTGCCGGTCCCGCCCACGCAAGCGCCGAGACGGCTGGACGGATCGACCATCGGCAGGCTTTGCGGGTCGATGCCGCGCAGCTTCTCGAGCCCGGCATCCAGCAGCACCTCGCCCGCGATGTCGTCCACGATGCCGGACAGGTCCCGGATCGTGCCGTCCTCGGCCATCATGCCGGGTTTTTCGGCGCCGCGGTCTCCGTGTCTGAGTAGTTTCATGCTTTCTGCTTCCTCATATGTTGGCCCAGCCGCCGTCGATGACATGGGCGACGCCGGTGGTGTATGCGCTCTCGTCCGACGCAAGGTAGACGACGAGCGCGGCGATTTCCTCGGGTCGCCCGATGCGCCCGATCGGCTGGCGCGCCACGAAGGCGGCCCGGGCTGCCTCGTAGTCGCCGGTTGCTTTCAGCCGGTCTTCCAGCGACGGGCTTTCGACCGTGCCGGGGCAGATCGCGTTGGCGCGGATGCCCTGCTGGATGAAATCGGCGGCGATCGACTTGGTCAGGCCGATGACGCCCGCCTTCGAGGTGCCGTAAACGAAGCGACCCGGGGCAGCGATGACCGACGAGGCCACCGAGGACATGTTGATGATCGACCCGCCGCCGCCGGCGATCATCCCGGGCAGGAAGGCGCGGCACATCCGGTACATCGCCGTCATGTTGAGATCGAGCGAGAAAGCCCATTGCTCTTCGTCGCACTCGAGGATCGTGCCTCCGGCGACGAAGCCCGCGCAGTTGAACAATACGTCGACGCCGCCGATCTGATCCGCAGCCTCGGTCACGGCGGCCTTGTCGCGCACGTCGAGCAAGCGGGTCTCCGCCACGTCCGGCGCCAGCGCCTCGAGCGTGTCGCGGTCGATGTCCGTGGCAATCACGCGGGCGCCCTCACGCGCCATCGCCCGTGCCGAGGCCAGGCCGATCCCCTGTCCCGCCGCCGTCACCAGCGCGGTCTTGCCCGCAAGCCGTCCCGTCATTCAATTGTCCCCCGCAGTCCTGTCCGCGACGCGGGTCCATTTGCCCGGCCGCGCGACGTCCCGGCGAACTTTCCCGCTGCGCCCGGGACAGTCAAGGGAGCGCGGCCGCATTTGTGGCGCCGCCGGAGCGAGGCGCATCGCATCGGTGCCGATCGACGCTTGATAAATTCAGTGTTTCGAATATGTTTGAGACAGCCCCGCGAGGCTCCTGTGCCCAAGGCCAATCGCCGGCCCACCCGAGGACCCGACAATGACCGACCATCCCATCGACATGAGTGTCCACCCCGACATCACCGCCTATTTTGACCCCGAGACCAACACGATCAGCTATGTCGTGCGCGATCCCGGTTCGACCTCCTGTGCGATCATCGACAGCGTCATGGATATCGACTACGCCGCCGGGCGCATAACCTATGACCATGCCGACGCCATGATCGCCGAAATAGAAGGCAAGGGGTTGCAGCTCGAGTGGATCATCGAAACCCATGTCCATGCCGATCACTTATCGGCTGCGCCCTACATCCAGCAGAGGCTGGGCGGAAAGATCGGGGTCGGCGAGAAGATCATGGAGATCCAGGAGACGTTCGGGAAGATCTTCAACGAGGGTACCGAGTTCCAGCGTGACGGATCTCAGTTCGACAGGCTGTTCACCGACGGCGACACCTACAGTGTCGGCGACATGCAGTGCTTCGTCATCTACACGCCCGGCCACACGCCCGCCTGCATGACCCATGTCATGGGCGACGCGGCCTTTGTCGGCGACACGCTCTTCATGCCCGACGGCGGCTCGGCCCGGGCCGATTTCCCGGGCGGCGATGCCGGCGTGCTCTACGACAGTATCCAGAAGGTTCTGAGCCTTCCCGACAAGATGCGGCTTTTCATGTGCCACGACTACGGGCCGAACGGGCGCGACATCCAGTGGGAGACGACCGTGGCCGAGGAAAAGGCGCACAACATCCACGTCGGCGGCGGCAAGACGCGCGAGGAGTTCATCAAGTTCCGCACCGAACGTGACAAAACGCTGGCGATGCCAAAACTCATCATCCCGTCGCTGCAGGTGAACATGCGCGCCGGCGAGGTGCCGACCGACAAGGACGGCAAGCCGATGCTCAAGGTGCCGCTCAACGGTCTTTGACCACCGAGCGATCCGCTTTCGGCACAGGTCTTGTGCCAAGGCGCACGAAGGCGCGGGTTGAGCCTTGGAGCACGCGGCTTATGCTTCCCGCAAACGCAAAAAAGGGGAGGGCGCGCCATGGCGGGCGATATACGCAAATTGCAGGTGCAGGGGGTGCATCACATCACGCTCGTCGGGGCCGACCGCCAGACGTCGATCGATTTCTGGGAAGGCGTGCTGGGCATGCCCTTCATCTTCGACCAGCCGAACCTCGACGATCCGGACGAGGGGCATCTCTACTTCGATCCCGGCGACGGGCGGCTGATCACGATCTTCACCAACGAGAATCGCAAACCGAACCCTGACCGGACCCCGACCGATGCAGGCTGCGTGCATCACCTGGCGTTCAACGTCAGCATGGCCACCTTCCGGCAGGCGGTCGGGCGTCTCGACGCGCGGGGCATACAGCATTCGGGTCCCAAGGATCGCGGGTTCATGGACTCGATCTACTTCACCGATCCGATGGGGCTCTTGATCGAACTGGCCTGCTACCGCTTCGAGCCGCCCGAGGGGTGTCGGCACGCCGATGTCATGATCGAGGCGCACCGGATCCGGGTGGAGCGCGGCGATTACAACATCCAGGAAGAGCACCTCGCCGACGCGATCGAGCGGCTGGTTTATCGGACCCAAGGGACTCTTTCCGAGGACAGGTCGGCCAAAAATCCATATTGAATCAATGGCTCACAGGGCATTTCTCATTTTATGCGCGAGGCAGGTCCCATAAGGGGCGCGGGCGGATTTGAGCGGGCGGCGATACCGTCCGGATCACGGGCCGGCCTGCATGCCCGTGCCAAGTTCTTTTAAATTGTCCACAAGCGCATATCTTTAGTCGGTGCTCTGCCGTCCGACCCGGCGCGACACGAGCGCGGGGTGGAAGGGGTGCGAGACATGGTAGAGCAGAAGACGCGGATCACGGCCGCCGAGGCCAAGGGGCTTCGCACGGCCAAGGAACTCGAGCGGCACCTTGCATGGCTCGACACGTTCACACCGGCAGCGCTGGGCGTGCTCGCGACGGCTTCGGGCATCTACACCTATCTCGGCGTGTCTTCGCTGCTCGAAGACAATGGCGCGGTCACCTTCTTCGCGGCACTGGCCTATTCCATCGCCGTGTCCGTCGGCATCTTCGTCTTCTGGAGCTACATGCTGCGGCTGCTGCCGTCGATGCGGACTGCTTCGGGGTTCATCGGTCTGACGCTCTCCACGATCGTCGGATCGCTGACCATCATCGCGATGTCGAGCTGGCTCAACGCCGCGGCCCTTGCCGGTTCGGCGGCGGTCGAGCAGCATCTCGAGAACACCGTCCGCGATTACCAGTCCTCGCTGGAACAGGCCCATGATATCGCGCTGAGCGGGCAGTCCTTGTCGCGCGAGGTCGAGCGCGCGCGCCAGAGCTTCCAGGATCTCGCCGACCAGGAACAGGCCGGCAACCTCTCGGGTGCTGCCGGGCGCGGCAGCGTGTTCCGTGTACTGACCCAGAAATCCGAGGAGTTGCGCAATCTCGAAGAGCAGATTGCCACCCAGCAGGAACCCATCGTCCGCGCTTACGCCGAGGGCAATCGAATCCTGGCCCGGATGCGCGAGCTGACCGTCGGCACCGGCCCGGTCGACGCGCGTTCGGTCGTCTTCTCGGAGGAAAGCGTCAAGCTTGCCGGCGTGATCGCGCAGCTCAACCAGTATTCCGTGGCGCCGCTGGTCTCGCGGGCGGCAGATGACCTCTCGGCCTCCATCGTGCTGCCGGAACTCGACGGGCGCACGGCCGCGGTGCAGGGCGCCCAGACCGCGACGATCCAATCGATCGTCGAGGCGCTGCAATACCGTAGCCAGACGCTGAAGGCCGCGGCCGAAGAGGTGCGCCAGATGCCGCCGCCGGCCGAGACCGCCTACAACCCGATCTCCAGCGCCGACGCGGTGATCCGCTACGCCGAGAATTTCGTTCCGTCCTGGGCCGGGGCCATCGCGATTGACCTCCTGCCAGCGGTGCTGGTCTTCGTGCTGGCAATCACGCATGCGGCGATCCGGTCGGGCCGCGACGGGCTCAATATCGAGGATACGCTGACGCTTGCCGATCTCAAGGCGGCGATGGCGGCGATGCGCGATGTCGAGGCGACGATGGGGTCGGCCGATGCCGCGATCCTGCGCCGCGCCACCGACGCTACGGCCGATCGCGCCACCGACACAGCCAGTGACACCGCCGCCGACCCGGTCACCGAGCGCAACGGACAGGGCAACGGGTTGCGGACCGGAACGCACTCATGAGTACTGAGGCCGACCGCGCCGATGGTGGCGCGATCCGCAAGGGCGTGCGGCTGGTGCTCTTCGCCCAGATCGCGCTGGCCGGCCTGCTGGTGCTGTCGCAGCTGCCGGACCGCATGCTGTTTCCCTCCTTCGACACGGAGGCGCTGCCGACCGGTCCGGTAAGCCCCGGCGACCAGCGCCGCCGCTTTCGCGAGGACGATACGAACCCGGCCTACCTGACCCGAGAGGGCACCCCGGCACTGCCACAACCCGACAGTATGCCCTCGACCCTCGATTTCAGCATTCACGAGGTCGAGGGGCAGGGACGCACCCTGCGCCTCATGGGCGCGATCGCACCGGGAGACGCCGAGCGGCTCGAGGACTATCTCGGCACGCTCGGCACGCCGCCGGATCTCGTGGCGCTCGACAGCCCCGGCGGCGTCGTGGCCGAAGCGCTCCGGCTTGGCCGGCTGATCCGCGAGCGCGGCTACCCGACCGGCGTTCTCTCGGGCTCGACCTGCGCTTCCTCCTGTCCCTATGTGCTGGCCGGAGGAACCGAGCGCATCGTCTCCCGCAACGCGGCAGTCGGCATGCACCAGCATTACTACGAGGCCGAGCCGCTGCTGCCAGTCTTCATGGTGGTCAAGGACATCCAGCGCGGTCAAGGGCTGACGATGGACTACCTGATCGAGATGGATGTTGATCCGGCGGTTATGCGCTACTCGCTCAACACGCCGCCCGAGGCAATTTACATCCTCGTCGAGGACGAGTTGACCAACAGCCGCCTTGCGACGCGCCTGATCGACTGATCCCCGGCATTGAACAATCCGGCCGTGTCGGGTTCTCTGGATCCGGACAATGCGAGGCGGGAACATGCGGGACGCGGGCAGCGACGATCATCGGGACATTCGCGATGCGGTGCGTGCGCTCTGCGCCGACTTCCCGGCTGAGTACCACCGTTCGGTCGACGCGCGCCGCGGCTATCCCGAGGAATTCGTTGACGCGCTGACGCGCGCGGGCTGGATGGCGGCGCTGATCCCGGAAGAGTACGGCGGCTCGGGGCTGGGGCTGACCGAGGCCAGCGTCATCATGGAAGAGATCAACCGCGCGGGCGGCAACTCGGGCGCCTGCCACGGCCAGATGTACAACATGAACACGCTGGTCCGGCACGGTTCGGAAGAGCAGCGGAAGCGCTACCTGCCGAAGATCGCCAGCGGCGAGCTGCGCCTTCAGTCGATGGGCGTCACCGAACCGACGACCGGTACCGACACAACGCAGCTCAAGACCACCGCCGTCCGGAAGGGCGACCGCTACGTGATCAACGGCCAGAAGGTCTGGATCAGCCGGGTCCAGCATTCCGACCTTATGATCCTGCTTGCCCGGACCACGCCGCTGTCCGAGGTGGCGAAGAAGTCCGACGGGCTTTCGATATTCCTCGTGGATGTCGCCGAAGCGATGAAGATGGGCATGGAGGTGCGCCCGATCCTCAACATGGTCAACCACGAGACCAACGAGCTGTTCTTCGACGATCTCGAGATCCCGGCCGAGAACCTGATCGGGGAAGAGGGCAGGGGATTTCGCTACATTCTCACCGGTCTAAACGCCGAACGTGCGCTGATTGCGGCCGAGTGCATCGGGGACGGCTATTGGTTCACCGACCGGGTGACGGATTACGTGCGCGAACGCCGGGTCTTCGGACGGCCCATCGGGCAGAACCAGGGGGTCCAGTTCCCCATCGCCGAGGCCTTTATCGAGATCGAGGCGGCCAACCTGATGCGCTATCGCGCCTGTGCGCTCTACGATGCCGGCGAGCCCTGCGGAGCCGAGGCGAACATGGCCAAGTACCTCGCGGCCAAGGCCAGCTGGGAGGCCGCAAATGCCTGCATCCAGTTCCACGGCGGCTTCGGATTTGCCTGCGAATACGATGTCGAACGCAAGTTCCGCGAGACCAGGCTCTACCAGGTCGCACCGATCTCGACCAACCTGATCCTGTCCTACGTCGCCGAACACGTTCTCGGCCTGCCGAGGTCGTTCTGATGCTGCCGCTCGAAGGGCTCACGGTCGTCGCGGTCGAGCAGGCGGTGGCGGCGCCCTTCTGCACCTCGCGGCTGGCCGACGCCGGGGCGCGCGTTCTCAAGATCGAGCGGCCGGAAGGGGATTTCGCACGCGGATACGACGACGTGGCCGCGGGACAGTCGAGCTATTTCGTCTGGCTGAACCGCGGCAAGGACTCGGTCGTGCTGGACCTCGCGACGACGGACGGGCGGGACAGGCTGGTCGGGCTTCTGGAAGAGGCCGACGTCATGGTCCAGAACCTCAAGCCCGGCGCGCTTGAGCGCCTCGGGATCGACCTCGACGCGCTGGCCCGTGCCAATCCGCGCCTCGTCACCTGTTCGATCTCGGGCTACGGCACCGACGGGCCGATGGCCGACCGCAAGGCCTACGATCTGCTGATCCAGGCCGACAGCGGGCTCTGTTCGATCACCGGCGGTCCGTCCGAACCGGCGCGCGTCGGCGTGTCGATCGTCGATATCGCGACGGGCGCCACCGCCTATGCCGCGATCCTCGAAGCCCTGATCCGGCGCGGGATCACCGGTGCGGGCGCGCGGATATCGATCTCGATGTTCGACGTGATGGCCGACTGGCTGACCGTGCCGCTCATGAACCACGAAGGCGGCAACACCCCTCAGCGCATCGGTCTCGCGCATCCCTCCATCGCGCCCTACGGCATGTTCGACACGAAGGCGGGACCGCCGCTGCTGATCTCGATCCAGAGCGACCGCGAGTGGCGGCGGCTGTGTTCGGTTTTCATAGCGAACCCGGCGCTGGGAACCGATCCGCGCTTTGCCACCAACGTCGCGCGGGTCCGCAATCGGGCCGAGACCGATGCGATCGTCGCGCGAGCCTTTGCCGAGCGGTCGGCGGAAGAGGCGACGGCGGTCCTGCTCGCCGAGGGCATCGCCGTGGCGGCGGTCAACGACATGGACGGTCTGGCCAATCATCCGCATTTGCGCCGGATCACCGTCGACACGCCGAACGGCCCGGTGTCCTACCCCGCGCCCGCGCCGGTTTTCGCGGGCGAAACGCGCCGCTACGGCGCCGTTCCGGGCATCGGTGACACCCTCGGTTAGCGCGGCGCCGGGCTAGGCGGCGCCACTCGTCCCGAAGCGTTCGGACAGACGCGCGACGCACCCCTCGGCCCATCGGCCGGTGGATGCGCCGAAACAGTCATGCACGGAATCCGCGGCGATTATGCTGCCGAGCGCCAGACGGCCCAGCAGGCACAGGCCCGGCTGCGGCTTGCCTTCGGCATCGACAATCCGGCCGTCGGGCCGGGTCAGAGCACCCAACTTGTCCGAAACCGCGCCGATCCGGCCGGTCTCGCGCAGGTCGACGAAGAGCGACCCAGAAACTTGGGCCAGCTCGGGCGAGGGCAGAACCGCGTCGACCATCGCCGTCGCCACGAAGCGCGCACCGTCCGCGTCGATCTGCCAGCCCTCCCGGACCGGGATGATATCGGGATCGTCCGCAGCCGCGAGAACGACGCGGCCCGCGTCAATCAGGGCGAGCATCTCGCGGGCCGCGCTGACGGGGGGCCCGTAGGAGTACCGCTTGAGCGCCTCGTCGAAACCGACCAGCGTGGCGCGGGTTTCCGCCGCGATCTCTTTCGGGTTGAACCCGCGTCGCAGTTCGTTCTGCCACTTCCGCCAGACCTGCCCCGTGACATAGCCCACCGACGGCGCGGATGCGCCTTCGGCCATCGCGATGCCGGCGCGCAGCAACTCGGTCGCCGCGCCGGTCTCCTGCGAACCGGGGTCCGAGGTTTCGGCGTCGAGCCAGCGGTCCACATCTTCCGCTGCGACCGCGACACCGCAGTCACGGAGGATGCGCCGGATCGCGGGGGCCAGCGCCTCGGCCAAGGTTGAAAGCGCCGTGTCGGGCGCTGCGGTCACGGCCCGTGCCAGCCGATCCTCGAACCGCGCCGTCTCTTCGGACGTCGGGTCGTAGCGCGCATCCTGCCGCGCGTCGGCCGGCTTCGGAAACGGCGGTTTGCCGTCCAGCGAAAACGGCAGAATGCGGGCCGGTTCCTGCCCCGAGGCGACGTAGCGCCCGGCCTCGAAGCGCCCACCCGCGCCCAGTGTCAGCAGGCGCAGCACGTCGAGCGTCGACAGGCCGAGCCCGCGGATCGCCACGTCGCGCCCGCGCCAGTCCCGCGCCGCCTGAAGCAGCGCATTCGCGGGATAGGCCGGCACGAGATCGAGCTTGCGGGTGTCGGCATGGCTCTGCCAGCGCGCTAGCTGGTCGTCCGGTGCGGTTTCGGGCTGACCCGGCGTCAGCAGCACCTCGTCGTAGGGTCCGAGGCGTGTCTCGCCGCTGATCAGGCAGAAGCCCGCATCGGTGGTCTCGATCCGGTCCACGCGCTGCGGGCGCAGCTTCAGGCGCAGCCGCCGGGCGTTGTCGTCGAGGTTCTCGAAGCGGGTCTCGAAATAGTCGCCCAGCACGCTGCGGGCGGGGTAGTCCTCGGCGCCGATACCCTCCGGCAGGCAGTCGCGAAATCCCGCGATGCGCGTCTCGGCAAAGACCGGATCGGGCAGAGACAACTCGCGCACGGGAATGTTCAACAGGCACAGGTCGCTCTGGTCAGGTGCGAAGTTCGGACCCGCGCCCGGACGCTCGCACGGATCGAAGATGTCGACGTCGATGTCCGGCAGGTCGTCGGGATAGCGGCGGGCGAGCGATTCGAGCGCTCCAAGCCCGCGTGGCCCCATGCCGACGACAGCAAGCCGGGGCCGCGGTCTTTCCAGTTCCAATGTCGTCCTCCTTGTGCCGTCCCTCCGGTCTTAGCCTGCGCCCGCAACCGGTCAAGCGCGGCGGCGCGGCGGCTTTTGTCGGGAGCGCGTCGGCGCTAGACTGGCCGGACGCTGGGAAACGGGAGGCAAGATCATGGCCGCACAGCACGCCCCGGTCTGCGATTTCGACTGGCCGGCGCCGGATTTCACCCTGCTCGCGACCGACGGGCGCACCTATCGCCTGTCTGACCTGCGCGGGCCGCACGGCGTTCTGGTGATGTTCATCTGCAACCATTGTCCCTACGTTCTGGCCGTGCTCGAGCGGCTGATCCGCGACGCGAAGGCGCTTCAGGCGGAAGGCATCGGCGTCGCGTCGATCTGCTCGAACGATGCCGAGGCCTACCCCGCGGACAGTTTCGAGAACATGGCGAAGCTGGCCGAGGCGCACCGCTTTTCCTTTCCCTACCTGCACGACGCCGACCAAAGCGTCGCGCGCGCCTACGGCGCCGCCTGCACGCCGGATTTCTTCGGCTTCAACGCCGAGGGCGGGTTGCAGTACCGTGGGCGTCTCGACGCTTCCGGTCGCCACGCGGCGCCTGATGGCGCGCCACGCGAGCTTTTCGACGCGATGCTTATGGTCGCGCGCACCGGGCGCGGCCCGAAAGAGCAGGTGCCCTCCATGGGCTGCTCGATCAAGTGGAAGGCTTGAGCGTCACGGTCTTCGGCTATGACGCGCCTGTGTGGCAGCGGTCGGGATCGAAACAGGGCTGAGGCGCGCAGACCTGGGCTCTTTGATAGGGGAACGCCCGATATTGCACGCACGGCACGAACTTAGGCATCCTCGGATGGCCTCAGGAGCGCGTCGCGCAGGGCCGTCTCGTCGACCGGCCGGCCGGAAAACAGGCTCCAGGCGTGCACCCCCTGGTGAAAGAAGAGTTCCCACCCGGACAGTAAGCCGAGCCCGTGGCTCGCGGAATCGCGCAGGAATTGTGTGTCGCGGGGCGTGTAGACCGCGTCGAACGCCCATTCCGCCCCCGCTAGCGCTGTGCCGTCGAGCGGCGTGCCCTCGTAGCCGGACATGCCGACCGGGGTGCAATTGACCACGCCCGCGACGCCGTCCGCGGCGGCTTCGGCATGTTCGTGAATGCTGACGACTGCGTCGGGTGCGGCCGCGGCGATGCTCTTGGCCAGGCCTTTGGCCTTGCCCGGTTCGCGGTCGCACAGGCGGATCTCGCGCGCGCCCAGACCCGCGAGAGCGAAGGCGATCGCCCTGCCGACGCCACCCGCGCCGATCAGGAGTACGGCGCCTGGCGCGGCGTCTCCGCGCACACGGGCATAGGCGGCCTGGAAACCGGTAAAGTCGGTGTTGTGCCCGCGCGGTCCCTCCGGATCGAAGATCACCGTGTTCACCGCCCCCATGACCCGAACCAGCGGGTCGTCGATCCGCACGCGCGCAGAGGCCAGTTCCTTGTAGGGGTAGGTCACGTTGATGCCGCGGTATCCTGCGGGAGCGCAGCCGTCGAAGACCTCCTCGAAGCTCTGCCCGAGGTCGCGCGGCACCAGCCGGTCATAGCGTACCGCGAGCCCGTTCTGACGTCCGGCAAGCCGGTGCAGCAGCGGCGCCTGCGACCGCGCGATGTTGTCGCCGATCAGCCCAAGCAGCAGGTCGGGTGTGGTGCTCATGGTCCGGTCGATCTTTCGTGGTTGGCGCGCCGCCGGATTGTGCGACGGCGCCTCGAAGCTGTGTTTCCTGTCCGCGAACTGAATGCCTCTCCCTCGCGGGCGTCAAGCAGTCGCAATGCGCCGAATGTGAAGTTGTTGTCTTGGCAAGGCGCCGGCGACCCTATGCTATACTCACGGCGCGAGGGCGCGCACGATCGCTCGGTCCGGAAAGCAGGTCTCGGCCCGCCCGGTCTCGGCCTGCCAACGCCCGATCGAGCGGCGCGTGCGGAATCCAGGCAGCCCGTCGGCCCCGCCGACGTCATGGCCTTCGGCCTCGAGGGCGCGCTGCATGGCCGCGATCTCCGAGCGCAGCAGATCGTCGACCGGCGACCAGCTGGTTGCGAAGGGTGGGGTGCCAAAGGCGATCCGGTCCCCGACATGGCCCACGAAAAGCGCGTAAAGGTCGCTCGTGTTGTAATCCTTGAGTACGTAGAAATTCGGCGTCACGATGAATGCCGGTCCGTGGCGGCCCGCCGGCATCATCAGCGACCCGGTCTCATCGCGTTCATGGGCCGGGAAGGGGCGGCCGCCGACGCGCCGGATGCCCAGATCCTCCCAGTCGCGGATCACCCGACCCTGGTCGGGACCTTCGAGCGCGCAGGAGAGGCCAGCAGGAAGCGTCACCTCGAACCCCCAGTCCCGGCCGGACACCCAGCCGTGCCGGGCAAGATAGGTCGCGATCGAGGCGATGGTGTCCTCGGCCGAGCGCCAGATGTCCGAACGCCCGTCGCCGTCGCCGTCGGCGGCATAGGACAGGAAACTCGACGGCATGAACTGCGGCTGCCCCATCGCGCCGGCCTGGCTGCTTTTCATCGACGTCTTGGGAACGTGCCCGGCTTCGGCGATGCGCAGCGCGGCAAGCAGTTCGTCGGCGAAAAAGTCGCGGCGCAACCCCATGAAGCCGCGCGTGCCGAGCACGCGGAAGACGTCATGCGGAATCGCGGCGCGCCCATAGGCGCTTTCGCGGCCCCAGACCGCGAGGACGATGCGGCCCGGCACGCCAGTTTCGGCCTCGACCCGCGCCAGCGTGGCTGCATGCCGCCCGGCCATGTCCCGCCCGCCGCGCACCGCCGCGTTCACCACGCCGGACCTGAAGTAGACCGACGGCGCGCGGAACTCCGACTGGCCTTGCCGGCGCGGTGCATCGGGGTCGCTGCCGGGGGGCACCAGTCCGGACAGATCCCAGTCGAGCGTCACCCCTTCGAATGCGGCATCGAACACCGCCTCCGAGATGCCTTCGGCCTGCGCCGCGGGTCGGATCGTGGTTTCGAGCCAGCTCCGGAAGTCGGCCTCGACCGCCGCGCGGTCCGTGGCGTGACAGGCCGTGGCCAGGCCCGCGCCGAGCATCAGCCCGAGGGCCAAGCGGCGCGTCGGTGTGACGAAGCTGGCCAGTCGGCTGACCGTGCGTGCCAACCGTGCGCGCGCGACCTTTTCCTGTGGTATTGTCATCACGACCTCGTTGTGCCGGTTCCGGTTCCGATTTCGGGCCTCGCCGCGATGATGCCCCCGGTCCGAAGCAGCGTCCACTGCGAAGGGCTCCGACCGCAACTTGGAGTGGATCAAGCGATACGGTAGGGCGCAGCGTCCGTCGAGGCCGCCGAAATGTCCAATCGCGGACCGGATCGCCGACGCGGGGAAGCGGGTTGCAGTCCGGCGCAGCACGATCCCGGCGCGTCCCCGCTGTGATCGTCCTCGCCGAAGGGGCCGACAACAGGGAACGATCGCTATTCCTGCGCGTACCGCGCAAGCGCCGGGGCGTCGTTCACCTCGATCCTGTTGTACCCGCGCTGCAGCCAGGCTTTCCTTTCGAAGTCGCCGAGGCAGCGGTTCACCAGTTTGCGGGACACGTTGGACAATTGGCCGAGTTCGGTTTGCGACAGGCGGATGGTGCCTACTGGCGCACCGTCCCCGATGCAACGGATCAACACCGCGGCCACGCGTCGCGACGGGTCGGCGATCAGAAGGTCGTCGACCGCACGCAAAGCTAGGTTGGTGTTGATCAGCAACATCTGGCTGAACCGGCGTATCCACTCGGGATCCTCGGCGGCCAGCCTGTCCATCGCAACCAGCGGCAGATGGAAGAGCACGCTCGGGACGACCGCCTGAAGCCCTATGATCCGCGCCGACCGGCTGAGAAACGCGCCTTCGCCGTACCAGAGACCGGGCTGAGCAAGATGCGCGATCTTCGGGCCTGCGGGGCTTTCGGAGATGGAAACCGCGATTTGGCCTTTCAGAACCGCATAGCAGCCCCCCGGCGGATCCCCGACCGAGAACACCATTTCACCAACGTCGAAGGACTGCTCCCGACCCAGGCCGAGGACCGCGTCCTGAACGGCGACCGGCTGATGCGCAAGCCAGCCATTCGTCCTGAGCAAAGTCCGTGACACGAATTAAATCTACGGCTTTGTCCGGATGGGAACAATCGTTGTCGACGGGGGTGCTACCGTGACGGTTGTAACCTGCATTGTCCAACTGGGAGATGACCATATGAGATTGTTGTGTTTCGCGGCTGCGACAAGTCTCGCCTTGAGCGCCGGACTTGTCCAAGCGCAGGTGGCCGAGCGGCCGAACATCCTCGTGATCTGGGGGGACGACGTCGGATGGGCGAACCTATCGTCCTACAACCACGCGGTCATGGGGTATTCCACGCCCAACATCGACCGCATCGCGGAAGAGGGCATCCTCTTCACCGACCACTACGCGCAGCCAAGCTGTACCGCCGGACGCGCCGCCTTCATAACCGGCCAGTACCCGATCCGCTCGGGCATGACGACGGTCGGGCAACCCGGTTCGCCTCTCGGCCTGCAGGTCGAATCGCCGACGCTTGCGGAAGTGCTCAAGGCCGAAGGCTACAGGACCGGACAGTTCGGCAAGAACCATCTCGGCGACCGCAACGAGCACCTGCCGACCAACCACGGGTTCGACGAGTTTTTCGGCAACCTCTATCACCTCAACACGCAAGAGGAATCCGAACAGCGTGACTACCAGCGGTTCGCCGAGGAATACGCCGGATCGCTTGAAGCCTATGAAGAGCAGTTCGGCACCCGGGGCGTGCTGCACAGCTTCGCGACCGAGACGTTCGATGAAACCGAAAGCGAGCGGTTCGGCGTGGTGGGCAACCAGACCATCGAGGATACCGGACCGCTCACGCAAGAGCGGATGCACACCTTCGACAGCGAGGAGATGATCCCGAAGGCGCTCGACTTCATGGCCGCCTCGCAGGACGCGGGCGAGCCGTTCTTCGTCTGGATGAACACCAGCCGAATGCACCTTTACACCCGCCTGCGCGACGAAAGCCGCTATCTTGCCGAAGAGTTCACCTTCGAGGACGACTTCTACGGCTCTGGCCTCATCGAACATGATAACGACATCGGTCGCGTCCTCGACTGGCTCGACGAGCGCGGTCTGAGCGAGAACACGATCGTCTGGTACTCGACCGACAACGGGCCGGAACATTCCTCGTGGCCGCATGGCGGCACGACCCCGTTCCGCGGCGAGAAGATGACCACCTACGAAGGCGGGATCCGCGTACCTTCCATTATTCGCTGGCCGGGTAACATCCTTGAAGGTGCAACACTAAACGGCATGCAGGCGCATCAGGACATGTTCACCACGCTGGCGGCGGCAGCCGGGATCGAGGATCCGGTGACGCTGGTGCGCGAGGAGATGGACCAGTACATCGACGGGGTGAACAACCTTCCCTACTGGACCGGCGACGCCGAGCGGTCAGCGCGGACGCACATCTTTCACTACTACGAAAGCGTGCTGACAGCCGTCCGGATGGGCCCGTGGAAGTTCCACTTCTCCACCAAGGAAGACTACTACGCGAATGTCATTCCGCGTACTGTGCCGCTGGTCTTCAACATCCGCTCCGATCCCTACGAGAGCTACGACTCGTCTGATTCCTACGGCCACCTGATGCAGAAGGTATCCTGGCTGATCCAGCCGATGGGCGTGCTGATGGCCGAGCACCTGCAGTCCTTGGCCGATTACCCGCCGGTCCAGGGCGGGTCGTCCTTCGACATGTCCAACGTGGTCGAGGAGTTCATCAACAAGCCGCGGCAGTAGAGCGGTCTTCCGACAGATCCGGCCGGGGCATATCCCCGGCCGGACACCTGCCCACAGGCAAACTCACCCGGCCACCGGGTGCTTTGCCGCGGCCTGCAGACGTCATGTCGTATCGGAAGAGGAAATTCTGGTGGGCGACCCTGGAATCGAACCAGGCGTGCGTCTCCGCGAGGGAGTTACAGTCCCCTGCCACACCTTGCGGCCTGTCGCCCACCGTTCGCGCATTGCGCTGAACGTGGAGGCGTGATTACAAGCGGGGTCTCAGGGCGTCAAGGCGAAAACATGCGGGTTTCGGCGCCATTTCCGGGCGGGGTGAAGGCGATGAAAAAACCGAAGTGGGTAGTCCAGAAAGAGCAGGACAAGAAGGCCTCCGAGCGCGAGACGGTTTGGCTGTTCGGGCTGCACGCGGTGCGCGATGCGTTGGGCAATCCGCGGCGCGAGAAACTGCGGCTTTTCGTGACGCCGAACGCGCGCGACAAGCTGGAAAGCGCCATTGCCGCGGCGGGCATCGCCCCCGAGGTCGTCGATCCGCGCAAGTTCCGCGCGCCGATCGATCCCGGTTCGGTTCATCAGGGTGCCGTGCTCGAGGTCAAGCCGTTGTCCTGGGGCAGTCTTGCCGACGTCTGCATCGGGGCCGAAGCGCCGCGGGTGATCCTGCTCGACCGGGTGACCGATCCGCACAACGTCGGTGCCATCCTGCGCTCGGCCGAGGTGCTGGGCGCCTCGGCGGTGATCGGCACGCGGCATCATTCGGCGCCCGAAACCGGGGCGCTTGCCAAGACCGCAAGTGGGGCGCTCGAGCGCCAGCCCTATTTGCGGGTCCGCAACCTCGCCGACGCGATCCGCGAGCTTCAGGACATGGGGTATCTCGTGCTCGGCCTCGACGGGGAGGCGGAGCAAAGCGTCGAGGAGGCCGTGGCGGGGCGTCAGAACGGTGCGGTGGCGCTGGTTCTGGGCGCTGAGGGGCCGGGCCTGCGCGAAAAGACGCGGGAAACGGTCGATGCGCTGGTGCGCATCCGCGCGGCAGGACAGTTCGGCTCTCTCAACGTCTCGAACGCTGCGGCCATCGCACTCTACGCCAGCCGCACCGCGGAGGACGCGTGATACCGGGTACGGCAATCATGTCGCCACCGCGCACTGTTCGCGGCGCCCTGTGATCACGGATTCGCGACGTCCTCTTTTACCGCGCCGATAGCAACCTATCTTTCAAGTACATCGGCGGGCCCGGAACGCCTGTCGATCAAACTCTGTCCCTCGTTCCGTACCTGCAGCGCCCATGCTTAGAGCATCGGGCGCTCTTTTTTTCCAGAGGCTGCAAGGCTAGCCTGCACGCATGAGCTATTCCGACGACCTGTTGCGGACCATCCTGAAACGCACGCGGCGCATCGCGGTCGTGGGCGTGTCGATGAACCCGGTGCGGCCCAGCTACTACGTCGCGCGCTACCTGTCGCTAAAGGGATTCGAGATCGAGCCGGTCAATCCGGGTCACTCGGGAGCCGAGATCTTCGGGCGCAAAATCCATGCCAGCCTGTCGGAGATCGGCCAGCCGGTCGACATGGTCGACATCTTCCGGCGTTCGGAAGCCGTGCCGCCCATCGTCGACGCAGCACTTGAGGTCTTTCCCGACCTGCAGACGATCTGGATGCAGATCGGCGTCGAGAACGCGCAAGCCGCCGCCAAGGCCGAGGCGCGTGGGGTCACGGTGATCCAGAACCGCTGTCCGAAGATCGAGTATCAGCGCCTGTTCGGAGAGCTGCGCATGGGCGGTTTCGCAACCGGGGTGATTTCCTCGAAGCTCTGAGCGTCAGCCGCGCGCGGCTTTCTCGGCGAGGCCCGAGCGGGATTGGCGGCGTTCGAGTTCGGCCAGCACGTCCTCAAGCGGCACGTCGCGCGCGGCCAGCATGACAAGCAGGTGATAGAGCACGTCCGCGGCCTCGGCGGTCAGCGCGGAGCCGTCGCCTTTCACGGCCTCGATGATCGCCTCGACGGCTTCCTCACCGAATTTCTCGGCGCATTTCTCGGGGCCCTTGGCCAGCAGCTGCGCCGTCCAGCTTGTATCGGGATCGGCCGATTTGCGGGCAAGGATGGTGGCATAGAGATCGTCGAGGGTCATGTCAGCCTCACCGGGATGCCCGCACCGGCCATGTGCGCCTTGGCCTCGGCGATCGTGAACTCTCCGAAATGGAAGATCGAGGCGGCAAGAACGGCCGAGGCGCCGCCTTCGGTCACGCCTTCGACGAGATGATCGAGCGTGCCCACCCCGCCCGAGGCGATGACCGGCACGCTCACCGCGTCCGAGATCGCGCGCGTCAGCGGCAGGTTGAACCCGGCCTTGGTGCCGTCGCGGTCCATCGAGGTCAGCAGGATCTCACCCGCGCCCTTGGCGGTCACCGTTTCGGCAAATTCGACCGCGTCGATGCCCGTGGGCCGGCGGCCGCCGTGGGTGAAGATCTCCCACTTTCCGGGGCTGACGGTCTTGGCGTCGATGGCCACGACGATGCACTGGCTGCCGAACTGGTCGGCGGCCTCGGCCACCACATCGGGGTTGGCGACGGCGGCGGAGTTGAACGACACCTTGTCGGCTCCGGCGAGCAGCAGCGCGCGGACGTCGGCCACGGTGCGCACCCCGCCGCCGACGGTGAGCGGGATGTAGCAATGCTCGGCCGTGCGGGTGACGAGGTCGAACATCGTGCCGCGGTTCTCGTGGGTGGCGTGGATGTCGAGAAAGCACAGCTCGTCCGCGCCGGCCGCGTCATAGGCGACGGCGGCGTCCACCGGGTCGCCCGCGTCACGCAGGTCGACGAAGTTCACGCCCTTGACCACGCGGCCATCGGCCACGTCGAGGCAGGGGATGATGCGGGTCTTGAGCATGGCTCTCCTCTAGCGGGCAGATACCGGCGGAGCAAGCGTGGCAGGCGCTCAGGACTTGAGCGCGGCCAGCGCCTCGGCGAGGTCGATGGCGCCGTCGTAAAGCGCGCGGCCCGAGATCGCGCCCGAGATGACGCCGGTCTGCATCAGCGCGCGCAGATCGTCCAGTGAGGATACGCCGCCAGAGGCGATCACCGGGATCGACACGGCGCGGGCGAGGTCGGCGGTGGCCGCGACGTTCGGCCCGCCCATCGCCCCGTCGCGATTGATGTCGGTGTAGATGATCGCCGCCACGCCCGCGTCCTCGAAGCTGCGGGCCAGATCGGTGGCGTCCACGTCGGTTTCTTCGGCCCAGCCCTTGGTGGCGACGCGTCCGCCGCGTGCGTCGATGCCGACGGCGACCTGACCGGGAAACGCCTTTGCGGCCTCGCGCACGAGGTCCGGATTCTCGACCGCGACGGTGCCGAGGATCACCCGCGCAAGTCCTTTTTTGAGCCAGCGCTCGACGGTGGCCATGTCGCGGATGCCGCCGCCGAGCTGGGCGGGCACCTTGCAGGCGGCGAGGATCGCCTCGACCGGTGCCGCGTTGACCGGCTGCCCGGCGAAGGCGCCGTTGAGATCGACAAGGTGCAGCCATTCGCACCCCGCCTCCACGAAGGCCTGCGCCTGGGCCGCCGGGTCGTTATTGAAGACGGTCGACCGCTCCATATCGCCGTGAATGAGGCGCACGGCCTGGCCGTCCTTGAGATCGATGGCTGGGTAGAGGATCATCGGAGGCCGTCCTGTCGTTGGCGAATATCGTCGCCGCCGCTTCTGCACCGACGCTGCGGCATTTGCAACGCGACGTCGGGTCAGGCTTGCCCGGTCGCGGCCGTGCGGCAGTCTGACCCCAAGGAGGACCTGACCCATGAGAACGATTCTGATCGCCACCGTCGCGACCCTGAGCGCCACCGCGGCGCTGGCCGCCGACCCGATCTACGGCACCTGGCAGACCGCCAAGGACGACAACGGCAACTTCGGCCATATCGAGGTCGCGCCCTGCGGCGCCAAGATCTGCGGCACGCTCGTACGCTCGTACAATCCCGATGGCACGCAACTGCAGTCGCCGCATGTGGGGCGACAGATCATCTGGGACATGCAAGCCCAGGGCGGCGGCGCCTATGCGGGCGGCAAGGTCTGGTCGCCGGACCGCGACAAGACCTACAACTCCAAGCTCGCGCTTTCGGGTGACCAGTTGAAGGTGTCGGGCTGCGTCATCGGGATCTGCCGCGACGGCGGGACCTGGGTGCGAGTGAAGTAGGTAAAGACCCGGACGCCGCGACCTCGGGTTGCGGGCTCACGGCTTCCAGGACAGGAAGTTTGCGATCATCCGCAGCCCGGTCGCCTGGCTTTTTTCGGGGTGGAACTGCAGCCCGATCCGTGTCCCATTCCCGACGATGGCGGTGACCGGGCCGCCGTAGTCTACATGTGCGATGCGGTCACCCGGCGTGGTCAGCGCCATGTGGTAGGAATGCACGAAATAGGCGTGATCGCCTGATGTTACCCCGTCGAGCACGGGGTGGGGCGCGTCGATCACCAGATCGTTCCAGCCCATGTGCGGCACCTTGAGCGCGGGATCGTTGGGCGCGATGCGCACCACCTCGCCGTCGACCCAGGCCAGTCCGTCCGTATCCTCGTATTCGCGGCCCAGCCGCGCCATGAGCTGCATGCCGACGCAGATGCCCATGAACGGCCGGCCACGCTCTTCGACGGCTTCGCGCATCGCGGCGTAAAGCCCGCCCTGGCCCTTGAGTGCCGCCATGCAGGCCGGAAAAGCCCCGTCGCCGGGCAGCACGATCCGGTCGGCCTGGGCCACGACCTCGGCGTCTGAGGTCACGATGACCTCGCCGGCATCCACCTCGCGCGCCATGCGTTCGAACGCCTTGTGCGCCGAGTGCAGGTTGCCGCTTTCGTAGTCGATCAGGACCGTGTGCATCGGTCAGAGCGCGCCCTTGGTCGACGGAATCTCGCCCGACTTGCGCGGATCGGTTTCGACCGCCTGGCGCAGGGCGCGGGCCACGGATTTGAATGTGGCCTCGGCGATGTGGTGGCTGTTGATCCCGTGCAGCGCATCGACATGCAGCGTGATCCCGCCGTGGGTCGAAAGCGCCTGAAAGAACTCGCGCACCAGTTCGGTGTCGAACGTGCCGATCTTGGGCGTCGGCAGGTCGACGTTCCAGACCAGGAACGGCCGCCCGGACAGGTCTAAGGCCGTGCGCACCAGCGCGTCGTCCATCGCCAAAAGGCACGACCCGTAGCGCACGATCCCGCGCTTGTCGCCTAGTGCTGCGGCAACGGCCTGGCCGAGTGCGATGCCGGTGTCCTCTACGGTGTGGTGATCGTCGACGTGCAGGTCGCCCTTGGCGCGCACCGTGATGTCGATCAGCGAATGCCGGGCCAACTGGTCGAGCATGTGGTCGAAGAAACCGACGCCGGTCTCGATGTCATAGCGCCCCGAGCCGTCGAGGTCGACGCTGACGGAAATCTCCGTCTCTGCGGTGGCGCGGGTGATGGAGTGGCTGCGCATGGGATCTGCCTCGTCTTCAATCGGCGCCCTTATAACAGTCGCGCGAGCGCCGCCAAGGTGCGAGATCGGGGATTGCGGCGCATGTGCCGGATGTGCCAGCCTGCGGCGACGGGCCGTGCCGGTCCGCAACCCGGAAAGGCCCGCATGTCGAGTTGCGTTTTCATCCAGATCCGCTGCAAGCCGGGAACCACTTACAAGGTCGCCGAGGATATCGCCCTGCGGGAAATCCACTCAGAACTCTATTCGACGAGCGGCGACTTCGACCTGCTGATGAAGCTCTACATCCCGAAGGATGCCGACGTGGGCAAGTACATCAACGACCATCTGCTCGACATCGAGAACATCGAGCGTTCGCTGACAACGATGACCTTCAAGGTCTTCTGAGCGTGCGCCGGCTTCTTCTCTGTCTCGCCGTGTGCGTCGCGCCGCCCGTGCTGGCGGCCCAGGAATCCGCCGGCAAGGTCTATTCCGGGCGCGAGGCCTCGGCGCTGCGCTGTGCCAATGCGATGGCCTTCACCGCTGTCGCGCTCGACAGCGTGGGCGCGCTGGCCCCCGGCGAAAAGGACGTGATGCTGGGCGTCACCATTCGCATCCTCGAACGTCATGTCAGCGGGACATGGGAGCAGAAGAAGCAGGCGCTTGCCGTGATCCGCGACCGCCACGATCCGCAGGACACGCTCGACGACTTCCGGCGCTACGCCGAAAGCTGCCTGAAGGAATTCCCGATCAACTGAATGGTGCGGCACGTTCCGGTCTGCGCTCTCCGGAACATGCGCGATCGGCCGCGGACCGGCGTCTCGCCGGAAGAGACCGTCTGTCGTCGAATTTGCGAGGTGGTGTCCGAAACGCGGCCGAAAAACAGAAAGGGCCGCGTCAGCGGCCCTCTGCATGTCCCACTTCGGGTGGGAAAATTGGAGCGGGCGATGAGATTCGAACTCACGACCCTTACCTTGGCAAGGTAATGCTCTACCCCTGAGCTACGCCCGCATCCTTGGGTGAGGCGTCAGATACCGACAGGCGGCAGGGGCCGCAAGAGGAAATTTGCGGCTGTTCGGAATTTCAGCGCAATCGTCCGGGGTGCCTTGGCGTCAGCTGGGCGCAATCGGCAGGCCCACCGCCCGCGCTTCAGATATTTTCGCGACCGATTCGACCACAAATAGCCGCGAAAACCGGCGCGCATCTCAAAGGTGTGCGGGCTTGCACGACATTTTGGCAAGAAAAAGGCGGAATGATGCACGCATCGGGTGAATATTGTGTTTATGCCTTTCCTTGGTGCCGCATCCGCTCTAATTTGCTGGCAGGACGTAACGATTATTTTGAGGTAATCATGAAACGGAGTCTGACCCTCGCGTGCGTGCTGTCATTGATGGCGACCGCCGCTTTTCCCTCTTCGGTCGGTTTTTCTGCGCGTGTCAGCGGCAAGGCTGATGCGCCCAAATTCAAGATCATCAACACCAGCGATGCCGCGCGAATTAAGTCGATCACTGTCGTGATGGGCGACAAGTCCTATGAGTTCGACCGCGTCGGCGCGCTGCGCGAGAGCTTCGGCGGCAAGACGAAGCTCAAGAAGGGCAGCACCAAGAACGGCAAGGGCGGGACCAACAAGGTCAAGGCCAAGTTCCGCGGCTTCGGTGCGGGTGAGCACATCAAGTTCAAGGGCGAGATCGACGAGGACGGAAGGGCCTCGACCACCGAGAACTACCGCAAGACCCTGTTCAAGAAGGGCAAGGTCATCGTCAAGTTCTCTGATGGCACCAAGCTCAAGCAGAAGCTGACGGTCAAGAAGGCCGAGGGCGACAAGACGCGCAAATCCAAGAGCTACAAGTTCGCCAAGAATACCTACATCGACAGCGATCCGCTGGCCATCGTCGGCGTGCGTCCGGGTGGCAGCAATGGTGGTGCCGGTGGCGCATTCGGTGGCGGAAGCAACGGCGGCACAATCCCGGGGACCGACCTGATCGCGATGGGCGGCGGCTCGGAAGGTGGATCGAAGGTCGAACTGGTTCCAAACCCGTTGCCGGCCGGTGGCCTGCTGGCGCTCTCCGGTCTCGGCGCGCTGGCGATGATGCGTCGCCGCCGTCGGAAGAGCTGACGCCGCTTCAAAGCATTTAGGAAAGACCCGGCTTCGGCCGGGTCTTTTTGTTTGCGTCTTCCTCCGGCGCGTACTGGATCAGGTCCCAGCGATTGCCGAAGGGGTCGCCAAAAACCGCCACGATCCCGTAAGGCTCTCGGCGCGGTTCTTCCTCGAAAGCGACCTCCGCGGCGCGAAAACGGGCGTGATCGCGGGCGAAGTCATCGGTTTCGAGAAACAGCCAGACGCGCCCGCCACCCTGTTCTCCGACCGCGGCGCGCTGGCGCGCGGTCCGGGCTTCAGCCAGAACGATCTTCGTACCGCCGCCCGGCGGGCAGATCACGATCCAGCGCTTGTCGCCTTGCGGCACGTCCTGCACGACGCTGAACCCCAGTTTCTCGACATAGAATTCCAGGCCCGACGCGTAGTCGGGGACCAGAATCGAAACCGCATTCAGGCGCATGCCCGCCTCCCTTCTTGCCAACTGTTCCGCCGGAAACTGGAACAGAGGACACCCCGTCGCAAGCGCGGCATCAAATTGCCGCATTTCGACACTAATCGGATACGGTTCGCGCAGCACCGGCTTGTTCTGTCAAAGCCGAAGCAGCGCGGCCGGCGGAGGTAACAAGTGAAAGGCATCGCCATGACCATCCATAAAAGTCTGCGGGCGCTCGGAGTAACCCTCATGCTCTCGGGAGCCCTCGGACTGACGATTAACACCGCGCTCGTGGATGTCGCCCATGCGAAGGGCAACGGTGGCGGTAAGGGCGGCGGCAACGGCGGTGGCAAAGGCGGCGGTAACGGCGGCGGCAAAGGTGGTGGCAAGGGCGCGTCCGGCGAGAACGGAAAGTCGGGCAAGAGCGGAGCCAGCCGTGGCAAAAGCGGCGGTTCCAAGGGCGGCAACGGCTGGGGCCGGTCCGGCAAGTCCGATCGTGGCACCAAGTCTGGCAAGGGGTTGCTGGGCAGCCTGTTCTCCAAGCCGTCGAAATCCGAGCGGATTAACCGCGGCCAGGCCAAGAAATCAGGCAGCGGCGTCGCGCGCACCACGTCCGCACGCACGAAGCCGTCGAGGGCCCCGACGAAATACGCCACCGCGACCTCGACCCGGCCGTCGCTTCGGCCCGGACACACGAAGCGACCGGGCCGTTACGCTGCGGAACTTGGCCCGCTGAACGCGGCTCACGCCAATATCAACGGTCTCAGGAATGCCGCTCCCAACAGCATGCCGGGGCGTCTCAACACCTATCGCGAGGCGGTACTGGCACAGCGCGCAACCGGCCCTGTCCTCGGACTTGCAGCTACCACGCTGAGCGGCGCTCAGACCGACGCGCTCGTGGCTCAGCAGTCGCTGCTGTCGGCGCAGGAAGAGGTCGCCCTCGCGCAGGCCGCTGTTGCCGCGGCGACCCCGGGCACGCAGGAGGAGGCTGATGCGATCGCGCGGCTCGATTCGGCGCGGGCGCAGGCGGCGCTGGCCGCCGACACTGTCGTCGAGACCGATGCCGCGCTGACGGCTGCGCAGGTCGACTTCGACTTGGCCGAGATGGCCGTGGCGGATGCGGATCAGAAGGTCGAGGAAAGCTTTGCCGCGCTGCCCGGGTCGGCCGACCTTTCGGACGGCGCCAAGTCGCACCTCGACGGTCTTCTGGGGCTGTCGCCCGACATTGACCCGGACGTGCCGGACGACGGCCGGTCGGCGGATGACGACGCCGCTGCGCCGGACACCGATGGCGAAGAGACCGGGGACGGCGATGTCGCTACCGAAGACGGCGCAGACGGCGTCCTAGACGAAGACGCGCCCGTCGCCGACGAAAGTGGCGATCCCGACGCGCAGGAAGAGCCCGCGCACGATTCGGAACTTGCGGAGGGCGACGCCGAGGCCGAGAACGAAGACGAAGACGAAACGCTTGTTTCGTTGAACTGACCCTGCCGGACACCGAAGGCGCGCCCTGACTTTGGCGCGCCTCGCCTTTTCAGCCGTCCAGTTCGACCAGAAGGTCCTTGGCGTCGATCTGTGCGCCCGGCGTGACATGCACGGCCTTGATCACCGCGTCGCGCTCGGCGTGGATGCCGGTCTCCATCTTCATCGCCTCGATGGTCAGCAGCAGGTCTCCGGACTTGACCTCCTTGCCCTCTTGCGCGGCAACCGAGGCCACAACCCCGGGCATCGGCGCGCCGACATGGGCGGAATTGCCCAGCTCGGCCTTCGGGCGCTGCGCGGTCGTGGCCTTGACCGCCCGGTTCGGCACCCGGATGACCCGGGGCTGACCGTTGAGCTCGAAGAACACCCGGACATCACCATCAGGGTTGGTCTCGCCCACCGCCTGCAGCCGGATTTCCAGCGTCTTGCCGGGGTCGATCTCGGCCGAGATCTCCTCGCCCGGTTCCATGCCGTAGAAGAACGTCTTTGTCGGAAGCGCCCGGACCGGTCCGTAGGTCCGGTGACGGCCCATGTAGTCGAGAAAGACCTTGGGATACATCAGGTAGCCGCTGAGATCCTCGTCGTCGACCTCCTTGCCTTCCATCGCCTCGGACGCTTCGCGGCGCAGCGCTTCGAGGTCGGCAGGCGGCAGATGCTTTCCGGGACGTTCGGTGTTGGGCTTCTCGTCCTTGAGGACCTTCTTCACGATCCGGTCGGGGAAGCCGCCCGGCGGCTGGCCGAGGTTGCCGCGCATCATGTCGATGACCGAATCCGGGAAGGAGACGTCCTTTTTCGGATCCTCGACCTCTTCGCGGCTCAGGCCCTGCGTGACCATCATCAGCGCCATGTCGCCCACAACCTTCGACGACGGCGTCACCTTGACGATGTCGCCGAACATCTTGTTGACCTCGGCATAGGTGCGCGCCACCTCGGGCCAGCGTTCCGACAGGCCGAGGCTTGCCGCCTGCGCCTTGAGGTTGGTGAACTGCCCGCCGGGCATTTCGTGCAGGTAGACCTCGGAGGAGGGCGCCTGCATGCCGGATTCGAACGCTTCGTAATGGGCGCGGACCTCTTCCCAGTAGTCCGAGACCTCGCGCACCGCACCCATGTCGAGCCCGGTATCGCGGTCGGTGTGCCGCAGCGCCTCGACCACCGAGCCGAGCGTCGCCTGCGAAGTATTGCCGGAAAACGCGTCCATCGCGCAGTCGACCGCATCGACCCCAGCCTCGGAGGCGGCGAGGATCGTGGCGCAGGCAACGCCAGCGGTGTCGTGCGTGTGAAAATGGATCGGCAGGCCGACCTCGGATTTCAGAGCCCGGACCAACTGTCGCGCGGCCGACGGTTTCAGCAACCCGGCCATGTCCTTAAGCCCGAGAATATGGGCGCCCGCGTCGCGCAGCTCCTTGCCCATCTCGACGTAGTACTTCAGCGAGTACTTGGCCCGGTCCGGGTCGAGGATATCGCCGGTGTAGCAGATCGTTCCTTCGCAGATCTTGTTGTTCTCGATCACCGCGTCCATCGCGACGCGCATGTTCTCGACCCAGTTCAGGCTGTCGAAGACGCGGAACACATCGACGCCGGTAACCGCGGCCACGCGCACGAATTCCTGCACCACGTTGTCGGGATAGTTGGTGTAGCCGACCCCGTTGGAGCCGCGCAGCAGCATCTGGGTCATCAGGTTCGGCATGGCCGCGCGCAGATCGCGCAGCCGCTGCCAGGGGCATTCCTGCAGGAAACGGTAGGCCACGTCGAAGGTGGCCCCGCCCCAGCACTCGACCGAGAAAAGCTGCGGCAGGTTGGCCGCATAGGCCGGCGCGATGCGGATCATGTCGATCGAGCGCATGCGCGTCGCCAGAAGCGACTGGTGCCCGTCGCGCATCGTTGTGTCGGTGATCAGCAACTGGCGTTGCTGGCCCAGCCAGTCGGCGACCGCCTGCGGGCCTTTCTGTTCCAGCAGGTTGCGCGTGCCCATGCGCGGAGAGCTTTCGCGCAAGCGGGGCGGCGTCGGGTCCTTGGCATGGGCCGGGCGCGGCGTCTCCTTGGTCTCGGGGTGTCCGTTCACGGTCACGTCGGCGATATAGGTCAGGACCTTGGTGCCGCGGTCGCGGCGGCGCGAGAACTGGAAAAGCGCGGGCGTCTCGTCGATGAACTTGGTCGTGTAGGTGTTGTCGAGAAACGTCGGGTGTTTGAGCAGGTTCTCGACGAAGGCGATGTTGGTCGACACGCCCCGGATGCGGAACTCGCGCAGCGCCCGGTCCATGCGCGCGATCGCGGCCTCGGGCGTCTGCGCCTTGGCGGTCACCTTGACCAGCAGCGAGTCATAGTAGCGCGTGATCACGCTGCCCGAATAGGCCGTGCCGCCGTCGAGGCGGATGCCCATGCCGGTCGCCTCGCGGAAGGCGGTGATGCGCCCGTAGTCGGGAATGAAGTTGTTCTGCGGGTCCTCGGTGGTGATCCGGGTCTGCAGCGCGTGGCCGGTGAGCTTCACCTCGTCCTGGGTGGCCTTGCCGGTCGCCTCGGCGATGGTCTTGCCCTCGGCGATCAGGATCTGTGCCTGCACGATATCAATGCCCGTGACTTCCTCGGTCACGGTATGCTCGACCTGGACCCGCGGGTTGACCTCGATGAAGTAGAATTTCTCGTCGGCCATATCCATCAGGAACTCGACCGTGCCGGCGCATTCGTAATCGACATGGGCGCAGATCTTGCGCCCGAGCTCGCAGATCTCGGCGCGCTGTTCTTCGGTGAGGTAGGGCGCCGGGGCGCGTTCCACGACCTTCTGGTTGCGGCGTTGGACCGAGCAGTCGCGCTCGTAGAGGTGATACATCCCGCCGTGCTTGTCGCCGAGGATCTGCACCTCGACATGCCGCGCCCGCTGGATCATCTTCTCGAGGTAGCCCTCGCCATTGCCGAACGCCGCCTCGGCCTCGCGCCGGCCCTCCAGAACCTTCTCCTCGAGCTCGGCTTCCCTGAGGATCGGGCGCATGCCGCGCCCGCCGCCGCCCCAGCTGGCCTTGAGCATCAGCGGATAGCCGATCTCGGCAGCCTCCTTGCGGATCTTGTTCATGTCGCTGCCCAGCACCTCGGTCGCCGGGATCACCGGCACGCCGGCCTCGATCGCGACGCGTCGGGCCGAGGCCTTGTCGCCGAGCGCGCGCATGGTCTCGGCTTTCGGTCCGATGAAGGTGATGCCGTTCTTGACGCAGGCGTCGACGAAATCGGGGTTCTCGGAGAGAAGCCCGTAGCCCGGATGGATCGCGTCGGCGCCCGAGGCCTTGGCCACCCGGATCATCTCGTCGATGGCGAGATAGGCCGCGACCGGTCCCAACCCCTCGCCGATGCGGTAAGCCTCGTCGGCCTTGAACCGGTGCAGGCCGAGTTTGTCCTCTTCGGCGTAGACCGCGACCGTCTTCTTGCCCATCTCGTTGGCGGCCCGCATGATACGAATGGCGATCTCGCCGCGGTTGGCAATCAGGATCTTGCGGAATTCGGTCATGGCTCGCCTCGGTTCGGCGGGTCGGCCGGCGCATGGCGACCCGGGACAATGCAGGGGCTGCGGCACCCGCCGGAACCGCCGGTGCTGCAACGCGGCAATCGTGTCGGGTTTTTCGCGGACTGTCCAGCGGAAGGCGCCGGGCGGGGTTGCACCAGCTCAGCCCAGCGTGGTCGGGGCCGGCAAACTCCTGAGGTCGCGCGCACCGAGTTGGCCCATGTTCGCGGCAAGGTCGCGCGACAACAGAGATACCAGATGGTCGATGCCCTCCGGCCCCAGTGCCGCCAGTGCGAAATGAAAGGCCCGGCCCATCATCACGTAATCAGCCCCGAGGGCGAAGGCCCGCAGGATGTCGAGACCGGTCTCGAAACCGCTGTCGATGATCACCGGCAGCTTGGTCGCGGCGCGGATACCCGCGAGCGCTTCGATGGTCGCGGGGGCGGCGTCGAACTGGCGACCGGCGTGGTTCGAGATCCAGATCGCATCGACGCCCGCCGCTTCGAGACGGGTGGCGTCATCGGGGCGCATGACGCCCTTGATCATCAGCGGGCCCTGCCAGTGGTCGCGCAGCCAGTCGACGTAGTCCCAGTCGGGGCTGGTGCGCAGCAGGTAGCCGGCATGGGCGGTCGAGGCGAGGCTGGTTGCGGTCGCGTCGGTGTACTTGTCGAGCATGCGCATGCGCGGCATGCCGGTGCGCAGGGTGGCCAGCGCCCAGGCCGGGCGCAGAGCGACCTGTGCCAACAGGCGCGGCGTGAGGCGTGGCGGTTGCGTGAGGCCGGACCGGGTCTGGCGTTCGCGGCGCGAGGCCACCGGCACGTCGACGGTAAGCACGAGGCCGGTGAAGCCCGCGTCGCGGGCCCGGGCCAGCATGTCCTGGCGGATCTCGGGGTCGCGTGGCGGGTAGAGCTGGAACCAGGCCTGCGGGCCGAGGTCGGCGGCGACATCCTCGGGCATCCGGCTGGCGACGGTCGACATGCAGTAGGGAATGCTCGCGCGCGCCGCGGCCCGGGCGAGATGATGTTCGGCGTCGGGCCAGATCAGCCCCGACATGCCCACCGGTGCGACGCCGAAGGGCAGCGGCAGGTCCCGTCCGAAAAGCCGGGTGCCGAGATCGGGCGTGAACTCGCCGTGCAGGACCGAGGGCATCAGACCGACGCGGTCGAGCGCCATCCGGTTGCGCGACTTCGTCGCCTCGGTCCCGGTGCCCGAATCGAGATATTCCCAGACGAATTTCGGAACCCGCCCGCGGGCCCGGGTGCGCAGGTCGGACAAGGCGGGGTAGCGGCTGTCGGCGGTCATGCCGACCAGAATGCCCAGATTGCGCGGCTTGTCCATCGTCGCAGGCGGGCGCGCGGCCTGACAGGGCGGGAGCCTCCGGCGGGGATATTTTCGAACCAGAGAGGGGACGTGCCGTGTCTGGCTGACCACGGGGCGTAGCCCATGCGACCCGACGTCCGATGGCGCCGAAACGGTCGGAACAAAAACCGAACGTGACTTTTCTCCGATCGCCCGGCGGGGTAGGGTGCGGGCATGAGCACATTCGACGATACCGATGCCTTCGAAGGCGCGTCGCTGTCGGCGCGCGCGATGGCGGCGCGACCGGCGCCCTACCTCGACGGGCTGAACCCGGCGCAGCGCGCCGCGGTCGAGCAGCTCGACGGTCCGGTGCTGATGCTGGCCGGGGCCGGGACCGGCAAGACCCGCGCGCTGACCGCGCGGATCGTTCACTTGCTGAACACCGGGCGGGCGCGGCCCAACGAGATCCTCGCGGTGACCTTCACCAACAAGGCCGCGCGCGAGATGAAGGACCGCGTGGGCCGAATGCTGGGGCAGACGGTGGAAGGCATGCCGTGGCTCGGCACCTTTCACGCGATCTGCGTCAAGCTGCTGCGCCGGCACGCGGAGCTGGTCGGGCTGAAGTCGAACTTCACCATCCTCGATACCGACGACCAGATCCGGCTGCTGAAGCAGTTGATCGCGGCCGAGAACATCGACGACAAGCGCTGGCCGGCGCGCCAGATCGCCGCGATCATCGACGGCTGGAAGAACCGGGCGCTGACGCCAGAGAAGGTGCCCTCGGGCGAGGCAGGGGCCTACAATCACCGCGGCACCGAGATCTACGCCCAGTACCAGCGTCGCCTGCGCGAGCTCAACGCGGTGGATTTCGGCGACCTGCTGCTGCACATGGTCGGCATTTTCCAGGCCCATGAAGACGTGCTGGAACAATACCGGCGCTGGTTCGCCTACATCCTCGTGGACGAGTACCAGGACACCAATGTCGCGCAGTACCTCTGGCTGCGGCTGCTGGCGGGCGGGCATCGCAACATCTGCTGCGTCGGGGACGATGACCAGTCGATCTATGGCTGGCGCGGCGCCGAGGTGGGCAACATCCTGCGCTTCGAGAAGGATTTCCCGGGTGCGAAGGTGGTGCGGCTGGAGCAGAATTACCGCTCGACCCCGCATATCCTCGCTGCAGCTTCCGGCGTGATCGCGGCCAACGAGGGCCGGCTGGGCAAGACGCTCTGGACCGAGGCCGAGGCGGGCGAAAAGGTCCGGCTGATCGGCAACTGGGACGGCGAAGAAGAGGCGCGCTGGATCGGCGAAGAGATCGAGGCGATGCAGGGCGGCACCCGCGGGTTGCGCAAGATGTCGCTCGACGACATGGCGATCCTGGTGCGCGCGAGCCACCAGATGCGCGCCTTCGAGGATCGGTTCCTGACCATCGGCTTGCCGTATCGCGTCATCGGCGGTCCGCGCTTCTACGAGCGCATGGAGATCCGCGACGCGATGGCCTATTTCCGGGTCGTGGTCAGCCCCGAGGACGACCTCGCCTTCGAGCGGATCGTGAACACGCCGAAGCGCGGGCTGGGCGACAAGGCGCAGCAGAAGATTCAGACGACGGCGCGGCGCGAGGGGCTGAGCCTCGTCGAAGGCGCACGGCGCCTGGTCGAGGACCGCGAGATCGGCGGCAAGGGCGGCGTGGCCTTGATGCACCTTGTCGAGGGCATCGACCGCTGGGGCCGGATGCTGAACGATCGCGACCTCGGCCATGTCGAGCTGGCCCAGATCATCCTCGACGAATCGGGCTACACCGAGATGTGGCAGAACGACAAGACGCCCGAGGCGCCGGGCCGGCTGGAGAACCTCAAGGAACTGGTCAAGGCGCTCGAAGAATTCGAGAACCTGCAGGGGTTTCTCGAACACGTCAGCCTGATCATGGACAATGACAAGGGCGATGCGGACGAGAAGGTGTCGATCATGACCCTTCACGCGGCCAAGGGGCTCGAGTTTCCGGCCGTGTTCCTGCCCGGCTGGGAAGATGGGCTTTTCCCCTCGCAACGCTCGATGGATGAAAGCGGGCTCAAGGGGCTCGAGGAAGAGCGGCGGCTTGCCTATGTGGGGATCACCCGGGCCGAGGAGGTCTGCACGATCAGCTTTGCCGCCAACCGCCGGGTCTTCGGGCAATGGCAATCCTCGATGCCGTCGCGGTTCATCGACGAGTTGCCGCCCGAGCATGTCGAGGTGCTGACCCCGCCGGGTCTCTACGGCGGCGGATACGGCGCCGCTGCCCCGCAGTCGACGCTGCATGACCGCGCGGCCGAGGCCAATGTCTACAATTCTCCGGGCTGGAAGCGGATGCAGCAGCGCGGCAGCGCGCGGCCGGTGAGCCAGCCGCGCGAGGCGCGCAACACCGTGATCGACCTGACCGCCGTCTCGAGCTTCGACATGGGCGAGCGGGTGTTTCACCAGAAATTCGGCTACGGCGCGATCATCGGGATCGAGGGCGACAAGCTCGAGATCGATTTCGAGAAGGCCGGTGTCAAGAAGGTCGTGGCCAAGTTCGTGACCGGCACCGACGATATCCCGTTCTGACCGGCGCGACCGCGCCGGTTTTCTGATCCGCACGTCTGACGCAAACGAAAACGGCGGTTCCCGGGAGGAGGGAACCGCCGCCGTCGTGATCCGCGGGGTCAGGGAGGAGAATTCCCCGCAGGGTATTCTTGCGACGCGATCTGCGCCGCCGAGAATGCGATCCGGCGGCTTCCCAGGGAGGAGGAGGGGAGCCGCCGGTGCATTCCACCGCGGGATCAGGGAGGAGGAGGATCCCCGCGGTGTTCCTGCGGCCGAAGCCGCCTTGTCTTGCAGCGCGGCGGTTCCCGGGAGGAGGATGGGAACCGCCGCTGCTGTGCACCGCGGGGCTGGGAGGAGGAGAGCCCCGGCGATGTGTCTTGGCGCGTCTGGCGCCTGCTGTCTCGGGCGCGGCGATCCCGAAGGGAGGAGGGGATCGCCGCTGCCATGCACCGCGGGGTCAGGGAGGAGGAGGATCCCGCGGTTTTGTCTGCGGCTGGTCTGCCGCTGTGTTCGCAGTGACGGCGGTTCCGAGGGAGGAGGATGGAACCGCCGTCGCCATGCGCATCCGGGCAAGGGAGGAGGAAAGCCCGGTAGCGTCTGGGTGCAGCCCTAAGGCTGCGGTGTCAGGGGCGACGACATCAGGGAGGAGGAAGATGTCGCCGCCTATTTACAGACATCCCAGGGAGGAGGAGGGGAATGCCTGATCCGTATTCTGTGTGCTCAGCCCTTGAGGCCGGCCGCTTCTAGCGCCACCTGGCGAAGCTGCGAACGATGAAGGCCGAGGTCGGCCAGCTCGCGGTTGCTCAGAGCGTGCAGTTCGTTGAACGTCGCGCGGTAGACCCGGCGCTTTGCCTGGCGCTCGGCTGCGGCTTCGAAGAAGGTTGCGGAGTAGGCGAAGGCACGCTCCAGCAGGCTGGAGGAGTTCGCCGCGGTGTTTGTCATGTAGGCCATGTCGATTGCCTCTGGTTCTCTTGTTCTGTTGCCCTCCATAATTAGGCGATTGCTGCAGCTGCACAATAGACACCTGATCAATGCTGCCATGCAGCGAACGCATGGGGATGTTGCGTCATTTTATCGTTGCAAGCGAACAGTTTACCTAGGGTTCGCTGCACTGCTGCGTTAGCGATAACCAATGCCGCGAGAAGTGGCGGGACCGAGGAGAAAATGGGCATGATGTTAACACGCGAGGACATTCTCGAGGCCTTGTCGCAGGTGCGCCTGCCCGATGGCCGCAGCCTGGTCGAGCACGATCTGATTCGTGCCGTCACCCTCGAGGGCGGTGCCGTGCGCTTCGTGATCGAGGCGCCCGACCCGGATATGGCTGCGCAGCTCGAGCCGGCGCGACAGGCCGCTGAGGAAGTCGTGCGCAACCTAGAAGGCGTGAGTTCGGTCTCGGCCATGCTGACCGCACACGGTCCGGCGAAACCGGCGCCTTCGCTCAAGGTAGGCGGGCACCCAAAGGCCCAGTCCGGCCCGATCCGGCCCGCGGGCGTCGCCCGCATCCTTGCGGTCGCGTCCGGCAAGGGCGGCGTCGGAAAATCCACCGTGGCATCCAACCTCGCTGTGGCTCTGGCGCGCGCCGGGCGCCGGGTCGGGCTGCTCGACGCGGATATATACGGTCCGAGCCAGCCGCGCATGATGGGGGCCTCGGGGCGGCCGGCAAGCCCGGACGGCAAGACCATCATCCCGCTCGAGGCGCATGGGGTGAAGCTGATGTCCATCGGTTTCATGGTCGAGGAGGGCAAGGCCGTGGTCTGGCGTGGTCCGATGCTGATGGGGGCCTTGCAGCAGATGCTGGGTCAGGTGGAGTGGGGCACGCTCGACGTTCTGATCGTCGACCTGCCGCCCGGAACAGGCGACGTCCAGCTGACGCTCTGCACCAAGGCCGAACCAAGCGGCGCGATCGTGGTCAGCACGCCGCAGGACGTGGCGCTTATCGACGCGCGCAAGGCGATGGACATGTTCGCAACCCTGAAGACGCCAGTGTTGGGCCTGATCGAGAACATGAGCCTTTTCGTCTGCCCCGAGTGCGGCCACGAGGCGCATATCTTCGGTCACGGCGGCGTCGCCCACGAGGCCGAACGGCTCGGCTTGCCGCTGCTCGGTACGTTGCCGATCGACCTCGACACCCGGCTTGCCGGGGATTCGGGAACGCCAGTGGCCGCGCAGGGCGGGCCGGTTGCAGAAGCTTATGCGCGTATCGCCGAAGGGCTCGTGAAGGGCGGCATGGCCTGACAGTGTCGCCAACGCGTTTGCCCAAGGATATCGCAAGGGCCTGCGATTGACGTTGCGGTCCCAGCCCCGTTAGGCCTGTAGCGCAGCGCCCACGCGTATCGCGGGGCAGAGGTCGGAAAGGACCGCCATGACCGCGACCGTGCTCGATCTCATCGGCAATACGCCCCTTGTGGAGCTTCGCCGCTGCTGGAGCGGACCCGGCCGCATTCTCGCCAAGGCCGAGTTCATGCAGCCGGGCGGCAGCGTCAAGGACCGCGCCGCCAAGGCCATACTGCAGGCCGCGCGCAGCGATGGGCGCTTGTCGCCGGGCATGCCGGTGGTCGAAATGACCAGCGGCAACATGGGGGCGGGGCTTGCGGTCGTCTGTGCCGCGCTCGGCCATCCGTTTGTCGCGACGATGTCGGCCGGAAACAGCCCTGCGCGGGCGCGCATGATGGAAGGTCTCGGGGCCGAGGTCGTGCTCGTGCCGCAGGTCGACGGCTGTCCGGGGCAGGTCACCGGGGCCGACATCGCAGCGGCGGCTGAAGCGGCTGTCCGCATCGCGCGGGACCGCGGCGGTTTCCTGGTCGACCAGTTCAACGCGCCCGAAGGCGTCGCCGCCCATAAGGAGACCGGGCGCGAGATCGCGCGGCAGGCCGGGCATGTCGATGCCTGGGTTGCGAGCGTCGGCACCGGCTGCACGTTCATCGGCGTCGCCCGGGCGCTGAAGGCGATCGACGCCCAGACTCTGTGCGCTGCCATCGAACCTGTCGGCAGCGAACCGCTTGCAGGCGGAGATCTCTCCAAGCCGCGGCATCTTCTGCAGGGCACCGGCTACGGCGTAGCACCGCCGCAATGGGATCCCGACCTGATGGATCTCGGACTTTCGGTCACCGACGAGGAGGCCGAGGCGTGGAAGCACCGCCTTGGCGCGGACGAGGGGCTTTACGTCGGCTATTCCGCCGCCGCCAACGTCTGTGCGGCGGCCAAGCTGCTGGGCTCCGGCCGGCTCGAAGCTGGAGCGACGGTGGCGACTGTGCTGTGCGACACGGGTCTCAAGTATTGAACTGACCGGAATTGCCGGGTCCGCCGGTCGCGCCGCGCACCCGTGCGGGCGGCGCATGGGAATTCACGGGACGGATGGGAAACGATGGGACGGCGCTCCGCCAGCCGTCGTGATGCGGCCTCAATCCGAATCAAATTTCCTCGATTCGGCTTGAATCTTCCCGCACATGACCGGGGTTTTTTCAGAACGAAAGCCGAACAAACGACTGACCATCGTATGTGGGTAGAAGTTTTTTGGGAAATCGTGGGAAGTTTGTGCCCAGCACATCCTGCATCTATATATTGTGTCTTTCAGTGTAAGGTTTGTCTAATTGAGCGATTTTTGCAGCGTTTTTTGCAGCATGGCTACGCGCAGCTGCTTGTGGATATCTCTAGGGAAAACAACTGGCAGGCAAATTTTCATTGTCAGACCATGAATTCCCATAGTATCCCTAATGCATCGGATGAAAACGACACGGGGCACCAAACGACCCCACACTCACAAAAGCTAGAGCAGGTTTCATACAGGCTAATCGCTTTCATCAGACCAAAGAGATCCGGCGCGCGGGCGAGCAGACATCCCCCCAGATGGCGCGTGCAGCTGGACCTACCCGCACAGCGGGACGAGGGCGGCGGGTTGATCATAGCAGCAGATCAACCCGCCGTTTCCATATTCAGGGCGGGGCGATGCGGGGGAACCCGCAAGGGTCTCGCGGAACAGGGACGGGACGGTGAGCCGCAGGTTCAGAGGCGAAGGGACTCACAAGGTCGATGGCAAGGGGCGGGTGTCCATCCCGGCCTCTTTTCGGCGTGTGATCGAAGCCTCCGATCCGAACTGGGAGACCGGGAAGGCGCCTGAACTCGTCATCGTCTACGGGGATCACCGCCGCAACTTCCTCGAATGCTACACGATGGAGGCCATCGAGGAGGTCGACGCCAAGATCGCGGCGCTGCCGCGCGGATCCAAGAACCGCAAGATTCTCGAACGCCTGTTCAACGGGCAGTCGTTTCCGACCTCGATCGACGACACCGGGCGTCTCGTGCTCCCGGCCAAGCTGCGGTCGAAGATCGGGCTCGACAACGAAGCCTTCTTCATCGCCGCCGGCGACACCTTCCAGATCTGGCACCCCGACACCTACGAGACTGAGGAACAGGCCGACACCGAGGCATGGCTGGACGATCAGCCGGAAGATTTCGATGTCCTGGAGCTTCTGGATGGCGCGCAGGGGGGCTGAACCATGGCTGAAAAGCCCCGTCCTGACGCATCCTCGCCGCATGTTCCCGTTCTGCTTCCCGCGATCCTCCGCGCTGTGGCGCCGGTCCAGGGCACCTGGCTTGACGGGACCTTTGGTGCCGGCGGCTATACCCGCGGCTTTCTCGAGGCCGGCGCCGCGCGGGTCATCGCCGTCGACCGCGACCCGCTGGCCTTCGACATGGCCCGGGACTGGGCCGGAGCTTACGGGGAGCGGCTGGTGATGCAGCGCGGCGTCTTCTCGGAGCTCGACAACTACGCGACGGACCTCGATGGCGTGGTGCTCGACCTTGGCGTCTCGTCGATGCAGCTCGACCAGGCCGAGCGCGGCTTTTCCTTCATGCGCGACGGCCCGCTTGACATGCGGATGAGCCAGGAGGGTCCATCGGCCGCCGACATCGTCAACGAGGCCCCCGAAGAACGGATCGCCGACATCCTCTACCAGTACGGCGAGGAACGCGCGAGCCGGCGCATCGCCAAGGCGATCGTCAGGGCGCGGGCCGAGGCGCCGATCACGACCACGCTGCGCCTTGCCGAGATCGTCGAAAGCTGCCTGCCGCGCCAGAAACCGGGCCAGTCGCACCCTGCGACGCGCAGCTTCCAGGCGCTTCGGATCGCCGTCAACGACGAGTATGGTGAGCTTTTCCGCGGCCTGATGGCGGCCGAGCGGGCGCTAAAACCTGGCGGCAAGCTGGCCGTCGTCACCTTCCATTCGGTCGAGGACCGGATGGTGAAGCGATTTCTCGCCGCGCGCGCCGACACCGGCGGGCAATCCAACCGGTATGCCCCGGAAGTCACCGAGCGGCAGGCGCAATTCCGGCTGCTGTTGCGCAAGGCGATCGCCGCCGACGCCGACGAGGTCGCGCAGAACCCGCGTGCCCGGTCCGCCAAGCTGCGCGTGGCTCAGCGCACCGACGCGCCGGCGGGAGAGGTCGATGCAAAGTCCATCGGAATGCCGGTGGTGAAGGAGTCTTCGTGATGCGTACCGTGCTCTACATCCTGACCGTTCTCGGCGTGGTCGGCCTCGCCTTCTGGGCCTACCGCGAGAATTACGCCACCCAGGCGGCGCTGTCGCATGCCGCGGACTTGCGCCAGAACATCCGCGAGCGGCACGAGCGCCTCGCGGTTCTGCGCGCCGAATGGGCCTATCTCAACCGTCCTGACCGGCTGCGCGATCTGGCCGAGCTCAACTTCGACCGGCTGGGCCTCCTGCCGTTGATGCCCGATCAGTTCGGCCGGGTTGACGAGGTGAGCTATCCCAAGCCGCCGGAAGTCGAGATCCTGAACGCCATCGAGGTGTCGCACGTGCCGGGTGACGTGGAGGAGGCGCAATGATCCGCACCCCGCTCCGCCCGCTCGCCCGCATCCTCGAGGCCCGTGCCCGGGGCGAGAACCCGGCCGCCATCGAGCGTGAGAACATCCGTATCCGCCACGAGCAGATGCGCGACCAGGCGCGCCAGCGCGCCGAAGGCCGGCTCCTGGTGCTGGGCCTCTTCTTCGTTGCGGCCTTCCTCGTGGTCGGCGCGCGCATGGGATTGCTGGCGACTTCGGTTCCGACCGAGCCGCGCGCGGCGATCCCCGGCAGCCATTTCAGCGCCAGTCGCGCCGATATCGTTGACCGGCACGGCCGCCTTCTCGCCACCAACTTCGAGACCCACGCGCTCTATGCCCAGCCGCCGCACATGATCGACCCGGTCCATGCCGCGCGCGAACTGGTCAAGGTGTTTCCCGATCTCAAGGAAGAGCGTCTGCTCAAGGACTTCACCGGCAAGCGCAAGTTCCTGTGGATCAAGAAAAAGATCAGTCCGGAACAGATGCAGGCGGTGCACGAGATCGGCGATCCGGGCCTCCTCTTCGGGCCGCGCGACATGCGGCTTTATCCCAACGGCACGCTGGCCGCGCATGTTCTGGGCGGGGCGAGTTTCGGCAAGGAAGGCGTCAGCAAGGCCGAGGTCATCGGTGTCGCGGGCGTCGAAAAGCAGTTCGATGACTACCTGCGCGACCCGGCCAACGGCAACAAGCCGCTGGAGCTGTCGCTTGATCTTACGGTGCAGGCCGCGGCCGAGCGCGTGCTTTACGGCGGCATGAAGCTGATGAATGCCAAGGGCGCGACCTCGATCCTGATGGATGTGAAGACCGGCGAGGTGATCTCGGTCGTCTCGCTGCCGAACTTCGATCCCAACGACCGGCCGCGTGCGGCGGTGCAGGGCGATCCTTCGGACAGCCCGCTTTTCAACCGCTCGGTACAGGGCGTCTACGAGCTCGGCTCGACCTTCAAGATCTTTGCCGCCGCGCAGGCGATGGAACTTGGTTTGGTCAACCCCCAGACAGTCATCGACATCCGCGGGCCCCTGCGCTGGGGGCGCTTCCGGATCCGGGATTTCCATAACTACGGCAAGGAGTTGACGGTCGACAAGATCATCGTCAAGTCCTCCAACATCGGGACCGCACGTCTGGCGATGCAGATCGGCGCCGAGCGCCAGCGCGAGTTTCTCGACAAGCTCGGCTTTCTCGAGACCACCGGATTCGAGATCGTCGAGGCAGCGACGGGCAAGCCGCTTCTGCCGAAGAAATGGTCCGAGCTCAGCGCGATGACGATCTCATACGGACACGGGCTCTCGGCCTCGCCGATGCACCTTGCGGCGGCCTATGCCGCCATCGCCAACGGCGGATTCAAGGTTAGCCCCACGATCATCCGGCAGGCCGCGCCGGTGCAGGGCGAAAGGGTCATGTCGGATCGGGCCGCGCGCGAGGCGCGCGCCATGCTGCGCCGGGTGGTCACAGAAGGCACGGCAAGCTTCGGCGAGGTCAAAGGCTATGCCGTCGGTGGCAAGACCGGAACTGCGGACAAGCCGAAACCGCGCGGCGGATACTATGACGACAAGGTCATCGCCACCTTCGCGTCGATGTTCCCGGCGGACGATCCGAAATACGTTCTTGTCGTCACCCTCGACGAGCCGGTCGAGACCTCCGGGTCCGAGCCACGCCGCACCGCCGGCTGGACGGCGGTGCCGGTCGCGGCCGAGATGATCCGGCGCATCGCGCCGCTGCTCGGGCTCAGACCGACCGTTGAACCGGCAGAGAGTGAGGTTATAACGCTCACGAGCAATTAAGCCGGAAAGACAGGGCGGGATGGGCGAACAGGCAAAGACACTGGCCTCGCTGGGGCTGACGGCCCGGGGCGGGCGCAACCCCGAGATCACTGGGCTGGCGGTCGACAGCCGGGCGGTCCGAGACGGCTTTCTCTTTGCGGCCATGCCGGGCTCGCGCATGCACGGGGGCGAGTTCATCACTTATGCGCTGCGCATGGGGGCTGGCGCGGTGCTGACCGATGCCGCCGGGGCCGCCATCGCCGCAGAGGATCTCGAAAAGTCGGACGCCGCGCTGATCGTCACCGACGCCCCGCGCGAGGCGCTGTCGCGCACCGCGGCGCTTTGGTTCGGCGCGCAGCCGAAGACCATGGTCGCGGTCACCGGGACCAACGGCAAGACCTCGGTCAGCACCTTCGTGCGCCAGATCTGGATGGAACTTGGCCTGCCGGCGATCAACCTCGGCACCACCGGGGTCGAGGGCGGTTGGTCCGCGCCGCTGGCGCATACCACGCCCGAGCCGATCACCCTGCATCGGGTGCTTGCCGAGGCCGTTGCGCAAGGCATCACCCATGCCTCGATGGAAGCGTCGAGCCACGGGCTCGACCAGCGCCGGCTTGATGGGGTGACGCTGATGGCGGCGGGGTTCACCAACTTCACGCAGGATCATCTCGACTATCACGAAAGCTTCGAGGCCTATTTCGACGCAAAGGCCGGCCTTTTCTCGCGCGTTCTGCCCGAGGACGGCACGGCGGTGGTCAACACCGACGATCCGCGCGGGGTCGACATGGCGGCCATCGCCAAGGCGCGCGGCTGCGAGGTGATCACCGTGGGCCGCGACGGCGGTGACCTGCACCTCTCGGGGCAGCGCATGGACGCCACCGGGCAGGACGTGCTTTTCGATTTCCACGGCAAGCGCTACCAGACCCGGCTCAACCTGATCGGCGGATTCCAGGCCGATAACGTGATGCTGGCCGCCGGGCTGGTGATCGCCTGCGGCGCGGAACCCGGCCGCGTCTTCGAGACGCTGGCGTATCTGACCACGGTGCGCGGGCGCATGCAGTTGGCCGCCACGCGCCAGAACGGGGCCACGGTCTTTGTCGACTACGCCCACACCCCCGGCGCCATCGCCACAGCGCTCGAGGCGATGCGCCCGCATGTCATGGGTCGCCTTGTCGCCATTATCGGTGCCGGCGGCGATCGCGATCGCACCAAGCGCCCCTTGATGGGGCAGGCGGCGGCGGCCCATGCCGACGTGGTCTTCGTCACCGACGACAACCCGCGCTCGGAAGACCCGGCGGCGATCCGCCAGAACGTCATGCTGGGCGCGCCCGAGGCGATCGAGGTCGGCGACCGTGCCGAGGCGATTCTGCGCGGGGTCGATGCGCTTGGGCCCGGCGACGCGCTGTTGATCGCCGGCAAAGGCCACGAGACCGGCCAGACCATCGGCGACGATATTCTGCCTTTCGACGATGCCGAGCAGGCCAGCGTCGCGGTCGCCGCCCTCGACGGACGGCTGACGTGAGCCTCTGGACCAGCGTCGAGGCCGTTGCGGCGACCGGCGGAAAATCTGCGCAGGATTGGACTTGCGACGGCGTGTCCATCGACACCCGCACCCTGCAGCCCGGCGATCTCTTTGTGGCATTGAAGGATGCGCGCGACGGCCACGACTTCGTTGCGCAGGCGCTGGAAAAGGGCGCAGCGGCCGCCCTCGTCAGCCGAGTGCCGGACGGGGTTGCGGAGGATGCGCCGCTTCTCGTCGTCGATGAAGTGCAGGCGGCACTCGAGGCCCTGGGCCGGGCGGCAAGGAAGCGCAGCGAGGCGCAAGTGGTGGCGATCACCGGCAGCGTCGGCAAGACCTCGACCAAGGAGATGTTGCTGGCGATGCTCTCGGCGCAGGGGCGCACCCATGCCTCGGTGGCGAGCTACAACAACCACTGGGGCGTGCCGCTGACCCTGGCGCGGATGCCTGCCGATACCGAATACGCGATCATCGAGATCGGCATGAACCATCCCGGCGAGATCGCTCCGCTGTCGCGCCTCGCGCGTCCGCACGTCGTACTGGTGACGACCGTGGCCGCCGCGCATCTCGAGGCTTTCGAGAATATCGAAGGCATCGCCGTCGAGAAGGCGTCGATCATCGAAGGGTTGGAGCCCGGCGGCATCGCGGTGCTGAACAACGATGTCGAGACCGCCGCGATCCTCGTCGCCAAGGCGCAGGATTGCCGCGTGCGTGACGTGGGCTTCGGCGAACACGGCTTCGATTTCCGGCTGACGTCCGTCGATATCCGCGGCGACACGACGGTCGTGCAGGCGACCGCGCGCGAGGCGCCGTTGCTGTTCAAGATCGCCACGCCTGGACGGCACTACGCGATGAATGCGCTCGGCGCGCTGGCGGTGGTCGATGCGCTGGGGGCGGACCTGGCACTGGCCGTCACGGCCCTTGGTCGCTGGTCGCCCTACAAGGGCCGCGGCGTGCGCGAGACAATCCACCTCGACCCAGCCGACACCAAGATGACGCTGCAACTCATCGACGACAGCTACAACGCCAACCCGACTTCGATGGCCGCTTCGCTCGAGGTGCTGGCCGCGGCGCAGGTGACCCATGACGTCGGTCGCGTCTCGAAAGGCCGCCGCATCGCAATTCTCGGCGACATGAAAGAGCTTGGACCCGATGCCGTGGCGCTGCACGCCGGTCTCGCGCATCTCGAGGCGATGCAGCACATCGACACCGTGCACTGCGTCGGACCGCTGATGAAATCGCTCCACGACCTTCTGCCCGAAGCACGCCGCGGCGCCTGGACGGAAAGCGCGGATGAGATGTTGCAGGGTCTGGGCCGCAAGCTCGACAGCGGTGACGTCGTGGTCGTCAAGGGATCGCTCAGCATGAAACTGGGCCAGATCGTTGACGCGATCCGCAAAATGGGACATGCCCCGCTGACCCCGGACGGCCCGGAGGAAACCAAGGACACCTGATGCTCTACTGGCTGACGCTGCTGTCGGACGGCGGCGACTTCTTCAACCTCTTCCGCTATATCACCTTCCGCGCGGGCGGGGCGTTCCTGACTGCGCTGGTCTTCGGCTTTCTGTTCGGGCCGCCGCTGATCAATGTGCTGCGGCGTCGCCAGGGCAAGGGACAGCCGATCCGCGACGATGGCCCCGAGGGACATTTCGTCAAGGCCGGCACGCCGACAATGGGCGGGTTGCTGATCGTTGGTGCGCTGCTCACCTCGACGCTGCTCTGGGCGCGGCTCGACAACCCCTACATCTGGGTCGTGCTCTTCGTGACGGTCTCCTTCGCCGCGATCGGCTTTGCCGATGATTACGCGAAGGTCAAAAAGCAGTCGAGCGCGGGCGTCCCTGGAAAGGTGCGCATCCTGCTGGGGCTGCTGATCGCCGGGCTCGCGTCCTTCGTCGCCGCCCAGTACCACCCATCCGACTTGCAGTACCAGCTGGCGCTTCCGGTCTTCAAGGACACGCTTATCAACATGGGGCTGTTCTTCGTGCCGTTCTCGATCCTCGTCATCGTCGGCGCGGCCAACGCCGTGAACCTCACCGACGGGCTTGACGGTCTGGCGATCATGCCGGTGATGATCGCCGCCGGTGCGCTGGGCGTCATTGCCTATGCCGTGGGCCGGGTCGATTTTACCGAGTATCTCGACGTGCATTATGTTCCAGGAACCGGCGAAATCCTGATCTTCACCGCCGGGCTCTTCGGCGGCGGCCTCGGGTTTTTGTGGTACAACGCCCCGCCGGCGGCCGTCTTCATGGGAGACACCGGTTCATTGGCTCTGGGCGGCGCGTTGGGCGCCATCGCCGTGTCGACCAAGCACGAGATCGTGCTTGCCATCGTCGGCGGGCTTTTTGTGGTCGAGGCGCTCTCGGTCATCATCCAGGTGCTCTATTTCAAGCGCACCGGCAAGCGGGTTTTCCTGATGGCCCCGATCCATCATCACTACGAAAAGAAAGGCTGGGCCGAAAGCACCATCGTGATCCGGTTCTGGATCATCGCCCTGATCCTCGCGATGATCGGGTTGGCGACGCTCAAGGTGCGCTGAGAGGCGTCTGCGATGCGCGCCCATCGCCCCACAGGCCAGCATCCTGCCCGAGTGGTGATCGCCATGACGTCCGGAAGATGCCGGACATGAGCGGCTTCGAGGCGCTCTTGACACAATACGGCCTGCCGCTGGTCTTCGTCGGCTGTTTTCTCGAAGGCGATGCCGCCGCCGTCGTGTCCGGCGGGCTGGCCCACAGCGGCACGCTGCCGCTATGGGGCGTGCTTGGCCTTGTTTTTCTGGGTGCGTTTCTCGCCGACACGATGTGGTTCGTGCTCGGGCGCAGGCTGCCCCACTCGCCGCGGTTCGCACGCCACCTCGAAAGCCGGGTGGGGCGCAGCGCGCGCGATCTCGTCGCGCGCAACCCGGTCCTGGTGATCCTCGGGTTCCGCTTTGTCTGGGGCACGCGGATCGCCGTTCCCCTGACGCTCGGAGCCTCGATGCTGCCGGCGCGGCTGGTCCTGTCGCTCGACGCGCTGGCCTGCATGGTCTGGGCCGGAACGCTGGTGGCGGTCGGTTACGGCATCGGCGCGACGCTGCTCAACCTGCTGGACCTTGGCTTTCACGCCCATTTCGGCCTAGTTCTCGCCGGCGGCATCGCGGTTGCGCTGATCCTCGGCTGGATCGGCCGGCGCGTGTTGCGCAAGGATCGTGCCGGAAGGGGAACAGGATGATCGTCGCGCGCGGCTTCGAAGGCAGGAAGGTGGCGGTGCTGGGATTGGGCCGGTCTGGCCTCTCGGCGGCCCGGGCGCTGGCCGCGGGCGGGGCCGAACCGGTGTGCTGGGATGACAATCCGCAGGCCCGTGAGGCGGCCGAGGCCGAGGGGTTCGCCTGCACACATCTGCGCGGCGCACGCGATTTCGAGGACATCGCCTGCCTTATCGTCAGCCCCGGCATCCCGCATCTCTATCCGGCGCCGAACCCGGTGATCGCGGCGGCTCTCGAGGCTGGCGTGCCCGTGGACAACGACATCGGCGTCTTCTTCCGCTCTTTCGGGTCGCGCGACTGGGCCGAGTTCGACACACCGCCGCGGGTGATCGCGGTCACGGGTTCGAACGGCAAGTCGACCACCTCGGCGCTGATCCACCATGTTCTCGCCGAGGCCGGACGCCCGAGCCAGTTGGCGGGCAACATCGGGCGTGGCGTGCTCGACATCGACCCGCCGCGCGACGGCGAGGTCGTGGTGCTCGAGCTTTCGAGCTACCAGACCGAACTCGCGCGGGCGCTGACCCCGGACGTGGCGATTTTCACCAATCTCAGCCCGGATCACCTCGACCGCCATGGCGGCAAGGGCGGGTACTTCGCGGCCAAGCGCCGGCTTTTCTCCGAAGGCGGGCCGGACCGGGCGGTGATCGGGGTCGACGAGGAAGAGGGGCTGTTTCTCGCTGGGCAACTCGCCGAAGGCCGCGCCGACGACCGGGTGATCCGCATTTCCGTCGAGCGCAAGCTTGCCGGACCGGGCTGGCTGGTCTTCGCCCGCAAGGGATTCCTGTCGGAATACCGCAAAGGCCGGCAGGTGGGATCAATAGACCTGCGGGATGTGCCGGGCCTGCCGGGGGCACACAACCACCAGAACGCCTGCTGCGCCTATGCCGCCTGCCGCGCGCTGGGGTTGGCGCCAAGGCAGATCGAAACCGCGTTCCACAGCTTCCAGGGCCTGCCGCATCGCAGCCAGCTGGTGGGCGAGGCCGGCGGCGTGCGCTTCGTCAACGACAGCAAGGCGACCAACGTCGACGCCGCCGCCAAGGCGCTTTCGGCCTTCACGTCGATCCGTTGGGTCTGCGGCGGGCTGGAAAAGGAAGGCGGTCTGGCCGGTCTTTCGGGGGCGTTGAGCGGCGTGCGGAAAGCATATGTCATCGGGCGCGAGGCGGCGAAGTTCGCCCTGCAACTTGACGTCGAGGCCGAGGTCTGCGGCACCATGGCAGCGGCGGTGGCACGGGCGGTCGAAGAGGCCGAACCGGGCGACGTGGTGCTGCTGGCCCCGGCTGCGGCGAGTTTCGACCAGTACGACAGCTTCGAACGGCGCGGTGAGGATTTCACGGCCGAGGTCGCGAAGTACCTTTAGGCGACGGCCGATGTCTGCGGTGGGCAACTTTCCCAAAACTTATGAGTCGCCGTGTCGCGGTCGGCGCGCTGATTCCGTCACAGGGTTGGTTTCAGCGCCCGCGCGGCAGCCATGGCCGAGGACCAGGCCCACTGGAAATTGTAGCCGCCGAGCCAGCCCGTCACGTCGACCGCCTCGCCGATAAAATAAAGGCCCGGCACCGCCTTGGCCTCCATTGTCTTCGAGGACAGCGCGTCGGTGTCGACACCGCCCAGCGTGACCTCGGCCGTGCGGTATCCTTCGGTCCCCGCGGGCTTCAGCGTCCAGTCGGAAAGCTGGTCGCACAGGCCGGCGAGCGCCTTGTCCGACTGGTCCGCGAGGTTGCCCTCCAATGCCATCTCGGCGGCCAGAAGAGGAACGAGGCGAGCCGGCAGATGGGCAGAAAGCGCGTTGGTCAGCTTGCGCCCGCCTGCCGCCTGCCGCTGTGCGCGCAAGGCTTTCAACAGGCCGCCTGCCGGGTCGAGGTTGACCGAAACCGTTTCGCCCTCGCGCCAGTAGGAGGACGCCTGCAACACCGCCGGCCCGGACAGGCCGCGGTGAGTGAAGAGCAGCGCCTCGTCGAAGGACGCGCCGCCAGCGGTGACGCGTGCCGATGCGGAGACGCCGGAGATCGCGGCAAAACGGCCCTCGGGAAAGGTGAAGGGCACCAGCCCGGCGCGGGTCTCGGTGACCGCAAGCCCGAACTGCCGCGCGAGGTCGTAGGCGAACCCGGTCGCGCCCATCTTCGGGATCGACTTGCCGCCCGTCGCCACCACCAGCCGGCGCGCGGTGACCGGGGTGGTGACCCCGTCGCGTTCGAGCACGAAAGTGAATCCTTCGTTGATCTTTGCAAAGTCACGTGCGGTCGTTTGCAAATGCAGCTCGACCCCTGCCGCCTGCATCATCTTGCGCAGCATCGCGATGATGTCCTTAGCCGAGGTATCACAGAAAAGCTGCCCCAGCGTCTTCTCGTGCCAGGCGATGCCGTGACGGTCCAACAGGTCGATGAAGTCCCATTGCGTGTAGCGCGCAAGCGCCGACTTGGCGAAATGCGGGTTGGCCGACAGGAAGGCTTCGGGGGCGCAGTGCAGGTTGGTGAAGTTGCAGCGCCCGCCGCCCGAAATGCGGATCTTCTCGCCGGGAGCCTTCGCGTGGTCGACCAGCAGCACGCGCCCGCCCGCATGGGCGGCGCACATCATTCCGGCAGCGCCCGCGCCTATGATCGCCGTCTCGACCTGCATGGGGCGCAACTGGCCCGAATACCTTGCATTTGCAAGGCTTCGCAGGCGCTTCATGCTGGCGCGGTGGAGATTTTGCCGCTACACTTCGCCCCAGATCCCGCAAAGGGACGCGACGAGGCAGACAGCAAGGCAGTTTCCATGACTGAAATGGTCTATGGCACCACGCCCGTTCAGGGTGGCGAGCCGATCCTCCCGAAATGGTGGCGCACCATCGACAAGTGGGCCATGTCCTGCATCCTGATCCTGTTCGCCATCGGCGTCCTGCTCGGGCTGGCCGCCTCGCCGCCCTTGGCCGCCAAGAACGGTTTCGAGCCGTTCCATTACGTGCAGCGGCAGGCGGTGTTCGGCGGGGCCGCCCTTGTGGTGATGATGGTCACCTCTATGATGTCGCCGGTCATGGTGCGCCGGCTCGGCGTGCTCGGCTTTCTCGTCGCTTTCGTCGCAGTCGCGCTGCTGCCCTTCTTCGGAACCGATTTCGGCAAGGGCGCGGTGCGCTGGTTCTCGATGGGTTTCGGGTCGGTGCAGCCGTCCGAGTTCCTCAAGCCCGGCTTCATCGTCGTGACCGCCTGGCTGATGGCCGCCGCTGCGGAACTCAACGGTCCGCCGGGACGGACATGGTCCTTCGCGCTGTGCATCGCCATCGTGCTGATGCTGGCGATGCAGCCCGATTTCGGACAGGCCTGCCTGGTCCTGTTCGGCTGGGGCGTGATGTATTTCGTCGCTGGCGCGCCGATGCTGCTGCTCGTGTGCATGGCAGGCGCCGTGGTTGCCGGCGGCACGCTGGCCTATTCCAGCTCGGAACACTTCGCGCGCCGCATCGACGGGTTTCTCAGCCCCGATGTCGATCCGACCACGCAGCTTGGCTATGCCACCAATGCCATTCGCGAAGGCGGGCTTTTCGGTGTCGGCGTGGGCGAGGGTACGGTGAAGTGGTCGCTGCCCGACGCGCACACCGATTTCATCATCGCGGTGGCGGCGGAAGAGTACGGGCTGGTGCTGGTGCTGGTGATCATCGCGCTGTTTGCCACCGTTGTCGTCCGCTCGCTGTTGCGCCTGCTGCGCGAGCGTGACCCCTTCATCCGCCTCGCCGGCACGGGGCTTGCCTGCATGCTCGGTGTGCAGGCGATGATCAACATGGGCGTCGCTGTCCGGCTGCTGCCGGCCAAGGGCATGACGCTGCCTTTCGTCAGCTATGGGGGCTCGTCGGTCATCGCCAGCGGCATCGCCGTCGGCATGCTGCTGGCCTTCACCCGCACCCGACCGCAGGGTGAGATCAGCGACCTGCTGGCACGGGGCAGGGGGCGGTGAGCGGACAGCCTCTTCTGATGATCGCCGCGGGCGGCACCGGCGGGCACATGTTCCCGGCCCAGGCACTCGCCGAGGCGATGTTGCACCGGGGCTGGCGCGTCAAGCTGTCGACGGATGCGCGCGGCGCGCGCTACACCAAGGGCTTTCCGCATTCCACCGAGATCGAGGAGGTCAGCAGCGCGACCTTCGCGCGCGGGGGGGCTTTGGCCAAGGCCGCGGTGCCGCCGCGACTGGCCGCCGGCGTGGTCTCGGCGCTGTGGCGGATGTGGCGCGACCGTCCTGCGGTCGTCGTGGGCTTTGGCGGTTACCCGACGATCCCGGCGATGTCGGCCGCCTGGCTGATGAAGCTGCCGCGCATGATCCACGAACAGAATGGCGTGCTCGGCCGCGTCAACGAAGTCTTCGCGCCCAAGGTCGACGTGGTGGCCTGCGGCACCTGGCCGACCGCCTTGCCGGAGGGCGTCGAGGGGGTGCACACCGGCAACCCGGTGCGCGCCGCCGTGCTCGAACGCGACGGCGCGGGGTACATCCAGCCGGGCGACTACCCGATGGAGGTGCTGGTGATCGGCGGCAGCCAAGGCGCTCGGATCCTCTCGGACGTCGTGCCGCCCGCCATCGCGAGCCTGCCGCTCGGGATTCTGCGCAACGTCCGGGTCAGCCACCAGGCCCGCGACGAGGACCAGGAGCGTGTCGCGGAGTTCTACCGCGAGAATGGTGTGCAGGCCGATGTGCAGCCCTTCTTTCACGACATCCCGCGGCGGATGTCCGAGGCGCAGCTGGTGATCTCGCGCTCGGGTGCGTCGTCCGTGGCCGACATTTCGGTCATCGGACGGCCGTCGATCCTCATTCCCTTCGCGGCGGCGGCGGCCGATCACCAGACCGCCAACGCCCGCGGGCTGGTCGAGGCGGGGGCTGCGATCCTGGTGCCGGAGTCGAAGGCGACCCCCGAGGCGCTGGGCGAGCAGATCCTCACGGTGCTGGACAATCCCGACGGTGCGATGCAAATGGCCATCGCCGCGCACACGGTCGCCCGTCCGGATGCGACGGAAAATCTGGTAGAGCTGGTGCAACAGCTGGCGGACAAGGAACAGGAACAATGAGCGCAGCAACGAAACTGCCGGGCGACGTCGGACCGATCCATTTCGTCGGCATCGGCGGCATCGGAATGTCCGGCATTGCCGAGGTGCTGCTGAACCACGGCTATACCGTTCAGGGCTCAGACCTGAAAACCTCGAAAATCACCGACCGGCTGACCGAGCTTGGCGCGCAGATCTTCGAAGGCCAGTCAGCCGGCAACCTGCGCAACGCCGAGGTTGTCGTCGTTTCCTCGGCGATCAAGCCGGGCAACCCGGAACTCGACGCGGCGCGCGCGATGGGTCTGCCGGTGGTGCGCCGGGCCGAGATGCTGGCTGAGCTGATGCGGCTCAAGTCCAATGTCGCCATCGCCGGGACGCACGGGAAGACAACGACGACGACGATGGTGGCGACCCTGCTGGATGCCGGCGGTTTCGATCCGACGGTGGTCAATGGCGGCATCATTCACGCCTACGGCTCGAACGCGCGCAAGGGCGAGGGCGAATGGATGGTGGTCGAGGCCGACGAGAGCGACGGCACGTTCAACCGGCTGCCCGCGACCATCGCCATCGTCACCAATATCGACCCCGAGCACATGGAGCACTGGGGCGATTTCGACACCCTGCGGAAGGGCTTCCTCGATTTCGTGTCGAACATCCCGTTCTACGGGCTTGCGGTCTGCTGCACGGACCATCCCGAGGTGCAGGCGCTGGTCGGCCGGATCAGTGACCGGCGTGTCATGACCTACGGCTTCAACGCCCAGGCCGACGTGCGCGCGCTGAACCTGACCTACGAGAACGGCATCGCACATTTCGACGTGGCGCTGCAGGCCGAGGACATCCTGATCGAAGGCTGCAGCCTGCCGATGCCGGGCGATCACAACGTGTCGAACGCGCTGGCCGCCGTGGCCGTGGCGCGGCACCTCGGTATGAAGGGCGACGAGATCCGCACCGCACTGGCCCGCTTCGGCGGGGTCAACCGGCGTTTCACGCGTGTTGGCGAAGTGGAAGGCGTGACAGTCATCGACGACTACGGCCACCACCCGGTCGAGATTGCGGCCGTACTCAAGGCGGCGCGGCACGCGACCGCCGGACGCGTCATCGCGGTGCACCAGCCGCACCGCTACACGCGCCTGTCGAGTCTTTTCGACGACTTCTGCGCCTGTTTCAACGACGCCGACGTGGTCGGTATCGCCGATGTCTACGGTGCCGGAGAGGATCCGATCCCGGGTGCGTCGCGCGACGACCTCGTGGCCGGGCTGATCCGCCACGGGCACAGGCACGCCCGTGCGGTAACCAGCGAGGACGACCTCGAAAGATTGGTGCGCGAGCAGGCGCGGCCGGGCGACATGGTGGTCTGCCTTGGGGCGGGCACGATCAGCGGTTGGGCCAACAACCTGCCGGGCCGACTTCGGAAAGGCGCGGCATGACACCTTCGTTGATCCTCGCTGCGGTCTGGGCGCTCGCCGCGAACGTTCTGGCCATGATCCCCAGCAACGACAACCACTGGCGCCGGGCTTACGGGCTGATCGCCGCAGGCATCCCGATCGTCGGCTTCGTGACCGCCCAGCACGGGCCCTGGGTCGGCCTCGTCGTGCTGATCGGCGGCATGTCGGTGCTGCGCTGGCCGGTAATCTACCTCACGCGCTGGCTGCGCCGAATGACGCTGAGGCAGTGAAAATGGGACTTCTGGTTTCGTTTCTGACCGTGCTCTGGATGCTCGCCTGCGGATACTACGGGCTTCGCGGCAACCTGCGCGGCTTTCTCTGTGCGCTGGCGGCCGGGTTGGCGCCGCTGGCACTGGTCCTGACGTTGGTGCTCGGGGCGGGCCCGACCGAAACGGTCTTCGCCCAATCGCTGGCCTCGGCCTTCCTTTTCGCCATCGCCTCCGGGCTGACCGGACACCTGCTGTCGCGCCTCGCGCCGTGGCGCCGGTCGTGAGCGGCCTGCCGCAGGTTCGCGGCAGGCTGACCCCCGGCAAGCCGCTCAGCGAACTGACCTGGCTGCGGGTAGGCGGCCCGGCGGACTGGTTGTTCCAGCCGGCCGATCTGGAGGATCTGCGCGCCTTCCTGCGCGACCTCGAACCGGCGGCCGAGGTCTTTCCCATCGGCGTCGGATCGAACCTGATCGCGCGCGACGGCGGCATCCGCGCCGTGGTGATCCGGCTGGGACGCGGGTTCAACGAAATCACGATCGACGGCGATCGCGTGATCGCGGGGGCCGCGGCGCTCGACGCGCATGTGGCGCGCAAGGCGGCGGATGCGGGCATCGACCTTACCTTCCTGCGCACCATCCCGGGCACCATCGGCGGCGCGGTCAAGATGAACGCGGGCTGTTACGGCACCTACACCGCCGACGTCCTTGTCTCGGCCCGGGCCGTGACCCGCTCCGGCGAAGTGGTCAATCTTGGGCCCGACGATCTGAAATTCGCCTACCGTCAGAGCGCACTCCCCCAGGACTGGGTGCTGACCGAGGCCACTTTCGCGGGTCCGGCAGGGGAGCCGGATGCGCTGCACGCGCGCATGGAGGAACAACTGGCCAAGCGCGACGCGACGCAACCCACCAGGGATCGCAGCGCCGGGTCGACCTTCCGCAACCCGGCAGGGTTCTCGTCGACGGGGCGCGCGGACGACGTGCACGACCTCAAGGCCTGGGCGGTCATCGACAAGGCCGGACTGCGCGGTGCGCGCAGGGGCGGCGCGCAGATGAGCCCCAAGCATCCCAATTTCCTCGTCAATACCGGCGAGGCGACGGCCGCCGATCTCGAGGGGCTGGGCGAGGAAGTGCGAAAAAAGGTTTACGATTCCAGTGGCATCACGCTAGAATGGGAAATCATGCGCGTCGGCGAACCGGCGGCTGAACAATCGACCGGAAACCGGCGAAAACCATAAAGAAAAGGGCCGCAAAAAGGTCCGGGCAGAGAAGGCACCAAGGTGGGTCAGTCGAGCAGGACACCCCCGAAAGTGGCGGTATTGATGGGCGGCGCGTCCGCCGAGCGCGAGGTGTCGCTGTCGAGCGGACGATCGTGCGCAGCCGCCTTGCGGGACGAAGGCTACAACGTGGTCGAGGTCGATGCCGGCCCCGACCTGTCGCAGGTTCTTTCCGACCTCGCGCCCGACGCCGTGCTCAACTGCCTGCACGGGCGCTGGGGCGAGGACGGCTGCGTCCAGGGCCTTCTGGAGTGGTTGCGCATCCCCTATTCGCATTCGGGCGTGCTGGCCTCCTCGCTGGCAATGGACAAGCAACGCTCGAAGGACGTGTTCGCCACGGCCGGGCTGCCGGTGGTCGAGAGCATCATCGCGCCGGCATCCGAGGTGTGCGCGCGCCACGTCATGACGCCGCCCTATGTCGTCAAACCCAACAACGAGGGCTCGTCTGTCGGCGTCTACCTCGTGCACGAGGAAGCCAACGGGCCGCCGCAACTCGACCCGTCGATGCCGGATACCGTGATGGTCGAGGCCTTCGTGCCGGGCCGCGAGTTGACGACGACGGTAATCGGAGATCGGGCGCTGTCGGTGACCGACATCCTGACCGACGGCTGGTACGACTATGACGCCAAGTACAAGCCCGGCGGCTCGCGCCACGTCGTGCCTGCCGATATCCCGCGGCAGATCACCGACCTCTGCCTCGATTACGCGCTGCGCGCCCATCGGGCGCTGGGCTGTCGCGGAGTGAGCCGGACCGATTTCCGCTGGGACGAGGCGCGCGGGGTCGACGGGCTGATCCTGCTCGAGACCAACACGCAGCCGGGCATGACCCCGACTTCGCTGACGCCCGAACAGGCCCAGGCCGAGGGCATGAGTTTCGGCCAGCTCTGCGCGTGGATGGTGGAGGATGCCTCATGCGATCGCTGATCGGACGCCTGTCGCCCTCCCGCTCGGACCCGGCGCCGTCGCGCTGGTCCTGGCGCATGCAGCGCCTGATGCTCACGCCGGCCTTCCGGTTCTCGCTGCGTTTCGGCCTGCCGCTGGCGCTGGTTGTCGGAGCCATTACTGCATGGCTTTCGGATCCGGCCCATCGCGCCGAGGTCGCAGCCTTCGTGTCCGAGACGCGCGCAGCGCTCGAGGAACGCCCGGAGTTCATGGTCCAGATGATGGCCATCGACGGGGCCGGGGACGCGCTGGCGACGCAGGTCCGCGCCGCGGTACCGATCGACTTCCCGGTCAGTTCCTTCGACCTCGACCTGTCGCAGATCCGCGCCACGATCGCAGCACTCGACCCGGTGCGCGCTGCGGGCGTGCGGATCCGGCCCGGCGGGGTGCTGCAGATCGAGATCGAGCCACGGGTGCCGGCGGTGATCTGGCGCACGCGTACCGGCCTCACGCTGCTCGACGAGGGTGGCGCGCGCGTCGGGCCGCTTGCGCTGCGCGCACTCCGGCCCGATCTGCCGCTGATCGCCGGAGAAGGGGCGGACAAGGAGGTGCCGGAGGCGCTGGAACTGGCCGGAGCGGCGCTGCCGCTCGGCGGCCGGTTGCGCGGGATCGTGCGGATGGGCCAGCGGCGCTGGGACATCGTGCTCGACCGCGACCAGCGCATCCTGCTTCCCGAGATCGCGCCGCTGCAGGCGCTGGAACGGGTGATCGCAATGGAAGGCGCACAGGACGTGCTCAGCCGCGACGTGGCAAGGGTCGACATGCGACTTTCGGCGCGGCCGACGGTGCAGATGAACGAGAACGCCAGCAAGGACTGGTGGCAGATCAGGCAGGATTTGGGGCAGTGAGATGATGGATCTTTATTCCAGGCAGCGCAGTATGCGCAACATGCGCAAGATGGCGATGCAACGCGGCGTGATTGCGGTGCTCGACGTCGGCACCTCCAAGATCGCCTGCCTCGTCCTGCGCTTTGACGAATCCGGCCGCCTCGGCGAAGAGGGCGAGATCGGCTCGCTGGCTGGCCAGTCCGGGTTCCGCGTGATCGGCGCCGCCACCACGCGGTCGCGCGGTGTGCGCTTCGGCGAGATCAGCGCCATGCAGGAAACCGAACGCGCGATCCGGACCGCGCTGCAGGCGGCCCAGAAGATGGCCGGCATCCGCGTCGATCACGTGATCGCCTGCCTGTCGGGGGCCGAGCCGCGCTCCTACGGGCTCGACGCCAAGATCGACCTCGACGGCCAGACTGTCAGCGAAGAGGACGTGGCGCGGGTGCTGGCGCGCTGCGAGGTGCCGGACTACGGCGAAGGCCGGGAGGTCCTGCATGCACAGCCCGTGAACTTCGCCATCGACCACCGCAGCGGTCTGTCGGACCCGCGCGGACAGATCGGCAACGAGGTTTCGGTCGACATGCACATGCTTACGGTCGAGGCCACGGCGGTCCAGAACCTCGCGCATTGCATCAAGCGCTGTGATCTGGAACTGGCCGGGGTCGCCTCGTCCGCCTATGTCAGCGGCATCGCGGCGCTGGTCGAGGACGAGCAGGAGCTTGGGGCGGCCTGCATCGACATGGGGGGCGGATCGACCGGCGTGTCGATCTTCATCAAGAAACACATGATCTATGCCGACGCGGTGCGCATGGGCGGCGATCACGTCACCAGCGACATCTCGATGGGCCTGCAGGTCCCCGCCGACAAGGCCGAGCGGATGAAGACCTTTTACGGCGGCGTGCATGCCACCGGCATGGACGACCGCGAGCGCATCGACATCGGCGGCAACACCGGGGATTTCGAACACGACCGGCGCACGGTCAGCCGGGCGGAACTGATCGGAATCATGCGCCCGCGCGTCGAGGAGATCCTTGAGGAGGTGCGCGCGCGGCTCGATGCGGCGGGGTTCGATCACCTGCCGAGCCAGAAGGTCGTGCTGACCGGCGGCGGCAGTCAGATCCCCGGTCTCGACGGGCTGGCCAGCCGCATTCTCGGCCAGCAGGTGCGCCTGGGCCGTCCGCTGCGCGTGCATGGCCTGCCGCAGGCGGCAACCGGGCCGGGGTTCTCCTCTACCGTGGGCCTGTCGCTTTTCGCGGCGCATCCGCAGGACGAATGGTGGGATTTCGACATTCCCGCCGAGCGCTATCCGAACCGGTCGCTGCGCCGGGCGGTGAAATGGTTCAGGGACAACTGGTGACGAGGTAAATTCGGCGTAGTGACGCCTGCGGAAAGCCGTGCTAACTTATCCACAAGGTCCCGAAGAGACCCGCCGGGCAGGCTGAGCAGTTTGCCTTAAAATTGAACGAATCTCCCGTCAGGATGGCGGTGCCGTGTGATGGCGCGCTTCCCAGATACAGGTGGCGTGTGTCCGCGATCCACTATTGGTTGACGTCTAGGCACGATGTTGCCTAGACACGGGAAAAATACGCCCAGATTTTGCGGTTTCAGCGAGATTTCGGGATGACGGATGCAGTGTGAGCGGCTAAGATTGGCCAATTATGCGAAAAAAGGCCCAGGCAGATGGGCGGACAGACATACAGGCGGACACAAAATGACTCTGAACCTTTCGATGCCCGGTCATGACGAACTGAAGCCCCGTATCACCGTGTTCGGGGTTGGCGGTGCGGGCGGCAATGCCGTCAACAACATGATCGAGAAGCAGCTGGACGGCGTCGAGTTCGTCGTTGCCAACACCGACGCCCAGGCGCTGCAGCAGGCGCAGTGCGAAAACCGCGTGCAGCTCGGCATCAAGGTCACCGAAGGTCTGGGTGCCGGTGCTCGCGCCACCGTCGGGGCGGCCGCCGCCGAGGAAAGCATCGAACAGATCGTCGATCACCTCGCAGGCGCGCACATGTGCTTCATCACCGCCGGCATGGGCGGCGGCACCGGGACGGGTGCCGCGCCGATCATCGCGCAGGCGGCGCGCGAGTTGGGCGTTCTGACTGTCGGTGTCGTGACCAAACCCTTCCAGTTCGAGGGCGCCAAGCGGATGCGCCAGGCCGAGGACGGCGTCGAGGCGCTGCAGAAGGTCGTCGACACGCTGATCATTATTCCGAACCAGAACCTGTTCCGGCTCGCGAACGAAAAGACCACCTTTACCGAGGCCTTCTCGATGGCCGATGACGTGCTCTACCAGGGTGTGAAGGGCGTCACCGACCTCATGGTGCGCCCGGGCCTGATCAACCTCGACTTCGCCGATGTCCGCGCGGTGATGGACGAGATGGGCAAGGCGATGATGGGCACCGGCGAGGCCGAGGGCGAGGATCGCGCCATCCAGGCGGCCGAAAAGGCAATCGCGAACCCGCTTCTCGACGAGATTTCGCTGCGCGGCGCCAAGGGCGTGCTGATCAACATCACCGGCGGCCACGACCTCACGCTCTTCGAACTCGACGAAGCGGCGAACCGCATTCGCGAAGAGGTCGACCCCGAAGCGAATATCATCGTCGGCTCGACTTTGGACACGGACATGGGCGGCACGATGCGCGTCAGCGTCGTCGCCACCGGCATCGATGCGACCGACGTGAACACCGAAATGCCGGTGCCGCGCCGCTCGATGTCCGCGCCGCTGAAGCAGACCGTGGCCGCCGAAGAACCCCAGGACGCTCCGGCCGACTACGACGAACCGGTCGTGGCCGAGGTGGCCGAAGCCGCCGAAGAGCCGTCGCTCTTCACCGGTCTCGACGCACGCGAGGAGGTATCGGAGAACTACGAGGAGGTCGCGGCCGACGACGATCTTCCGCCGCCGGCCTACCAGCCCAAGGTCGCGGCCTTCGAGCCGCGCCGCGAAGAGCATGAAACCGAGGCCGAGACCTTCGTCGCGCCCCGCGCCCCGACGCCGGGCACACCCTCGCCCGAAGCGATGGAACGCCTGCGCCAGGCCGCCGCCAAGGCTGCCCCGCAAGGCATGCAGCGTCCGCAGCCGCAAGAGCCCTCGGGTGCGGCCGGCGAGCGCAAGAGCTTTGGCATCAACTCGCTGATCAACCGCATGACGGGCCATGCCGAAGGCGCCGGGCGCGAGCGTCCGCAGGCGGCCGTTCGCCAGCAGCCGCCGGTCCAGAACCGGGCGACACAGGCGGCGCCGCAGCCGGTCGATCACTCCGATCCCGAGCAGGAAAAGATCGAGATTCCGGCTTTCCTGCGGCGTCAGGCGAACTGATCCGTTCACATTTGACGACAGACGGGTCGCCATCAGGCGGCCCGTTTTTCTTTTGATGGCAAAGGCTTGTACGGAGACAGGCGCCAATCCGCCAGATTGTAACAAATGTATTTCAGTCGGTTGCAAAGATTGAGTTGAGGCCCAAAGGCCCTCTCCCTAACTGTCTGTCGCAACAAGGGTAAAACCCGACAGGCGTGTGAGGTCATGGTGCAAACGACGATTAAATCCCCCATCAGCTTTTCCGGCAACGGCTTGCATTCCGGCCGTCCGGCGACGCTGACGATCCGTCCTGCGATGGCAGAGCACGGGATCTGGTTCTCGCGCACCGACGTCATGGTGGGCGACCGCCTGATCCCCGCGCGTTGGGACGCGGTGAACCGTTCGCCGCTCTGCACGCGGCTCGAAAACGCGTCCGGTCTTTCGGTTTCGACGGTCGAGCACCTGATGGCGGCCCTTGCCGGCTGCGGTGTGCACAACGCGTTGATCGAAATCGACGGACCCGAGGTGCCGATCCTCGACGGATCGTCCGCGCCCTTCGTGCGCGCCATCGTTCAACGTGGGCTGCGCAAGCTCGACGCACCGGTGCGCATCTTCGAAGTCGCGAAGACCGTTACCGTGTCCGAAGGCGAGGCCAGTGCGACCCTGGCTCCGGCGGACACGCTGCGCATCGATTTCGAGATCGATTTCGCGGACGCCGCCATCGGCCGGCAGGCGCGGTCGCTGGTGATGAACAACGGCAGCTTCGCCCGCGTCCTGTGCGACAGCCGCACCTTCTGCCGGCAGGCGGACGTGGACGCGATGCAGGCGAACGGTCTGGCGCTTGGCGGCGAGCCGGGCGTGAACGCGGTGGTCTTCGACGGCGACGCGGTGGTCAGCCCAGGTGGTCTGCGCCACGCGGACGAACCGGTGCGCCACAAGATGCTCGACGCTCTGGGCGATCTGGCGCTGGCGGGCGCCCCGCTGGTCGGGCATTACACCGGCATCCGTGCGGGTCATTCGCTGACCAATACATTGCTTCGCAAGCTCTTCGCCACACCGGGCGCTGTGCGCATGGTCACATGCGACGCGGCGACAGCGGCACGGCTGCCGGGGTACGGATTGATCTGGGACGAGATCCCGGCCGTCGCCTGATCCCCGCAGCATGTCACCGAAACAACGGTCGACCCGTACGCGCGGCACGGTGCCGCAGTGCCGTGCGCCGGGTGCAACCTTTCGCGCACAGGCGACGGCCAAAGGATCCGACGGCCATTTTGCCACGGAAACTATTGTGCTAGGACCGGGGCAAGCGTACCCATGCACGGCGTACGGAGTTCAATGATCGAGGGTGGCAGGGAATGAAGCTGGCTGGGTCCCGGATTCGGGTGATCGGTGCCGTCGTTCTCGTCGCCACGCTGGCCGCCTGCGGGGGCAGCGACCGTCCGCGCACAGGAGGCTTTTTCGGCGGCGAGGAGATTCCGCTGGAGAATTTCTCGGCCCGCCAGATCTTCGAACGCGGCGAGTACGAGCTGAACCGCAACCGCCCCTCGGACGCGGCTTTCTACTTCGCCGAGATCGAACGGCTCTATCCCTATTCCGACTGGGCCAAGCGCGCGCTGATCATGCAGGCCTACGCCTATCATGAGGACGAGGACTATCCCAACAGCCGCTCCTCGGCGCAGCGTTTCATCGATTTCTATCCCGACGACGACGATGCCGCCTACGCGCAATACCTGCTGGCGCTCAGCTACTACGACCAGATCGACGAGGTCGGCCGCGACCAGGGCCTGACATTCCAGGCGTTGCAGTCGCTGCGGGACGTGATCGAACGCTACCCGGACAGCGATTACGCGCGCTCGGCGATCCTGAAGTTCGACCTCGCATTCGACCATCTCGCGGCGAAGGAAATGGAGATCGGGCGCTACTACCTGCGCCGCGATCACTATACTGCAGCGATCAACCGGTTCCGCGTCGTGGTCGAGGACTTCCAGACCACCTCGCACACGCCCGAGGCGCTGCACCGCCTGGTCGAGGCCTACCTGTCGCTGGGGCTTGTCGCCGAGGCCCAGACCGCCGGTGCGATCCTGGGCTACAACTACCAGTCCACCGACTGGTACCAGGACAGCTACAAGATGCTGACCGGGCGCGGGTTGAAACTGGAAGCGACCGGTGACAACTGGCTGAGCCAGATCTACCGGCAGACGGTCCAGGGGCGCTGGTTGTAACCTTGCGCCCGTCCGGACCTTCCGCGACCTTCTGACCATGCTGCGCAGCCTCGACATCGCGGACATGCTGATCATCGAACGTCTGGAGCTCGAGTTCCAGCCGGGTCTGAACGTGCTGACCGGAGAGACCGGGGCGGGCAAGTCGATCCTGCTCGACGCGCTGGGGTTCGTGCTGGGTTGGCGTGGGCGGGCGGACCTTGTCCGGCAGGGGGCCGAACAGGGTGAGGCGGTAGCGGTCTTCGACCTTTCGCCCGGTCACGCCGCGCATGCGATCCTGGACGAGGCCGGGCTGCCGGGCGGCGACGAGCTGATCCTGCGCCGGGTCAACACGGTCGAGGGTCGCAAGACCGCCTGGGTCAACGACCGGCGCTGTTCGGGCGACGTGCTGCGCAGGCTGGGCGACACGCTGGTCGAACTGCACGGCCAGCACGACGACCGGGGATTGCTGAACCCGCGCGGGCACCGCGCCATCCTCGACGCCTTCGGTGGGCTCGACACCCTGCGCGCAGACGTGCGCGCGGCCTGGACCGCGCGGCGCAAGGCGGGCGAGGCGCTGGCGGCGGCCGAAGCCGCGATCCGCGACGTGCGCGCCGAGGAAGAGACCCTGCGCGACTGGGCCGAGGAACTCGACAGGTTCGATCCGCAACCCGGAGAAGAGGCAGACCTCGACGCGCGGCGCCGCCTGATGCAGGGCGCGGAAAAGATCCGCAATGACGTGGTGCGCGCCCACGAGGCGCTGGGCCAGAACGGGGCCGAGACCGCGATGTCGGACGCGCTGCGTTGGCTCGACGGGGCGGCAGCCGGGGCCGATGGGCATCTCGACGAACCGATGGAGGCGCTGGCCCGGGCGCTGGCCGAGCTCGACGCGGCAAGCGACGGCATTGCGCGGGCAATCGACGCGCTGTCCTTCGACCCCGACGAACTCGACGGTATCGCCGACCGCCTTCTGAGCCTGCGCGAACTTGGCCGCAAGCACCGCGTGGCGCCGGACGAATTGTCCGCCGTGGCTGACGATCTGCGCAGCAAGCTCGCCGCACTCGATGCGGGCGATGCCGATCTGGCGCGGTTGCGCGCGGCACTGGCCGCGGCCGAAGCGGACTACGACGCCGCGGCGGAACGGCTCGGGACAGCGCGGCACGACGCGGCCACCCGGCTCGACGCGGCAGTGCGCGCGGAACTTGGCCCGCTCAAAATGGAGCGCGCCGAGTTCCGCACCGAGATCGTGCCCGAGGCTCCGGGGCCGGACGGTCGCGAAGCCGTGGCCTTTACCGTTGCCACCAACCCCGGCGCGCCCTCCGGACCGCTCAACCGGATCGCCTCGGGCGGCGAACTCAGCCGGTTCCTGCTGGCGCTCAAGGTCTGTCTTGCGCAAGGGCAGGCGGGGCTGACGATGATCTTCGACGAGATCGACCGCGGTGTCGGCGGCGCGACGGCCGACGCTGTCGGGCGCCGTCTGGCCGCGCTGGCCGCGGGCGGGCAGGTGATCGTCGTCACCCATTCGCCGCAGGTGGCGGCCCTGGGCGCGCATCACTGGCGGGTCGAAAAGCGCGTAACCGGCGAGACCACGACCTCGACGGTGGTTCCGCTGGCCCCGGCCGATCGGGTCGACGAGATTGCGCGCATGCTGTCGGGCGACACGGTGACCGATCAGGCGCGGGGCGCGGCCGAGGCGCTTCTCGCAGGCTGAGCGCGGCCGCGCCGGGCCTTTTCCCCGCGCCGCGACTGGCCTAGACAGGGAGACGGGGACGACAGGATCCGATGGCCGACCGCGCGCGCACCTATTTCTCCGAACAGCTGACACTCGCCGTGACTTCCTGCCGCGACGGGCTGCAGGTGCTGCGCCATCGCGGGCCGAGCCAGATCCAGTTCTGGTTCATCGCGCTGGCCGTCGGCATCGGTGCGGGCTTCGCGGCGCTTTTCTTCCGCAAGGGGATCAATGCGTTACAGGCGTTCGTCTACGGCACGCAGGACGTCCAGCGCCTGCACAGCTTCGCTTTGTCGCTGCCGTGGTACTGGGTGCTGTTGGTGCCGATCTGCGGTGGCCTGCTCACCGGCATCATCCTGCACGTCTTCACCCGCGACGGGCGAGTGCGCTCGGTCGCGGACGTCATCAAGGGGGCAGCGCTCAAGGACGGGCGCGTCGAGCCCAAGGCGGGCCTGGCCTCGGCGCTGGCCTCGCTGATTACGCTCAGCACCGGCGGCTCGACCGGGCGCGAGGGGCCGGTCGTCCACCTTGCCGCGGTGATCTCGACCTGGGTCAACCGCCGCATTCATGCCGACGGCATCACCGGGCGCGACCTACTGGGCTGCGCCGTCGCCGCCGCCGTCTCGGCCAGCTTCAACGCGCCCATCGCCGGGGCGCTCTTCGCGCTCGAGGTGGTGCTGCGTCATTTCGCCGTGCATGCCTTCGCCCCCATCGTCATCGCCTCGGCGGCCGGAACGGTGATCAACCGGCTGGAATTCGGCGGCGTGACCGAGTTCATCTTGCCGGCGGGCGAGCTGCGATTCTACGTCGAGCTGCCCGCCTTCCTGATCCTCGGCCTGATCTGCGGGCTGGTCGCCGCCTTCTTCATGCGCTCGATCTTCTGGGCCGAGGATTTCGGCACCTTCGTCCAGAACCGCGCCCGCATTCCGCGCTGGCTGCGTCCAGCGATCTCGGGCGCGATGCTTGGCGGGTTGGCGATCTGGTTCCCGCACATCATCGGCGTCGGCTACGAGACGACCTCGCTGGCCCTGACCGGCGAGTTGGTCCTGCGCGAGGCGATCGTCTTTGCGGTGCTGAAATGCGTGGCTGTCGCGATCACCATGGGCGGCCGCATGGGCGGCGGCGTCTTCTCGCCCTCGCTGATGATGGGCGCGCTCTGCGGGCTGGCCTTCGGGATCGTCGCCACCGCGGTTTTTCCCAACGTCTCGGGGTCGGCCAATCTCTACGCCCTGGCGGGCATGGGGGCGGTGGCGGCCGCCGTGCTCGGCGCCCCGATCTCGACCACCCTTATCGTCTTCGAGATGACCGGCGACTGGCAGACAGGGCTTGCGGTGATGGTTTCGGTCTCGCTTTCCACCGCACTCGCCTCCCGGCTCGTGCATCGCAGTTTCTTCCTGACCCAGCTGGAACGGCAGGGCATCCATCTCGCCGCCGGACCGCAGGCCTACCTGCTGTCTCTGTTCCAGGTCGACAAGATCATGCGCCCGCCCGACCACCCGCTTGCCGCGGACGAGGAGGTCTGCTGGCAGATGATCCGCGACGGGGTCTACATCGACGCCGCGGCGACGCTCGAGGTCGCCATGCCCACCTTCGAGGCGCAACCGACGCGATTCATCCCGGTCGTACGCCTCGTCGGCGAGGACGCGCCACCCGAACTGCTGGGCGCGCTGTTCCATGTCGATGCGCTCAAGGCCTACAACCGGGCGCTGGCCGCGACCGCGGCCGAGGAACACTCCTGAGGCCTCAGATTTCCTCGACGGTCACGTCGTCTCCGGTCACGAAGGCGAGATAGCCCTTGATCCGCGCCATGTCGGGCAGGGGATCCTCGTAGGACCAGACGGCGTTCTCCAGCGTCCGGCTCTTGGTGACGACGTTGAAATAGCTCGCATCCCCCTTGTGCGGGCAATGCGTCGACTTGTCGGTGCGGTCCAGGAAGGCCATCGCGATGTCGTCGCGCGGAAAGTAGATCACCGGCGGATAGTCGCCCTCGACCAGTTCCAGTGCCGCGCTGCTCTCGCCCAGTACCGCGCCGCCGGCGCGCACCGACCATATGCCGTCCGCCTTGGTGATCGTGATATGATCGGCCATTCCATCCCCCTTGCGATTGCCAAGAACCGTCGCGGCCAAGCATGACAGGACCGTGACAGACGCGCCTCAGATCGGCGCGGTCGCGGCATCCAACCACGTTTTCGCAGGCTCCGATAGACGTGGCCCGATCTTTTCCGCGACCTCCGCGTGATACGCGTTCAGCCAGTCGCGCTCGGCCCGTGTCAGCAACTCCGGCACGACCAGCCGGCGGTCGACCGGCACGAAGGTCAGCGTGCGCCAGTCGAGCATGTCGCGGTGATTGTCGCCGCCGGGCAGGGGGTCTGCCCTGCGGCAGACAACGAGGTTCTCGATCCGGATGCCGAAGGCGCCCTCGCGGTAATACCCCGGCTCGTTCGACAGGATCATGCCGGGTTCCAGCGGTACCGTGCTGATCCGGCTCAGCCGCTGCGGGCCCTCGTGCACCGACAGATAAGCCCCGACGCCGTGGCCCAGCCCGTGGTCGAAATCCTGGCCCGCGAGCCACAGCGGCATGCGACCCACCGCCTCGATGTCGCGCCCGGCCAGCCCCTCGGGCCAGCGCAGCCGGCTCATCGCGATCATGCCCTGCAGCACGCGCGTGAAGGCGTCGCAGGCCTCTGGCGGCGGCGCGCCGATGGCGATGGTCCGGGTGATGTCGGTGGTCCCGTCGAGGTACTGTCCGCCGCTGTCGATCACGATCAACTGGCCGTCCTGCAAAGGCGCGTCGGTCTCCTCGGTCACGCGGTAATGCATGATCGCGCCATGTGGTCCGGTCCCGGCGATGGTCTCGAAGCTGATGTCCTGCAGCGCATTGTCGCTGCGCCGCAGGCCTTCGAGCTTGGTCACGACCTGTGTCTCGGTGAGGCTGTCTGGTGCCTGCGCGTCGAGCCACGCCAGAAGCTCGACCACAGAAGCCCCGTCGCGCAGGTGTGCCGCGGCGCTGCCTTCGATCTCGGCGGCGTTCTTGCGCGCCTTCGGCAGGGCGCAGGGATCGGTCGAATACACCGGATCCGCCAGCGCCTCGGCCACGATCATCGGCACGGTCTGCTTGTCGACGCGGACAGGACCGTCGAGTGCGCCAAGTGCCGCGATGAAGTCCTGCGGTGCGTGCACGGTCACATCCGGGCCGAGATGGTCCCTAAGGCCCTCGAGCTTCGCATCCGCCATGAAAAGCTCAACGCGGCCATCGGCGTGCAGCACGGCAAAGCCCTGGGCGATCGGGTTGCGCGGGATGTCCGCGCCTCGGATGTTCAGAAGCCAGCAGAGCGAATCCGGCAACGTGATTGCCGCCGCCACCTGGCCCGCATCGACAAGCTCGGCGCCCAGCCGGGCGCGCTTGTCGTCATGGCGCTCGCCCGCGAACTCGAGCGGGTGAACGTTCGCAGGTTCCATCGGTGGCTCGGGCTGGTCCTCCCAGATCCGGTCGACGAGGTTCGCCACCGCCCGCATCTCGATGCCGCTGCCCGCAAGGCTCTCGGCCAGCGCCTCCATCTGACCGACCGAGTGCAACCAGGGATCGAACCCCACGACACCGCCTTCGGGCAGGTGCTCGCGCAGCCATGCGCCCAGCGACACGTCGGGCCAGGGCACGGGCGTGTAGCAGGGCGCGACCTGTGCCTTGACCTGCGTCCGGTAGCGCCCGTCGACGAAGACACCCGCCACCGCCCGCAGCGCCGCGCAGAATCCGGCCGATCCGGTGAAACCGGTCAGCCAGGCCAGGCGCTCGTCATGGGCGGCGACGTATTCGCCCTGATGCGCGTCGGCGCGCGGCACCAGGAATCCGTCGAGCCCCTCGGCCTCGAGTTCGGCCCGCAAGGCATCGAGCCGCGGCGGCCCCTGTTCCGGGCGTGCGGTGACCGCGAAGGACTGAAACATGCAGCGTTCCCCTGCTTCTCTGGTTGATAAATATCCCCGCCGGAGGCAGGCCAGTCTAGCTGGCCTTCCGGATCCCCATGATCCGGGCCCGCGCCCGCGGATCCTTGTCGAAAAGCGCCGCCAGCTGCTCGGTCATCGCCCCGGCCAGCTGGTCGACGTCGGTGATCGTGACCGCGCGGTCGTAGTAGCGCGTCACGTCATGGCCGATGCCGATCGCCAGCAGCTCGACCGCCTTTCGCTTCTCGACCATTGCGATCACGTCGCGCAGGTGCTTCTCGAGGTAGCTGGCGGGATTCACCGACAGGGTCGAATCGTCGACCGGTGCACCATCCGAGATCACCATCAGGATCTTGCGCGCCTCGGCCCGCCCCAGCATCCGGCGGTGCGCCCATTCCAGAGCCTCGCCGTCGATGTTCTCCTTCAGCAGGCCTTCTTTCATCATCAGCCCGAGGTTCGTGCGGGTGCGCCGCCAGGGCGCGTCGGCGGACTTGTAGATGATGTGGCGCAGGTCGTTGAGCCGGCCCGGCTGCTGCGGCCGGCCCTCGTTGAGCCAGGCCTCTCGGGCCTGTCCGCCTTTCCAGGCCCGCGTCGTGAAGCCGAGGATCTCGACCTTGACGTTGCAGCGCTCGAGCGTGCGCGCGAGCACGTCGGCGCAGATCGCAGCGATCGAGATCGGCCGGCCGCGCATCGAGCCGGAATTGTCGAGCAGCAGCGTGACGACCGTGTCGCGGAACTCGGTGTCCTTCTCGACCTTGAAGGACAAGGGCGTCGTCGGGTTCGCCACGACCCGCGCAAGGCGCCCGGCGTCCAGAATGCCCTCCTCGAGGTCGAATTCCCAACTGCGGTTCTGCTGCGCCTGCAGGCGGCGCTGCAGTTTGTTGGCCAGCCGTCCGACGGCCCCTTTCAGCGGTTCGAGCTGCTGGTCGAGATACGCGCGCAGGCGTTCCAGCTCGACAGGTTCGGCGAGATCCTCGGCATGGATGATCTCGTCATGGTCCGACAGGAACACCAGGTAATCCGGATCGGCCTCCGAGGCGGGTTGCGGGGCAGGGGGCTCGAGTGGCGCCTCGCCCTCGGGCATCTCGGCCTCCTCGCCCAGTTCTTGGTCGGCCATGTCGTCCATCGACACCTGCGCTTCGGCGGCGTCCTGCTGCTCGTCCTGGGACTGTTCGGGCGAGGCGTCGGCTTCGTCTTCCTGGTCGTCCTGTCCGGTGCTGTCGGGCTCTTGGTCTTCCTCGTCGCCGTCCTCCGCCTCGTCCTGCTGGTCCTCGTCGATCTCGTCGGGATCCTCGCCCAGCTGGTCGCCATACCCGAGGTCCGAAATGATCTGCCGGGCGAATTTCGCAAAGGCGGCCTGGTCGTCGAGCGTGCCCTGCACATCGTCCAGCGTGCCGCCCGCCTGGTCCTCGATGAAGCCGCGCCACAACTCCATCGCGTTCCGGGCACCCGCGGGCATGTCGCGCCCGGTGGCGAGGTGGCGGATGAGGTAGCCCGCCGCCACCGACAGCGGCACGTCCGAGGACTGCCGCACCTGGTCGTAGCCCTTTCGCATCGCCTCCCAGGCGATCTTGGCGTCGATGTTCTGCGCGGTGCCGGGCATGTCGCGCGCGCCCATCGCCTCGCAGCGCGCCGTTTCCATCGCTTCGTAGAGATCGCGCGCCATTTCGCCCTGCGGCTGGTACCGCGCATGGGTCTGGCCGTTGTGATAGCGCCGGTGCAGCGCCAGAGCGTCGGCCGTGCCGCGCGCCAGCAGCACCTCGTCGCGGGTCATCCGGCGGCTGACCTGGGGCAGGCGCATCGCGTCGCCGGACATGCCCGCGGGATCGACCGAGTAGCTGACGTTGAGCTCGGCATCGTGCGCCATGACCTTGGTCGCCTCGGCAAGCGCCTTCTTGAACGCGTCGGCCGGATTGTCGGACTGCTTCATGGCTGCGAGCCTCGTGTGGCGGATGTCGTAGGTCTGGCGCAGGTTTCGCAGCTTTTGCAGGCAGGGTCAAAGGGGCGCAGGAGACCCCGTCGCGGGACCCGGTCGGCGTGTTTTCGCCCATCGCGCGATTTCCCCGAGGGAACCGCCGTCGGGGATGCGCAGTTACTCCGGCACATCCCGAAGCGCGGTGCGAAGCAGTTTCGCCCGCGGACTGAGGACTTGGAAAGGAGACCCGAGATGAGCAATTTCATGCAACAGACCAGCCGCCTGGCTCTTGTGGCCCTGCTGTCGACCGCACCAGCCTATGCGTTCGCGCAGACGGCCACCGACGAGGCCACCGAAGAGCCTGCCGCCGAGGCGCAGGTCGAAGGCGATGCCACGGCAGAAGTCGAGGGCGACGCCGAGATGCCGGCCGCCGACAGCGAAACGGCCGAAGCACCTGAAGCCGACACCGAAATGCAGGAGACCGACAGCGCCGAGGCGCCGGTCGAGGAAGCGCCCGCGGCTGATGCAACGGCCGAAGCTCCTGAAGCTGACGTGGCACAGGACGGCATGGCGACCGAGACCGCCGAAGCCCCCGCGGAAGAACCTGCCAAGCCGGTCGAAGGCCAGATCGTGATGCAAAGCGAAAGCACGATTCTCGCGGAAGATCTGATCGGCTCGAACGTCTACTCGTCCGCGGGTGAAGACGTCGGCGAAATCGACAACCTGATCATCAGCCTCGAAGGCGCGGTCGAAGGTGTCGTCATCGGTGTCGGAGGCTTCCTCGGCATTGGCGAGAAAGATGTCGCCATCGGCATGGACAGCTTCTCGACCACGACCGACGACATGGGCAACGTGCGCCTCGTGACCTCGGCCACCAAGGCCGACCTCGAAGCCGCCGAATCCTTTATCACGGCCGCTGACCAGGCAGCGCAGGCCGCCGCCCAAGCGCCCGCGGCCGATCCGGCCCTCGGTACGGGCACTGCCCCGGCAGCCGACGGAAACTGATCGCACCTCAGAAGGTGCAGGGCCGCCCCGGTCTCGGGGCGGCCCATTTTTTTTAAATGATGTTTGATGCGTGCCCGAGTATCGCGGGCTGATACCGGTTTGAGGCCGACGGTCGATCAGCCGAGGCTGACGTTGGCCGCGCTCTCGGGCAGTTCCTCGTCGAAGAGGCGCTGGTAGAACTCGGCCACGGTCTGGCGTTCCAGCTCGTCGCACTTGTTGAGAAACGACAGCCGGAACGCGTACCCGATGTTGCGGAAGATCTCGGCGTTCTGTGCCCAGGAGATCACCGTCCTTGGACTCATCACCGTCGAAAGATCGCCGTTCATGAAGGCGGTCCGGGTCAGGTCCGCGACGGTGACCATCTGCTTGATGGTCTTGCGGCCCTTCTCGGTGTTGTAATGCGGGTTCTTGGCCAGAACGATTGCGGTCTCCGCGTCGATCGACAGGTAGTTCAAGGTCGCCACCAATGACCAGCGGTCCATCTGGCCCTGGTTGATCTGCTGGGTGCCGTGGTACAGTCCCGTCGTGTCCCCAAGACCGACCGTGTTCGCGGTGGCGAAGATGCGGAAATGCGGATGCGGCGTCAGCACCTTGTTCTGGTCGAGCAACGTCAGCTTGCCGTCGACTTCGAGAACCCGCTGGATCACGAACATTACGTCGGCCCGTCCGGCGTCGTACTCGTCGAAGACGATGGCCGTGGGATTGCGCAGCGCCCAGGGCAGGATGCCTTCCTGGAACTCGGTGACCTGCTTGCCGTCCTTTAGCTTGATCGCGTCCTTGCCGATCAGGTCGATGCGGCTGATGTGACTGTCGAGATTCACGCGCACCGTGGGCCAGTTAAGCCGCGCCGCGACCTGTTCGATATGGGTCGACTTGCCGGTGCCGTGATACCCCTGGATCATGACGCGGCGGTTGTGCGAGAACCCGGCGAGAATGGCGAGCGTGGTGTCGGGGTCGAACTTGTAGGTCGCGTCGAATTCCGGCACGCGGTCGGTGCGCTCGGCGAAACCCTTGACGACCATGTCGGTGTCGATGCCGAACTCTTCCCGGACCGAGATCTCCTCGGTCGGCTTCACCTTGATATCGAGTCCGCCGTCCGCCATCGCCTTCCTGTCCTTGCTCATTTTGCTCCCTTTCGGAGGCACGTGTTCGCGCGCGCCGTGGTGCAACATATCGCGGGCAGGCGCAAGGGAAAGGCGGCACTGCCGCCGGACCAGAGGGTGTCAGTCCTTGAAGTTGCGGCTCACCTTGATCTGGTCCCAGGCCCAGACGACCTGCTGGAGCTGTTCCTCCTGGCTGCGGTCGCCGCCGTTCATGTCGGGGTGCAGCACCTTGATCAGCGCCTTGTAGGCCTTGCGCGCCTCGGCCTTGGTCCAGTGATCCTGACCTTCGAGGATCTCGAGCGCGCGGCGTTCGGTCGGCGGCAGGCGGCGGCCGCCGCCATTGGATTTGCGCCCGGGGTTCTGGGTGCCGTTCGCGCCCAAGACCTGGTGCGGGTCCTCGATGCCGAGCCGCGCCCATGCGCGCTGCTCGGGGTCGCCGAGCGGTTTCGTGGCGCGTTCCCAGACCTTGTCCTTGGACATCTGCGCGTTCATCTCGGCTTCGGTCGTGCCGTCGAAGAAGTTCCACTTGAGATTGTACTCGCGCACGTGCTTCTGGCAGAACCAGAAGAAATCGTCGAGGACGTCGGGCGCTTTCGGCGCGCGATACTTGCCGGCCTCGTTGCAGCCCTCGTGATCGCAGACCCGGGTCGACGTCTCCGACGCACCGGACATGCCTCGGCGTCCGCGCGGGTTCTTCTTCTTGGCGGAAGACACGGACATGTCGAATCCGAAGGGATCAGGCTTGGGCATGTTTGGAACCTTTCGACTCAAGGCCAGTCAGTTTAAACTCTGCGGCGCAGGTTTGAAGGGGGCAGGTGAAAAAAATGACCAAGACACAGCAGATTGAAGATCGCCTTCGCGATGCGTTCGCGCCTCGGGTGCTGGAGGTTGTGGACGACAGCGAACGCCACCGCGGACATGCAGGTTACACGGACGGGGGCGAAAGCCATTTCAATGTGGCGATAAGGGCCGAGGCCTTCAAGGACATGAGCCGGATCAGGCGGCATCGTGCCGTTCACGAGGCACTGGGTCCAGACCTGATGAGCCGGATCCACGCGCTGTCGCTCGACATCGGCGAATGACGCGGGCGGGTTAGTCGCCCGGCTTGCGGAAGCTGCGGCTCGCCACCAGCTGCTTGAGCGACGAGGTGACGCCCGAGACGTCGCTGGCTTCTTCGACCCCGTTGTCGCGCAGCATGCGCGAGGCACCCGCGCTCTGCGACGGGTCCGACCGGGTCGACAGGTCCGACGTGTCGTCCTCTTGCACGCTCTCACCCTCGGGTTCGGTCGCGTCCTGCTGGGCCTCTGGCGCCGCCAGCAGCGCCGGTTCGTCCGGAAGCGCCTGTACCGCGCGCTCGCGCCGGAACACCAGCACGTTGCGCCACTCGGTGGTCGTCGAAGCGAGGCCGGAGCGTTCGAGCGAGGGCAGTGTCTCGGCGCGCTGATACTCCCAGCCGGCGGCCCCCATGCGGTTCATCAGGTCTTCCAGCGCATAGGAAAACCGCGCTTCGGGGGTCTTGATGCCCTTGGCCTTCAGGCCCTTGGCGGGCGCAGGTACGACGCGGTATTCGAAGCTTGTCATGGATCCCCCGGGGACGGTTGAGGCCTGCTCTATAGCAAGGGGTTTCAAGGCGGGGAAGGGCAATGCGGCGCGGTCGGTACGTCATCTCGCGTTGCGCGTGGAACCGCAAATGACTTGCGCGACACGCGCCCGCGGTTGTGACGAGGCGACGTCCGACCGCCAGAACCAGCGCGGCGGTGCGCGTGACGGTCAGCCCGCGAGCTTGCGCGACACGATTTCGTTCACGGCTTTGGGGTTGGCCTTGCCGCCGGTCGCCTTCATCACCTGGCCCACGAACCAGCCTGCAAGCTTGGGGTTCTGCTTGGCCTTCTCGACTTGGGCGGGGTTGGCGGCGATGATCTCGTCCACCGCGGCCTCGATCGCGCCGGTGTCGGTCACCTGCTTCATGCCGCGTTCCTCGACGATCACCGCCGGGTCGCCGCCCTCGGAATAGACGATCTCGAAGAGATCCTTGGCGATCTTGCCCGAGATGTCGCCCTTCTGGATCAGGTCGATGATCGCACCGAGTTGCACGGCCGAAATCGGGCTTTCGGTGATGTCGTGATCTTCTTTCTTGAGCCGGCCGAAAAGTTCGTTGATGACCCAGTTCGCGGCCATCTTTCCGTCGCGGCCCGCCGCCACCGCCTCGAAGTAGCCCGCCGAGGCGAGATCGGCGGTCAGCACCGAGGCGTCGTAGTCCGACAGGCCGAAATCGCCGATGAAGCGGGCCTTCTTCTGGTCGGGAAGCTCGGGCAGGTTGGCCGCGATGTCGTCCACCCAGCCCTGCTCGATCTCGAGCGGCAGAAGGTCGGGGTCGGGGAAATAGCGGTAGTCATGCGCCTCTTCCTTGGAGCGCATCGAGCGGGTTTCGTTGCGGTCCGGATCATAGAGCCGCGTCTCCTGATCGACGATACCGGCGGCTTCGAGAATGCCGATCTGACGACGCGCCTCGTAGTCGATGGCGGCCTGGATGAAACGCATCGAGTTCATGTTCTTGATTTCGCAGCGGGTCCCGAGATGCGAAAAATCCTGGGTGGCCTGGTACTTTTCGTAGTCTCCCGGACGGCAGACCGACACGTTGACGTCTGCGCGAAGGTTGCCGTTCTGCATGTTGCCGTCACAGGTGCCGAGATAGCGCAGGATCTGGCGCAGCTTGACCACGTAGGCTGCGGCTTCCTCGGGTCCGCGCAGGTCGGGGCGCGAGACGATCTCCATCAGCGCGACGCCGGTGCGGTTGAGATCCACGAAAGACATGTTCGGGTCCATGTCGTGGATCGACTTGCCGGCGTCCTGTTCGAGGTGAATGCGCTCGATCCGCACATGGCGCGCGGTCCCGTCGCCCATCTCGACCAGCACTTCGCCCTCGCCGACGATGGGGTGGTAAAGCTGGCTGATCTGGTAGCCCTGCGGCAGGTCCGGGTAGAAATAATTCTTGCGGTCGAAAGCCGAGGTCAGGTTGATCCTGGCCTTCAGACCCAGCCCGGTGCGCACTGCCTGCTCGACACAGAATTCATTGATCACCGGCAGCATGCCGGGCATCGCCGCGTCCACGAAGGCGACGTTGGCGTTGGGCTCGGCCCCGAAGCGTGTCGAGGCTCCCGAAAACAGCTTGGCGTTCGAGGTGACCTGGGCATGGACCTCCATGCCGATGACGAGTTCCCAGTCGTGCGTGGCCCCGGAGATCACCTTGGGTTTCGGCGTGTCATATGTCAGGTCGAGCATGGCGGAGTCCCGGTCAGTCTGGCGATTGCCGCGGTCATAGATCAGCGGACAGTGTGGGGCAAGGGCATCGGCCGGTACGGCCTTCGGTCTGGCGGCAGGGCGTCGATCCGCGTCGCTTGCTCATGCAAACGCAGCTTCGAAAAGCGGGTGGGACGTGCCGGACCCGACCCCTGCTAGCCGGTGCCGGTGTCCGGCTGTGGCAGCTCCGACCACTTGAGCCGCGCGACGCCCTTGATGCACCCGTGCAACTGGTGCCGTTCGATCAAGCGGCTTTCGATTCCGAAATCGGGCGCGATGGATACCGCCAGAAGCCTGTCGAACTCCTGCGCGAAGTCGATCCGGAGGAGCCGCGGCTCGGCGTAAGGCGCGATGCAGGCGATACGTAAGGTGGTGTCCTGCCGGTCCCGGTCGAGGCTCAGGCCATGCGCCACCACGCCATGCAACTCGGCCAACGCCTCGTAGACCGGCAGGTGCCGGCCCGTGGCCTCGTGGTAAAGCTTCGCGGTCTGCAAGAGCGCCCGGTAGGCTAGGCGCACCCTGGCGTCCGGATCGACCTCCGGCGCGATCTCGCCGGGCTCCGCTGTCCCTTGTCGGCGATACCAGTCGATCCAGTCGCCGCTGTCCCAATGTACGGCGTCCGTCGGTATTTCCCAGCTTTGCGGGGGGCCTGCGATCATCGGCTCAGACCGGTCCGGACACCGGACCCTGCTCGGTGAACCGGATCTGCTGGCCGGCGGCGATCTCCGAGGTGAAATGGTCCGCGAGAAAATCCAGCGCCGCGCGCCGCTCGGCCTCGGCCTGGCGCGGCGTGAGACGCCCGGCAGCAGCGCCGCGCCGCTCTTCCAACCAGACGTCGGGGTGAAGTTCGCGCAGGTGATCGCGCACGATCCAGTCCGCGCAGGCGGCGATGCGCGCGCGATTGGCGTCGGCGCGCGGCGACGGCGACGGCGCGTCCGTGCGCAGGGTGGAGAGCGCCGCAGCGAACAGATTGACCGTGGTCTGCGAGGGGTCCCGGGCGAGGATGTCGCGCAGGCCGTCGATGAAGAAATCCACGTCGAGTGCTGCGCAGGCCGCGTCGTCGATCCGGATCGCGTCGAGCATGACCCAGGTGTATCCGCCTTCGCCCCAGCGCGCGCGGGTCCGCGCGGCGCAGCGCACGGCCTCGCGCTCGAGCGTGTCGCGCGCGCCGAAGGCCGTGGGCAGTAACTGGCGCCCGAGCGAGCGCATCGGGGCCGGGTTGTCCATGTCGAGGTCGATCAGGGTCTCGTAGTCCGGCACCACGCGGTGGCGCGCATCCACACGTCCAGCAAGAAGGCCGCAGGTGGCGGCGGCGACCAGCGGCGCACCGATTGCACGGGCCTCATGCGGACGCAGCAGCGCCTCGGCGCGTTCGAAGTGCCGTGCCGCGAGAACCGCGCGCCGCTTGCGGAACAACCGCCGCGACGTCTTGGCGCGCGCAGCATCGACATGAGCCACGGCGAGAACGGCGGCCAGCATGGGATCGTCGACGGTCCGCGCGAACAGCGCCCGCAGGTGAGCGTCGCGTGCGCTGGGTCCGCGCCGCTGGATGCGGTCCAACCGGGGTGCGAGATGACGCCGTGCACCTTGTGCCAGAAGCTCGGCCTTGGGTTTGCCGCCGGGCGTCTTGTCGCGCGCCGCGTCGCAGTCGGCCAGTCTTTCGGATAGCCGGTGCCACTGCCCCTGCGCGGCAAGCTGGTGGCCTTCGTCGCGCAACACGTCACGCCTGCGCGCCTCGGCACACGGATCGGCACAGGCGATGTGAAGGGCTCCGGACGGCGCGCGCCGGGTGTTGATCTCGGCAAGCCAAGACAGGCCTGCGCCCACGCGCGACCGTCTCCGTCGCGATGTCGAAATGTCGTGGTCCGGGAAGGAAATGCTCGCGCCTTTGAAAAAATGTGTCATGTCATAACTCGTTAACCTTGGATGCCCAAAGGGATCGCCTTTTTCTTGGGCGCAAACGTGGCGGGCGGGCGTTGAACTCGCGCCCATTGGTGCGCGCTGGCCGACAATGCGGGCAGATTGTCCACGAATCCGGGAATAGGCCGCGCGGTTTCGACTTGAGCACGAAGTCGCTCCCGCGAGGGTTATTCGCGCCGCCGCGGCCTTCAGTGCTCTTGTCACGGCAGAGAATCACCGGTCTTATTCCGACCCATGCGCCTGTTTTGCCTGCTCCTGCTCCTTTGGCCCGCGGCTCTCGTCGGGGCGACCGCGGTCGCCGGCCTGGCGGCACCGGCAGAGGCGCCGGAGCCGGATGTGGTGACCGCGGTCACGCCGTTGGCGCTCGATGCGCATCGCGACCTTCCGCGCCCGCCGGCGATCCGGCCGCTGCCGCCACCGCCGCCGCCCGAGGCCAAGCCGCTGCCGTCGCACCTGCCCAAACCGCCCGCGCGCGAGGTCGGCTTGCCCCAGACCCGCTGGAGCCATATGGCCGAACACGCGCTGTGGAACCGGGTGGCGATCTCGGCACTCAAGGCGCATGGCCGGCCGCTGACCGACACCATCCCGGACGACATCGGCGAATGGTGCCCGCATTACCCGCAGGCCACGACACGCCAGCGCCGGGCGTTCTGGGTCGGCATGATGTCGGCGCTGGCCAAGCATGAAAGCACCTACCGGCAGGGCGCCGTCGGCGGCCGCAACCAGTGGTTCGGTCTGTTGCAGATCTACCCCGGTACCGCGCGCAGCTACCGCTGCAATGCGCGCTCGGGCGAGAGCTTGCGCCGGGGCGGAGCCAATCTCAGCTGCGCGGTGCGCATCATGGCGCGAACGGTGCCGCGCGACGGGGTGATCGCGGCCAAGCGCGGGCGCTGGATGGGCGTCGCGGCAGACTGGGCGCCGATGCGCGTGACCTCGAAGCGCCGCGACATGCAGGCCTGGCTGCGCAAGCAGCCTTATTGCGTGGCGGTCAAGACGGTGCGCCCGCGGATGCGACCGGGTGATCCGTCGTCGGGCTGAGACGCCTCAGCCGACAAATGAGAAATGGTGGCGCTCGACCGCGATACCGCGCGCCGCAAGCGCGGCTTCGAAGGCGCGATGCGGCGGCGTTGCTTCGAAGGGCAGGCGGTACTTGTCGCGGGACCGGGTCACGATCGTCGCCCGCACCGACAGGTCGAGTCGGGTGTCGAGCCTCACGAAATCGATCTCGGACAGGGTCACGCGCCCGCTGCGGCGCCCGGAGTGCCAAGTAAGCGAGACCGGATCGATCTCGACGCCCGCGGACGGGTCCGCGATCCAGTCCCGGCAGGCGGGCAGGGTGAAGAGCGCCAGCGCCGCCATCAGCCACCCTGCGGCCTCGAAGGCAAGGTAAAGCGCGAGGAGCACGGCCCAGGTCGCGAGAACGCTCGCCGCCACCGCCGGGCGGCGCCCGCGCCCGACCCAGTGCCAAGTCTCAGCGCTCAAGGCTGCGGCCGTGCGGATGCGCGAGGCTGTAGCCGGTCAAGCGTTGCGGATCCGGGTCAGCATCTCGGTGGTGTCGCGGCTGAGGTCCGGGGTTGCAAGGATCCGGTCGAGCGCCTCTGCGATCAGTGCCTGGCGTCGTGTGTCATAGCGCCGCCAGGTCTGGAAGGCCGAGCACATGCGCGCCGTGGTCTGCGGGTTCACCGGGTCGAGCCGAATCAGCCAGTCCGCCAGCAGCCGGTAGCCGCTGCCATCGGCGGCGTGAAAACCCGCGTGGTTCATCACCAGCGCCCCCAGCACGGCCCGGAACCGGTTCGGGTTCTTCCAGTTGAAGTCGGTGTGCCGCGTCAGCCTTTCGGCGGTGCCGGCGGCCTGGTCGGGGTTGGCCTCGATGACCTGCAGTGCGAACCATTTGTCCATCACCAGCCGGTCATCTCGCCATTGCGCTTCGAAACTCGCAAGAGCTTCACGTCCGCGACCGGCACGCACCAGGCAGGCCAGGGCGCCGATCTTCTGGGTCATGTTGCTGGCGTTGTTGAACTGGACCTGCGCGGCGGCGCCGAGATCGCGCCGGGTCTTGAGCGCGAGGACCGCCCCGGTCAGCGCACGCTTGCCGGCCTGCTCCGCGTCGGGGGCGTAGTCTTCGTGAACCTGATGGCGGCCGAAGACATGCGTCAGCAGGTCCGCAAGATGTGCCGCGAGCGCCTTCTGCATGTTCTGCCGGGCCCGCCAGATTGCGTCGGGGTCGGGCGTCTCGCCCATGTCGTACAGCGCCGTCGCCAGATCGCCCTGCGACGGCAGCGACAGCATCAGCGCCCGGTAGGCGGGATCGAGCGTGTCGTCCGCCAGGACGGCATGGATCCCGTCGAGATAGGCCGGATCGGACTTTGCGCCCTCGCGGATCATCGCGATTAGGCTTTGGCGGGCCAATGTCCGGCCGGCGTCCCAACGGTTGAACGGGTCGGTGTCATGCGCGAGCAGGAACGCATTCTCGCCCTCCGGCACCGCGCGTTCGAGGATCACCGGGGCCGAGAAACCGCGCAGGATCGACGGCACCGGGCGCCCGTCGAGCCCGTCGAAACGGAAGCTCTGCGTGGCCTCGGTCATCTCGAGCACCTGCGTCGCGCGCACCTCGCGGCCGTCCACGCCAAGAAGGCCGACAGCGATCGGGATCACCTGCGGCGCGGGCTCCGGCGTCGCCTTCGAGGGCGCGAGGCTTTGCGTGAAGGTCAGCGTGTAGGTGCCGTTCTCGAAGCTGTCCTCGACCTTCAGACGCGGCGTTCCGGCCTGGCTGTACCAGCGCTTGAACTGTGTTAGGTCGCGGCCGGTGGTATCCTCGAAGACCTTGAGCCAGTCCTCGATGGTGCAGGCTTGCCCGTCGTGACGCTCGAAGTAGAGATCGAGCGCCTGTGCGTAGGCGTCGTCACCGACAAGCCGCTTGAGCATGGCGATGACCTCGGCGCCTTTCTCGTAGACCGTCGCGGTATAGAAGTTGTTGATCTCCTGAAAGCTCTCGGGGCGGACCGGGTGGGCCAGCGGGCCCTGATCTTCGGCGAACTGACGCGCGCGCAGGTCGATCACGTCGCCGATGCGCTTGACCGGGGCCGAGCGCATGTCCGAGGTGAACTGGCTGTCGCGAAAGACCGTCAGGCCTTCCTTGAGGCAAAGCTGGAACCAGTCCCGGCAGGTGATCCGGTTGCCGGTCCAGTTGTGGAAATACTCGTGCGCGATGATCGCTTCGATGCGCTCGAAATTGGCATCGGTCGCGGTTTCGGGACTCGCCAGGACGGCCGACGAGTTGAAGATGTTGAGCCCCTTGTTCTCCATCGCGCCCATGTTGAAATCGTCGACCGCGACGATGTTGAAGACGTCGAGATCGTATTCGCGCCCGTAGACCTTTTCGTCCCAGCGCATCGAATCCTTGAGCGCCTGCATCCCGAAGGCGCATTTGTGCAGGTCACCCTTGCGGACCCAGAGATTGAGGTCGACATGCCGGCCCGCCCGCGTGACGAAGCTGTCCGAATGGGCGACGAGGTCACCCGCCACAAGCGCGAAGAGGTAGGCAGGCTTGGGCCAGGGGTCGTGCCAGGTCGCGCTGTGATGTGCGCTGGCCGTCGGATTGCCATTCGACAGCAGAACCGGGTGCGGGCCGTTTATGGTGACGGTGAAGATGCTGAGCACATCCGGTCGGTCCGGATAGTATGTGATCTTGCGAAACCCTTCGGCCTCGCATTGTGTGCAGTACATGCCGTTCGACATGTAGAGACCCTCGAGCGCGGTATTGCCCTGCGGATCGATCTCGACCTCCGCCTCCCAGAGAAACGGCTTGTCGGGCACGTCGCAGGTCAGACCTTCGGCGCTGATCGTGGGCGAAACGGACGTGCCGTCGATGCTGGCGGAGATCAGCTTGAGATCTTCGCCGTGCAGGAAGAAGTTCCTGTCGCCCTCGGGCTTCGGGACGAACCGGATGGACGCGCGCACCCGTGTGGCGTTGGGGACGAGATCGAAGACCAGTTCCACGCTTTCGACGTCGTAGCCGAAAGGCTGGTAGTCCTTGAGGTAAATGGTCTTCGGGGCGGCGTCACGCATGGGGGGCTCCGGCGGCGGTGGGAACTTTCGGGTGCCCGGCACGTTAGGTCTGCAACCAATCGCCCGCAAGCGGGTTCCATACGTCTTGAGGAAAGGAGAGCGCCATGTCCGCACCCGACACGAACCTCGACAAGCAAAAGCGCCGCCACCGCCCGTCACTGATCGGCATTTGGGCCGCATTGGCCTTTGGCGCAATTATCGCCCTTCTTCTCGTCTTCAACGTATTCGGCGATGCCGAAGAAGAGCTCAACGTGGGCACTGCCAGCGAAACGATTGCACCCCAGAGTGCGGAAACGGGTCAGGGCTCAGAGGCGACCACGACCGAGACAACCGGCACAGCCGCAGAGGGGACAGACGGCAACTGATCCGGGATTCCCTTCGTCATGACACCAGCCCGGCCATTCGCGGCCGGGTTTTTTTGTGCAGCGCTACAAGCCGACCGTATGCGGCCACAGATTTACCATTAAGTCATGTTTTCAGCGATTTCGTTGGAGAATTTTCCCGCTTTGCGTATTTTCCACGCTGGAATTCTTGCCATCGAAATGTTTGTAACGAGGTCATCATGAGAGTTATCAAGGCCGCGCTCGCAGCGCTTAGTTTCATGCTCGCCGGTTCCGCCAGTGCCGCCATTGTCGTGAACGGCGATTTCGAAGACGTCAATTCCTCAACGCCGGGCGCCGGTCTTGCAAATGGACGCTCGCTGTCGACGCTCGCGACGTCCGGCGGGGGATGGGATATCTATTCGGCGTTGCCGGGTTGGACCACCGTTGAGGGTGCCGGCATCGAGGTGCAGACGAACCGCACGCTGCGTTCGATCGATGCGCACAGCGGTCAGCACTACATCGAACTCGACAGTCGGAAAAATTCGACGATGATGTAGACGCTTATGCTGGGCGCCGGCAAGTACGATCTCAGCTTCTGGTACAGCCCGCGAAAGCGCAATGCAGCGACGAACGGCATCTCCTATTCGGTGCTCGACAGCGCTTCGAACAGCCTGCTTGCCGGAACCGTGACCGGTCCGAATGCACTGCAGGGCACTGCGGTGGGTGCCTGGACGAAGGTCACGGCGCGCTTCGAGGTCGCTTCCGGCGGCTCTCCGGTTTCGCTGTTGTTTTCGGCCACCGGCGCCTCGGACGGTCTGGGCGGGTTCGTCGACGACATCGCGATCAATTCTGTGCCGCTTCCCGCCGGCCTGCCGATCCTGATGACCGGGCTGGCCGGGTATGCCTTCCTGCGGCGCCGCAAGGCCGCCTGACCCCGGCCGACCCACCCACCCACGATCGAAGAAGCGGCGTCCTCATGGGCGCCGCTTTTTTTGCGCGGCACTGCTCCGGCGCGATACGCGACCGCTTGTTGCCTATAGGAAACTTTTGCCTTACCTCCTCGGACGTTGACCACGTGAAGGGGAGGAGCGGCATGGCCGATCGCGTCGATAGAAACGGCTTGCAGGTGGATGCGGCCCTGGCGGCATTCATCGAGGACGCGGCTCTGCCCGGCACTGGCGTCGATGCAAGCGCATTCTGGGACGGGTTTTCGCAGCTCGCACATGAATTCGCGCCGGAAAACCGTCGGCTGCTCGAGATCCGCGAAGAGCTTCAGTCCAGGATCGACGACTGGCATGTCGCGAACCGTGACCGGCCGCACGATCATGATGCCTACTGCAATTTCCTGCGCGAAATCGGCTACCTTCTGCCCGAGTGCGACGATTTCAAGATCGAGACCGCCAATGTCGACGCGGAAATCGCCAGCGTTCCCGGCCCGCAACTTGTCGTGCCGATCACCAACGCCCGTTATGCGCTGAACGCCGCAAACGCGCGTTGGGGCAGTCTTTATGATGCTTTCTACGGTACCGACGCCATGGGATCGGTGCCGCCCACGGGCGGCTATGACCGTGGCCGTGGCGCGCGCGTCGTGGCCCGTGCGCGCGTGTTCCTGGACGCAGCCTTCCCGCTCGAGGGCACCAGCCATGCCGATGCGCGGCGCTACCACGTGCAGGGCGGTGCGCTGCTTGTCGATGACATGCCATTGGCGCAGCCCAAGAAATTCGTCGGCTACCGGGGTCATCCCAAGGCGCCCGACGCCGCGCTGCTGTGTAACAACGGGCTGCACGTCGAACTCGTGTTCGACCGCACCCATCCGATTGGAAGCCGCGATCAGGCGGGGCTTGCGGACGTGCGGATGGAAAGCGCGGTGTCGGCGATCATGGATTGCGAGGATTCCGTGGCCTGCGTCGACGCCGAGGACAAGATCGGCGCCTATGCCAACTGGCTCGGCCTGATGAAAGGCGACCTCGAGGACACCTTCGAGAAGGGCGGCAAGCAGGTCACGCGCAAGCTTGCGGAGGATCGCAGCTACACCGCGCCGGATGGCGGCGAGGTGGTGCGCAAGGGCCGCGCCCTGATGCTGGTGCGCAACGTCGGCCACCTGATGACCAACCCCGCCATCCTGCTGAAGGACGGCGCGGAGATCTTCGAGGGGCTGATGGACGCGGCGATCACCACGCTGATCGCCATGCACGACCTCAAGCGCGAAAGCGGCAACTCAGTCGAAGGCTCGGTCTACGTCGTCAAACCCAAGATGCACGGGCCCGACGAGGTCGCCTTCGCCGACCGGACCTTCACCGAGGTCGAGAAGATGCTCGGCCTGCCGCAGTACACCGTGAAGCTCGGTATCATGGACGAGGAGCGTCGCACCAGCGTCAATCTCAAACAGTGCATCCGCGCCGCCCGGCACCGCTGCGCCTTCATCAACACCGGCTTTCTCGACCGGACCGGCGACGAGATCCACACCTCGATGGAGGCCGGACCTTTCAGCCGCAAGGATTTCATCAAGCGCAAGGCCTGGATCGGGGCCTACGAGAACCGGAACGTCGACATCGGTCTGGAATGCGGGCTTTCGGGCAAGGCGCAGATCGGCAAGGGCATGTGGGCGATGCCGGACCAGATGGCGGCGATGCTGGAACAGAAAATTGAGCATCCGAAGGCCGGGGCAAATTGCGCCTGGGTGCCGAGCCCGACGGCGGCCACCCTGCACGCGCTGCACTACCACCAGGTCGACGTCTTCGCGGTCCAGGACAAGCTGCGCAAGGGCGGTCCGCGCGCGCCGGTCGACACGGTGCTGGACGTCCCGCTTGCGGCCTACCGCCAATGGAGCGACGCGCAGAAGATGCGCGAGGTGGAAAACAACGCGCAGGGAATCCTCGGCTACGTCGTGCGTTGGATCGACAGCGGAATCGGCTGCTCGAAAGTGCCCGACATCAACGACGTCGGTCTGATGGAAGATCGCGCGACCTGCCGGATCTCGGCTCAGCACATCGCCAACTGGCTGCATCACGGCGTGGTCGACGGGCAGCAGGTGATGGGGGCGCTGCGCAAGATGGCCGAGATCGTCGACCGGCAGAACGAGGGCGATGCGGACTACCGGCCGATGGCGCCGGGCTTCGACGGCATCGCCTTCCAGGCCGCCTGCGACCTGGTGTTCAAGGGCCGGTCGCAGCCCTCGGGTTACACCGAGCCGATCCTGCATGAGCGCCGGCTCGAGCTGAAAGCCGCGCGGTAGCGCCGGGCCATCGGGCGGAACGAGGGGGCTGTCTGCCCCCTCGCGCTCCCCCGAGGATACTTGAGAACCAGAGAAAATCGCGACAGGGAGGGCGGAACATGGCCGTGACATTGAGAAAGGCGCGGACGATCATCCGCAAGGCGCTCGAAAAGGGGCGCGAGATGGAGTTCAAGCCGCTGTCGGTCGTCGTACTTGACGCCGGCGGTCACGTGCTGGCCTTCGAGCGCGAGGACGGGGCGAGCCCGGGCCGGTTCGGGATTGCCCAAGGCAAGGCCCATGGCGCGGTGATGCTGGGGATCGGCGGCAAGGCCCAGATGGCACGGGCCGAGACCCAGGCCTACTTCATGGCTGCCGTGAACGGGGTCTACGGCGGCAAGGTCGTGCCCGTGCCGGGGGGTGTGTTGCTGCGCGACCGCAAGGGCGCGGTGATCGGCGCGGTGGGTGTGACCGGAGATACCTCGGACAACGACGTGGTCGCGGCGATGGCCGGGATCGAGGCCGCGGGTCTGACCGGCGAGGCGTGATGCCCGAAAGGCGGGCGTTCCGCCGGTCTTGGTATTCGCGCACACCCGCCTGTGCGCCCGCGACCTGTTCAAGGCTGCCGGGCGCCGCTAAGGTCGCCGCGGAATGCGACGAGGAGACAGCCAAGGCATGACCCGACCGATCATCGGCATCATCGGAAACCGCGCCCTGCTGAACGATCAGTACCCGGTCCATGCCGGCGGCACGATGAATTCGGATGCCGTGGCCTCGGTCTGCGGCTGCATGCCGTTGCTGATCCCGGCGGACCCGACCTATGTTTCGGTGCCGGAACTGATGCGGACCTGCGACGGGTTCCTGTTCACCGGCGGCCGCGCGAACGTGCACCCGGAGGAATACGGCGAAGAGGCGACTCAGGCGCATGGTGCCTTCGACCGGGCGCGCGATGCGATCACGCTGCCGCTGATCCGCGCCTGCGTGGAGGCCGGCCAGCCGATCCTCGGGATCTGCCGGGGCTTCCAGGAGGTCAACGTGGCGATGGGCGGCTCGCTTTACCCCGAGATCCGCGACCTGCCGGGGCGCATGAACCACCGGATGCCACCCGACGGAACGCTCGAGGAGAAGTTCGAGCGCCGCCACGTCGTGACCTTCAGCGAAGGCGGGGTGTTCCATCACCTGATGGGCGCGGCGCAGGTGATGACCAACACGCTGCACGGGCAGGGCATCAAGGTGCAAGGTCCGCGCATCGTGGTCGACGGGCATGCCGACGACGGCACGCCCGAGGCGATCTATATCGAGAAGGCCCCGGGCTTCACGCTGGCCGTACAGTGGCACCCGGAGTGGGACGCGGCCAACGATCCCGTGTCGCGCCCGCTTTTCGCGGCTTTCGGGCGGGCTGCGAAAGCCTGGGCCGAGGGGCGGCAGGTGACGCCCGCGCAGGTGGCCTGACCGGGCGCGGGTCGATTGCCCAGCGGTTTCGGCAGGTGTGGAAGCGCGTCGCTTTTTTCTCAGTTCGCGAGAAGTGTGCCCGGGCAGATTGTCGAGGCGGATGAAGGGTTTCCGGGCTGGAGGTTAGAACATGAGCGATCCGCGGACGGCGCGATGCCGAACCGCCGGGTGACCCAAAGTGAGCCGCAACGCGACCGGGTCGGGGGGCCGGCCCCCCTTGCAGCCCCCGGACGGCACCACTAATCTTTAGGAAAGGGTTTGGCAGGTATGGTCCCGCCGACCGGCAGCAGACAGGCAGCTTCCATGAAAGATCCGTACGAAACCTACATGAATACGCTTGTCCCGATGGTGGTCGAGCAGACCAGCCGGGGCGAACGCGCCTACGACATCTTCTCGCGCCTGCTGAAGGAACGGATCATCTTTCTGGCCGGTCCGGTGCATGATGGAATGTCCTCGCTGATCGTCGCCCAGCTTCTGCATCTCGAGGCAGAAAACCCCTCGAAAGAGATCAGCATGTACATCAACTCGCCGGGCGGCGTGGTGACGAGCGGCCTGTCGATCTACGATACGATGCAGTACATCAAGCCAAAGGTCTCGACCCTGGTGATCGGGCAGGCGGCGTCGATGGGCTCGCTGCTGCTGACGGCGGGCGAAAAGGGCATGCGCTTTTCACTGCCCAACAGCCGGGTCATGGTACACCAGCCCTCGGGCGGCTACCAGGGTCAGGCGACGGATATCATGATCCACGCCCAGGAGACCCAGAAACTCAAGAACCGGCTCAACGAGATCTACGTCAAGCACACCGGCCAGACGCTCAAGAAGGTCGAGGAGGCGCTCGAACGCGACAACTTCATGTCGCCCGAAGAGGCCAAGGACTGGGGCCTGATCGACGAGATCGTCGAGAGCCGTGGCAAGGCCGAAGAGGCGGAGAAATAGCGCCCGGAACGCTACGTGGGCTCTGCCGATTTGCGATTGTGGACCTGCCGGGGCTGGCCTAAGCTGGAATTGGTTTGTTTCGCAGGGGCAAGGCGGCAGGGGTCGCACGCTCTGAGATAATGAGATTTGGACGGTAACCTGGAAGGGTTGAGATGGCTACGAACGCGACCGGCGACAGCAAGAACACCCTCTACTGCAGCTTCTGCGGCAAGAGCCAGCACGAGGTCCGCAAGCTAATCGCCGGCCCGACGGTGTTCATCTGCGACGAATGCGTTGAACTGTGCATGGACATCATCCGCGAGGAGACCAAGGCCAGCGGGCTGAAATCCTCGGACGGGGTTCCGACCCCCAAGGACATCTGCGCGGTGCTCGACGATTACGTGATTGGTCAGGCCACGGCCAAGCGGGTGCTGTCGGTGGCCGTCCACAATCACTACAAGCGCCTGAACCACGCCCAGAAGGGCGGCGAGATCGAGCTAGCCAAGTCCAACATCCTGCTGATCGGGCCGACGGGCTGCGGAAAGACGCTGCTGGCCCAGACGCTGGCGCGCATTCTCGACGTGCCGTTCACCATGGCCGACGCCACCACCCTGACCGAGGCGGGCTATGTCGGCGAGGATGTCGAAAACATCATTCTCAAGCTGCTGCAGGCGTCGGAATACAACGTCGAACGCGCGCAGCGCGGCATCGTCTACATCGACGAGGTCGACAAGATCACCCGCAAGTCCGAGAACCCCTCGATCACCCGCGACGTGTCGGGCGAGGGCGTGCAGCAGGCCCTGCTGAAGCTGATGGAAGGCACGGTCGCAAGCGTTCCGCCGCAGGGCGGGCGCAAGCATCCGCAGCAGGAATTCCTGCAAGTGGACACCACCAACATCCTGTTCATCTGCGGCGGTGCCTTCGCGGGTCTCGACCGGATCATCGCGCAACGCGGCAAGGGCTCGGCGATGGGCTTTGGGGCCGACGTGCGCGACAAGGACGAACGCGGCGTGGGCGAGGTGTTCAAGGACCTCGAACCCGAGGATCTGCTCAAGTTCGGCCTGATCCCGGAATTCGTCGGCCGTCTGCCGGTTCTGGCGACGCTGGAGGACCTCGACGAGGAGGCGCTGGTCACCATCCTCACGCAGCCGAAGAACGCGCTGGTCAAGCAATACCAGCGGCTTTTCGAACTCGAGGACACGACGCTGACCTTCACCGACGACGCGCTCACCGCCATCGCCAAGCGCGCGATCGAGCGCAAGACCGGTGCGCGCGGCTTGCGCTCGATCCTCGAGGACATCTTGCTCGACACGATGTTCGATCTGCCGGGGCTCGAGTCGGTCACCGAGGTCGTGGTGAACGAGGAAGCGGCGAACTCCGACGCGGCGCCACTGATGATCTACGCCGATTCCGAGAAGTCCCCGGCGACCGCCGGCTGAGCGGATGGTCCGCCGCATTTCCACCGGCGGTGAATTCGAAAAGCGCGTCGGCTACTGCCGCGCCGTCGTCGCGGGTGGCTGGGTGCATGTCGCCGGCACCGTCGGGCAGGGCGAAGGCGTCGAGGAACAGTGCGGGTCCGCGCTCGAGATCATCGGTCGTGCCTTGACCGAGGCGGGGTGCAGCTTTGCAGACGTCGTGCGCGTGACCTACATGTTGCCGGACCGAGCCGAGTTCGAACCGTGCTGGCCGATCCTGAGCGAAACCTTCGGGGCCAATCCACCAGCGGCGACGATGATCGAATGCGGGTTGATCGATCCCAAATACCGGATCGAAATCGAGGTGACGGCAATGCTGCCACCGGGCCAGAGGCGCTGATCCGCGCTCAACCCGCGTCCGGCACGAACCCTTTTGCGATCAACTCGGCGATGGCGTCGCGCGACACGGGTGGCCAGGCTGGTACGTCGCGCGATACGAATCCCGAGTCTATCAGCGCCTGACGCACCGCGGGCAGGTCGGGTTGGCCGATCGCCAGGCGGTTCCGGGTGCTGCCGCCGCGTCGCCAGAGCTGCTCCAGCGCGTCGATCACCAGCGGACTTCGGCCGGAGAAATGCGTGAGGTGTGCAGCGATCTGGTCGGTGGCGCCAGACGGGCGTCGCTGGAGGATCGCAATGCGCTGTCGCTCAGTGGCGACCATGGCGCAGACATGCAGGGCCGAGCCATCGCAGGCAACGATCCGCCGGGCGGCCTTGTAGCGAGCGATCTGCGTGCACAGGTCATGCGCCTGCGGGTGGAAGATCTCGTAACCCTCCCGGGCCAGGCAGGTTTCGAGCTCCGCCTCTCCGAGCAGGCCGCCGCGGCCCGGACCCAGACGGCTTCGGCTGATGTAGAGCCGCTCGGGCCCGTCCGGTGCCACGTCCGCGGCAAAGCGGTGCCGCATGGCGCGGCGAAACACGTCGGTTCCGGCCACGATCCGGCCCAGCCCGAAGCCCTGCCCGGGGACCAGAAGTTTCGCAACGCGCACCGGCTCGGTCGCCACCTTCAGCGGCAGCTCCGAGCCCATCAGGGCGATCCAGTCCCGGTGGAACCCGGTCAGCTGCGCGCCCACGCGGGGCCGCTTCGGGATGAAGAGGATGCCGTCGAGTCCGTCCGCCTCCGGCGCGTCCAGCGCCCAGAGGCGCGAGGTGCTTTCGGCGACAAAATGCGCGAAATTCGACCACAGCACGCCGCCCCAGAGCCAGCGGCCATCAAGCGTGGCAGACGGCGTTGCAGGCATATCGGGGGCCATAGTGAGTGGCCGGTGATTGCGCCACAACGCGGCGTGCCCGCAGTGTCGCCCATCGGCGTACAGTACCCCGGCTGGCTGGACGAAACCGGGTGCCAAGGGCGGCACCACGGTGGCGTCCCGCAGCATGCGCAGGCTGCACGACCAGCCGCCATCCGGGTCCGGCGGCGCGTCGGCCGTGTCGACCTCGACCGCGCGGGTGCAGCACCAGACCCGCCGCGTCGAGACCGCGGCGCGTCTGCGGAAACCGGCGCGGCGCAGGATATCCTTGCATTCCCGCATGCCGTCCGCGCCATAGACGCCGGGATGGAACTCGACCACCACGCCGCGGACCCCGGCGAGGTCGGCGTGCCTCAACAGATCGAGCTCACCCCCTTCGATATCCATAATCAGGATCGACGGTCTGAACGCGCGCCGCACGCCCTCAAAGGACGCGGTCGCGACCTCGATACGCCGCGACGGGCCGCGCGGCTCAGCGAGGGAGGCCCCGAGAAAGCTCGAGCGCAGGTGAAAGGCCACGGTGTCGGGCCGGTCCGGGCCGCTGAGGACGACGGCGTTTCGCAACTCGACCTGGTCATGTCCGTTGAGCCGGTGCAGCGCGCGCGCATGCGGCATCAGGTCTGGATTGGCCTCGTAGGACAGGATCGCCTCGGGCGCACAGCGCCGAGCCACGACGCCGCCCACGACGCCAAGGCCGGCGCCGAGCTCCAGAACCCTGTCGTCCGACCTGACGATGTCGAGCGCGCCGGCGATCTCGTGTCGCTCGTAGCGCCCAGCGTCTATCCGCGCGATCCGTCCGGGCGTCAGGAAGGGCGAGGCGGGCACCCGGACGCCGTGGCATTCCGCCGCGATGGATGGGGCGCTGATGGGGTCGGCCTCTGTCATGCCGACGATGCTACAGGGCGCGCAGCGCCCGTGCCAGCGGTCGCGGGCACGCAGAGGCGCACTGGACCTCGCAGGCCGGCTGGTGCATACACGACCCGAACGCAATCGGAGCATCCCATGGGCATCCTCAACACCCTCCTGCGCGCGGTGACCTGGTGGAACGGCCAGACCCTGAACACCCAGCTTTACACCTGGCGCAAGGGCAACAAGGTCGGCGAGGACAGCCAGGGCAACATCTTTTACCAGAGCAAGGACGGCGCCAAGCGCTGGGTGATCTTCAACGGCGAGGCCGAGGCAAGCCGCATCGACCCCGACTGGCATGGCTGGCTGCACCACACCTGGGACACGCCGCCGAGCAAGGAACCGCTCAAGCACAAGCCTTGGGAAAAGCCGCACCAGGAGAACCTGACCGGCACGCCGCTGGCCTACGCGCCGAAAGGCTCGATCCGCCGGGCGGATCCGGCCCCGCGCGGCGATTACGAGGCCTGGTCGCCGGAATAACGCCTTAACAGAGGCCGAGCAGTCATGTCGAACAACACCACCGAAGTCATCGTGGGCGGCGCGGTGCTGGCCGCGGCCATCGCCTTTGCGGTCTATGCCGGGCAAGCCACCGGCGTTACCGCCGGACGCAGCGCCAGCTATCCGCTCGAGGCGAGTTTCCGCAGCCTCGAAGGCGTGAACGTCGGCACCGACGTGAAGCTGGCCGGGGTCAAGATCGGCACCGTGACCGACGTGCGGCTCAATCCCGAGACCTACCGCGCGGATACCGTGGTCTCGGTACAGGACGGCATCGCCATTCCGGACGACAGCGCCATCGTGGTGGCGTCCGAGGGTCTTCTGGGCGGCAACTTCATCGAAATCGTGCCGGGCGGCTCACCATTCTTCTTCGAGCCGGGCGACGCCATTACCGACACGCAGGGCGCTGTGAGCCTGATCTCGCTGCTCCTGAAATTCGTCAGCGGCGACGGCGGAGGCGGCGAGTGAGGTTTCTGGCACTGGTCCTGTGCCTGCTGGCCGGGACCGCCGGAGCCCAGCAGGCCGAACGCGGGCAGGGCGTGATCCTGCGCGCGCTCGACAAGTTCAAGGGCGAGGTTCGGGACATCGAATTGCGCATGGGCGGGGCGGCGGCCTTCGGGTCGCTGGAAATCTTCCTCGTCGAATGCCGCTATCCCGCCGGAAACCCGGCAGGCGACGCCTGGGCCGAGCTCGAGATCGCCGAAGCCGGCAAGGCGGGCACGGCCTTCACCGGCTGGATGGTCGCCTCGTCCCCGGCGCTCAGCGCCATGGACCACCCGCGCTACGACGTCTGGGTGCTGCGCTGCATCACCTCCTGAGGGCTGCGCAGCGGTGGCGCGGTAAAACTGGCGTGGCGCTGCTTGGCGTCCTCGAGCCGCGCGTGGTAGACCGCACGCGAGATCTCGATCCCGCCGAGCGAGGCAAGGTGATCGGTCAGGAATTGCGTGTCGAACAGCCTGAACCCGCCTTCGTTCAACCGGTCGACCAGACAGGCGAGCGCGATCTTCGAGGCATCGCGGCGGCGTGAGAACATGCTCTCGCCAAAGAATGCCGCCCCCAGCACGACCCCGTAGACCCCGCCGGCCAGCAAGCCGCGCTCGTCCCAGACCTCGAGGCTGTGTGCCTGCCCGCGCTGGTGCAGGGCGATGTAGAGGCTGCGAATCTCGGTGTTGATCCAGGTGTCCGGCCGGTCGGCGCAGCCGTCGAGCACGCCGTCGAAATCGCGGTTCACCGTGATCTCGAAGGTCGTTCGTCGCATCGCGCGCCGCAGGGAACGCGACATGTGGAAGCCGTCGAGCGGCAAGACGCCGCGCCGGCGCGGATCGACCCAGAAGATCTCCGGGTCGTCGCGGTGCTCGGCCATCGGGAAAATGCCGATGGAGTAGCCGTGCATCAGAAGATCCGGGGTCAACTCCATGGGCCAGCTTCGGCGTCAGCCGCCGCCGAGATTGGTCTCCAGCCACCGCTCCAGCCAGTGGATGTTGTAATCTCCGGTCTGCAGGTCCTCTTCCTGCAACAAGGCGTCGAAGAGCGGGACCGTGGTGTCGATCCCGTCCACGATCAGCTCGCCCAATGCCCGCCCAAGCCGCGCCAGCGCCTCGGGCCGGTCGCGGCCATGCACGATCAGCTTGCCGATCAGGCTGTCGTAGTAGGGCGGGATCCGGTAGCCGTCATAAAGCGCCGAATCCATCCTCACGCCAAGCCCGCCCGGTGCATGGTACTGCGTGATCCGGCCCGGGCTCGGTGAGAAGCTGGGCAGCTTCTCGGCATTGATGCGCACCTCGATGGCATGGCCGTTGATCTTCAGATCCTCCTGCACGAAGGACATCGGCTTTCCGGCCGCCACGCGGATCTGTTCACGCACGAGATCGACACCGAAGATGCCTTCGGTGACCGGGTGCTCGACCTGCAGACGGGTATTCATCTCGATGAAGTAGAATTCGCCGTTCTCGTAGAGAAACTCGATGGTGCCCGCGCCGATGTAGTTGATCCGCGCCACCGCGTCGGCGCAGATCTTGCCGATGCGCGCACGCTCCTCCTCCGAGATCGCGGGACCGGGCGCTTCCTCGAGCACTTTCTGGTGACGGCGCTGCAGCGAGCAGTCCCGCTCGCCCAGGTGGACGGCATTGCCCTTGCCGTCGCCGAAAACCTGGATCTCGATATGGCGCGGCGTGGTCAGGTATTTCTCGATATAGACCTCGTCATTGCCGAAGGCGGCCTTGGCCTCGGCCCGCGCGGTGGTGAATGCGCGTTCGATCTCCTTTTCGGAGCGTGCCACTTTCATCCCGCGCCCGCCGCCGCCGGCGGTGGCCTTGATGATCACGGGATAGCCGAAGTCCGCCCCGATCCGCTTGGCGTCCTCGAGCGTCGGCACACCGCCGTCCGATCCCGGCACGCAAGGCACGCCGAGCGCCTTCATCGTTTCCTTGGCGGTGATCTTGTCGCCCATGATCCGGATATGTTCGGCGGTGGGGCCGATGAAGGTCAGGTCATGATCCTCGACCACCTGCACGAAACCCGCGTTTTCCGACAGGAACCCGTAGCCCGGGTGGATCGCCTCGGCCCCGGTGATTTCGCAGGCCGAGATGATCGCCGGGATCGACAGGTAGCTCTGGGAGGACGAGGGCGGGCCGATGCAGACGCTCTCGTCGGCCATGCGCACGTGCATCGCGTCGCTGTCGGCGGTCGAATGCACCGCCACCGAAGCGATGCCCATCTCGCGGCAGGCGCGCACGACGCGCAGGGCGATCTCGCCGCGGTTGGCAATCAGGATCTTGCTGAACATGGCGCGTCTCCTATTCGAGGATGACGAGCGGAGAGCCGTATTCGACCGCCGCGCCGTCCTCGACGAGGATGCGCTTGACGGTGCCCGCGCGCGGCGCCGGGATGTGGTTCATCGTCTTCATCGCCTCGACGATGAGCAGCGTGTCGCCCTCGGCGACCTTGGCACCGACGCTGACGAAGGCGGGCGCGCCGGGTTCGGCCTGCATGTAGACCGTGCCGACCATGGGCGAGGTCACCGCGCCGGGATCTTCCGCCGGATCCTCCGGCGTGCCGCTCGATGCGGCGGCCGGCGCGGGGGCAGGGGCGGACGAGGCCGGCGGGGCGGGTACCGCCGCCGGGGCCGGCGCGGCCTGGGTCACCGCCTGCTGGAGATGGCGGCTGACTCGGACATTGAGGCTGTCGTCCTCGGCATAGTCGCGCTTGACCTGCAACTCGGTCAGATCGTTCTCGCGCAGGAGTTCCGCAAGGGCCTTGATGAAGGCCACATCGGCGTCATGGTTCTGTCTGGTCATTCTGTCCTCAACCGGTTCTGGCGGGCCCTCTTTGCCTCCGGCCCTTGCTCTTGATTTTCGCTTATAGGGGATGGGTGCTGCCGTGGAAAGCCGCCTCTTGCGGGGCCGCCGCCGTCGGTTACGCTGCCATTCAAAGAGGAGTCGCCATGAACATCGCGCATTGGCTGGCACGCACGGCGCAGGCGGACCCGCGCAGGCCGGCACTGTTCTCGGGCACACGCGCAGTCGCCGACTACGGCAGGTTTTTCGAGCGTGCCGGTGCCGTCGCGGGCTGGCTCTCGGCACAAGGGGTGGGTCCGGGCGATCGCGTCGCCATCTTCATGACCAACGCGCCGGACTATCTCACGGTGCTCTGGGGAGCCTGGATCGCCGGGGCTGCCGTGGTGCCCGTGAACGCCAGGCTGCACCCGCGAGAACTCGCCTTCATCCTGGACGACGCCGAAGCAAAGCTTGTCTTCGCCTCGCCGGCGCTGGCCGGTGCACTTGCAAAAACGCCTGCGCCCCCGCGCGTCGTCCCGGTTCCGGGTGCTGCGTTCGAGACCTGTCTTGCGCACCCTCCCGCCGCATTTATCGCGCACCGGGGGTCGGACGCGCTCGCCTGGCTCTTCTATACCTCGGGAACCACGGGCCGTCCGAAAGGGGTCGTCATCACCCACGGCATGCTCGCCGCGATGTCGCTGTGCTACCCCGTCGACGTCGACCCGGTGCGCCCCGAAGACGCCACGCTCTACGCCGCCCCGATGAGCCACGGTGCCGGGCTTTATACGGCGATCCACACGCGCATCGGCGCGCGCCACGTGATCCCGACCTCGGGAGGCTTCGATCCCGCCGAGATTTTCGCACTTGCCGCGCATTTCCGCGACGTCCAGATGTTCGCCGCTCCGACTATGGTCCGGCGTCTGAGCGCCGCGGCCCGCGAAAACGGCGCGACCGGGGAAGGGTTGCACACGATCGTCTATGCCGGCGGACCGATGTACCGTGCCGACATCCTCGAGGCGGTCGATCTCTTCGGGCCGATCTTCGTGCAGATCTACGGGCAGGGCGAGTGTCCGATGGGCATTACCGCGCTGTCGCGCCACGATGTCGCCGACCGCACGCATCCGCGCTGGGACCAACGCCTGCAATCGGTCGGTCGCGCCCAGTCGGCCGTCGAGGTCGGCATCGCCGACCCGACCGGCGCGCCGCTGCCGCCGGGCGAGATCGGCGAGATCGTCGTGCGCGGCCCGACGGTCATGCCGGGCTACTGGCGCAATCCGACTGCGACGGCGGACACTCTGGTCGATGGCTGGCTGAGGACCGGCGATCTCGGCATGATGGATGCGGACGGCTACCTGACCCTGCGCGACCGATCCCGCGACCTGATCATCACCGGCGGGTCGAACGTCTATCCGCGCGAGGTCGAGGAGGTGCTGCGCGCCCATCCGGGCGTTTCCGAGGCCTGCGTGGTCGGGGCGCCCCATGCCGAATGGGGCGAAACGGTGGTAGCCTTCGTCGTCGGCACGGCCCCCGAGGCCGAACTCGACGCGCTCTGCTTGGAAAACATCGCGCGCTACAAGCGGCCCAGGACCTATATCCGCGTCGCGGACCTGCCCAAGAACAACTACGGCAAGGTGCTAAAGACCGAGCTGCGCCGGCGCCTCACGGACCCGGACTGAGCCGCCCCCTCTCTGGTTGGAAAATATCCTCGGGGGGCCGCCGCAGGCGGGCGGGGGCAGATAGCCCCCTCCGGCAGCGGCCGCCTAGCGCAGCGGTCCGGAACGGCGCACGTTGCCGTGCCAGTCCTCCACCGGCGCCTGGATGGCCGCTGCGTCGTCCGCGGCCGGAGGCGTCACCGGGCCGGCCAGCAGCGCGCCCAGAAGCGCCCCGGCGGCAAGCAGCGAGACCGTGCGCAGCGCGCTTGCGCGACTGTTGGCCACGGTGACGGGAAGGGGTGGACAGGTTGAGACATTCATGACGCGAAACTCCGAAGAAGATCAGTTCTGCGTTCTATCTAGACAATGAGAGTAATTCACGAAAACGAATTGATGTGCGTGCCTGCATCAAGAACGGTGATGAATCGACCACGCAGCACCGCCCAACAATGCAACGGGCCCTCCGAGGAGAGCCCGTGCCGATCGTTAACAGAGAGAGACGGGTAAGACCTGGATCAGATGGCGAGGTACTCGGCGCGCAGTTCCGCATTCTCCAGCACCTCGGCGGCAGTGCCGTCGAAGACGATGCTGCCGGTGTCGAGGATCACCGCGCGATCGGCGAGTTGCAGAGCCCGGACCGCGTTCTGTTCGACGAGGATCGTGGTGATACCCTGTTCCTTGATCACGGTCAGGGTCTTCTCGATCTCGTCGACAATGACCGGCGCCAGTCCCTCGTAGGGCTCGTCGAGCAGCAGCACCTTGATGTCGCGCGCCAGAGCCCTGGCGATCGCCAGCATCTGCTGCTCGCCGCCCGAGAGCGTCACGCCCTCCTGCGTCCGGCGTTCGCCCAGGCGCGGGAAGAGTTCGTAGATCCGCTCGAGCGACCAGCCCATCGGGGGCGCGATCTGGGCCAGCTTGAGGTTTTCCTCGACGGTCAGCCCGGCGATGATCCGGCGATCTTCGGGGACGAGGCCCAACCCCGCCTGCGCCGCCTGGTGGCTGGCCATGGAATGCAGAGGCTGGTGATCGAGCCAGATCTCGCCCTTCTGCAACTCGGGATTTCCCAGGCGCGCGATGGTGCGCAGGGTCGAAGTCTTGCCGGCGCCGTTGCGTCCGAGCAGGGCGAGGATCTCGCCTTCGTGGACGTTGAAGCTGACGCCCTGCACGATGTAGCTCTCGCCATAATAGGCATGGATGTCCCAGACCGACAGGAAGGCCGGAGCCGTCGCGGCCTGGTTGGCGTGTTTCGAGAAATCGGGTTTGACGTTCATGAACCTTTCCTTTCGGGCGGCCGGGCCGAACCCGCCGCGCAGAAGCGATGTCAGTGACCGGCGGTGGATTCGCCCAGGTAGGCCTCGCGCACCTTGGGATGGCCCTTGATGTTCTCCGGGGTGTCCTCGACCAGCGGCGTGCCCTGTGCCAGCACGGTGATCCGCTCGGCCAGCGAGAACACCACGTGCATGTCGTGTTCGATGATGGCGATGGTGATGTCGCGCTCGTCCTTGATCTGCTTGAGCAGGTCGATCGTGTTGTTGGTGTCCGCCCGTGCCATTCCCGCCGTCGGCTCGTCGAGCAGCAGAAGGCGCGGTTCCTGGCTGAGGCACATGCCGATCTCGAGCCGGCGCTTGTCGCCGCGCGACAGCGCGGCGGCATGCATCTCGCGCTTGTCGAGCATGTTCATGTCCTCGAGCGCCTTCTCGGCCCGCTCGATCACGTCGGCCTGGCGGACCACGCGGGTCAGCGCGTTGAGTTCGAACGACCCGTCGCGCTTGGCGAAACACGGGATCATCATGTTCTCCATGACCGTCAGGTCGCCGAAGATCTCGGGCGTCTGGAACACCCGGCTGATGCCCATCTGGTTGATCTCGTAGGGCTTGCGGCCCAGCACCGACTGGCCGTCGAACATGACCGATCCGGTGTCCGGGATCAGCTTGCCGACGAGGCAATTGAGCAGCGTCGACTTGCCCGCCCCGTTCGGTCCGATGATCGCGTGGACCGAGTTCTCGGCCACGCTGAGGTTGACGTCGGCGAGTGCCTGCAACCCGCCGAAGCGCTTGCCGACATTCTTGATCTCGAGGATTCCCATCGACCTGCTCCTTATTCCGCCGGATGGCGCTTGCCGTCGGTCGTGTCCTCGTCGCGCTTGCGGCGCCCGAAGAGACGACCGATGCGCTGCCCGCCCTGCACCAGCCCGCCGGGCAGGAAGATGACGACGAGCATGAACATCAGGCCAAGGGTGAGATGCCAGCCCTTGCCGACGAAGGGATGGATGATGAACACCAGAGCGTTCTCCAGACCGTCGGGCAGGACCGCGAACCACTGGTGCAGGATGTTGTCGTTTATCTTCGAGAAGATATTCTCGAAATACTTGATCATGCCGGCCCCCAAAACCGGGCCGATCAGCGTGCCCGCACCGCCGAGAATGGTCATCAGCACCACCTCGCCCGAGGCGGTCCACTGCATCCGCTCGGCGCCGGCCAGCGGGTCCATCGAGGCCAGCAACCCGCCCGCGAGCCCGGCATACATCCCCGAGATCACGAAGGCCGCCAGCGCGTAGGGCCGAGTGTTGAGGCCTGTGTAATGCATGCGCTGCTGGTTCGACTTCACGGCGCGCAGCATCAGCCCGAAGGGCGAGCGGAAGATTCGGATGGCGATGTAGAACATGACCATCATCACCACGGCGCAAAAATAGTAGCCGGCGTTGAACTGCCACAGCCATGGGCCGACGTCGACGGCATGGGTCGCACGCATCTCGAGCCCGAAGAGATGCGGCAGGCGCGGCGAGCTGGAACTCATCAGGATCTGCGGATCGGTTGCATAGACCTGCAGCCCGGTCTCGCCATTGGTGATCGGGGTCAGCACCGAGTAGGCAAGCGCAAAGGACATCTGCGCGAAGGCCAGGGTCAGGATCGAGAAGTAGATGCCCGAACGCCGCAGGGAGATGTAGCCGATCAGCAGCGCGAACAGGGCCGAGACGATCACGGCGAGGATGATCGCCGGGATGATGTTGTAGCCCAGCAGCTTGAACATCCAGACCGCGGCGTAGGATCCCACCCCGAGGAAAGCGGCGTGACCGAAGCTGAGATAGCCGGTCAGGCCGAACAGGATGTTGAAGCCGATCGCGAAGATCCCGAAGATCACGAAGCGCTGCATCAGGTCCGGGTAGCCCGCGTTGAACTGCGACAGCTCCGAGGCTTCCGGGAACGGGTTGAGCAGGATCGGCGCGAACAGGCAGAGCACCGAGACGACGATGAAGAGGGTGAGGTCTTTTTTTCTGAGGCCCAGCATGTTTCGTTACTCCTCCATCACGCCCTTGCGTCCCATCAGGCCGCGCGGGCGCGTCAGCAGGACGATGATGGCGACGAGGTAGATGATGACCTGGTTGATCCCGGGGATCAGGTCGATGACCTCGGTCATCGAGGCGAAAGCTTCGAGGACGCCCAGCAGGAAGCCTGCCAGGACGGCCCCGGGCAAACTACCCATACCCCCGACGACGACCACGACGAAGGAGATGACGAGGAAGTCCATGCCCATGTGGTAGTTGGGAGACAGGATCGGCGTGTACATGACCCCGGCCAGGCCCGCGACACTGGCGGCGATGCCGAACATCAGAGTGAAGCGCTTGTCGATGTCGATGCCCAAAAGGCCGACGGTCTCGCGGTCGGCCATACCGGCGCGCACGACCATCCCGAAGGTGGTGAATTGCAGGAAGCAGAAGACCGCGCCGATGATCAGCATCGCGAAGGCGAAGTAGACCAGGCGCCAGTAGGGGTAGATGACCGTGTAGGGATCGAAGCCCAGCAGCACGCCGAAATCGAAAGACCCCTTGAAGGCGCTCGGGGCCGGCGTCGGGATCGGGTTGGCGCCGAAGAAATACTTGACGATTTCCTGGAGCACGATGGCGAGACCGAAGGTGACGAGAATCTGGTCGGCATGCGGGCGCTTGTAGAAATGCTTGATCAGGCCGCGTTCCATCGCGTAGCCGACCGCCAGCATCACCGGGATCGCGAAAAGGATCGCCAGAGGCACCGACCAGTCGATGATCGCAGATCCCACGCCCTCTCCGAACCAGCTCGAGACATAAGGCGTTTCGACCTTAAGCGGGTTGCCGAGAAAGTCGGTGCGCGTCTCGTCGATGGTCGTGGTCGACAGGGTCAGCAGGCGCTGCAGGGTGACCGCGCAGAAGGCGCCGATCATGAACAGCGCGCCATGGGCGAAGTTCACCACGCCGAGGGTGCCGAAAATGAGTGTCAGACCCAGCGCGATCAGCGCATATGCCGACCCCTTGTCGAGGCCGTTCAGGATCTGGAGGATAATTGCGTCCATGGCGTGTCCCACCTATCGCATGGCCCTTGGCAGCGTTGCGCGCCGCGCGGGGCGGTGGCGCACGTTTCCGTGCGCCACCGCGTTTTCATGAAAGTCGGGCCGGATCAGGCGCCGTTGTTGCACTCGCCCAGGGAGGCCTCGGGGCCGCCGAACATCGGGTGATCGGGGGCGTAGGTGACCTGCTCGACCGGCGTGACCTCGACGATCTCGAGCGTGTCGAACTCCGAGGTCGGGTTCTCGCGGCCGCGCACGACGAGCACGTCCTTGAAGCACTGGTGGTCCTCGGCGCGGTAGAGTGTCGGGCCGTTGCCCATGCCGTCGAACTCGAAGCCTTCGAGCGCCTCGGCCACCGCGCAGGGCGCGAAGGATCCGGCGCGGGTCACGGCGTCCGCGTAGAGCAGCGTCTGCACGTAGCAGGTATGCGCCGAGTTGGACGGCGGGCGGCCGTACTTCTCGCCGAAGGACTTCACGAAGGCCTTGGTGCCTTCGTCGCTCAGCTGCCAGTTCCAGTTCATCGAACCGTAGATGCCCTTGATGTTGTCGCCGGCACCGGCGGCCATCAGCTCGGAGTAGAGCGGCACGACGATCTTGAAGTCCTTGCCGTTGACCTGCTTGTCGAGCAGTCCGAACTGCACCGCCTGGGTCAGCGAGTTGACCATATCGCCGCCGTAGTGGTTCAGGATCAGCGTATCGGCGCCCGACTGCAGAACCGGGGTGATGTAGGACGAGAAGTCGCCCGCGCCGACGGGCGTCAGCACCTTGTTGGCGGTTTCCCAGCCGATCGCTTCGGTCGATGCGATCAGCGATTCCTCCTGGGTCCAGCCCCATGTGTAGTCCGCGGTCAGGTGATAGGCGCGACGCCCGGTGCCGAGGTCCTTCTCGAGGATCGGGCCGAGGGCGGCGCCGGACATGTAGGCGTTGAAGAAGTGGCGGAAGCCGTTCGCCTTGCGGTCCTTGCCGGTGGTGTCGTTGGAGTGGGTAAGGCCGGCCATGAAGATGATCCCGGCCTCCTGGCAGAGCGCCTGAACGGCCACGGCGGGACCCGAGGACGAGCCGCCGTTGATCATGATCACGCCGTCCTTCTCGATCATCGAGCGGGCCGAGGCGCGCGCGACGTCGGTCTTGGTGGCGGTATCGCCGGTCACGAACTCGACCTTCTTGCCGAGGATGCCGGTGCCGTCGAGCACCTTCGAGGAGAAGGTGTTGAGCATGCCGCCGTCACCTTCGCCGTTGATGTGCTGCACGGCGAGTTCCTGCGCGCGAAGCTCGTCGAGCCCTTCTTCCGCGTAGGGCCCGGTCTGCGGCACGTTGAAGCCGATCTTGACAGAGCTGCCGGTGGGTTCGTTCGTGAAGCTTTGCGCCCAGGCGGCGGAGGTGAAGATCGTCGGCGCGGCCAGGCCCGCGCCGGCGATCGCCGACGTCCTGAGCAGCCCGCGACGGGTGAAGTTCGATGCCATGTTGTTCCTCCCAGTGATTTTGCGGGCCCGGCGGCCTCTCCCGCAGGCCCGGCGCACAAAAGTGCAAATACGATAAGGCGGGCAAAACGAAAATTGCGCAACAAGTGCCTTGAATGGCTGAACATTTCTGTAAATAAATGCACAAGTCGAAGCGCAAATCTGTAAATTACATGATGTTGCGGTGCAGAAACCCCTTGAGATTGCAGGGGATTGGGAGGACGTCGGGATGGCAGGCGAGGGGCTGACGGGCAGCCGGATCCGCGAGCGGCGCTCGGTCGCCGGGCTGCGGCAAGCAGAGCTTGCCCGGATGCTGGGAATTTCCGCCTCCTATCTCAACCTGATCGAGCACAACCGCCGCAGAATCGGCGGCAAGCTGCTGCTCGACATCGCCAGGGCCTTGGGCGTGGAGCCCTCGACGCTGACCATCGGCGCCGAGGCCGCGCAGATCGCGACGCTGCGCGAGGCGGCGATGCGCGCGAACCTCGCCGCCGAGGAGGTGCAGCGCGCCGACGAGCTTGCCGGACGGTTTCCGGCCTGGGCCGAGGTGCTGGCGGCAGGCCACCGGCGCATCTCGACGCTGGAGCGCACCGTCGAAACGCTGACCGACCGGCTCGCGCATGATCCGCAGCTTGCCGCCTCGGTGCACGAGTTGCTCTCGACGGCGGCATCGATCCGGTCGACCGCCTCTATTCTGGCTGACGAGCCGGACCTCGACGCAGAATGGCGCGAACGCTTCCACGGCAACCTCAACGAGGACAGCCGGCGCCTGGCCGAAAGCTCGCGGGCGCTGGTGGGCTATCTCGATGCCGGTCAGGGCAACGAGGAGGGGGCAAGTTCGCCGCAGGAGGAGGTCGAGGCCTTCCTGGCCGAAAACGACTACCTGTTCCCGGCGCTCGAAGCGGGCGAGGACGGCATCGATGCCATCCTGGGATCGGCGGACAGCCTGCGCTCGAAGGGCGCGCGCAGCATTGCGCAAGGCATGCTGGGACAGATCGCCCAGGACGCCGCGCGGGTTCCTTTGTCGCGCCTGCGCGACACACTGGGCGACAGCCCGCCCGACCCGGTGGCGCTGGCGCGGACTCTGGAGGCGCCAGTGGTCATGATCCTGCGCCGTCTGGCGAGCCTGCCGGAACTGAATGCGGGGCTGGTGGTGTGCGATCGCGCCGGCAGCCTGCTGTTTCGCAAGGCGACGCGGGGGTTCGTGATCCCGCGGTACGGATCGGCCTGCCCGCTCTGGCCGCTGTTCTCGGTGCTCTCCGACCCGGGACGCGTCGACTTCACGCCGCTGGTCCAGCTGGGCCGGGGGCGCGCGGGCTTTGCCTGCTATGCCACCGCCGAGACAGTCGGCGCTCCGGCCTACAACGCGCCGCCGCTGGTGCAGGCCACGATGCTGCTGCTGCCGCGGCCCGAGTTCGAGGAGGAGACAACGGACGGGACGTGTGTCGAGGTCGGCTCGAACTGCCGGGTCTGCCCGCGCAAGGCCTGCCCGGGCCGGCGCGAACCGTCGATCCTGAGCGAGGGCCTCTGAGCCGCCAGCCGTTTTCTGGTCAGAAAACGGGCCGGAAAATTGCAATTTTCCGGGGCCGGCCGTCTAGCGCACGGCCTCGATCGGTCCCTCGGCGCGACCGTGGATGAACTGGTCGAGATGCGGATCGCCGGAGGCGTCCATCTCGCTCACCGGGCCGGTCCACTTGATGACCCCGTCATGCAGCATCGCCACGGTGTCGGCGATCGCGCGTACCGAGGTCATGTCATGGGTGATCGTCATCGCGGTCGCCCCCATCTCGACGACGATCTCGCGGATAAGCTCGTTGATGACACCCGCCATGATCGGGTCGAGCCCGGTGGTCGGTTCGTCGAAGAAGATGATCTCGGGTTCCGCGGCGATCGCGCGCGCGAGGCCCACGCGTTTTTGCATCCCGCCCGAAAGTTCGGCGGGAAGCCGGTCGGCGACATCCGGTTTCAGGCCCACCCGGCGCAGTTTCTCGACGGCGATCTCGCGCGCCTCCTCCTTCGGACGCTTGAGCGAGCCGCGCAGCAGGCGGAAAGCCACGTTCTGCCAGACCGGCAGGCTGTCGAACAGCGCGCCGCCCTGGAAAAGCATCCCGAAGCGAGCGAGAAACGCGTCGCGGTCGCCTTTCGAAGCATCCTTGCCGTCGACGGTGATCAGGCCGGAATCGGGCGGGATCAGTCCAAGGATGCATTTCAGCGCAACCGATTTGCCGGTGCCAGAGCCGCCGATGATCACCAGCGAGGTCCCTTTCGGCACGTCGAGCGTCACGCCGCGCAGCACGTGGTTGGCACCAAAGCTCTTGCGGACGTCCTGCATCGTGATCATAGCGAGAAAAACACCCCCGTGAGCACGAAGTTGGCGGCCAGGATCAGCACGGCGGCCGCCTCGACCGATCCCTTGGTGGCCGCCCCCACGCCCATCGCGCCGCGGCCCGAGGTCATGCCGTAATAGCAGCCCATCAGCGCCGCAAGGAAACCGAAGACCGCCCCCTTCACAAGGGATGAGATGACGTCGAGCGGTTCGAGGAAGTCGACCGTGTTCTGGATGTAGGCGGCGGCGTTGAAGCCCAGCGTGCCGGTGGCGACTGCGTAGCCGCCGAAAACGCCGATGATATCGCCCACCGCCACCAGCAGCGGCACAGCAATGAGCGCGGCCAGCACGCGCGGCACGGCGAGGTACTTCATCGGGTGGGTCGAGAGGGTCACAAGCGCGTCGATCTGCTCGGTCACCTTCATGGTGGCGATCTCGGCGGCGATCGAGGAGGTCACGCGCGCGGCAATCATCAGCCCGACGAGCACGGGCCCGAGTTCGCGCACCATACCGATGGCCACGATCTGCGGCACCACCGCCTCTGCGTTGAACCGCGCGCCGCCGGCGTAGATCTGCAGGGCCAGCGCGCCGCCGGTGAAGATCGCGGTCAAGCCCACCACCGGAAGCGACAGCCATCCGATGTTGAGCAGCGCATGGGCAAACTCGCGCCCGTAGAAGGGCGGGCGCAGGAAATGGCTCACGGTGTCGAGACCAAAAAGCGCCACGCGCCCGATCGCCGCCAGCATCCCCAGAACGGTGCGGCCAAGCAGGGCCAATGGTGTCATTCGGCGTAGACCCGGCGGTACCGACCGCGCAGTCCGGTCAGCACCTCGTAGCCGATCGTATCGGAGAACCCGGCCACGGTATCGACGGACTGGTGCGAGCCCATGAGTTGCAACGTCTCGGGCTCGCCCTGAACCTCGGTTACATCGACGCCGATGAGGTCCATCGACACACGCCCCGCGACCGGAACCGCGACGTCGCCGTGATGCAGGCGTGCGCGCGGCCCCATGGCCCGGATGAGCCCGTCAGCGTAACCAGCTGAAATCGTTGCGATCCGGCTGGGGCGTTGCGCCGTCCAGGTCGCGCCGTAACCGACCGTTTCGCCGGCCTCAACGTCCCGCACCTGGATGACCGGAATATCGAGCGTGACCACGGGTGCGGCGTCGACGAAGGGCAGGCCGCCGTAAAGCCCGATGCCCGGCCGGGTCAGGTCGAAGTGATAGTCGGGTCCCAGCAGGATGCCGCCCGTCGCCGCCAGCGAGCGCGGAGCGTCGACACCTTGGGTCATCTCCGCGAAGGCCTGCAACTGCGCCGAATTCATCGGGTGATCCGGCGTGTCCGCACAGGCCAGGTGCGACATGATCAGCGTGGGGTTCTGCGACATCGCGATGTCGCGCAGCGCCGCCCATTCCGCCGGCTCCATGCCAAGCCGGTTCATGCCACTGTCGAGCTGCAATCCGAAGGGGTGTCCGGGCAGGCTTTCGACGTGCTGCAGCATCTGGTCGACCGAGTTGATCATCGGGACCAGATTGGCCGCGCGCAGCAAGGCGGTGTCACCGGCCATGTGGCCGGAAAAGACGCTGATCACGGGTCCCGGACCAAGCGCCTTGCGCAGCGCGGCACCTTCCTCGGCGACGGCGACGAAAAATTGCCGTGCGCCTGCGGCGGCAAGGGTCCGCGCCACCGGCGCCACGCCCAAACCGTAGCCGTCGGCCTTGACCACCGCGCCGGTCTCGACGCGGGTCTGGCGGTCGAGCGCACGCCAGTTGGCGGCGAGCGCGTCGAGGTCGATGGTAAGCGTGCCGGTGGCCATGCGCCCGTTCATGACAGGATCGTGCGCAAGGTCAAGCCTCGGCGCGGGTCCGCGGCCGGCTCTCGCGGGCTCGCCTTACGGAATGTCGAAGTAGCGCCGGTTCTCCTGCCATTTCTTCTCGCCGATCAGGCAGTCGTAGGGCTCATCGGCCCTGTACTGGACCGGAACCGCTTCGGGAGGGACCGAGGCGATCTCGAGCACCAGCTTGCGCTTGACCGCCTCGGCGAACTGGTCCCAGTTCAACACAGGGATCACGAAGGCGCCGGGACCGCCGATCACGCAGTTGCGGTAATAGGCGTCGAGGTCCGGAATGCCCCAGATCTCGCTGAAGGCGTCGCTGGTCATTAGCGGCAGGCCATTGATGACGAGCCCCTCCGCCAGTGCTGCGTCGCGCGACGCCAGCACCGGTCCGCCCTGGTTGTTGGGCCCATCGCCCGAGACGTCGATCACCCGTCGCAGCCCGTCATATGCATTCTCGCGGATGTCGCGCGCCGCGTAGTCGAGCGCGCCGGAGATCGAAGTGCGCCGCATGCCGTTGTTGAACCGCGCGGTGATCGCGTTGGCCACGCCCACGGCGTCTTCCAGTGAGGCCAGGACAGTCCACGGCACGACCACGGTCTGCGAGCCTTCGCCGGCCCATTCGACATAGGTGATCGCGATGCGCCCCAGAAGGCCGCCCTCGACGGCCGAGATCACCTCGTCGCTGACCAGCGCCGCGGCATACCCCCGGCGCTGGATCTCGAGTTCGACCGCGGACATCGAGCGCGACACGTCGACGGCGAGGAACAGTTCGACGTCGACCTCGGTGGTCTCGGCCGCGACAGTCAGCGGAAAAAGAAGCAGGGCGGCGATGGCGGCGGGCAAGCGCATAACGCCAAGTCCGCCAGAAAACGCGCCTCCTGTCCAATCACGAATGGTCAGTGGCCGTGTTCGATGCCTTGTTGCCAGGGCTTCACGAGATTGCCGAACCGGGTGAAGCGACCCTCGAAGGACAGCTCGACCGTGCCGATCGGGCCGTGGCGCTGCTTGCCGACGATGACCTCGGCGCGCCCGTGCAGGCGCTCCATTTCTTCCTGCCAGCGCCCCATCGCCTCGAGATCGTGGTCCGAGGGTTTTTCGCGTTCCTTGTAGTATTCCTCGCGGAACACGAACATCACCACGTCGGCATCCTGCTCGATCGAGCCGGATTCGCGCAGGTCGCTGAGCTGCGGGCGCTTGTCGTCGCGCGACTCGACCTGCCGCGACAGCTGCGACAGAGCGACCACCGGAATGTCAAGCTCCTTGGCGATGGCCTTGAGCCCCATGGTGATCTCGGAAATCTCGTTGACCCGGTTCTCCGAGCGCCCGGTGCCTTTGACGAGCTGCAGGTAGTCGACCATCAGCACGTCGAGCCCGTGGGTGCGCTTGAGGCGACGAGCGCGGGCGGCCAGCTGGGCGATCGGGATTGCCGGCGTGTCGTCGATGAAAAGCGGACAGGCCTCCAGCGCCTTGGCCGCATCGACGAAGCGGCGGAACTCGGCCTCGGTCATGTCGCCCCTGCGGATCTGTTCGGACGGAATCTCGGCGGCTTCCGACAGGATCCGCGCGGCCAGCTGTTCGGCGCTCATCTCGAGGCTGTAGAACCCGACGACGCCGCCCTCGACCGCTCCGTCGGACCCGTCCGGCAGCGACCCGCGCCGGTAGGCCTTGGCGATGTTGAAGGCGATATTGGTGGCGAGCGAGGTCTTGCCCATCGACGGGCGCCCGGCGAGAATCAGAAGGTCCGACTTGTGCAACCCGCCCAGCTTCTTGTCCATGTCGACGAGGCCGGTGGAGATTCCCGCCAGCCCACCGTCGCGCTGGTATGCGGCATTCGCGACATTCACCGCGTCCGTCACCGCCTTGAGAAAGCTCTGGAATCCAGAATTGACCTGGCCCTGTTCGGCCAGCCCGTAAAGCGCCTGCTCGGCCTCGACGATCTGCTCGCTGGGGCCCGAGGCCACGTCGACGTTCGCGGCCTTCGACGAGATGTCGCGGCCCAGCTGGATCAGGTCGCGGCGCACGGCTAGGTCGTAGATCATCTGTGCGTAGTCGCGCACCGCGAAGGCCGAGACGGCCGCACCGGCCAGCCGCGCGAGATAGGCCGGACCACCCAGCTCCTTCAGGCCCTCGTCCTCTTCCATGAAAGCCTTCACGGTGACCGGCGAGGCGAGGTTGTTCTTGGCGATCCGCGCGGCACAGATCTCGTAGATGCGCGCGTGCACCGGCTCGTAGAAATGCTTGTCGCTGATCACCGAGGCGACGCGGTCATAGACGTCGTTGTTGGTCAGGATCGCGCCGAGCAGCTGCTGCTCGGCCTCGATCGAATGTGGCATCGTGTCCGGCGCCTGGACCTGCACCGCGCCGGAATCGATCTTGAAAACTTCGCTCATGGCTGCCCCGCCCGTTGTTCTTGTCCCCAGGGCCGACCTCTTATCCGACACGCCCGCCGGGTGGCAAATTGTATAACGTGTGGAAAAGCCGGTATTACCGCAGGCTACACCATGCGGGCGTTCCTGTCAGGTCAAATACCAGATCTTGCGGTCTTCAGTCCGCTTTCCGCGCATCCTGCCAGGCGCGCGGCGCGTCGAGAAAGCTTTCCACCTCGCGCAAGGTCGCCGCGTCGAAGGCGCCTTGCGCGCGCGCCTCGGCCAGCACGTCGCGCCATGTGCACAGGTGATGCAGCGCAACCCCGTGATCGCCCAGCGTCTTTTCGGTGTCCGGGAAGATTCCATAGTAGAAGATCACCGCTGTGTGCCCGCAGGTCGCCCCGGTTTCGCGAATCGCGTCGACGAAACTCAGCTTCGATCCGCCGTCCGTCGTCAGATCCTCGACCAGCAGCACCCGCTCGCCTTCCGTCATCGCGCCCTCGATGCGCGCGTTGCGCCCGTAGCCTTTCGGCTTCTTGCGCACGTAGGTCATCGGCAGCCCCATGCGTTCGGCCACAAGCGCCGCGAAGGGAATCCCGGCGGTCTCGCCGCCGGCGATATTGTCGAAGGCCTCGAAGCCCGCGTTGCGCATCACCGTGACAGTCAGGAAATCCATCAGCGTCGCGCGGATGCGCGGGAACGAGATCAGCTTGCGGCAGTCGATGTAGGTCGGACCCGGCAGGCCCGAGGAATAGATGAAAGGCTCCTCGGCGTTGAAATGTACCGCCTTGATCTCGAGCAGCATGCGCGCCGTCAGGCGGGCCATTTCGGAAGCGTCTGGATAGGCCGAGGGGATCATCGCGGGTCCTTCGTTTCTCTGGTTCTCAAATATCCCCGCCGGAGGCGGAAAGTTCTTCGGCGCGCCTCAGGCCACGCGCCACGCGGGCGTGAACCCGGGATCGAAGACCGTGACCGGGCCGTCCTCGGTTGCAACGCGCTCGGGGCAGGGGCCGGTGGCGCGTTCGAGCGTCAATGTCGCCGCGTTGACTGGCAGATCGTAGAAGGCCGGGCCGTTCAGCGAGGTGAACCGCTCCAGCCGGTCGAGCGCATGCTCTTCTTCAAACACATGTGCCAGGATCGCCATGGTGTTGGGCGCCGTGAAGCATCCCGCGCAGCCGCAGGGCAAGAGCTTGTTGGCGTCGGTATGCGGCGCGCTGTCGGTGCCCAGAAAGAACCGCGCCGCACCCGAAGTCGCCGCTTTGCGCAGCGCCAGGCGATGGGTCTCGCGTTTGGCCACCGGCAGGCAGTAGTAATGTGGCCGAATGCCGCCGGAGAGGATGTGGTTGCGGTTGATCACCAGGTGATGGGTGGTGATCGTCGCACCCAGCGTGTCGTCCTGCGCCCGCGCGTAGTCCACCGCGTCCGACGTGGTGATGTGCTCCATCACGACCCGCAGCCCGGGCGTGGCGCGCCGGATCGGGTCGAGCACGCGGTCGATGAACACCGCCTCGCGGTCGAAGATGTCGATGTCGGGGTCGGTGACCTCGCCATGTACGCAAAGCGGCAGACCGATCTCCGCCATCCGCTCGAGCACCCCGCGCACCTTGTCGAAGTCGCGCACGCCTCTCGACGAATTCGTCGTCGCGCCGGCCGGGTAGAGCTTGACCGCCTTGACCAGTCCCGAGGCATGGGCGGCGGCCACATCCGCGGGATCGGTCTCCTCGGTCAGATAAAGCGTCATCAGCGGCTCGAACACGGCACCCTCGGGCAGGGCTGCGAGGATGCGCTCGCGATACTCCGCCGCCTGAGCGCCCGTCACCACCGGCGGGACGAGGTTCGGCATGATGATCGCACGGGCGAAATGGGCGGCGGAATGCGGCAGCACCGCCTCCAGCATGGCGCCGTCGCGCAGGTGCAGGTGCCAGTCGTCGGGCCGGCGGATCGTGAGCGTCTGGGTCATGGCCCGGCGCTAGCACAGCGCGCCGCGCCGCGCCAGCCTCAGGACGCCTGCAGGCGCTGCAGCTTGTTGAGAAACCGCCCGTCGTCGAGACGCGCGGCGACATTGCGGCAGAGCATTTCGGCAAGTCCCGTGCGCTCGTCGCGCTCGAGGCGGGCAAGCAGCCTGCGCAGGTAGGGCGGGTGGTCGCGCCGGGCCCGCATCATCATCGAAAACGCGTGCCGTTCGAGGCTCATGTCCGCGGCCATCGCCAGAAGTTCGTAGAGCACGTCCATTTCCAGCAGGTCGGTCTGCAGCGCGGACCCCATGTTCGGCAGCGTCAGCCGGGTGACGTGCGGTGCCGCGAAAAGCGCCGCGTGCATCGCATCCTCGCGTTGCATCGGGTCGTAGATAACGTAGGCGCGCGCGGCGGCGTCCAGCATCCGCGGCGCGTAGCCGTAGCGCCGGCGGAAGTCGATGCGCCGCAACTCCACGAAGCGCGGATCCCACCCGGCGAGATCCGGGTCGAGCGTGGCCTGCGGCTGGATGGCCAGAACGCGCGCACCGGGTGCGGCAACGGAAAACGCCGCCGCGGCATAGCCGCAGGGACCGGCGCCGTAGAAAAGGACCTCGTCGTAGCCGTCGAAGACGCCCTCGTCGGAAAGGTTGTCGAAGAAGGCGAAAACCGCTGGATCACGGAACCAGGTGTCGCCGTCGCAGATCAGCCCCATGTGCGACCAGCCGAACCCCTGCGCCATGTCCCAGCCGAACGGGTGGCCGGAGGGTGACAGCGCCTGGATGCCCTGCCGGCTTTCGAAACTGACGAGCAGGGTCGGTCCGCCGTTGACGAAAGCAGCCATATGACGCCCCCCGAGATCCCGGGCGTACCCGTGCTCATCGGCGACCGACCGGATTCCCGCGGTCCAAGTCGCCTTGTCGAGCGTTTTGAGGGGTGGTCCAAAATCCGGAGCCGAAATCGTCATATCATACCTATTCTCGTACCGCGCGAAAAGCGGCGCACAATCCTGTCAGTCTATAACGCAGTCGTTCCAGAAATGGTCGGGTCGTTGTGAAAACAGTCTGTCGCCAGCGGACGACCTATCTGAAAACATGAAAAAATTCGTGGTTATCATGTTGGCCAAGCTCGGCCCGCGAGTAAAGGTCATTTCTTCTCACAGCACCGTGCGCCCGTTCTCCGGCGCCCCGCGTCATTTCGCAGGGCAAAATGCCCTCTCCCGCCCGCGCAGAGACCGGAAATCGGCGTCGGGGACGCGCGTCCGGGCCATCATCGGACGCCCGGGCTCTGGTAAGGTCGTTTCGATCCGAAATTTCCTAAAGGATCAGCTCTCGGTATCGACCGCCATCGCGTAGGCCGCGCGTTCGACTTCGCTCAGCTGGACACTCTGTACCTGTTCGGCCAGCGCGGCGAACTCCGGGGTGGCGCGCAGCGTCTCTGCCCTGTCCCGGTGCCAGTCGAGCCCGGCGCGATGCAGCGCCCGCAGCCGCTCGTCTTGCATCAGGCGGTCGTATTCCGCGCGCAGGCGCGCAGTGTTGCGCTGGATCGTGAGGTCGCGGTGGTAGCTCCAGTCCATTCTGACCCAGTAGTTGAGGCCGATGCTGCGGTCGACATGCAGAGCCCGGCCGCGCTGGCGCTTGACCAGGAAACTGTCGAGCGAGCGGAGCGCATAGTGGTTGAGCTGCACCAGATCGTAGCCGATCGAGCGCCGCGAATTGCGCCAGCCACTGCGCAGCACTTCCTGGGTCATGTCGGCACCCGAACCGTTGACCCACTTGACGCGTTCCTCGGCGCCTGGCACCAGCTTGTTCGGGCGGTGGCAGCTGATCTTGCGATACGCCCCGATGTTGCGTGTCAGCGTCTTGAAGCCCCAGGCGGTGTGCGGCTTGGGGCAATGCCTCGGCGCGCAGCGGTCGAATTGCACGGTGACGAGCCGGTCCTGAAGGCGATGAACGCCGTTGTGTCCGAAAAGCCGCCATGTCATGGCGACGTTCGTGGCATCGGGCACGGCGGCGCGGAGCGCGTCGAGCGTGCCGTCGCCGGTGCGCACGTTGATGAATTCGTCGACGTCGATATGCGCGAACCAGTCGGCCTCGCGCACCACCGGATCGGTCAGGGCTCGGTCGAGCGCATGCTGCTGGGGCGACGGACCGGACCAGTCGTCGTTGCGGCGGTGGTCGCTCACGCCCAGTTCCGAGAGCCGGTCCAGCATCTCCTGGGTGCCGTCGCTGCAGTCGTTGGAGTAGATCACGAAGTGTCCGACGCCGATGGCGCGGTGATGCGCGATCCATTCCAAGAGATAGGGCGCTTCGTCCTTCATGCAGGCGATGATGACCGTGCCGCCGCGACCCGGCGAGGACAGCCGCGCCGGCGCAGGTGCGTAGGGTTCGACAGGCAGATCCTCCAGCAGGTTGCCGATCCGGTCATGCGGTGCAAAGCGCGACGTTCGCAGACCGATGTAATGCCGGACAGCCTGCGGGGTCATGAGTTGCCGGGCGGAGTCGCTCATGGACGCAACGTCGGGTTTTGTTGTCAGGTCCATGTCCTCACTGGCCGCCGGGGTGCTGCCCGCGTGGTCGATGCGCCACATGAAGGCCAGCAGGTACTGGGAGGCGCGAAAACCCTGGCCTGGGTCGGCTTCGCGCCAGTCAGGGCCCATGGCCGGAGGGTCCAGCGCCGCGCCAAGCACGGGGAAGCGCCGCGCCAAAACCGTATTGTCTTCCGCGAATCGCCGGGACAGGGCCGAAAGGCCGCCGTCGTCGGGCGGCGGACCCGGCACTGCGATCTCGGACAGCAACTGACGCCAGAGCGCGTGCGGCAGCTTGCGCTGGCCGGGTGCGAGAAGCTTCAGCACGAGGGCGTTGAAAAGGCGGAACCGCGCAAGGCTCGCGGCGGAGTCCGGTTGTTGTGGTGTTTGGTCTTCGGCCTTGCCGATTGTCTGTTCGATCCCGAAGGCTGCACGGATTTCCTCCGTCACCGTTGGCCCGTCAAAGAGATTCGCATCGTAGCCGCGAAGCTGGACCGAAGCGGGCCCGAAAACCGAACCCCAGCAGTCGACGAGCGCCGTGTAGTCGAGCCAGAAGGGCGGGCCCTGCGTTTCCTCGAAGATCCCGGCCGCGGGCGCGATCGCCGGCATGGCGGCAATGCAGGCGTCCCACCAGCGGTCCTTTGCGGCAAACTTCAGGTCGCGGTCCAGCGGTATTGCGCGGCCCATGCGCAGTTGCCTGGCGTAACTCTCGCAGAGCATCCGTGACTGTTCCGCGACATGGGCGGTGACCCGCACCTCGCTGCCGAATCCCGAGAGAAAATCGCGCAAACGCTCCATCTCGCTGATGCGCCAAAGGGATGTCCCAAGATGCGCCGATGACAGGATCAGAACCTCCGGCTCGGCGCGTTCGACCTCGCGTCTCAGCGCCTGCGCCAGCTCGTCCCTCAGCGCGGCCTGACGTGCGGGATCCTGCAGCGCGTGGTCGCAGCGCAGCGGGTCGAGACGGTCGGCTTCGGTCACCGCCATGAAAAGCCGGGCGTGATCCTCGACGCCCGGGCTGCGCGGGAACAGCACGCCCTTGCGCAGAAGCTGGTTACGCTTCGAGGCCAACACCGACTGCAGGCGCCGGGTGCCGGACGGGTGCGGCCCGATGTGCAACTCGATCCGCATGTCAGCCCGCGACCCGGCTCGCGTTGGCCCGGCCCCACCAAGCCAGCTCGCAACCGACATGGGCCGAGATCAGTTCCGGCGCCCGCGGATCGGCGATATCATACTCCAGGAATGCAGGATCGCCGGCAAAGAAGGCGCGCAGATTGGCGTAATGCCCCGCGATCCAGGTCTGACGCTGCTTGGTCGTCTCGCCGAAGCCCTGCGGCAGACCGGGAACAGCGGCTTCGGGCAGGCGGCGGGTTCCGAGGTCGGACCAGCCCAGCATGGACTGCGACAGCGCGAAGCCGTCGCGGTTCGACGCCAGAAAGCGCAGATCCGGGTGATGTCGCCGCAGCGCGCGGATCAGCGCGAAGTCGGTCTGCGGCCAGAGGGAGCGGCCCTCGCGCAGCAGGCCGATCTCGGTCAGAGCTGTGAATGGTCCGAGCCCCGTGCCCGGATCCCCGCAGGCGAAGTAGCTGTCATAGAGCAGATCGGCCACAAAGCGCCCGCGCAAGGCAGGATCGCGGGTTTGTCGGGGCCCGATGCGATAATCGGCGACCTTGAACCCCGTCCGGCGCAAAGCGCGGGCCAGCGTCGTCGTGCCGGTCCTCGGCAGGCCGAGGTTGACGATCCGCAAGCTCACGGGTCGAGCCCCAGCTCAGCCAGCAACGCCTCTTCCTGCGGCGGAAGCTTGCGAGCGGTGCGCAGATCGTCGCGCAGGCGGCGGTAGTCGGGGCGCTCGAGCAGTTCCGCGATCCTGTCGCGGTGCAGCCGGACGCAGCGGGCGTGCAGCATGGCGATCTCGGGGTCTTGCTTGAGTTCGGCCAGGGCCTCCTCGACACCGGCAAGGTGCCGCGCGATGCTGCGGTCCTCCCAGGCCGGGTCGTTGCGTTCGCGCCAGTAGGCCAGGTCAAAGGCGCGGTCCTCGCGGTTCACGTCGCCGCGGTCGGTCTTGACGAGAAAGCTGTCGAGACTGCGCAATGCGTAATGGTTGAGCGTGGCGTAGGTTCGCGCGCCCTTTGCCGGAAACCGACGGATGCGGCGCGGGTTGGCTGCGGTCAGGAATTTCCGCGGGACCGCGCGGCCGGCGCCGTCGGTCCAGCGCGGGTGCCTGGCCTCGGGAAGATTTCGCCGAAAGAACGGCCTGTGCGCGAGGTACTGGTGCAAAGGAAAGTCACGCCGCACCAGTGTCTTGACCTCAATCGCCGTCTCGCCGCACCAGATGTCGGGATTGTGGCTGCGGTGGAACTGAGCGATCACCGGGCGATCCTCGAAGGCATTGACGTCGTCGTTGGCGAAGAACTGGAAACTGACGCTGATCGCCTGCGGATCGCCGCAGGCCGCGATCAGTGCGGGAATCGTGTGATTGCCCACGTGGATGTTCAGAAACTCGTCCACGTCGGCGATCCAGACCCAGTCGGCGTCACTGACAACCGCCTGTGTCTGCGCGTGCTTGAGCGCCTCCATCTGCATCGTGCGTCCCTCCGCCGGGTTCGGCAGATGCGTCACCAATCCGCGCAGGGCCAGGGCGTCGAGCAGGTCGTCGGTGCCGTCGGTGCAGTCGTTGGAATAGAACAGGAAATCGGTCACGCCGATAAGGCGGTTGAAGACGATCCATTCCAGCAGGAAGGGGCCTTCGTTCTTAACGCATGTCACAGCCGTGATGCGCATGTCAGGCCGGTCTCCCGCTCGATATGGTCCGCGACACCGCAGCACTCCGAACCGCTTGCCGCCCGTATGATCCTGCCTCCGGGATCCGGCTCAAACCTCTGAAAATGCGCTTGAACCATGCCAGCATGCGCCGAGGCGGTCAATGTGACGCCGCCACTCGGCCATTGGCGGCTTGACGGCGCGCGGCGGGGATGCAGTCTGGGGTCGCAGAGGAGAGCAGCGATGACCAAGCCGGCCACGATCGACGCGGTTCAGGAAATGCTGGGCGCGGAAGGCTACATCTGCGGCCGCGCACTCGGCACGGTGGTCTTTCTCGCCCTCACGCTGGGTCGGCCGCTGTTCTTGGAAGGCGAGGCCGGCGTCGGCAAGACCGAGATCGCCAAGGCCCTGGCCGCAGGGCTCGGTCGTCGGCTGATCCGGCTGCAATGCTACGAGGGGCTGGATGCGGCCTCGGCGGTCTACGAATGGAATTTTCCGGCCCAGATGGTGGCCATCCGCACGGCCGAAGCGGCGGGCGGGGCCGACCGGGGCGCGTTGCGTGACGAGCTTTTTAGCCACGACTACCTGATTGAACGCCCGCTGCTGCAGGCGATGATGCCGGACGAGAACGGCGCGCCGGTGCTCCTGATCGATGAACTCGACCGCACCGACGAGCCCTTCGAGGCTTTCCTGCTCGAAGCGCTGAGCGATTTCCAGGTGACGATCCCGGAACTGGGGACGATCCGCGCCCCCGAGCCGCCCATCGTCATCGTCACCTCGAACCGCACGCGCGAGGTGCATGACGCGCTCAAGCGGCGCTGCCTCTATCACTGGGTCGACTATCCCGAATTCGCGCGCGAGATGGAGATCCTGCAGGCCCGCGCGCCGGAGGCCGCGGAGACCCTGAGCCGCGAGGTCGTGGCCTTCGTCCAGCAGTTGCGCACCGAGGACCTGTTCAAGAGACCGGGCGTCGCCGAAACCATCGACTGGGCCAAGTGCCTGCTGGCGCTCGACGTGATCGAACTGAGCCCGGAGGTCATCGCCGACACGCTCGGCGCGATCCTGAAGTATCAGGACGACATCCAGAAGCTGCAGGGATCCGAAGCCAAGCGCATCCTCGACGAGGTAAAGGCGTCTTTGGAGCCGGCGTGACAGGTATTGGGCATCTGCTAGACTGACGGCAGGCAGGACGGAGAAGGCGCGGCCGTGGAATTAGAACCGATCAGCGCGACAAGGATGATCGCCTTGATGCTGGCCGGTGGCCTGTTTGCCTGCGTGGGTCTGTACCTCATGATCCGCCCGAGGCCGCAAGGGGCGGCCAAGATCGAAGTCTTTGGCCTGAAATTCGAAAGCTCGTCTGCGGGATTGCTGGTTTTCATCGTCGGCGCAGCTTTTCTGGCAGTGACTCTGGTCGTCCCTGAGAAAGACAGCGAGACATCGGTCGTCCCGGAAACGCGGAAACCAGTAGACGATCAAGCCGCGCAAGACAGTACCGCCGGCTCAAGCGATACTGCGGTGAAGCCCGAGAACGGCGGCAAATCCAACACCGCCTTGCTGTTGCCTGCCGATCCCGGCGCGACGGAGGTGGAGCCGAACGACAAGGTGCAGGACGCCAATGGCATGGAAATCGGGGCCACCGTAGAAGGACGGCTAAAGCCGGGCGACGTCGATCGTTACGTTATCGGAACCGAGGGACATGAAGGCGATCTGCTGATTGTCACCCTGCGAAAAGTAGGTGGCGAAGATATCTACGGCGAAACCTACAATTCCGATGAACGTCGGACCGGACAGCTGTCGCCTTCGGGATTCGGTGCGGATGTGGAACGCGTCAGGATCGACGGCTTGAAGGTGTATGTCATGGTATCTCTGTGGCAGCACGGAGATAGTCCCGCGACTTACGAGCTGACGTCCCGGATCGAAGCTGAGTAATGGCCCAATACCTCCCCCTCGACCTTCCCGAAAACCCGCAGCTCGCCGGGAACATCACGCATTTCGCCCGGGCCTTGCGCCGGGCCGGGCTGCCGATCGGGACCGGGCGGATCATCGATGCGATCCGGGCGGTGGAGACGGCTGGCTTCACCGACAAGCGCGACTTCTTCTGGACGCTGCACGCGTGTTTCGTGAACCGGCCCGAGCACCGCGCGGTCTTCGCGCAGGTGTTCCGGCTTTACTGGCGCGATCCGCGGTACCTTGAACACATGATGTCGATGATGCTGCCGGCCGTGCGCGGGGTGCAGGAAGAGCGCAAGGCCGACGCCGGCTCGAAACGCGCCGCCGAGGCGCTGCTTGACGGGGCCGAGGCGCCAGAGACCACTGCCAAGGAAGAGGACGGGGACGAGGATATCGAGATCGAGATCGACGCGAGCCTCACGGCGTCCGTGGAGGAACGCCTGCGCTCGCTTGATTTCGAGCAAATGAGTACCGAGGAGATGGCCGCGGCCAAGCGCATGCTCACACGGCTCAGCCTGCCGGTCGATCCGATCCGCTCGCGCCGCACGGCGGCAAGCCATGTCGGCCACCGCGTCGATGCGGCCCGGACCCTGCGGGCGGCAATGAAGCAGGGCGGCGAGTTGCACGAGATCGCGCTCAAGACGCAGCGCCCGCGCTGGCCGAACCTCGTGGTGCTCTGCGATATCTCGGGCTCGATGAGCCAGTATTCCCGGACCGTGCTGCATTTCCTGCACGCGGTGAGCAACGCCAAGGGCGCAGGCTGGGCGAAAGTGCATGCGTTCACCTTCGGCACCCGCCTGACCAACATCACCCGGCATCTGCGCCAGCGTGACGTCGATGCCGCGCTTGCGGCTGCCGGGGCCGAGGCGCAGGACTGGGAAGGCGGCACGCGGATCGGGTCCTGCCTCGAGACCTTCAACCGCGACTGGTCGCGCCGGGTGATGGGGCAGGGCGCGGTGGTGCTGCTGATCACAGACGGGCTCGACCGCGACGATCCGGACAACCTCGGCCGCCAGATGGAGCGGCTGCACCTGTCGTCGCGCCGGCTGATCTGGCTCAACCCGCTGCTGCGCTGGGACGGTTTCGCGCCCAAGGCGCGGGGCATCCGGGCGATGCTGCCGCATGTCGACAGCTTCCGCGCGGGCCATTCCATCGCCTCGCTGGAAGAGCTTGCCGCGGTGATCTCGAACCGCGACGACGTCGGGCAGAAGGCGCGGCTGATGGCGCTGCTTGACGCCTGAGACGTCAGGCCACCGCCTGGGCGAAGCTTGACCGGTAGAGGGTCGACAGTTCGGCCAGGGGGGCAGATACGCCACCGAAGCTCACGGCGTCGCCGCCGAATTTTCCGACCGCCGCGATCGTCAGACCCGCAGCGCCGGCCGCCGTCACCAGCGCCTCGGCCGCGTCGAAGCTGCAGGCGATCAGGTAGCGGCCCTGATCCTCGCCGAAAAGCGTCGGCGTGTCGCCGGCTTCAAGTTGCACCCCGAGACCGGACCCTTCGGCCAGTTCGAAGGCCGCCAGCGCCAAGCCGCCGTCCGACAGGTCCGTGCAGGCGCCGATCAGGTCACGATGCGCGCGGATGAATTCGCCATGCGCGCGTTCGATGTCGAGATCGACATGCGGAGCGTCCCCGTCGGTGCGGTTGAACACCTCGCTCAAAAGCGCCGACTGGCCGAGGTGACCGGTGGTCTCTCCCAGCACCAGGGCGAGGTCGCCCTCTTGGACCCGCGTGCCGATGGCGGTTTCGCCGTCCGCGATGAGACCGACGGCGCCGATGGTCGGCGTCGGCAGAATCGCGGCACCGTCGGTTTCGTTGTAAAGCGAGACGTTGCCCGAGACGATCGGCATGTCGAGGGCAGAGACCGCTTCGCCGATGCCCTGAATGGCGCCTACGAACTGGCCCATGATCTCGGGTTTTTCAGGGTTCCCGAAGTTGAGGTTGTCGGTGGTCGCCAAAGGCTTCGCCCCCACCGCGCAGAGGTTGCGGTAGGCCTCGGCCACCGCCTGCTTGCCGCCCTCGACGGGGTTCGCCTTGACGTAGCGCGGGGTCACGTCGGCGGTGAAGGCCAGTGCCTTGCCGGTGCCGTGCACCCGGACTATTCCAGAGCCGATCCCCGGCGTGCGGGCGCTGTCGGCCATGACCATCGTGTCGTACTGCTCGAAAACCCAGTTCTTGGCGGCGTAGTTCGGGCTCGAGATCAGTGCTTTCAGCCCGTCGATGGGATCAATGCCGGGAACATCCGCCAAGGGCTCGGCAGGGGGCGTCGCGACCCAGGGCCGATCGTATTCAGGCGCCGTGCCCGACAGGGCCTTGAGCGGCAGGTCGGCTTTCACCTCACCGTCGAGCATGATCAGGAAGCGATCCTCGGCGATGGTCTCGCCGACGATGGCGAAATCGAGGTCCCACTTGTCGAAGACCGCCTTGGCTCGGGCTTCGAGTTCCGGGCGCAGGACCATGAGCATCCGCTCCTGGCTTTCCGACAGCATCATCTCGTAGGCGGTCATGTTCTCTTCGCGCACCGGCACCTTCTCGAGATCGAGGCGGACTCCGAGATTGCCCTTGTCGCCCATTTCGACGGCGGAACAGGTCAGACCCGCGGCTCCCATGTCCTGAATCGAGATGACGGCACCGGTCTCCATAAGTTCGAGGCAGGCTTCCATCAGGCGCTTTTCGGTGAAGGGATCGCCGACCTGAACCGTGGGGCGCTTTTCCTCGATGGTATCGTCGAATTCGGCCGAGGCCATCGTGGCACCGCCGACGCCATCGCGCCCGGTCTTGGCGCCGAGGTAGACCACCGGCATGCCGACCCCCGAGGCCGCGGAGTAGAAGATCTTGCCCGTCTCGGCCAAGCCGGCTGCAAAGGCGTTGACAAGGCAGTTGCCGTTGTAGGCCGCGTAGAACCGTACCTCGCCGCCGACGGTTGGAACGCCAAAACAGTTGCCGTATCCGCCGATACCCTCGACGACGCCGTTTACCAGTTGCCGGGTCTTGGGATGGGAGGGCTCGCCGAAGCTGAGCGCATTCATCGCCGCGACCGGCCGCGCGCCCATGGTGAAGACGTCGCGCAGGATGCCGCCGACGCCGGTGGCCGCGCCCTGGTAGGGTTCGATGTAGGACGGGTGGTTGTGGCTTTCCATCTTGAAGACGACCGCCTGGCCGTCGCCGATGTCGACAACGCCAGCGTTTTCGCCCGGGCCGCAGATAACCTGTGGACCCGAGGTCGGCAGGGTACGGAGCCATTTCTTCGACGACTTGTAGGAACAGTGTTCGTTCCACATCGCCGAGAAGATGCCGAGTTCCGTGAAGGTCGGCTCGCGTCCGACGATCTCGAGGATGCGCTCGTATTCGTCGGGCTTCAGCCCGTGTGCAGCGATCAGCTCGGGCGAGATGGCAGGCTCGTTCATAAGTTGGTCGTCCCCCGGTGGCGGTCAGCCCGTCCTTACTGGATGCCTGTGCCGGGGGAAAGGTGCGCGAAAAGGCGCAAAGCACGAAAAAGGCCGCATCCCGAAGAATGCGGCCCCAAGAAGCCCTTTCGGGCATACGGCAGTCGGTTATTGGAGAATAACCGTCGCTTTATCTTCGCCCGAGTCCGACTCACCCGAGCCTGCGGCCGCGGTGTTGATCTCGGTTTCGGTGGCGTTCAGACCAACGACGTTCTCGTTGATACTAACGTTGGCGGGCGACACGGTGATGTCGAGCCATTCGGCGTCAATCGTGGTACCTTCGTCAACTTCGACGAAGAACTTCGCGTCACCTGTGCCGTCACTCATCACCTCGGTAATGGTCCCGAGGCGCGTACCGTCGCTCAGCACCACATCGGCGCCCTTGGCGGACAGCATCGTGCCTTCGATGTCATCGGACAGTTCAAGGCGGTGATTAGCGTCATAGCCTTTCTGCATGCCCTGATTGCCGGTCTCGGCATAGGCGAGGGGAGCCCCTGCGAGGGCGGCGATGGTTGCGGTCGTCATGAGGATCTTGCGTGTCATGGTGTGTCCTTTCCTCTCACTTGCTACGGGCACACAACGCCTTCTCCCGTTTCACGTTCCAGCCAAGTCGGTCACGACGGATCACGGATTGGTCACGGAAACGTATGTATCGGGACATGATCCCGGAGGGCCGGATCCATGCTGTCGTGACGGCGAAATCGCGATGGCATCTGGCCCCGCGCGCGCGCGCGGTTGCGCGCGAAAAAAAAGGCCGAGCACGAAGCTCGGCCAAGTCCAACAGGGAGGTTTGAAGAAACAGCGCTGTGCGCCCGTAATCTTCGAAAGCTCAGATAGGCGGCGAAATGCCTTCGATCAAGGCAGATTGCGAACTCTGGACATCATGCCCGCTATGCGCAGGTTGCATGGCTTGGTGAGATCAGGTTTTCTGCTTGTTTCGCAACAGCTTGCGGTAGGTGATGATCTCGTCCTGGACGAAGTCGCGGAACGCCGCGATACGCTGCGAATGCCGCAACTCCTCGGGGTAGGCAAGAAACACCGGCACTTCGGCGGACTCGACGTCCGGCAGGACCTGAACGAGATTCGGGAAATCTTGGATCAGGTAGTCGGGCAGCACGCCGATCCCGAGGTCGTTAAGCACGCCCTGAAGCACACCGAAGTAGTTGTTTACCGTCAGCATCGATCGGATGTCGTAGGTCATCAGGTGCTGGATCAGCTGCAGACCGGCGCCGACCTGGTCGCTTTCGGTGTTCTGGCAGATCAGGCGGTGATCGGCGATGTCCTCGATCTCTTTCGGCTCGCCGCATTTGTCGAGGTAGGCCGAGGTCGCATAAAGGCACATCCGCACGGACATCAGGCGCTTTCGAATGAGGTCGGCCTGGCTGGGTTCCTTCATACGTATCGCTACGTCGGCCTCGCGCATGGGCAAATCGAGCACGCGCTCTTCCAGCATCAGGTCGACCTTGAGGTCGGGATACTGGTCGTAAAGCTTGCCGAGACGCGGCGCGAGCCAGAGCGAGCCGAAGCCCGTCGTCGTGGTCACGCGCAGCTCTCCGAAGACCTCGTCCTCGCTGTCGCGGATCCGCGCGGCGGCGGTGTCGAGACGCTTGGCCATCGCCGAGGTGGCGTCGAAAAGAAGTTCGCCCTGCTCGGTGAGAATCAGTCCGCGGGCGTGCCGGTGGAACAGGGTGGTGTTGAGCTGCTCTTCGAGCCCGCGGATCTGGCGACTGACGGCCGACTGCGACAGATTGAGCTTTTCACCGGCATGCGTGAGCGACCCCGCGTCCGCGACGGCGTGAAAGATTCTGAGCTTGTCCCAATCCATGGCGCAACGTTTCCCGGGTTCCGCACCGCTCTAGCCTCATAAGCGCGAAAAATACAGCGCGGTCTCGCTGACCTGTGTCGGTTTGCCACAAATCATCTATGCAGGTCAGCCATTTTGACCTATTATTGGCCTACATATATGCAAGACTGACGCTGTCGGGAGGAGAGCCGCGATGAGCAAGCAGAAGATCACACTGAACGATCGCTTCGACCTGGAAAAAAGCCCCGTGCTGCTGAACGGCACGCAGGCGCTGGTCCGGCTCATGCTCATGCAAAAGGCGCGCGACCGTGCTGCCGGGCTGAACACGGCGGGATATGTGACCGGCTATCGCGGCTCACCGCTGGGTGCCGTCGATCTTCAGATGCAGCGCGCGCTCAAGCATCTTGCCGAACATGACGTGACCTTCCAGCCGGGGCTGAACGAAGACCTGGCGGCGACCGCGCTTTGGGGCGCGCAACAGGCCGAGGTGCGCGGCGAGGGTAAGTTCGATGGCGTCTTCGGGCTCTGGTACGGCAAGGGTCCGGGGGTCGACCGGTCCGGCGACGTGATGCGCCATGCCAACATGGCCGGCACCTCCAGGCACGGTGGCGTGCTGATGGCGATGGGCGACGATCACACTGGCGAATCCTCGACCGTGCTGCACCAGTCGGAATGGGCGCTGGTGGATGCCTACATGCCGGTGGTCAGCCCGGCGGGTGTGCAGGAGATTCTCGACTACGGGCTCTACGGCTTCGCGCTCAGCCGCTTTTCCGGCCTCTGGGTGGGCCTGAAGACGATGAAGGACACGGTCGAGGCGACCTCGGTCGTCGAAACTGGCCTTGATCGCTACAATTTCCTGGAGCCGGAGTTCGACATGCCGGAAGGCGGGCTCAACATCCGCCTGATCGATACGCCGCACGCGCAGGAAGCGCGGATGATCGACTACAAGCGCTTCGCCGCCGAGGCCTTCTCGCGTGCCAACAAGATGGACCGCCGCGTCTGGGGCAAGCCGGGCGCCAAGATCGGCTTCGTCGCCGCCGGCAAGAACTGGCTCGACCTCGTGCATGCGCTGAGCCTGCTGAACATCGGCGAAGAAGATTGCGAGCGTCTGGGAATCACCACCTACAAGGTCGGTCAGACCTTCCCGCTCGACATGACCTCGTTCCATGACTGGGCCGAGGATCTCGACCTGATCGTGGTCGTCGAGGAGAAGCGCAAGCTCATCGAGATCCAGATCAAGGAAAGCATCTTCGACGACCGTCAGGGACGCCGCGTCTACGGCTGGTACAAGGGCGGTGCGGGCGGCATGCACCGTGACGAGCTTTTCCCGACGCGCGGCGCGCTCGACCCGATCATGATCGCCGAGAAGCTGGGCGAGATCCTGATCGAGGAAGGCCGCGACGGCGAGGCGCTGCGCGCGGGCCTGAACCTGCTCAAGGACGCCCGGCGCAACGACAATGCCGAGGAGATCGCGGCACGGCTGCCCTATTTCTGTTCTGGCTGTCCGCACAACACGTCGACCAAGCTGCCCGAGGGCAGTCGGGCCTATGCCGGGATCGGCTGTCACTACATGGTGCAGTGGATGGATCGCGAGACGACGGGTTTCACCCACATGGGTGGCGAGGGGGCCAACTGGATCGGCGAAGCGCCGTTCTCAAAGCGTCCGCATGTCTTCCAGAACCTCGGCGACGGCACATACAACCACTCGGGCGTGCAGGCGATCCGCGCGGCGCTCGCCGCCGGCACAAACATCACCTACAAGATCCTCTACAACGACGCCGTCGCGATGACGGGCGGCCAGCACAACGAAGGCGACCTCGATGCGCCGCGCATCGTGCGCGAGCTGCAGGCGATGGGCGTGCCCAACATCGCCGTTGTCTACGACGAGAAGGAAGACGTCGATCCGAAGGCGTTCAAGGGCGTCGAGGTGCTGGAACGGGCGCACATGCAGTCCGTGCAGGAAAAGCTCGCCGAGACCGAGGGCGTTTCGGCCATCGTCTACATCCAGACCTGCGCCGCCGAGAAACGCCGCCGTCGCAAGCGTGGCACCTTCCCCGATCCCGACAAGCGCGTCTTCATCAACACCGATGTCTGCGAAGGCTGCGGCGATTGCGGGGTGCAGTCGAACTGCGTCTCGATCGTGCCGGAAGAAACCGAATTGGGGCGCAAGCGGGCCATCGACCAGTCGTCGTGCAACAAGGACTATTCCTGTCTCAAGGGCTTCTGTCCGTCCTTCGTGACGCTCGAAGGCGCCAAGATCCGCAAGGAGCCGACGCAGGCGCTCGATCTGCCCGACCTGCCCGCGCCCGACCTGCCGCAGATCGACGGCACCTGGAACGTGGTCATCACCGGTGTCGGCGGCACCGGCGTCGTGACCATCGGTGCGGTCATGGCCCAGGCCGCGCATCTCGATGGCAAGGGGGCGGGCATGATGGAAATGGCGGGCCTCGCGCAGAAAGGCGGCGCGGTGCACATCCATTGCCGGCTGGCGGAAAAGCCCGCCGACATCAGCGCGATCCGGGTCGCCACAGGCGAGGCGGACGCGGTGATCGGCGGCGACCTTGTCGTGTCCGCCGGAGCCAAGACGCTCGGCCTGATGCGCACCGGGAAGACAGGCGCGGTGGTCAACAGCCACGAGATCATCACCGGCGACTTCACCCGTGACACGACCTTCCAATTGCCGGTCGAACGGCTGGAACTGGCGCTGCAGGCGCGCCTGAAGGACAAGCTCGACCTTTTCGATGCGTCAGAGCTTGCCAAGGCGGCGCTGGGCGATTCGATTTTTTCCAACATGATGATCTTTGGCGCGGCCTGGCAGCGTGGTCTGATCCCTCTGAGCCAGGAGGCGATCACAGAGGCGATCACGCTGAACGGGGCGGCGGTCGAGCGCAACCTACGCGCCTTCGAGATCGGGCGCTGGGCGGTGCTGCATCCTGAGGAAGCCGCCCGGATGGTCGAGCCCACGGTGGTCGAACTGCCCAAATCGCCCGAGGAAAAGATCGCCTTCCGCGCAGACCATCTGACCGACTACCAGAGCAAGCGGCTGGCCAAGCGCTACCGGCGCTTCCTCGAACGCTTCGAGGACGAGGACGTGCGCGACGCCGTGGCCCTCGGCTATCACAAGCTGCTGGCCTACAAGGACGAATACGAGGTCGCGCGCCTGTTGCTGTCCTCGCGCGAGAAGGCCAAGGCGGAATTCGACGGCGATTTCGACATGCGCTTCCACCTTGCGCCGCCGCTTTTGGCGCGCAAGGGGCCGGACGGACGGCCGGCCAAGCGCAGTTTCGGGTCGTGGATGGAACTGCCGTTCCGGATGCTGTCGAAGATGCGGTTTCTGCGCGGCACCTTCCTCGATCCCTTCGGCTACGCCTCCGAACGGCGGATGGAGCGGGCGCTGATCCGGCAGTACGAGGCCGACATGGTCGAGGTGTTGCCGAAACTCACGACCGAAACCCGTGAGGCAATCATCGCGCTGGCGGAACTGCCGTTGCAGATCCGGGGCTTCGGGCCGGTCAAGCTGGCCAACGAGCAAAAGGCCGCCAAGCGCCGCGAGGAATTGCTGGCGGTGATCAGCTCGGGCGGAAAGGACCTTGCGCAAGCCGCCGAGTGAGCGGCTTCACACGGGTTTCACATTCGTCCGGCACAGAGGGCCACCACCTTCCCGACGGCAGGAGCCCGAACCGACGATGGGTCTGATTCGTCCCTCGATCGCCCGCGACATAAGCTACGCCCATTCGGCGACGAGCCGGGGCGGGCGCACGATGATCCGGCTGATGGAAAACGCGACGGGGCGCATCCGCCTGATCCGGCGCGCCGACGGCTACCAGGACGATGTCGCGCTGGGGCGGGGCTTTTTCGAGGTGATGGCGGAACGCTACGGTCTGACGCTCGACGTGGTTGGCGGCGCGCTTGCCAACATCCCGCGCGACGGCCCGCTCATCCTGATCGCCAATCATCCCTACGGCATACTCGACGGTCTGATGATGGGCTATATTCTCGCCAAGGCCCGCGGCGATTTCCGCATCCTTGCCCACAACGTGTTCCGCAAGGCCGATGAACTCGACCGCATCGTCCTGCCGATCAGCTTCGAGGAAACGCGCGCGGCGCTCGATCTCAACATCGCCACCCGCAAAACCGCGCTCGACTACCTCGCGCGGGGCGGTGCCATCGGCATCTTTCCCGGCGGGACCGTCAGCACCAGCGCGAAACCCTTCTCGCACCCGATGGACCCGCGCTGGCGCAGCTTCACGGCGCGCATGGTCGGCAAGAGCCGCGCGACGGTGGTGCCGGTCTACTTCGACGGTCACACAAGCCGGATGTTCCAGATCGCGAGCCATCTGCATTACACGCTGCGCATGGGGCTGCTGATCAAGGAATTCCGCAAGCGCGTCGATACGCCGGTGCGCGTGGTGATCGGTGATCCGATCGACCGGACCGTCCTCGACCCGCTGCGGCAAGACAGCAAGGCAATGATGGATTTCCTGCGCAAAGCGACGTATGAGCTTGCCCCGGGTCCGGAAAAGCGTTTCGATCTGGGCTACGAGTTCGAAGACAAGCACCGGAGCTGATGCCCCGGGCAGGAGCCGGGGACATGGCGGTAGGAATTTTCGACAGCGGCCTGGGCGGTCTGACCGTCCTGCAATCGGTCGAGGCGCGTCTGCCCGACGTGCCGCTGGTCTACATGGCCGATTCCGCACACGCGCCTTACGGTGTGCGTACCGCCGACGACATCTACGAGCTGACCTGCGCCGCGGTGCAACGGCTTTTCGACGAGGGTTGCCGCCTGGTGATCCTCGCGTGCAACACGGCCTCGGCGGCTGCGCTGCGGCGGATGCAGGAAAGCTGGGTGCCGACCGACCGGCGCGTGCTGGGCGTCTTTGTGCCGCTGATCGAGGCGATGACCGAACGGCGCTGGGGCGACAACTCCCCGCCGCGCGAGGTCGAGGTGAAGCATGTCGCACTCTTCGCGACTCCCGCGACCGTCTCCAGCCGCGCTTTCCAGCGCGAACTGGCCTTCCGCGCCATCGGGGTCGACGTCGAGGCACAGGCCTGCGGCGGCGTCGTGGATGCGATCGAGGAGGGTGACATGATCCTCGCCGAGGCGCTCGTGCGCAGCCACGTCGACGCGCTGAAGCGCAAGATGCCCTCGCCCGATGCCGCGATCCTCGGCTGCACGCATTACCCGCTGATGCAGAAGACCTTCCAGGACGCGCTCGGGCCCGATGTGCGGGTGTTCAGCCAGGCCGGCCTCGTGGCCGACAGCCTTGCCGACTATCTGGTGCGCCATCCCGACATGCTGGGCGAAGGCAAGCGGCGGTTCCTGACCACGGGAACCCCCGAGCGCGTAAGCGACCGCGCGACGCAGTTCTTGCGACGACAGATCCGCTTTGAAGCCGCCTGAGGGCGCGACCACATCCTTACGACCAAACACGAACCAGGGGCAGACAATGACCCACAATATCGCAATTCTGGGCGCATCCGGCTACACGGGCGCCGAGCTGATCCGGCTGATCTCCGGCCATTCGTCAATGCAGATCAAGGCCTTGGGGGCCAATTCGAAAGCGGGCCAAAGCATCGCGCAGGCCTTCCCGCACCTGCGCCATCTCGACCTGCCGGAACTAGTCACGATCGACGAGATCGACTTTTCCGAGATCGACCTGTGCTTTTGCGCCCTGCCGCACAAGACCAGCCAGGAGGTGATCCGGGCCTTGCCGAAGGATCTGAAGATCGTCGACCTTTCGGCCGATTTCCGGCTGCGCGACCCCGAGGACTACACCAAGTGGTACGGCAACCCGCACGCGGCGCTGGAGCAGCAGGGCGAAGCCGTCTACGGGCTGACCGAATTCTACCGCGATGACATCCGCGGCGCGCGGCTGGTCGCCGGAACCGGCTGCAACGCCGCGACCGGTCAGTTCTCCCTGCGCCCGCTGATCGAGGCCGGAATGATCGACCTCGACGAGATCGTTCTCGACATGAAATGCGCCGTGTCGGGTGCGGGGCGGAGCCTCAAGGAAAACCTGCTGCATGCCGAGCTCTCCGAGGGCTATCACGCCTATTCGGCGGGCGGGACGCACCGGCATCTGGGCGAGTTCGACCAGGAATTCAGCAAGCTGGCGGGCCGGCCCGTGCGGGTCCAGTTCACGCCGCACCTGATCCCGGCCAACCGGGGGATCCTGTCGACCGGGTATGTCCGGGGCGATGCACGCGCGATCCACGACACGTTCATCGCGGCCTATGCGGAGGAACCTTTCCTCGTCGTGCTGCCGTTCGGCGAATTGCCGAGCACGCGGCACGTCCGGGGCTCGAACTTCTGCCACATCGGCGTCGTCGCGGACCGCATCGAGGGTCGTGCGATCGTCGTGGCCGCGCTCGACAACCTCACCAAGGGTTCATCGGGGCAGGCGTTGCAAAACGCCAACCTGATGCTAGGACTGGAGGAGACCGAGGGGCTGTTGATGGCCCCGCTGTTCCCGTGAGACGCCCGTGAAAAGCCTGAAGAAACAGCGCAGGATACAGGTGATCGCCGTCGCGACGGTGGCTCTGGTGCTGGCCACCGGCCTCATCGGCTATGCGATGCGCGACGGCATCAACTACTTCCGCGCGCCCAGCCAGGTCATCGCCGAACCGCCCGCACCCTCGGAGGTCTTCCGCATCGGCGGGCTGGTCGAGGAAGGCTCGATCGTGCGCGGGCAGGGCGAGACGGTCAGCTTTTCGGTGACCGACGGCGGCGCCTCGGTGCCGGTCACCTACACCGGCGTCCTGCCTGATCTCTTCGCCGAGAACCAGGGCATGGTCGGCACCGGGCGCTACGTGAACGGAACCTTCGAAGCCACTGAAATCCTGGCCAAACACGACGAGAACTACATGCCGAAGGAAGTCGTGGACGCGCTCAAGGATCAAGGCGTCTACCAGGAACCCGGCAGCTGATGGTCCAAGGGCCGTCCCCCACCGTCACGGTGGTCTCAGCCCGAATTAACGCAGCCAAGCGATAACTCCCGGCCATCGACAGATGAGCCAGGGGGTGGGAATGCAATCGGTCAGGCAGATTGCCACGGAGATCGTGGGGCGCGAAGGCGGCTACGTGAACGATCCGGACGATCCGGGCGGGGCGACCAATTTCGGCGTCACGATCCACACCATGCGCGCGCTCGGGCTCGACCTCGACCGCGACGGCGACGTGGACGCGCGCGACGTGCAGGCGCTGACCCGCGACCAGGCGATCGACATCTTCGTGCGCCACTACTTCGACAAGCCGCGTATCGCCGAGCTGCCCGAGACGCTGCAGGCCAGCGTTTTCGACATGTACGTCAACGCCGGTGCCAATGCCGTCCGCATCCTGCAGCGCCTGCTGTGCGACATGGGCGAGACGGTGGCCGTGGACGGCGCGCTGGGTCCGCAGAGTATCGCGGCGAGCCATATCGCGCACCGCCAGGCGCAGGGCTATCTCGCCGATGCCTACGGTATCGCCCGGCGCAACTACTATTTCCGCCTTGCCGACCGGCGTCCGGCCAGCCGCAAATACGCCCGGACCCGAGCGGGCGGCAAGGGCGGTTGGATCCGCCGGGCCGAGGAATTCATCACGCCGCGTTATCATCTCAGCGACCGGCAGTTTCAGCAAAGGGTGGCATCATGGGGCTGATCGACGGGCTTCTGAACATGGTCTTCGGCGGCGGGCGCAACGCGATCCGCGAAACCGTCGGCATCTTCCGTGAAAACGCCGAAGCAGGGGCCGCGCGCGCGCAGGTCGTCCAGGGACAGGCCATGGTCCAGCACGGGAAAGAATTCGAGGGACACACCCGCCGCGGCTTTGACGGCTTCATGGACGGCGTCAACCGCATCCCACGTCCGGCGCTGGCGCTGGGCACGCTGGGGCTGTTCGTTGCCGCGATGGTCGACCCGATCTGGTTCGCCGAGCGCATGCAGGGCATCGCGCTCGTGCCCGAACCGCTCTGGTGGCTTCTGGGCGTGATCGTCTCGTTCTACTTTGGTGCGCGGCACCAGCAGAAGACGCAGGATTTCCAGCGCACCATCGCCACCACGATGAGCCAGGTCCCGCAGGTGGTCGAGAACATCCGGACGCTGCGCGCGCTGCGGGCCGACAGCCCAGGGGCCGCCGACGCCGGCACGGACACCGGCCTTGCCACGGCGGCGGTCCAGCCCGAGACAAACCCCGCGCTCGATGCCTGGCGCAAGGCACGGGCCGCCTGAGCGGAGGCATCCGGGCCGCGACAATGTGAACGCCCGCGCGCGCCGATTCCCGTTGGAGCCGGTGGGCGCGGGGCCTATAGTCCGGGCATGATCACCGAGCTTGGACATTTCGCCCTCATCCTCGCCTTCGGCGTGGCCCTCGTACAGATGACCGTCCCGATGATCGGCGCCTCGCTGCGGCGTCCCGGCTGGATGGCGGTGGCGGAACCCGCGGCCATCGCGCAGTTCCTGCTGACAGCCTTTTCCTTCGGCGCCCTGATGCATGCCTTCATCGTCTCGGACTTCAGCCTGAGGCTGGTGGTCGAGAACAGTCACTCCGCCAAGCCGCTGATCTACAAGATCTCCGGAACCTGGGGGAACCACGAAGGCTCGATGCTGCTGTGGATCCTGATCCTGACGCTCTTCGGGGCGCTGGCGGCGGTCTTCGGCGGCGCCCTACCGCCGACCCTGCGGGCGCGCGTGCTCGGAGTGCAGTCGGCTATCGCCGTGGCTTTCTTCGCCTTTATCCTCTTCACCTCGAACCCCTTCACCCGCCTGTCGGTCCCGCCCTTCGACGGGCAGGATCTGAACCCGCTGCTGCAGGATCCCGGCCTCGCCTTCCACCCGCCGTTCCTCTATCTGGGCTATGTCGGCCTCAGCATGGCCTTCAGCTTTGCCGTCGCGGCGCTGATCGAAGGCCGCGTCGACGCCGCCTGGGGACGCTGGGTGCGGCCTTGGACGCTGGCGGCCTGGGTGTTTCTGACCATCGGCATCGCCCTCGGCTCATGGTGGGCCTATTACGAGCTTGGCTGGGGCGGCTTCTGGTTCTGGGACCCGGTCGAGAACGCGTCGTTCATGCCCTGGCTGCTGGGTGCGGCGCTGCTGCATTCGGCGATCGTGGTGGAAAAGCGCGAGGCACTGAAAAGCTGGACCATCCTGTTGGCGATCCTCGCCTTCGGCTTCTCGCTCATCGGCACGTTCATCGTGCGCTCGGGCGTGCTGACCTCGGTGCATGCCTTTGCCAACGATCCCGAGCGCGGCGTTTTCATCCTGATGATCCTCGCGTTCTTCGTCGGCGGCGCGCTGATCCTCTTTGCCGCGCGGGCCTCGGCGATGGAGGCGCGCGGCGTCTTCGGGCTGGCGAGCCGGGAAACCATGATCGTCGCCAACAATGTGCTGCTGGCGGTCTCATGCTTCGTGGTCTTCATCGGCACCATGTGGCCGCTGGTGGCCGAGATGTTCTTCGACCGCAAGCTCAGCGTCGGCCCGCCCTACTTCAACTGGGCTTTCACGCCGATCATGGCCGTGCTCGGGCTGCTGCTGCCATTGGGCGCGATGCTGCCTTGGAAACGCGCCCGGATCGGCCGCGTGCTCTACCAGCTGCGTTATGTGTTCGTTCTGGCCGTGGCGCTCGGCGGGCTGGTCTTCGCGATGCAGACCGGGCGTGGGCTGCTCGGGCCGATCGGCATGTTTCTTGCCGCCTGGATCGTGATGGGCACGATCGTCGATCTGGCGCAACGCACCGGCCGCGGCGCGGGGCGCCTGCGCCGGCTTGTCCGCCTGCCACGGGCGGACTGGGGCAAGGCCGTGGCCCATACCGGGCTGGGCGTGACCATGCTGGGCGTGGCGGGGCTGACGGCCTGGACGGTCGAGGACATCCATGTCGCGCAGTTCGACGAACCCTTCGAGGTCGGCGCCTACACGCTGACGCTCGATGACGTGCGCGACATCGAGGGGCCGAACTACCTCGCCACCATCGGGTTCCTGACACTCGAGCGCGACGGGCGCGAGATCGCGCAACTGCGCCCCGAAAAGCGCGTCTACCCGGTGGCGCAGATGCCCACCACCGAGGCGGCGATCGACTACGACCTCGCCCGCGACGTTTATGTCGTGCTTGGCGACCGGCAGGAGAACGGCGGCTGGGCAGTGCGCACCTACATCAAGCCGCTGACCAACTGGATTTGGATCGGGTCCGGCCTGATGGCGCTGGGCGGGCTCCTGAGCCTGTCAGACCGGCGCTTCCGCGTGGCGGCCGGTGCGCGCCGCGCTGGCCCGCGGCCGGTGGCGGCGGAATGAGAGGGCTCGCGGCGTCCATCGCGCTCTGTCTTTGCCTCGCCGGGGAGGTCCTGGCGGTGCTGCCTGACGAGGTACTCGATGATCCCGCGCTTGAAGCGCGCGCGCGGGACATCTCCAAGGGCCTGCGCTGCCTCGTGTGCCGCAACGAGAGCATCGACGAAAGCAACGCGAGCCTTGCGCGCGACCTGCGCATTCTCGTGCGCGACCGTCTCGTGGCCGGTGACAGCGACGAAGAGGTCGTCGATTTCATCGTCGCGCGCTACGGCGAATACGTTCTGTTGCAACCCACCGCGACGGGCGCCAACTGGCTGCTCTGGGCCGCCGGTCCCGCGATGCTGATCCTCGCAGGCGGCATGGGGCTGCTCTACGTGCGCCGGCGGACGCAGGCGGCCGCTCCGCAAGAGCAGGGCCTCTCCCCCGCCGAAGAGGCACGGCTGCGCGAGATCCTCAAGGACTGACGCCCGGTTCCGCTTTTGGCCGCGGCAACGGGCTGCTATGGCTGGGCCGGATTTCGGAGGCGGAGGGCTTTTCGTGGAATACCAGACCATTCTCTACACGCTCGACGAGGGCGTCGCGACGATCACGCTGAACCGGCCCGATCGGATGAACGCACTGACGACGCAGATGCGCGCCGAGATCGCCTATGCCGTGACCGACGCCGGCAAACGCGCCCGCGTTTTGGTTCTGACCGGCGAGGGCAAGGCCTTCTGCTCGGGCCAGGACCTCGGGGACGGTGCCTCGGCCGCCAACCTCGATCTCGAGCGCACCTTGCGCGACGAGTACACGCCGATGCTGCGGTCCATCGTGGAATGTCCGGTGCCGACAATCGCCGCCGTCAACGGCCCGGCCGCCGGGGCAGGGGCCAACCTCGCACTGGCCGCCGACGTGGTGATCGCCACCGAAAGCGCCTATTTCATGCAGGCATTCTCGCGCATCGGCCTGATCCCGGACGCCGGTGGCACCTACTTCCTGCCGCGTAGCATGGGCACCGCGAAGGCGCTTGGGGCTGCGCTCTTCGCCGAGAAGATCACCGCGCGTCAGGCCGACGACTGGGGCATGATCTGGGAGGCGGTGCCGGACGAAGGCTTTGCCGAGCATTGGCGCGCGCGTGCCGCGCATCTCGCCGCGGGACCGACGGCGGCCTACAAGGCTGCCAAGGACGTGATCCGGGGCAGCTGGGACCGTGGCTTCGAAGAGCAGATCGCCTTCGAGGCACATGAACAGGGCCGGTGCGGCAAGTCGCGCGACTTCAAGGAAGGCGTTCTGGCCTTCATGGAAAAACGCCCCGCACGGTTCGAGGGGCGCTGACGGCGGGCCGCGAAATCAGCGTTCCTGCAGAACCACGTCGCCCGGGCCCAGCCGCATCCTGCGGGCCGTCGCGACGACCAGCAGCGGCAAACCGTCGGCGTAGACGGTCTGCACCTGCGCCGACTGACGTTCGACCGTGATCCGGGGCCGGCGCGCGCCGCGCGGGTAGGACAGCGACACCATGTCGAGCCGGTCGGGTGTCTCGACACTGATCATCACCTTGCCGGTCTCAGTGTGGAAAACGTCGAAGTCAACCGCCTGCACGGGCGGCACCTCGGGGGTGGGATCTTGCGGGTCTGTTGTTCGAACCATGGTACCTAGAAAATCTTTCACGTCACTTGAATGGGTTTCCGATACCCGGTCGGTGCCGGGCCTCGCGGGCGGAAGTCGGAAGCCTGCAGGCGCCAATACCGCCCGGACTTTCACGTGCCTGACCCGAGTCTAGGCCGAGCGATTCCGGCCGGTCAAGAAACCGGCCGCGATTGTCCCGGCCTCGAAGACAGTGGCATAATCGCGGCAAAACTGCAGCAATCTGGAGCCAAAGGGATGGGATTCTTGTTGGACAGGCCCGCTGCCAACCCTTTTTCCTGCGAATCACTCAAGCTGCCTGGAAACGAAAAAACCGCCTCCGGAGGGAGGCGGTTTTGCTTGAGTCTCGATGTCGGCGATCAGCGGTTCTCGATGTCCACGTAGTCGCGCTGGGTCTCGCCGAGATAGAGTTGCCGCGGACGCCCGATCTTGAGTTGCGGGTCCGAGATCTGCTCTTTCCACTGCGAGATCCACCCGACGGTGCGCGCCACGGCGAAAATCGGCGTGAACATCGCGGTCGGGAAGCCCATCGCCTCGAGGATGATGCCCGAATAGAAATCGACGTTCGGGAACAGCTTCTTGTCCGAGAAATACGGATCGGCCAGGGCCGCGGCCTCGAGTTCCTTGGCGACCTGCAGGATCGGGTTGTTCTCGACGCCCAGAAGTTCGAGCACCTCGTCGGCGGACTGCTTCATCACCTTCGCGCGCGGATCGAAATTCTTGTAGACCCGGTGCCCGAAGCCCATCAGGCGGAACGGGTCGTCCTTGTCCTTGGCACGCGCGATGAACTCGGGGATGCGGTCCGGCGTGCCGATCTCGTTGAGCATCTCGAGGCAGGCCTGGTTGGCCCCGCCGTGCGCCGGGCCCCATAGGCAGGCGATGCCTGCGGCGATGCAGGCGAAGGGGTTGGCGCCCGAAGACGAGGCCAGCCGCACGGTCGAGGTCGAGGCGTTCTGCTCGTGGTCTGCATGCAGCGTGAAGATGCGGTCCATCGCACGGCTCAGCACCGGGCTGACGACGTATTCCTCGGCTGGAACCGAGAAGCACATGCGCAGGAAGTTCGACGCGTAGTCGAGATCGTTGCGCGGATAGACGAAGGGCTGCCCGATGGAATACTTGTAGGCCATCGCCGCGATCGTCGGCATCTTCGCGATCAGGCGGATCGAGGCGACCTCGCGCTGCCAGGGGTCCGAGATGTCCGTCGAGTCGTGGTAGAAGGCCGACATCGCGCCGACCACGCCGACCATCGTCGCCATCGGGTGCGCATCGCGGCGGAACCCGCGGAAGAAGTTGTGCATCTGCTCGTGGATCATCGTGTGATTGGTCACACGGCTTTCGAAGTTCTCCAGCTCGGCGGGCGAGGGCAGTTCGCCGTAGAGCAGCGCGTAGCAGACTTCGAGGTAATGCGAGTTCGCGGCCAGCTGGTCGATCGGGTAGCCGCGATGCAGCAGTTCACCCTTGTTGCCGTCGATGTAGGTGATCGTGCTGTCGCAGGCGGCCGTCGAGGTAAAGCCGGGATCGTAGGTGAAGACCCCGGCCTGCGCGTAAAGTTTGCGGATGTCGATGACCTCGGGTCCCGCGGTCGGGCTCAGCACCGGCAGATCGTAGCTTTTGCCGTCGATGGTCAGTGTGGCGGTTTTTGTGTCGTCGGCCATTCGTGATCCTTCCTGTCATCCGATGCGGGTGCGCCCGCTTGTGAAACCGGAGTTTGTCCGGTCCGGTTCATACCCGCTGATCCTTCACGACGGCTGTACCGCGTCCCGGGTGGCGGCGTCCTGCAGCCTGGCCAGCGTTTCCTCGCGTCCCAGGACCAGCATCATGTCGAAAACTGACGGTGTTGCAGAGCGCCCCGCGAGAGCGGCGCGCAGTGGCCCTGCCAGCTTGCCGAACTTGGTGCCGCGTTGCTCGGCAAAACCGTTGAGCGTGGCCTCCAGACTTTCCCGCGACCAGCTAGCATTTTGCAACTGCGGCGTCAATTCTCTCAGCAATTCCAGGGCATCGCCGTCCAGCGATTTGGCCGCCTTCTCGTCCGGCGCGATCGGGCGATCCGCCAAGATGAATTCCGCCTTTTCAATCAGTTCCGGAAAGGTCTTCGCGCGATCCTTGATGCAGTAAAGCGCCGCTTCCAACCCTTTGGCCTTTTCCGGTTCCAGGGCGGGTCGACCGGCCGCGGCCAGGTAGCCTTCCGCTTCTTGCCGCAGTGCAGCATCCTCGGTGATCGCGATGTGTCGCCCCGACAGGTTCTCGAGCTTTTTCATGTCGAAGCGCGCGGGGCTTTTCCCGATCCCGTCAAGGTCGAACCACGCGCGGGCCTGCGCGTCGGTGAAGAACTCGTCGTCGCCGTGGCTCCAGCCCAGCCGGGCCAGGTAATTTCGCATTCCGGCTGCCGAATAGCCCATCGCCTGGTATTCGTGCGCTCCGGTCGCCCCGTGGCGTTTCGACAGCTTCTTGCCATCCGGTCCGAAGATCAGCGGGATATGCGCCCAGACCGGCACGTCCCAGCCCATCGCCTGATAGATCATCATCTGCCGCGCGGCATTGTTGAGGTGGTCGTCGCCGCGAATCACGTGGGTTACGCCCATGTCGTGATCGTCCACCACCACGGCCAGCATGTAGACCGGTGTGCCGTCCGAGCGCAGCAGGATCATGTCGTCGAGCTGGTCGTTGCCGATCACCACGTCGCCCTGCACCACGTCGCGGATCACCGTCTGGCCGTCGAGCGGCGCCTTGATGCGGATGGCATAGGGCGCATCGGGGTGGGTCGCCGGATCGGCGTCGCGCCAGGGCGAGCGGTAGAGCGTGCTGCGCCCCTCGGCGCGCGCGGCCTCGCGGAAGGCGGCGATCTCGTCCTGGGTTGCAAAGCACTTGTAGGCCTTGCCGGCCGCCAGCAGTTCCTGCGCGACCTCGGCATGGCGCTCGGCGCCGGCGGCCTGCGAGATCACTTCGCCGTCGTGATCGAGCCCGAGCCAGCCCAGACCGTCGAGGATCGCCTGTGTCGCTTCCGGCGTCGACCGCGCCCGGTCGGTGTCCTCGATCCGCAGCAGGAACTTGCCGTCGCGTCCGCGCGCATACAGCCAGTTGAACAGTGCCGTGCGCGCCCCGCCGATGTGCAGGAAGCCGGTGGGAGACGGCGCGAAACGCGTGACGACGGGGGCGGACATTGCGGGCGTTTACCTTTCGGAAAGCATGTAATTCTAGGCTGCGCACTGTCTATCCAGTGCTGGCAACGGGGGCAAGGATGCGCGGTTCGGCCCGGATCGAGGCGACCCTGCTGCGCCAGCGCGGATACCTTTTCGAATGGGTCCCGGTGTGCCTTGGCTGTGGCATCGGGGTCTTCTTCCTGCTCCGCTTCGAACCCTCCCCGACGCTCTTGACGCTCGCCGCCCTTGCCGCTCTGGCGCTTGCGGCGCTGAGCCCGCGTCTGGGCGAGGCCGCAGCACCGCTGGCGCTTGCGCTGGCCGTTGCCGGGGCGGGCTTCGTGGTGGCTGGACTGCGGACGCATCAGGTCGCGGCGCCGGTGCTGAACTTCCGCTACTACGGCCCTGTCGAGGGCCGGGTGGTCGCCATCGACAGATCCGGCTCGGACGCGCTGCGCCTGACGCTCGACCGCGTGCAGCTCGAAAGGGTCTCCGCAGCGCGCACGCCCGACCGAGTGCGCGTTTCGCTCCACGGCGAGCGGTCGCACGATGTCGCCGCGGTGCCGGGTCTGCGGGTCATGACCACCGCCCACCTGTCGCCGCCCGGCGGCCCGGTCGAGCCGGGCGGTTTCGATTTCCAGCGCCATGCCTGGTTCGAAGGGCTGGGCGCCGTGGGCTATTCCCGCGTTCCGCTGCTGGCGATCGCGCCGGCCTCCGAGGGGTTGGCAGGGCTCGCCGTCTTCCGGATTCGCATGGCGCTGTCGGAACACGTCCGCTCCGTTCTGCCCGGCGACGCCGGCGGGTTCGCGGCTGCGGTCACCACGGGCGATCGCAGCGCCATATCGCAAGCCGCGCTCGAGGATCTGCGCGCCAGCAACCTCGCGCATCTTCTGGCGATCTCGGGCCTGCACATGGGGCTTCTCAGCGGCTTCGTCTTCGGCCTGTTGCGCCTGACGCTTGCGGCGATCCCGCCCGTCGCCCTGCGCTGGCCGACGCGGAAGATCGCCGCTGGCGGTGCGCTGGTGGCGGCAACAGGCTACCTGCTGCTGTCGGGGGCGAGTGTCGCCACCGAGCGCGCCTACATCATGGCCGCCGTGGCGCTGAGCGCAGTGATGCTCGACAGGCGCGCGATCAGCCTGCGCGCGGTGGCGATCGCCGCGACGATCGTGCTTGTCCTGCGGCCGGAAGCCCTGACCGGACCGGGTTTCCAGATGTCCTTTTCCGCCACCACGGCGCTGGTCGCGATCTTCGGCTGGATCCGCGATGCGCGCGTGCCGATGGGTCCGAAATGGCTGCGCCCGGTGCTGGCGGTGGTGATCTCGTCCGCTGTGGCCGGTCTGGCCACCGCGCCCATCGGGGCCGCACATTTCAACGCCGTGTCGCGCTACGGTCTTCTCGCGAACCTGGTGTCGGTGCCGGTCATGGGCACGCTTGTGGTGCCGGCGGCGGTGCTGGCCGCGTTGCTGGCGCCGCTGGGGCTCGACTGGCTCGGGCTTGGGGTCATGGAACTGGGCCTGCGCTGGATCCTCGGCGTGGCCGAGACCGTGGCAGGCTTCGACGGCGCCCGCCGGCTCGTGCCGAAGCCGGGCACCCCGGTGCTGCCGCTGCTTGCTCTGGGGCTTCTCTGGGCGCTGCTGTGGCGCGGCAGGGGGCGCGTTGCCGGTGCGGTCCCGGTCGTGCTTGCCGTCACGCTCTGGACCCAGGCGGAGCGTCCTTTCGCACTGGTTGCCGAGAACGGAGCGCTGGTCGGCGTGATGACGCCGGAGGGGCGGGCGCTCAGCAAGCCACGCGGCGCGGGATTCGTCGCCGAGAATTGGCTGGAGAACGACGGCGACGGTGCGGACCAGGCGGCCGCGGCGCAGCGCTGGCCCGCGGAACCCGCCCGGCCCGCCAGCTTCGGCGCGGTCAGCATCCTGCATCTGTCGGGCAAGCGCGCGGCCTCGCAAGTGACGCGCTGCGCGCCGGATCAGGTCGTGGTGGCCAGCGTACCGCTCACAGGGCTCGGCGGCGGCTGCACGGTGCTCGACCCCGCCCGGTTGCGCGCGACCGGCGCGGTGGCGCTGGTCTGGCGCGACGGCACGCCGGTTTTGCGCACGGCGCGCGAGGTCACCGGGCAGCGAGTCTGGAGCGGATGGAAAAAAGTGAGCCCGCGCGGTCAGTAGCTGCGGATCAGGCCCACGAGTTTGCCTTGAACCTTGACGAGGTCGGGCGGCAGGACGCGGGTTTCATAAGCCGGGTTCGCCGCCTCGAGCGCGATCGAACCGCCGCGCCGCATGAAGCGTTTCAGCGTCGCCTCGTGATCCTCGATCAGCGCAACGACGATATCGCCGTTGTCGGCGGACTTGGTTTCGCGGATCACCACGACGTCGCCGTCGTTGATCCCCGCGCCGATCATCGAGTCGCCCTTGACCTCGAGCGCGTAGTGGCTGCCGGAACCCGACAGCATCGCCTGCGGCACGGTGACCGAATTGTTGTTCTGGTTGAGCGCTTCGATCGGCACACCCGCGGCGATCCGGCCGACCAGCGGCAGGTCCATCGCGCCGGCGGTCGAAATCTCGCGCGCCTGCGACGGCGGAGCGGCATCGGGCCGGTCGCCATCGATCACGCGCGGCGTAAACCCCGACGGCCCGCCACCAAGGCTGTCGGGCAGCTTGACGATCTCGAGTGCGCGGGCGCGGTGGGCGAGGCGGCGGATGAAACCGCGTTCCTCAAGCGCCGTGATCAGGCGGTGGATGCCGGATTTGGATCGCAGGTCGAGCGCTTCCTTCATCTCGTCGAAGCTGGGCGGAACGCCGTCTCGCTGTACGCGCTTGTGGATGAATTCGAGCAAGTCCAGTTGCTTCTTGGTCAGCATCTCTCGGGCCTCTGCGTCGTTATTTTCCGTTTGTTCTAGTCATGTTCCCGTTTTGTGTCAACTCTCGACCCTGGAACGTCAGTAGTTACGCAGCATGATGACGTCGACCGTGTCGCCTGAGACACGCGCGGGATCACCCGGGGGCCGCACCAGCAGGGCATCGGCTTCCGACAATACGGTCAGAAGCGAACTATCCTGGCTGCCGAACACAGACAGGCCGTCCGGGCCGAGCCGCGCGCGCATGTAGTGCTCGCGCGGACCGTTTGCCGGGATGTCCTGGGCCAGGGCGCCCGTGGTGCGCGGCGCTGCCTCGGGCGCGAAACCTTGCATCACCCGGACCATCGGGGCGAGAAACACGGTGCCGCAGACCATGGCGGAGACCGGGTTTCCCGGCAGGCCCAGCATCGGCAGACCCTTGAGGTTGCCGGCCATCAGCGGCTTTCCCGGCCGCATCGCGACCTTGTAGAAGGACTGCTTCATCCCGAGTTCGGCCGCAACGCCACCGACAAGGTCATGATCCCCGACCGAGGCGCCGCCGATGGTAACCAGCAGGTCCGCGCCTTCGGCCAACGCGAAGGCGGCTGCCAGCGACGCAGACGTGTCGCGGGCGACCGGCAGCAGGCGCGCCGTTGCGCCGAGCTCTTCGAGAAGGGCGGCAAGGCCGAAACTGTTGGAAGCGATGATCTGGTCCGGGCCGGGGGCTTCGCCGGGAAGAACCAGTTCGTCGCCCGTGGCCAGAAGGGCGATGACGGGCTTTCGGGCGACCGGCACTTCGGCGATGTTCATCGCCGCCAGCAGGGCCACGTCGGACGGCGTCAGGCGGCGCGGCGCGGACAGGCTGTCGCCCTCGTGAAAATCGCTTCCGGCGGGACGGATGTTGGACTTACCGTCGAGCTTTCCGCTGATTGCGATGCGGTCGCCGTCGCGGGTGACGTCCTCCTGGATCACGACCATGTCCGCGCCGCGCGGAACCGGTGCGCCGGTGAAGATGCGCACCGACTGGCCGGGACCGACAGAGCCGTCGAACCCGTGCCCGGCGGCGGCCTCGCCGATGACGTCGAAACGCGCGTCCGGCGACAGGTCGTTGCGGCGCAGCGCATAGCCATCCATCGAGGACGCGTCGAAGGGCGGCTGGGTGCGTCGGGCGCGGACCTCGCGGGCCAGCACGCGCCCGGCGGCCGCCCGCAGCGGCACGGTTTCGGCCTCGAGCGGCGAAACCAGCGCAAGGAGTTTGGCCAGGGCGTCGTCGACGGAAATCATCGGGGCCGCGGCACTCTGTCCGCCGGTTGCGGCAGGGAGACGGAAAATTGGAATTTTCCGAACCGTTTTCCGGATCGGAAAACGGCTGCGGTTCGCCGCAGCGCGTTCACGGCGCCTCGTAGCGGCCCGACTTGCCGCCATCCTTGAGGCGCAGGCGCAAGCCGCCGATCTCCATCGCCCTGTCGACCGCCTTGGCCATGTCATAGACGGTCAGCGCCGCAACCGAAGCCGCCGTCAGCGCCTCCATCTCGACCCCGGTCTTGCCGGTCGTCTTCACCGTCGCCTCGATCCGAAGGCCCGGCAGGTCGGCATCGGGCGCCAGATCGACCGAAACCTTGGTGATCGGCAGCGGATGGCAGAGCGGTATCAGATCGGCGGTGCGCTTGGAGGCCATGATGCCGGCCAGGCGCGCCACCCCGGCGACATCGCCCTTCTTGGCGCGGCCCTCTGTGATCAGCGCCAGGGTCTCGGCCTGCATCCGGACGTGGCAGACCGCGACCGCGACCCGGTCGGTGTCGGGCTTGCCACCGACGTCGACCATTTGTGCATCGCCCTTGGCGTCGAAATGGGTGAGGCTGCCGGTGGCCACCCTTACATCCCCGAGGCGGTGACCGGGTGCGCAAGCAGGTCTCGAGTGGCCTGGGCCACGTCCTCCTGTCGCATCAGGCTTTCGCCGATCAGGAAGATGCGGGCGCCGAAGCGCGCGAGGTCGGCAAGATCCTCGGGCGACGACATGCCGGACTCGGCCACGATCAGCTTTTCTGCCGGGACCTGCTTGGCCAGCTTGCGCGTGGTGTCGAGCGAGGTCTCGAAGCTCTTGAGATTGCGGTTGTTGATGCCGACGAGCCGGCTTTCGAGTTCGGCCGCGCGGTCGAGCTCGTCGCGGTCGTGAACCTCGACCAGCACGTCCATCCCCCAGTCCCGCGCGGTCTGCTCGAGCTCCTGCGCCTGGGCGTCCGAAACCGCGGCCATGATGATGAGGATGCAATCGGCGCCAAGCGCGCGCGCCTCGACGACCTGGTACGGGTCGTACATGAAATCCTTGCGCAGCACCGGCAGCGAACAGGCCGCGCGGGCCTTGCCCAGGTAGGACTTGGCGCCCTGGAAGCTTGGTGTGTCGGTCAGCACCGACAGGCAGGTGGCGCCACCGTCCTCGTAGGCCTGCGCCAGCGCCGCAGGGTCGAAATCGGCGCGGATGAGGCCCTTGGAGGGGCTCGCCTTCTTGATCTCGGCAATCAGCCCGTAGCCCGCGATCGACACCTGGTGCAGCGCCTCTGCAAAGGGGCGCACGGTCGGGGCCGACGTAGCATCGCCCTCGACTTCGGCCAGCGGTTTCGCGGCCTTGTCGGCGGCGACCTCTTCGATCTTGTAGGCCTTTATGCGGTCGAGAATGGTTTCGCTCATGGGCCCTCCGGTGGTTTCGTCCAGTTTATGGCTGTCTGGCCTTGCCCCTGCAACCATGCATTCACCCGCGAGAACGGCCGCGAGCCGAAAAAACCGCGGCGTGCAGAGAGCGGCGAGGGATGCGCGGTCTCGATCTTGAGGTTGCACGTGCCGTCGACTCCGGCGGCGGTCTTCTGTGCCAGCGTCCCCCAGAGCAGGTAGGCCCGCGGCCGGTCCGCAAGCCTGCCGAGCACCTGGGCCGTCAGTCGTTGCCAGCCAAGCCCGGCGTGGCCCTTCGCCTGCCCGGCGGGAACGGTCAGGATCGGGTTGAGCAGCAGGACACCCTGGTCGGCCCAGAACCGCAGGTCGGCAGTGGCCGGGCAGGCTCCGATATCGTCGCGCATCTCGCGAAAGATGTTGCCGAGCGAGCGCGGCAACGGATGCACGTCTGCTTCGGCCGAGAACGCGAGCCCGTGGGCGTGACCGGGCGTGGGGTAGGGGTCCTGGCCCAGGATGACCACGCGCACCGTCTCGGGTGGCGTGCGCTCGAACGCGGCGAAGACGAGCTCGGGCGGCGGCAGCACCGGACGCGTCTCGGCCGCCAGCCGGGCCGCGATCGCAGGCAGGTCCCGGTCGAAGAAGGGCAGGTCGCGCCAGCCGCCGAGGCGGCCGAGATCGAGGGCGCTCACGCCTTTTGGGTGACGCGCGCGAGCGTCGCGATCCGCTCCTTGGCCGCGCCGCTGTCGATCGACTCGGCGGCGAGTTCCACGCCCTGTTTCAGGTCCGGAGCGGCCTCGGCCACCACCAGCGCCGCGGCGGCGTTCAGCAGCACCGCATCGCGATAGGCCGAGGGCGCACCGTCGAGCAGTTCGCGGAAGGCGCGGGCGTTGTCTTCGGGCGTACCGCCGACGATGGCCTCGAAAGGATGCACCGGCAGGCCCGCCTCTTCGGGATGCAACTCGCGCGCGCTGACGGTGCCGTCCGGGAACAACTCCGACACCCAGCTGACCCCGGTTATGGTCAGCTCGTCGGTGCCGTCCGAGCCATGCACCAGCCAGGCGCGCTCGGAGCCCAGCATCCGCAGCGTCTCGGCCATCGGGTCAATGAGATCGCGCGAGAAGGCCCCGGTCAGCTGGCGCTTGACGCCCGCCGGATTGGTCAGCGGCCCGAGGATGTTGAAGATCGTGCGGGTTCCGAGTTCGGCGCGCGTGGGCATGACATGGGCGATGGCCGGGTGATGCATCGGCGCCATCATGAAGCCGATCCCGGCCTCGGCCAGCGCGGTTTCCACGACTTTCGGCCCGACCATGACGTTGACGCCCATCTGTGTCAGCGCATCGGCGGCACCGGACTTGGAGCTGAGGTTGCGGTTGCCGTGCTTTGCGACGACCACGCCCGCGCCCGCGGTCACGAAAGCCGTTGCCGTCGAGATGTTGAGGGTCCCCTTGCCGTCGCCGCCGGTGCCGACGATGTCCATCGCGCCGGGCGGGGCCTTCACCGCGTTGCACTTGGCGCGCATGACGCTGGCCGCGGCGGCGTACTCCTCGACCGTCTCGCCGCGCGTGCGCAGCGCCATCAGCAGCCCGCCGATCTGGCTTGGCGTCGCCTCGCCGTCAAAGAGCACCTGAAAGGCGGCCTCGGCCTGGGCGCGGCTAAGCGCGCCTTCCGCGGCGGCGGCGATTAGCGGCTTCAGGGCTTCGCTCATGCCGGCACCTGCATCTCGTCAAGAAAATTCTTCAGCATCGCGTGGCCGTTTTCCGAGCGGATCGATTCGGGATGAAACTGCACGCCGTGGATCGGCAGGTCGCGATGGCGCAGCCCCATGATCGTGCCGTCCTCGAGGTCCGCGGTGATCTCGAGACAGTCGGGCAGGCTTTCCCGCTCGACGATCAGCGAATGGTACCGCGTGGCGAGAAACGGTGAGGGCAGTCCGGCGAAAACACCACTGTTGGTGTGGCGGATACGGCCGAGCTTGCCGTGTACGATCTCGTGGCAGCGGACCACGTTGCCGCCGAAAGCCTGGCCGATGGTCTGGTGGCCGAGGCAGACCCCCATCAGCGGCGTGCGGGTCTCGGCGGCGGCCTCGGTCAGAGCAAGGCAGATCCCGGCCTGGTCTGGGTCGCAGGGGCCCGGCGACAGCATGATGCCCGTCGGGCGCATCGCCATCGCCTCCTGAACGTCGAGCGCATCGTTGCGGCGCACGGTGACCTCGGCGCCGAGCGCCCCGAGATAGTGCAGCAGGTTGTAGGTAAAACTGTCGTAGTTGTCGATCAGCAGCAACATGTCCAAAACTTTGCAAACGGGGCTGGAGGCAGGGACTGCCGGCGCGATATACGTCGGGCCATACTTGTTCAGGCTTGAACACGGGCGTCAAGGGCAGGGCCGCGGCGGAGACCGCGCCAGGAGCCGACGTGGGCCGGGTCGGCCGTGAGCTGAAGGCAGAGGTGGGCAGACCGTGGCGATGGGATTTCTCAAGGGCGTTTTGAACGGCGGCGTGCTGTGCGTTTCCGCCGCGGCGGTCGCGTCGCTGATCGCGGACGGACCGGAACCTCCCGCCGTCGGCGAGGCGGCGCCGCAGGTTGCCCGCGCGGGCGATACCGCGCCGCCGGGCAGCGGGCGGCTGGGAAGCGGCACCGGACGCGACCGGGTGCCGGTCACCGGTGAGCGCAGCCCCAGAACCCCGGAGCCGGATGCCGACACGCTGGCATCGGTCACGAATTCCGACACGCTGCCCGCGCGGCAGCCCGAGACCGGTGGTGCGGCAATGGTGCCGCGTCCGGCAGCCCCGTCGGCCCCGGTCGCGCCGCAGCCGACCCCCACACAGGACAGCCCGGTGGATCCCGGCGCCGCGCTGACCGCGGCGGCGAGCCCGCAGGAGGTGCCTGTTCCGACCTTCGAGGCGAACCCCGTGGCCCCGCCGACCCCTGAACTGGCCGAAGCGACGGACGTGCTGGCCCTGTCGGTGGAACCGGCCAAGGCGCCCGCGATCCCGACGGCCTTCACGCCGGATGCCGCGGCGCCGAACCCGGACTCCGCGCCTGCCCGGCAGACGGCCGCGCGATCGCCCTCAGCCGATGCGCCGGTCGCAGCGGACCGCACAGCCGCGTTGGAGAACCCCTCGGTCGCCACCGTCCCGGTCGCCCAGCCGGCCGTGCCAAACGGCACTGCGACCGCCGCCGCTCCGGCGCTGTCCGGCATGGCCCAGCGGGGTCTCACGGGCGATACCGTGCCCGCGACCCAAGCTCCGTCCGAACCGCAGGCCACGGCGACTGCTCCCACACCCGACCTTCCGCCGGCCCGCACAGAGTCCGCCCCATCGACGGGAGACCGGAACCCTCCGGAGACGCCCGACGCGGCATCCAAGCCAGTGAACGAACAGGTCGCGGAACTCGATACGCTTCCGGCCCCTGTCCCGGCACAGGCTCCGGAGACTGCGCCCGAAGAAGCGGAACTGACCGAGCCGGACGCGCCGGCGGGCGAACCCGCGACCGAGACGGCAGACGCTCCCGCGACACTTGCCCCGGCCGCCGGACCGCGTTTCGCCGGCACGCTGACCGACCGGGCCGACGGCGTCACCGTCAACCGCCTGCCGAACCTCGCTGGCGCCGCCGCGGCGGAGGCCGACACCGCCGAGGCGGACGCGGCGCCGGCCCCCGGGGTCGATAGCCCGCCGCTTGTGCAATTTGCAAAGGCCTTCGACGACCCCGGCGGCAAGCCTCTGATGGCGATCGTTCTGGTGGACGACGGTGCGCCGCTTGGCGACGAGGTCGTGGGCATCGAGGCATTGGGGCGCTTTCCCTACCCGGTGAGCTTTGCCATAGACGCGACACTTCCCGATGCGGCGGCGCGCATGCAGGAGTACCGCGCTCGCGGTTTCGAGGTCCTGGCGATGCTGGATCTGCCCGAGGGGGCGACGGCGCGTGACGCGGAAGTGTCGGTCGCGGCAGCCTTCGGCAACCTGCCGGAAGCGGTGGCGCTGATGGAGGGCACCGGGTCTGGCATCCAGTCGACCCGCGCGGCCTCGAACCAGGTGACGGCGATCCTAGGCCAGACAGGGCACGGGCTGGTGACCCAGAACCGTGGTCTCAACACCGCCCAGAAGCTCGCCGTGAAAGAGGGCGTCCCCGCGGCCGCGGTGTTCCGCGACTTTGACGGCAAGGAACAGACGCCCAGCGCGATCCGCCGCTCTCTCGACCAGGCCGCGTTCCGCGCCGGCCAGGAAGGCGCCGTTGTGATGCTGGGTCGCCTGCGGCCCGACACGATCTCGGCGCTGTTGCTCTGGGGCCTGCAGGACCGCGCAGGAAAGGTGGCGCTCGCCCCTGTTTCCGCCGTGCTGGCCCCGCAGGACTGATCGTTTTCCGATCCGGAAAACGGGCCGGAGTTCTTAAAATTCCGGGGCGCGCCGGCTTAGCCGTTTCCCTTCCGGCCGAAACGCGCCGCGTCCGCTGCCGCGCGCCGGATCGCATTCGACTTGTGCACGGTCTCCTGGTACTCCGCCTCGGGGTCGCTGTCGTAAACGACCCCGCCGCCGGCCTGGATGTAAAGCGTCTCGTCCTTGACCACTGCCGTGCGCAAGGCGATGCACATGTCCATGTCGCCGCCGGCGCTGAAATAGCCCACGCCGCCGCCGTAGACGCCCCGCTTTTCCGGTTCCAGCTCATCGATGATCTGCATCGCCCGCACCTTGGGCGCGCCCGAGACCGTGCCCGCCGGCATCCCGGCGAAAAACGCGTCGAGCGCATCGCAGTCTTCGCGCAATTCGCCCACCACGTTCGACACGATATGCATCACGTGACTGTAGCGCTCGACGATGAACTCCTCGGTCGGGCGCACGGTGCCGATCTTCGCCACGCGTCCGACGTCGTTGCGGCCGAGGTCGAGCAGCATCAGGTGCTCGGCCAGTTCCTTCTCGTCCGCCAGCAGGTCGGCCTCGAGCGCGCGATCCTCTTCCGGCGACGCCCCGCGCGGCCGGGTTCCCGCGATGGGCCGGATCGTGACCTCGCGCCCGAAGACGCGGACCAGGATCTCCGGGCTCGCGCCGATCACCTGGAAGCCGCCGAAATCGAAATGGAACATGAAGGGCGACGGATTGGTGCGCCGCAATGAGCGGTAGAGCGCGAAAGGCGGCAGGCGGAACGCTTGTGTCCAGCGCTGCGCCGGCACTACCTGGAAGATGTCGCCCGCGGCGATGTAGTCCTTGGCCGTCTCGACCGCCGAAAGATAGTCCGCGTGGCTGAAGTTCGACACCGGCTCGGCAGGCTGGTCCGCTTCTCCGAGATCGCGATCGACCCCCGGCATCGCCCGTTCGAGATCGCGCACGGCGTCCATCACGCGCTCGGCGGCCTGGGCGTAGGCGGCACGGGCGCTCTGCCCGTCCGATACCCAGGCTGGCGAGACAACCGTGACCTCGCCCTTGACCCCGTCGAGCACGGCGACCACCGAAGGGCGCAACATGATCGCGTCGGGCAGGTCCAAAGGGTCGGGATTGACCTGCGGGAGGTGTTCGACCAGCCGCACCATGTCATAGCCGAGATAGCCGAAAAGCCCCGCCGCCGCCTGCGGCAGGTCGTCGGGAAGGTCGATGCGCGACTCCTCGATCAGGCTGCGCAGCGTGTCGAGCGGGTTGCCGTCGAGCGGCTCGAACGCCTCGCCATCGTAGCGCGCGGCGCGGTTGATCTCGCTTGCCGTTCCGCGGCAGCGCCAGATCAGGTCGGGCTTCATCCCGATGATCGAGTAGCGCCCGCGCACCTCGCCGCCCGTCACCGATTCCAGCACGAAGGCGTTCGGCGCGGCGCCGGTCAGCTTGAGCATCAGCGAGACCGGCGTGTCGAGGTCCGCCGCCAGCCGGGTATAGACGATCTGGTTGCGGCCCGCGGCGTAGGCGCGGTCGAAGGTCTCGAAGTCGGGCGTCAGGGCCATGGCCGGCTCACCGGAAGTTGGCGTGAACCGCCTGCACCGCACGCTGGTCGATCTGCGGGCGCGCTTCGGTCGTGACCTGTGCCACGAAGCGGGTAAAGACGTTCTCGGCCAGCGACCGGTCTGCCTGGTCCTGGAGCTGCGCGCGCAGCGCCTCGGCATCGGCGTTGCCGGACGTGCCGTCGACGCTCTCCAGCTTGACGATCGCCGCGGTCCCGTTGCCCGGCAGCACGCGGACCTCGCCCGGCGCCATTTCGAACACGGCCTCGACGAAGCCCGGCGGGGTGCCCGGCACCGTCGCCTGCCGCGTCAGCCCGGTCTCCGCCACGGCGTCGAGCCCGGCGTCGGCAAAGCTCTCGCCCTCGCGGATCCTTCCGGCGATCTCCTCGCCCATCGTCACGAGGCGTGCGCCGATCTCGCGTGCCTCCCAGCCGGCGCGGACCGCCTCGCGGACGGTCTCGAACTCGGCCGGGCGCGGGGCCAGCACCTCGTCGAGACGCATCGCGAAGATGCCGCCATCCTCCAGTTCGATGATCGAGGGGAAATCCTCGGCCTGCAGGGCTGCCGCGGCGCTGCGGAACCCGTCGTAGGCAGCGATGCCGTCCGTCGTGTCCTCGCTCCAGTCGATCTCTCCAAGCTGCATGCCGGTTTCCGAGTCCAGCTCTTCCAGCGTGGCGCCGCCGGCCAGCATGTCCTCGAACTCCTGCGCCTGGGCGGCGATCTGGCGCCGCGCCCGGTCGCGGGCGAGATCGTCGCGGATCGCTTCGCGCGCCTCCTGGAATGTGGTCACCTGCGCTGGCAGAACCGCGTTGACCCGGAAGAGGGCCGGCCCCAGCGGGCTCGGCAGCGGCCCCGCGACGGACCCGACCTCGGTGGCGAAGACCGTGTCACCGGCCGCGCCGAGATCTGCCGAACTCACGTCGCCGAGATCGATGTCGGCAAGCTGAAGCCCGCGGTCCTCGACCAGATCCTCGAAGCTGCTGCCTTCCGCGAGCGCCTCTGCCGCCGCTGCGGCCTTGTCGTCGTCGATGAAGGCAAGGCGCTCGACGAGGCGCCGCTCGGGCTGATTGAATTCTTCCGAGCGCTCCTCGTAGGCCGCCTGCAACTCGTCCTCGGCGATCTCGATATCGGCAAGCTGCGTCTCCGGCAGCAAGGCCGCATAGGTGATCTTCTTGGTCTCGGGCAGGGTGAAGGCCTCGATGTTCTCGTCGTAATACGCGCGCAGCACCGAATCGTCCGGGTCGGGCAAAGGCTCGGTCAGGCTGGCCCCGTCGATCAGCGACCAGGTAAAGCTGCGCTCCTCGGCGATGAATTGCATCAGCGTGTGCGCGAAGGTCGCGGGCATGGCGATGCCGCCCATCACGGCCCCCTGCAGCAGCGAGCGTGCCACGTCCTCGCGCAGTTGCGCCTCGAACTGCGCCTCGCTCAGCCCGGTCCGATCCAGCGTCATGCGATAGGCTTCCCGGTCGAAGCTGCCGTCGATCCCCTGGAAGCCGGGGATCTCGACGATGCGTTCGCGCAGGATATCGTCGCCCACCGACAGGCCCATCCGGTCGGTCTCGTCGTCGAGCGCGCGCAGCTGCACGAGGCGCTGCAAAACCGACTGGTCGACTCCGAGCTCCTGGGCGCGCTGAAAGCTCAGCGGCTCGCCCGAGCGGGTCTCGATGGCGCGGATCTCCTGCTGCAGCATCCGCCCGTAGGTCTCCACCGGCAGCGTCTTGTCGCCCACCGTGCCGATCGAGCGGACCTCGCCGCTGAGATTGGTCATCCCGAAACCGCCGAGGCCGAGAATGAGCAGGCCCATCAGGATCCACACGAAGGTCTTTGAGATGCTTTTGCTCTTGGCCATGAAGTGGGTTCCGGATGTGGGTTGGTTACAGGTTGGCGCCGTGTCTACGCGGGCCGGCAGGGCGGGGCAAGCCTCGGCCCTCAGCCCTCCACGGCGGCGAGCCGATCATAGAGCGTGGCGATGCCCGCGGCGTCGAGGTTGGCGAAGGCGATGCGCAGCTGGCGCGCCCCGGCCTGCGCGTCCGCAGGCTGGAACATCGTGCCGGGCAGGCACAGCACCGACTGCTCGCGGACCAGCCGCGGCGCAAGCTCGGCCGAGCTTTCCGCGAAGGGATGGGCAAAATAGGCGAAATAGGCGCCGACCCCCAGAAGCTCCCAGCCCCTGTCCCCCAGCATCGGCAGTCCGCGTTCGATCGCCGCGCGCCGGGCGAGGATCTCGTCACGCTCGCCGGCGAGCCACTGGGTCAGGTTGCGCAACCCCCAGAGCGCCGCGTGCTGACCGATCTGGGACGGGCAGATCGCCACGGTGTCGAGGAACTTCTCGACCTCGGCCAGGAATGCCTGCGCCGCCACGATGGCGCCGACCCGGTGGCCAGTCAGCCGGAACGATTTGGAGAAGGAATAGAGATGGATCAGCACGTCCGCCCAGTCCGGATCGGCGAAAAGATCGTGCGGCGCCCCCGGCGCGCTGTGAAAGTCGCGATAGGTCTCGTCGAGGATCAGCGCCAGGCCGCGATCACGCGCAAGTTCGAACATCGCGCGCAGCAGGTCGGCCGGGTACTCCACGCCACCCGGGTTGTTGGGCGAGACCAGCGCGATCGCCCGCGTACGTTCGGTGATCAGCGTCGCGGCGCGTTGGGGATCGGGCAGCAGTCCGTCGCCGCAGGGCAGGGGCACGGCGCGTACACCGGACATGTCGAGCCACATCTTGTGATTGAAGTACCAGGGCGTCGGCAGAATCACCTCGTCGCCCTCGCCGCACAGCGCTGCGATCGCCGCCGCGAATGCCTGGTTGCACCCCGAGGTGATGGCGACCTGCTCCGGCGCGACCGCGCCGCCATAATGTGCCGCCGTGCGGCCCGCCAACTCGGCACGCAACTCCGGCAGGCCCAGCACCGGGCCGTAGAGATGCGCGTCGTCCCGGCTCAGCGCGACCTCGGCCATGACCTGCCGCAGCGCCTCGGGCGGCGGGTCGACAGGCGCCGCCTGGCTGACGTTGATCAGCGGGCGCTCCGCGGGAAACGCGACGCCCGCGATCCAGCGCCGCGCCTCCATCACGGGTGGCGCGAAGGTCGCCGATGTGCGCGTCAGGCTCATCGCGCGCCCCGCGCACGTCGGGCCAACGACCGCAGTGCCGATCCACTTGACGTTCTCTGGTTCAGAAATATCCCCGCCGGAGGCATGAAACTCATGGCGCGCCGCTCAGGTGCCGCGATAGGGTTCGACATATTGCAGCGCCATGTCCCAGGGAAAGAAGATCCAGGTGTCCTGGCTCACTTCGGTGATGAAGGTGTCGACCTGCGGACGGCCCTTCGGCTTGGCGTAGACGGTGGCGAAATGCGCATTCGGATACTTCCGCCGCACCACTTCCAGCGTCTTTCCGGAATCCACCAGGTCGTCGACGATCAGTATCCCGGTGCCGTTGCCCATCAGCTCCGCGTCCGGCGCCTTCAGCACCTTGGCCTCGGACTGCTGCTGGTGGTCGTAGGACTTGATCGAGATCGTGTCGACGGTGCGGATGTCGAGCTCGCGCGCCACGATCATCGCCGGCGCCATGCCGCCGCGGGTGATGGCCACGACCGCGCGCCAGCCACCCTCGTCCGGACCCTGCCCGTCGAGCCGCCAGGCCAGCGCCCGGCTGTCGCGGTGAATCTGGTCCCAGCTGATGTGGAACCCCTTTTCATGCGGCAGGCGGGACGGATCCTTGGAGCTCATGGCGTCATTCCTTGCTCATGTCCGGGGCGTCGACCGCCTTCATGCCGACCACGTGGTAGCCGGCATCGACATGCAGGTTCTCGCCCGTGGTGCCGGACCCGAGGTCCGACAACAGGTAGAGCGCCGCCTTGCCGACGTCCTCGGTGGTCACGTTGCGCCGCAGCGGCGAATTGTACTCGTTCCACTTCATGATGTAGCGGAAATCGCCGATGCCGGAGGCCGCAAGCGTCTTGATCGGGCCCGCCGAGATCGCGTTGACGCGGATGCCGTCCTTGCCGAGATCCTCGGCGAGGTATTTCACGCTGGCCTCAAGCGCCGCCTTGGCGACCCCCATGACGTTGTAATGCGGCATCACCTTCTCGGCGCCGTAATAGGTCAGCGTCAGGCACGAACCGCCCGGCTGCATCATCTTCTCGGCGCGTTGCACCACGGCGGTGAAGGAATAGACCGAGATGTCCATCGACATCGCGAAATTGGCCCGGCTGGTGTCGACATAGCGCCCGCGCAGCTCGGACTTGTCCGAAAACCCGATCGCGTGCACCACGAAATCGAGCCCGCCCCAGCGCTCCTTCAGCGCCTCGAACAGCGCGTCGATCGAACTCTCGTCTCCGACGTCGCAAGGCAGAACGATATCGCTGCCGAGTTGCGCCGCCAGCGGGTCGACGCGTTTCTTCAGCGCCTCGCCCTGGTAGGAAAAGGCAAGCTGCGCACCGGCTTCGGCGCAGCTCTTGGCGATCCCCCAGGCGATGCTCTTGTCGTTCGCAAGCCCCATGATCAGGCCACGTTTGCCCGCCAGAAGATCCTTCGCCATCCGTGCCACCCTTCCTCGTCCCGTTCGGCCGTTCCGATTGCTTTAGGCGATCCACCGCAAACCATCAAGCACCTGCCATCCCTTGACCCGGCCACCGTTCCGGCCAATCTGCGCCGGGCGGCAGCACGGCAAAACGGAGGCGATGATGGAAAAACGCGACGGCAAGTTTGCAGGCGACGACCCTTTCGAAATAGCCCGGCGCTGGCTGGCCGAGGCCGAGGCGACCGAGCCCAACGATCCGAATGCAATTGCGTTGTCGACCGTGGGTGCCGACGGGCTGCCGAACGCACGCATGGTGCTGCTCAAGGAAATCGAGGCGGAGGCCTTCGTTTTCTACACCAATTACGAGAGTGCCAAGGCCGGCGAGATCGACGCGACGGGCAAGGCCGCGTTCGTGATGCACTGGAAATCGCTGCGCCGCCAGGTCCGGGTGCGGGGACTGGTCCACCGCGAGGACGGACCGCAGGCGGATGCCTATTTCGCGTCGCGCTCTCTCAAGAGCCGGCTGGGCGCCTGGGCCTCGCGCCAGTCCCGTCCACTGAAAAGCCGCGCGGCGTTGATGGCGGAGGTGGCCAAGGTCACGGCCAGGTTCGGGACCAATCCGCCGCGCCCGCCGTTCTGGGGCGGATACCGGATCGCCCCGCTGGAGATCGAGTTCTGGGCCGACGGCGAATTCCGCCTGCATGACCGTTTTGTCTGGCGCCGGGCCGAAATCGGGCAGGAATGGACCACCGCGCGGTTGAATCCATGACGCCCGCGGCGAAATTCGCTTGGAGCAGGGCCCGTGTGAGGGTTAGAACAAATAGGTTAACGGACATTTCGCCGCCCGCGTTGGCGGACCGGCGGCAGGATATTTCAGAACGTACTGGTAGGGGCAAAATTGTTATTCAGAATTTACGGGAAAATTCCGCGATTTACGTCGATCGCATGGTCAAACAGCCCGCGTTGTAGTTTACTTGTCCGGACGCCAGGTCATTGTCCAGTCGAGGACGGGCATGACACGGCTGGAATGGCGCTGGGAAGCAAATACCCTCTTTCGATGACAAGAAAGCAAAACGGTGAACGACGTTAGTGAAAAAGCCGGCCCGGTGACCGGCATGGTCAAGTGGTTCGATCCCGTCAAGGGGTTCGGGTTCGTCGTCGCCGACGTGGGCGGGCCGGACATCCTTTTGCACGTCAACGTGCTGCGCAACTTCGGGCAGAGTTCGGTCGCGGATGGCGCGCGGGTCAAGCTCGAGGTGCAGAGCACCGAGCGGGGCGTTCAGGCCACGCAGGTACTGTCGCTGCAACCGCCCGAATCCGGCGGAGCCGCTGTGCTCTCCGACCTCGCCGAGCTCGATCCCGAGGACGTGTCCTCGGCGCCGCTCGAGCCAGCGCGGGTGAAATGGTTCGACAAGGGCAAGGGCTTCGGCTTCGCCAATGTCTTCGGCCGGCCCGAAGACATTTTTCTGCATGTCGAGGTGCTGCGCCGGTCCGGACTGTCGGACCTGCAACCGGGCGAAGCGCTCGCCTTGCGGGTGATCAACGGCAAGCGCGGCCAGATGGCGGCCGAAGTTCTCGCCTGGGAAGCGGCGGCGCACCGGCCGAAGTCATGACCCGCGGATTATTCGCCGTGGCGATGCTGGTCTGGTCCGGCGCGGCCGCGGCGCAGAACTGCCGGGAGGATACCGTCTTTCTCAAGGGCGATTGGGGTCAGGCGCGCTTCAGCGTGGAAATCGCCGACGATGCGGCTGAACAGGCGCAGGGACTCATGCATCGCGACAGCCTGCCGATCTCTTCCGGTATGCTTTTTGTCTATGACAGACCGCAATCGCTGTCTTTCTGGATGCGCAACACCCTGATCCCGCTGGACATGCTGTTTCTCGACGCGACCGGAACCGTCCGGCACATACACGCCATGGCGGTCCCGCTGGACGAGACACCGATCCACGGCGGCGACGGGCTGACCCATGTGCTCGAGATCAACGGCGGACTGGCCGAGCGCATGGGTATCACCGAAGGCTCGGTCATGCGGCACCCGTCCTTCGACGCCTCCGACGCCGCCTGGTCGTGTTAGGGCTTTTCAAAACCTGAGCACCTGTCTAAAGAGGCGCCTGTCGGGGCGTGGCGCAGTCTGGTAGCGCACCTGTTTTGGGTACAGGGGGTCGTGAGTTCGAATCTCGCCGCCCCGACCACTTCCACAACATCTGGTATCGGCGGGGCGAAATTTCTGCCGCGGACCACAGGGTCTGGCACGTGGCGTTGTCCGCCTGCGTCGCAAATCTGTCACATGTCCGCGCCGGACATCGCGTCATCCATGCTGGCCGCGCTTCGGGTGAATGCCCGCGCCCGGCGGGTCGCCGGGCCTGTGGACAGGTTCAGGCGGTTTCTCAACTTGCGCGTCCAAACCTCAACGCAGGCGGGCGTTTTTTGACCTCGTTTGCAGAGGCGTCCGCCTCAGCGCCCTGTGGAGAACCTGCCGCCGGGTCATCGACTGAATCAGCCTGCAGGCCGCGTGACGCGCCGCGTCGCGCAGGTCAACCCGGAAGATTTGTCTAAAGCGCGAATTTTTTCGTTGACCAGTTGTGGTCGGATACGCCAGTTTGTGGAGGCCGACGATGGCGCCACAATATGTAGTAGAAAAATCTACAGGGCGACGCGGCGGACCGAGGGCTGACATCACTGCGACCATGTCGAATGGCCGTGCATCCGCGCAACGACGCGGATCGTGCGGACGGAGAAGTGTTGTGCGCTTTCAAGAGACGGTGGGGCGGTTTGCAAAGACGGATGCGGCCCTTGTTCGAAGAAGCTGAAGACGAGGCAGCGCACATGAAAATCGAAAGAAAATTCACCCGGGCCGATCAGGACGCCTACGCGGAGCTCGACTTCGTTTCCACCGTCTCCGAGATCCGCAACCCTGACGGCACCATCGTGTTCCGCCTCGACGACGTCGAAGTGCCGGCCTCGTGGAGTCAGGTCGCCAGCGACGTGATCGCCCAGAAGTATTTCCGCAAGGCCGGCGTGCCGTCCGCGACGCGCAAGGTGAAGGAAAAGGGCGTGCCCGAGTTCCTGTGGCGCTCGGTCGCCGAGGAAGGCGCGGAGATGGGCGGCGAGACCTCGTCCAAGCAGGTGTTCGACCGGCTTGCGGGCGCCTGGACCTACTGGGGCTGGAAGGGCGGCTACTTTTCCACCGAAGAGGACGCCCGCGCCTACTTCGACGAGATGCGCTTCATGCTGGCCACCCAGAAGGCCGCGCCGAACAGTCCGCAGTGGTTCAACACCGGCCTGCACTGGGCCTACGGGATCGACGGCCCGGCCCAAGGCCATCATTATGTCGATTACAAGACCGGCAAGCTGACCAAGTCGAAATCCTCGTACGAGCACCCGCAGCCGCATGCCTGCTTCATCCAGTCGGTCGAGGATGACCTGGTGAACGAGGGCGGCATCATGGACCTGTGGGTCCGCGAGGCGCGGCTGTTCAAGTACGGCTCGGGTACGGGCACCAACTTTTCATCGCTCCGCGGAGAGGGCGAGAAGCTGTCGGGCGGCGGCAAGTCGTCGGGCCTGATGGGGTTCCTCAAGATCGGGGACCGCGCCGCGGGCGCCATCAAGTCCGGCGGCACCACCCGGCGCGCGGCCAAGATGGTCATCGTCGACGCCGATCACCCGGACATCGAGGACTTCATCAACTGGAAGGTGCTCGAGGAGCAGAAGGTGGCAAGCATCGTCGCCGGCTCGAAGATGCACGAGCAGAAACTCAACCTCATCTTCAAGGCCATCGGCAGCTGGGACGGCGCGGCCGAGGATGCCTATGTTCCGGCGACCAACCCGCAGCTGCGCGAAGCGGTGCGCGAGGCCAAGAAATCCGCGATCCCCGAGACCTACATCAAGCGCGTATTGGACTACGCCAAGCAAGGCCACACTTCGATCGAGTTCCCGACTTACGACACAGATTGGGACTCGGAAGCCTACAACTCGGTTTCCGGCCAGAATTCCAACAACTCGATCCGGGTCACCAACGCCTTTCTGCACGCCATCGAAAAAGACGCCGACTGGGAGCTGATCTCGCGCGTCGATGGCGGCGTGAAAAAGACCGTGCGCGCCCGCGATCTCTGGGAGCAGATCGGGCACGCGGCCTGGGCCTGCGCCGACCCGGGCATCCAGTTCCACGACACCGTGAACGACTGGCACACGTGCCCGGCGGACGGGCCGATCCGCGGATCGAACCCGTGTTCGGAGTACATGTTCCTCGACGACACCGCCTGCAACCTTGCGTCGATGAACCTGCTGACCTTCCTCAAGGACGGCGCGTTCCAGGTCGAGGATTACATGCATGCGACGCGGCTCTGGACCGTGACGCTGGAAATCTCGGTGCTGATGGCGCAGTTCCCCTCGAAGGAGATCGCGCAGCGCAGCTACGACTTCCGTACCCTGGGCCTCGGATATGCCAACGTCGGCGGTCTGCTTATGAACATGGGCCTGTCCTATGACAGCGCCGAGGGCCGTGCGCTCTGCGGGGCACTGACGGCGATCCTGTCCGGGGTCTCCTATGCCACCTCCGCAGAGATGGCCGGTGAACTCGGACCCTTCCCGGGCTATGCCAAGAACGCCGATCACATGCTGCGGGTGATCCGCAACCACCGCACCGCAGCACGCGGCTTGTCGGACGGCTACGAGAGCCTCGCCGTCAAGCCGGTGGCGCTCGATCACGCCAACTGCCCGGACGCGCGCCTCGTCGAAGTGGCGATGCAGGCCTGGGACGAGGCGCTGAACCTCGGCGAGCAGCACGGTTACCGCAACGCGCAGGTCTCGGTGATCGCGCCGACCGGCACGATCGGGCTCGTGATGGACTGCGACACCACCGGGATCGAACCCGATTTCGCGCTCGTGAAGTTCAAGAAGCTTGCGGGTGGCGGCTACTTCAAGATCATTAACCGTTCGGTCCCCGCGGCGCTCGAAAAGCTCGGCTACGGCTCGGCAGAGATCGAAGAGATCGTCGCCTATGCTGTGGGTCACGGCACCATCGGCAACGCGCCGGGCGTCAACCACACAACGCTTGCCGGTCACGGCTTCGGCCCGAACGAGCTGGCCAAGGTCGATGCCGCGCTGGGTCAGGCCTTTGACATCCGCTTCGTCTTCAACCAATGGACGCTGGGCGAGGAGTTCTGCACCCAGGTCCTCGGCATCCCCGCGGAGAAGTTGAACGATCCGACTTTCGACCTGCTGAAAAGCCTCGGCTATTCGCGCAAGGACATCGAGGCGGCCAACGATCATGTCTGCGGGACGATGACGCTGGAGGGTGCGCCGCATCTGAAAGCCGAGCACCTGCCTATCTTCGATTGCGCCAACGCCTGCGGTAAGAAAGGCAAGCGCTACCTGTCGGTCGAAAGCCACATCCGGATGATGGCGGCGGCGCAAAGCTTCATCTCGGGCGCGATCTCGAAGACGATCAACATGGCCAACTCGGCCACCATCGAGGACTGCAAGGCGGCCTACGAGCTTAGCTGGTCGCTCGGCATCAAGGCCAACGCGCTCTACCGCGACGGATCGAAGCTGAGCCAGCCGCTCGCAGCGGCCCTGGTCGAGGATGACGACGAGGCCGCCGAGACGCTGGAAAGCGGAACGCCGCAGGAAAAGGCCGCCGTGCTGGCCGAGAAGGTGGTCGAGAAGATTATCGTCAAGGAGGTCGTCGCACGGCACCGCGAGAAGATGCCGCAGCGCCGCAAAGGCTATACCCAGAAGGCGATCGTCGGCGGGCACAAGGTCTACCTGCGCACGGGCGAATACGAGGACGGTAACCTCGGCGAGATCTTCATCGACATGCACAAGGAAGGCGCCGGCTTCCGCGCGATGATGAACAACTTCGCCATCGCTGTCTCGGTCGGGCTCCAGTACGGCGTGCCGCTCGAGGAATTCGTCGACGCCTTCACCTTCACCAAGTTCGAACCGGCGGGCATGGTGCAGGGCAACGAGACGATCAAGAACGCCACCTCAATCCTCGACTACATCTTCCGCGAATTGGCGGTCAGCTACCTCGACCGTACCGATCTCGCGCATGTCCAGCCCGAGGGTGCGACCTTCGACACGCTGGGGCGTGGTGAGGAAGAGGAAGGCATCGAGAACGTCTCGGAACTGAGCGAGACGGCCGCCACCAAGTCGCTGGAAGTGCTGCGCCAGATCAGTTCGACCGGCTACCTGCGCAACCGTCTGCCGCAGGAGCTGGTGGTGCTGCAGGGCGGGCAGGGCGTGACGGCCTCGATGGACGCGGCCGCTGTCGCGGATGGCGGGGTCGCGGTCATGGCCTCGAACACCACCGTCACCGCCACGGCGCTCGATGCCCGGACCAAGGCAAAGATGCAGGGCTACGAAGGCGAGGCCTGTGGCGAATGCGGCAACTACACGCTGGTGCGCAACGGCACCTGCATGAAGTGCAACACCTGCGGGGGCACCTCGGGGTGTAGCTGAGAACACGCGCCGGCTATGGCGCGCAGGGGCGCGGAGGCTTCGGTCTCCCGCCCCGCCGAGATAGAGGTCAGGGCGGACTATCGCCCTGATCGCACCACGGGCTTCCGGGCCCCTGGAAGAATGGGTGGGACGGTACCTTGTCCGCCCACCTGACACGGGGCGGGTGCGCTCGCCCCCGACGACGTTCAGGCCGCAGGCAGAAAATATCCGAGCGGTTAACAGATCGAGCCTGAACGGCGAAACTCAAGAGGCGCTTCGGCGCCTCTTTTTCTTTGCGCTGAGCCGATGGTGACGAGGCCGCATTCGCCTAGGGAACTCATGGCGCAAGTCGATCGTCCTGTCGTCACCCCGGTGAGTTGTTCTCGCCTATCCGGCAGAGGCCGTGTCGGCCTCACGAGGTGAGGCGATGCGTGCAAATAGCGCGCGCAGGACCGCGCGATACCGGCGGATGGGGCGTTCGAAGATCGCGGCAAAGCCGAAACAGACCGCGAGTGTCAGAACGAGCATCCACAGATCATGACCCGGAAGCGTGGCGGGCAGCGTCGCGTCGAGCAGGTGCAGCGTCGGGTAATGCACGAGGTAGAGCGAGAAGCTGCCGCCCGCGATCCAGCGCACCAGCCGCGCGAAGCGTCCCTCGGCCCGGCGCGCGCCATCCTGCGCCAGCGCCCAGATCGCAATCAGGTGCACTGCGAGCAACAGCGCGATCACCGTGTTCCACAGAACCTCGTTGGAATAGACGAGCAGATCGTGATGGTTGACGGGTTGCAACACCGCAATCGTCAGATTCTCGAGGATGTTCGGCAGTTTCGCGACCTTGAGCGCGACCAGCAGAGCGATGCTGCCGACGGCGATGGCCCAGTTCGCCTTGCGGCTGCGGGTAGACGGCGCGGCCGAGACGCGCTTCCAGACCAGCACGCCGAGGTACCACGCCGGGAACATGACGAGGATCGGAATGCCGACAAGCAGCACGAGCATGGCCAGCACGGCGGCGCGTGTCAGGCCCTTGAGGAAAATCATCGCGCCGAAGATCAGGTAGAAGCCGATTTCATAGCTCAACGACCAGACCGGACCGTTCGATCCCAGGCGAACCCAGTCCTGGGCGCCGGTCCAGAGGTTCGTGACTGTCAGGCCGCGCCAGAGGAACTCTCCGAGCGAAAGCTGCTGATAGTATCCTTGCGGGTAGGCCGACATGTCGGTCCGCGTTCCGATCGCGTCGAAGACCAATGTCAGAAGCAGTGCGGGCACCAGAACCGATGCCACGCGCGTCACCCTGTTGAAGGCAAACCGCGACAGCGTGGCGTCGCGACCGGCGGCGTAGGCGATCACGACGCCGGACAGTACGAAAAAGACGGCGACCGCGTCGCTTGCCACGTTCCAGTCGCGCAGGAAATAATATTTTCCGCCGGTGAACCGGACGTGGGCCATGTGGCCGAACAGGACCGTCAGGGCCGCGCCGGCGCGCAACACGTCGAGCCAGAGCGAGAAGCCCTGCGGCATGGCGGGCGCAAGGGCCGGAGTTGCTGCCGGCTGCGGGGCAGGGGTTTGGGTCCGCTGCGCCTGTGTCCCGCCCATCTTGTCCACAATCGCCGACCAGCTTTGCGTAAAGGGCAGGATCAGGGCGGCGACCAGCGTCGGGTAGGGCTGTTCGACGGGCTTGTCGGTGCCGTCGGAAACCCCGAAGCGCAGCTTTTCCTGCTCGGTCGGCACGTAGAGCGTTCCGAATGCCCAGTCCCAGACTGCGAAGATCGACCCGTAGTTCTTGTCGTGATGCTTGCGCGCAACCGAATGGTGGATCTGGTGCTGCGCGGGCGAGATGAACACGTGTTCGAGCACCGGCCCGTAGCTGATCCAGATGTGGCTGTGCCGAAAATTGGACCCGAGAGCGTTGAAAACGAAGTAGAGCGCGTTCGCCCCGCCGATGGTCGTCAGGTTGATCTGTCCGACCAGTCCGTAAAGCACGAGCCCCTGAACAAGGCCGACAACCAGCGTCATCAGCAGGTTGCGGATGATCGGCTCGAGCGGATGGACGCGTTCTACCGTCAGCGGGGTGAGCACGTCGGCCGAATGATGGACGGCATGGAACGGCCAGAGAAAGCGCCATTCGTGATGTGCACGGTGCGCCCAGTATTTGCAGAAATCCGAAGTGACCACGACGACCACCGTCGCGATGAAGCCGCGCGACCAGCTGATCGGCGGGGCGGAGAACTCATCCGGTGACAGGTAGGTCAGCACCGCGTAGGCGATGGTGGTGGGAAAGAAAACGGCCCCGAATAGGCCCAGGATGCTGAACAGGCGGCCCGTGATAAACAGCTTGATGTCGAGCAGATTGGATCTGTGCGTGTAAACGGCCTTGGGAAAGAGCCACGTGCTGAAGCTCTCGGGACGACCGCGATAGCGCCAGACAAGAAACGCGATCAGGATCGTGCAGGACAGATAGAACAACGAGTAGCGCACGTTCAGATCGAACAGCGCGCCGGTCACGAGTCCCAGGATTGATCCGATTGCTTCCACGGTACAGCCCTCAAAATTTGGCTCACAGCTAGCGATCCAATCGAGCGCAATTGAGGCGCAAATGCGACTGTTCTCTGAACCGCAACGCAGTGTTCGCGCAATCCGACTTCGTCTCCGGACGGCGGACGGGCTTCGCCTTGCAGCGCGGGACGCAGCGGAGCACAACCTTGATTCATGTCAAGGTGGTATTATGCTCTTTCCGCGCAATCTTCGGCGGGCGAGCCGATGGGGTTTGCGCAAATCAGGAGAGGAAATCACCATGAAGATGTCGACGCTCATTGCCGCAGCCGTCTGCTGCGGGTTCGCAGGAACCTCGGCTCTGGCGCAGGCCAGCGACGTTCTGCCCGTCGAAGGCAGCACGTTCACCGAGTGGGGGACCGAAGGCGACTGGCGCATCTACCTCGACGAGACCAAGGGCTCGTGCTTTGCCGAACGCACGGACGCGGAACAGGACGTGCTGCAGATGGGACTGACCAAGGCCGGAGATCTGGGCTACCTCGGTGTCTTCACGCTGGGCGATTCCAGCGGTGGCGTGCGCGAACAGCGCATCAACGTGTCGCTCGACGGGAAGGAATACCAGGGAACCGGCTATTCCGGCGGCAATCACCTGTCGAAGAATCACGTTGGCGGCTACATCCTCACCAACAATCCCCGGCTGGTCGAAGATGTCATGAACACGTCGCAGATGGACGTCACGCCGCAACTCGGCAAACCGTTCTCGATCAGCCTCGCGGGCACCCAGATGGCGATCGAGGCCGCCCGGAAATGCACGTCCGAGCAGGGCGGCTGACATCCGGACCGAATCCTGCCCGGCGGGTGTTTCCTCCGGGCAGGTCCAAGCGACGAGGCGGCCCCCGCCGCGGCCAGGGAATCAGGCCGCTTCAGGCCGGAAGCTCTCACGCTGTTTCCTGAGTGCTTCGGCAAAAGCCGGGCGTTCAAGGCAGCGTTCGAGATAGGATGCGACGACCGGGAAATCGTCGATCACCGGCTCTTCTCGCAACCCGCGCAGAACGGTCGCCATGGCGATATCGGCCACGCCGAAGCGCGCGACCAGCCAGTCGCGTCCTTCAAGCCAGCCGGTCAGTGATGTCAGGCGAAATTCGAGCAGGCGCAGCGCGTGCGGCCGCCAGCCCGCCACCCAGTCCTCGTCCGGGTAGAAGATCTGCGGATTCACGAGGTTGTCGACGCGTGGCTCGACAGAATTGAACGCAGCGAACATCCAGGCTTCTGTCTGGGCCGTTTCCTGCGCGCCGCGCGGCCGCAGCACATCGGACTTTCGGCCGATGTGCAGCAGGATGGCGCCGCTTTCGAAGAGCTCGACCTCGTCATCCCGGTAGGCGGGCACCTGCCCGAAGGGCTGCCAGCGCCGGTATTCGGCGCCGTCGGTCTCGCCGTTTTCCAGTTGGCGCACTTCGTAGTTCAGTCCCGCCTCGGCCAACGCCCACCGCGGGCGCAGGTCCTTGACGTAGCCTTGGGCGAATTCGGGCACCCACGCGAAGCCGCTGATCTCGATGCCCATGGCTCAGGCTTCCATGCGGATCAGAGGTTCGAACCCGCCCCACATCATCCGCATTCCGTCGAAGGGCATCACCTGGATCTTTTCCATCCGCGGGTCCTGCATCATCGCCTCGAAGCCCTTGTCCGCCGTGTCCTTGTCCGGCCATTCCATCCAGGAGAAGACGACGACCTCGCCCTCCTTCTTCTGCACCGCCATCGGAAACGAGGTGACCTTGCCATCGGGCACGTTCTCTCCCCAGTTTTCCTGCATGGCGAGGCATCCGTGATCTTTGAAGATCTCCCAGGCTGCTTTCGCCATATCGAGGTATTCCTGCTTCTTGTCTTCCGGTACCGCCAAAAGAAATCCGCTGACGTAGGCCATGTCTGTCACTCCCTTCCTGGTTCTGAATCGTCTTCTCCGACGTTGACAGCCAGTTAAGTTGATATCAACATAAATATCGTGATGGATCCCGACCTGCCGATTTCCGCCACCCACGAGGTGCGCGACAGGTGCCTGTGCCTGCATGCGCAGCGCGCGGCGCGGCGGCTGGGGCGCGTCTTTGACGAGGCCTTGCGCCCGGTCGGGCTGACCAACGGACAATTCTCGCTGCTGATGGCGCTCAACCGACCGGACGGGCCGCGCGTGGGTGATCTGACGGGCGTTCTCGCGATGGATCGCACCACCGTCACCGCCGCCCTGAAGCCACTGGAACGGCGGGGCCTTGTCGACAGCTTCGCCGACGACCAGGATGCGCGCGCGCGACGGCTGCGCCTGACCGACGCGGGGCGAGAGGCGCTCAAGCAGGCGCTGCCGATCTGGCGCGAGATGCATGACCGGGTCGATGCATTGCTGAGCCGCATCACGCCGGAGGCCCTGCGTACCGGTCTTGTCGAGGTGCTGGGCGAGGTCGACCGCCCCACCTGACGTTCAGGCGGGCAGGTGGATGCGGAAGCGGTCGCGGATCGCGGCGTCCGTCGCGGCATCGAAGCGCGCGCGGGATCTTTGCGACAGGATCTCGTCCTTGAACGCCCTGGCGCGTTCCAGAAGGTCGGGCTTGCCCTTTTCCTCCCATTCCTTGGGGGAACTGCGATCGCCCAGGCGGGGGTAAAGATATTCGGTCTGCATCAGTTCCAGCGTCTGGGCCGAACCGAGGTAGTGGCCCGGCCCGCCGAGGCAGGTGGCCCGCATGACGTCCAGCGACACCGCGTCTTCGCTGACCTCGATCCCGCGCACGCAGCGCAGCGCCTGTCCGATCAGGTCGTCGCCGATCACCAGCGATTCCAGGCAGAACCCCAGCAGCGAAGCATGCATCCCAGCAGCCTCGTAGACCATGTTGAGCCCCGCCATCCCGGCCATGACGTTCGACATGGCCTGTTCCCAGCCCGCCTGCATGTCGGGCAGTTTGGCGTCCGCGATGCCCGCCGCCGCGCCGCCGGGCAGATCGTAATGGCGGTGCATCTGTGCGCAGCCCGCGGTCAGCAGCGCCTGTTCGCCGGACCCGCCCGACATCGCCCCGGTGCGCAGGTCCGACACGAAAGGCCAGGTGCCGAAGATCGCCGGATGACCCGGCTGGATCGCCTGCACATAGACCAGTCCGGCCAGACACTCGGCCACGGCCTGCACGATGGCGCCCGCGATCGGGGCAGGGGCGGTGGCCCCGGCCTGACCGGCCGAGAGCAGCAGGACCGGCATCCCGCCGCGAATGCAGGTCTCCATCACCAGGCAGCTTTCCGTGGCGAATTTCATCGGCGGCACAACGAAGCAGTTCGAATTCGACACGAAAGGCCGTGCACGCCAGGCCTCCTCGCCGCCCGCGATCAGGTGCAGCATTTCCAGCGCGTCCGCGGCGAACTCGGCTTCGGTGAAGGATGTGCCGATATGCTTGGTTGTCCCCGCGCAACAGGCATAGACGGTGTTCAGGTCCATCTCGCGGTTGTCGGAAATGTCGCGGGCGACCATCGGGCGTTGCAGGAAGTGGATGTTGTCGAGCACATCGGAGATGCGCGCGGCGTCATGCAGGTCCTGAAGCGTGCTTTCGCGATACGTTCTGTCGTGCGGCTCGACGATATGCACGGCGGCCCCCGCGGTGCCATAGTGAACACGGGTGCCGGAGAGGTCCATGTCATGACGGGCATCGCGTCCGCAAAGAGTGATCGACCGATTGGCCCGCGCGATCGTGTCCTCGACCAGCGCGCGCGGATAACGCAAGCGCCCGTCGCCGCCCAGAACCGCACCCGCGCGGGTCATCGCTTCGATCCCGGAGGGCGGCGCGTCGGCAAGCCCGATCTCTTCGAGCGCGTCGAGCGCGGCCGTGTGGATGCGGTCCATGCCGTCCCGGGTCAGCGGCGCGTAGGTGCCGCCGGACATCCCGGCGCGCACCGGGCGGAGATGTTCGGCAAGCGGGCCGGCACGGGCGGCCCGACGCGCGGCACGGCCACCGCTGCGGGTCTGGGACTGGTCGTTCATATCGGTGTCCTTGAGAGGAGAAAACTGAGGGCGGCGGCGGTCAGTTTTCGATCGGTCCGCCGCGTGCGGCCCGTCCCCGCTCGGCCCCGATGGTGCGGATCACCAGTTCGATCTTGCTTTGGTCGCCCTGCATCGTGGCCCTCCCGGACGGCATGATGGTCGGACGGCGCGCCGCCTCTGTCTGCCGCGTTTGCGACGCCGGGTCGCTTTTGGACCCTGCGGCGTTCCGGCGCTTTCTACGCAAGGGACTTCAAGGAAATGTGAGCGTTGAACGTGGCTTACGCAGGGTCGCTGGGCCGGTTCCCGCCGGCATGATTCCACGCTGTGCGCCAAATCGCGCGCAAATCCGCCACGGCTCTGGCAATGGTCGGGCGCGGTGAACAACTCGGCGTGGACCGTCGTTGAAGGTACGAGGGCAACAGCGATCGCCCCTGCCAACAACGGCAGTCGAGCAAGAAAGGACAAGACAGATGAAGAAGTTCAAGAGTATCGCCGCCAGCCTGGCAGCCACCACCGTTCTCGCAACCCCGCTGATGGCGGGCGACCTCGTCGAGGCCCCCGTCGAGCCGGTGCCGGTTGCGCCGGTCGCGACGCCTCCGGTCGACTACGGCAGTGACTGGGGCGGCTTTTACGGCGGTGTGCAACTGGGCTACGGCGATGTCTCGGGCGACGGCGGTCTCGACGGGATCGACGGCGACGATACGTTCTACGGGGTGCACGTCGGTTACAACCACGATTTCGGCAACTGGGTCGCCGGTGCCGAACTCGACTACGACAAGATGGACATCGACATCGGCGATGGCGCCGCGACCGTCGACGACGTGACGCGCCTCAAGCTCAAGGGCGGTTATGACTTGGGCAACACGCTGGTCTACGCCACGGCGGGGTCGGCGATGGCCAGCACCTCGGTGGGCGACGACACCGGGCCGTTCTACGGTCTCGGCGTGTCCTACAAGGTGACTGATAACTGGCTGGTCGGCGGCGAGGTGCTACGGCACGAGTTCGACGGCCTCGGCGCAGACGGCAATGACGCCAGCGCCAACACCGTCTCGCTGCGCGCGTCCTACAAGTTCTGATCGGTCACGCGGTTGGAAAGATACGCGGCCCGGGCTTTCCGCCCGGGCCGTTCTCGTTGACACAGGCTGCGGCGCGCTGCTGCGCGTGGGCGCAGATCGTCGCCAAAGCCCGTTCGAAGGCGGCATCCTCGACCGTCATCGCAACGCGGATGTGCCCCCAGGCCGCCGCACCGAAGCTTTCTCCCGGCATGACCGCGATGCGGTGAGTCTCGAGCAGGTCTTCCGCGAAGTCTTCCGACGACATGCCGGTCGCGCGGATGTCGAGCATCAGGTACATCGCGCCACCGGCGGGGACGAGGCCAACGGTGTTCTGTCGCGCAAGGATGCTTTTCGCGAGCGCCCGCCGACGCCGGAACGGCTCGGCGATCTCGGCCTCGAAGTCAGGCCCCTCCTGCAGCGCGAAAAGCGCCGCGTCCTGGATGAAGCCCGGAACGCCGTAGGTGGTGTGTGTGGCGAGGTTGATCAGATGCGCAATCGCCGCTTCCGGGCCGATCAGCCAGCCGATCCGCGATCCGGTCATCGCGTGGCTCTTGGACATAGAGCCCACGACAAGCGTGCGCTCGGCCATGCCGGGCAGCGCGCGCGGCGAGACGTGTTCGCCTTCCCAGACTTGGGTGTCGTAGACCTCGTCCGAAATCAGCCACAGATCCGCGTCCTGGCTGATCCTCGCGATGCCTTCGAGCGTCTCGCGCGAATAGACCACGCCGGTCGGGTTGTTGGGGGAGTTGACGAGCAGCGATTTTGCGCCCTGCGCGGCCTCGGCGATGTCCGCCGCGCGCGGCTGGAATGCATTCTTGGCCCGGGCCTGCACCGCGACCGGAACCGCGCCGGCGCCTCGGATGGTGCCTGGGTAGGTCGCGTAATAGGGATCGATGTAGAGCGCCCGGTCGCCCACATCGCAGGCTGCCATGTGCGCCGCAAAAAGCGCCGACTGCCCGCCGGGCGTGATCAGCACGTTCTCGGGTGTCGTCGCAACGCCGGTCCGCTCGGTCACGCGCCGGGCGACGGCCGCGCGCAGCGCATCGACACCCGGAATTGCGGCATAGCCGGTGTGTCCTCCCAGCGCCGCTTGGTGCATCGCCTGCAGCACCGGGGCGGCGGTTCGGATGTCATGCTCGCCGATGGTCAGCTCGGTCACCGGTATCCCGGCGGCGACCATCGCGCGCGCCTTGAGAAACAGCTCCCACCCGTCCGAGCCACCGCCGGTGATCCCGTCCAGCCGCTTCGAAATCTGCATCTGCCCGTTCCCTTTTCGCCTGTCTGTCCGCGTCCGAAGATCGGCGGCAAGGGCGCAGAGGCGGCGCGATTCGTCAATCACATGCCGGCGCGGGCGGCGTCGCCCGGCCGGGTCCATAGCCCTTGACCGCAAGCGACGCCGCGGGATATGCGGGGCCATGACCCGCATGAACGCCATTTGCTGCTGCATTACCATTCGCTGATCCATCCAGCGGGCGTTCACTGTCGTTTCCATTCTGACCAGAGATTGCTAAGCCCGCGTCACCCCCGCGCAAGGACGCCCGGCCATGTCGACCCAGATCAAGCTTCACAACACCCGGACCCGCCGCAAGGAGGCGTTCGCCCCGATCGATCCCGGCAACGTGCGCATGTATGTCTGCGGGCCGACCGTCTATGACCGCGCGCACCTCGGCAACGCGCGCCCGGTCATCGTCTTCGACGTGCTCTACCGGCTCCTGCGCCATGTCTACGGAGCGGATCACGTGAACTACGTGCGCAACTTCACCGACGTCGACGACAAGATCAACGCGCGCGCCGCCGAGACCGGGCGCAGCATCCGCGAGATCACCGACGAGACCACCGGCTGGTATCTTCAGGACATGGCGGCGGTCGGCGCGCTCGAGCCAGACGCGATGCCGCGGGCGACCGAGTGGGTCCCGGCGATGGTGGCGCTGATCGAGCGGCTGATCGAGATGGGTCACGCCTATGCCGCCGAAGGTCATGTGCTGTTTGCCGTGGACAGCTACGCGAAGTACGGCGCGCTGTCGGGGCGTTCGGTCGACGACATGATCGCCGGCGCCCGCGTCGAGGTCGCGCCCTACAAGCGCAATCCGATGGATTTCGTGCTCTGGAAGCCGTCCGACGATACCCAGCCCGGCTGGGAGAGCCCCTGGGGCCGCGGGCGCCCGGGATGGCACATCGAATGCTCCGCCATGGCTCACGAGCTTTTGGGCGAGAGTTTCGACATCCACGGCGGCGGCAACGACCTGATGTTTCCGCACCACGAGAACGAGATCGCGCAAAGCTGCTGCGCCTACCCGAACGCCGAGTTCGCCAGGGTCTGGATGCACAACGAGATGCTGCAGGTCGAAGGCAAGAAGATGTCGAAATCGCTCGGCAACTTCTTCACCGTGCGGGATCTGCTGGATCAGGGTGTGCCGGGCGAAGTGATCCGCTTCGTGATGCTGTCGACGCATTACCGCAAGCCGATGGACTGGACAGCGGAGAAGGCGCGGCAGGCGGAGGACACCCTGCGCAAATGGCGAGCAATGACCGATGGCGTCGATCCGGGCGACATGTCCGGCGCGGCGCTCGAGGCGCTGGCGGATGACGTGAACACGGCGGGCGTGATTGCCGAACTGCACAGGCTTGCCGGAAAGGAAGATGCTGCCGGGCTGAAGGCTACGGCGGGTCTGATCGGATTGCTGACCGATGCGCTAGGCGAATGGTGTTCGTTGGAGGCGGATGTACCTACCAAAGAGTTTCAGGAAAAGGTTGAAGCCTACGTCACCGCGAGACTGGCGGCGAAGAGCGAGAGAGATTTCCAGCGTGCAGATGAGATCCGAGACCATTTGGCGTCCATCGGCGTAATGCTCTCAGATGGCCCACAGGGCACGACTTGGCACCTTGACCACACAAATCCGAACCTCGGAAACTGGGAGGCTCTAAAATGAGCGCCTCGTTTACCGTGGAGGGCAGCGCCCGGCCCGAGGGTAGGCGTGAAGCGCCCGCCCTGGGGGCCGGGTCGGGCGCTGCCCGGCGTTGCCGCCGGGCAGTTCATCCTGAACAAAACGCTCAAACTTTGGACGCCCACCCATGACCCGCGAGCGCCTCACCCTTTACGACACCACGCTGCGCGACGGCCAGCAGACCCAAGGTGTTCAATTCTCCACCGAGGAAAAGCGCGTCATCGCCACGGCGCTCGACGACCTCGGTGTCGACTACATCGAAGGCGGCTGGCCCGGTGCCAACCCAACCGACAGCGCATTCTTCGAGACCGCACCGCAGACCCGCGCCACCATGACCGCCTTCGGCATGACCAAGCGCGCGGGCCTGTCGGCGGAAAACGACGACGTGCTCGCCGCCGTCCTGAACGCCGGCACCCCGTCGGTCTGCCTCGTCGGCAAAACCCACGACTTCCACGTTTCCGCCGCGCTCAAGATCTCTCTCGAAGACAACCTCGACAATATCGCCAAATCCGTCGCGCATCTCGTCGCGCAGGGCCGAGAGGCGCTCTTCGACGCCGAGCATTTCTTCGACGGCTACAAGGCCAACCCCGACTATGCGCTCGACTGTCTCAGAGCCGCGCACGAGGCAGGCGCGCGCTGGGTCGTGCTTTGCGACACCAACGGCGGCACGCTGCCCGCCGACGTCGGCCGCATCACCGCCGAGGTGATCGCCGCCGGCATCCCCGGCGACCACCTCGGGATCCACACACATGACGATACCGAGAATGCCGTCGCCTGCACCCTTGCCGCCGTCGATGCCGGCGCCCGACAGGTTCAGGGCACGCTCAATGGGCTCGGCGAACGCTGCGGCAATGCGAACCTCACCGCGCTGATCCCGATCCTGCTGCTCAAGGAGCCTTATGTCAGCCGCTTCGAGACCGGCGTCACCCTCGAAGCGCTGCGCGGCCTCACCCGCATCAGCCGCACGCTCGACGAGATCCTGAACCGCGTGCCCAAGCGCCAGGCCGCCTTCGTCGGCTCTTCGGCCTTTGCGCACAAGGCCGGGCTGCATGCCTCGGCCATGCTGAAGGATCCGTCCACCTACGAACACATCGACCCGGCGCTGGTAGGCAACAGCCGCATCATCCCGATGTCAAACCAGGCCGGCCAGTCGAACCTGCGCGAGCGCCTCGAGGGCGCGGGGCTCCAGGTGGCAAAGGGCGACCCGGCGCTTGGCCTGATACTCGACACGATCAAGACACGCGAGGCCGAGGGCTATTCCTACGACACCGCGCAGGCGAGCTTCGAACTGCTCGCCCGCGAGGCGCTGGGCCAGCTGCCCGCCTTCTTCGAAGTCAAGCGCTACCGGGTCACGGTCGAGCGCCGCAAGAACAAGTACGACCGCATGGTCAGCCTTTCCGAGGCCGTGGTCGTGGTGAAGATCGACGGCGAGAAGAAACTCTCGGTCTCCGAAAGCATGGACGAGATGGGCAGCGATCGCGGCCCGGTCAATGCGCTTTCCAAGGCGCTGGCCAAGGACCTCGGGCGCTACCAAGAGATCATCGACGACATGCGCCTCGTCGACTTCAAGGTGCGCATCACCCAAGGCGGCACCGAGGCCGTGACCCGCGTCATCATCGACAGCGAGGACGGGCAAGGCCGGCGCTGGTCGACGGTGGGCGTGTCGCCCAACATCGTCGACGCCTCCTTCGAGGCGCTGCTCGACGCGATCCGCTGGAAGCTGGTGCGCGACACGTGAGCGCGTTCTTCAGCGTCTATAGCGGCCTCGACCGCGAAGGACCGGGGTGTCCGGAAGACGTGCTCTGGGCCCTGGAGGTCGCCGGCACGCCGGACCGCGCACGTATCTGCGACGCCGGCTGTGGCTCTGGCGCCGACAGCGCAACGTTGGCCGAGGCCCGGCGTGACGCGCGGATCGTGTCGGTCGAGCAAGCCGAACCGCTCGCGCGCGAGGCAAAGGAGCGGCTGGCCCGCTTCGGGGCGCGGGTCGAGACCCGTCAGAATGACATGGCGCGGCTCGACGGCGCCTTCGACCTGATCTGGTGCGCCGGTGCGCTCTATTTTCTCGGCGTGACCGAAGGGCTGTCGGGCTGGCGCAGCAACCTCGCACCCGGGGGCGCGATCGCCTTTTCCGAACCCTGCGCGATTGCCGGCGCCGAGACCGGGGCGACGCAACGCTTCTGGGCCGATTATCCCGCGTTGACCGATCTCGCCGGCATCGAGGCGCGCGTTCGCGCCGCGGGGTTCGCGCCACTTGGGCACCGCATCATCGTCGGCCCCCCCTGGGCGCGCTACTACGCCTCTCTCGAACGCAGGATCGCCGCCTTGCGCAAGGGCCGTCCTGACGCCGAGGTCCGGCAGGTGCTCGACGCAGCCGAAGCCGAGATCGCGGCTTGGCGGCAGGCGCCCGAGGCCATCGCCTATGCCTTGCTCGTGGTGCGCCCGGAATGACCCTGTCGACTGACGTCCTGGCCTGCGCGCGGATCGTCGAGTCGGCCGACCCGCACCGCTTCCGCGCCGCGATGGTCGCTCCATTGGCGGCGCGGACCGTGCTCTTCCCGCTCTATGCCTTCAACGTCGAGGTTTCGCGCGCACCGTGGGTCACGCAGGAGCCGATGATCGCCGAGATGCGTCTGCAATGGTGGCGCGACGTCGCGGACGAAATCGGGCAGGGCGGCCCGGTGCGCCGACACGAGGTCGCAACGCCCCTGGCCGAAGTCATCGCCCCGGACCGCGCGCACCTGCTCGATGCACTCGTCGCGGCCCGAAGCTGGGATATCCATCGCGACCCGTTCGAGGACCACGACCACCTCGCCACCTACATCGACGCCACCGCCGGCAACCTCGTCTGGGCCGCGGCCTCGGCCCTGGGTCCGGCCGACGAACACACCGTGCGCGACGCCGCCTGCGCGGCCGGCATCGCCGCCTGGTTATGTGCGGTCGCGGAACTCGAAGCCCGCGGCCGCATCCCACTTGTCGACGGCACGCCCGAGGGTGTCCGGCGTCTTGCCCGATCCGCGCTGGACCGGCTCGCGCGGGCGCGCCGCAATCGCGGGACCGTCTCGCGCGCCGCCCGGCCGGCGCTCAACTCAGTCGCCGGGACCACGCGCATTCTGCGCGCCGCCGCCCGCGACCCCGCCCGCGTCGCCGACGGTCGCCTGACGTCCGATGCGGCCCTCGCCGGCTTCAGTCTCGCGCTGCGCACCGCCACCGGCCTCTGGTAGCTAGCTGCGCCCTCTCTGGTTCGAAAATATCCCGGGGGAGACGCGCGCAGCGCGGCGGGGGCAGCGCCCCCACGCAACGCTTCAGGCGGCGGCCCGGCGCGGCCGCAGCACAAGCCAGATCAGCGCCCCGCCCGCGAGGGTCAGTGCCGGGACCATGGCGAGGTTCACCGCCGTCCAGCCTTCCACCGCGCTGCCGCCCGAGCAGTTCATCAGCCCGCCGCTCGCCAGCGAGGCCAGCGTCACGCCGCCGAAGATCAGCAGGTCGTTGAGCCCCTGCATGCGCCCGCGCTCGGCCGCGGTATGGCTCGCGGCCAGCATCGTCGTCGCACCGATGAACCCGAAGTTCCAGCCGATCCCGAGCAGCACGAGGGCGACGAAAAAATTTCCCAACTCCACGCCGTTCAGCGCCACGAGGCCCGCAGCGCCAAGGATGGCAAGCCCCAATGCCACGATGCGCTCGACGCCGAAGCGTGCGATCAGGTGCCCGGTGAAGAACGACGGCACGTACATCGCCAGAACGTGCCCGGTGACGATGTCGGCGGCGTTCGACTTGGAAAAGCCGCAGCCCACGACCGCCAGCGGCGTCGAGGTCATCACCAGGTTCATCAGCGCGTAGGAGACCATGGCGCAGATCACCGCCACCGCGATGCGCGGGTTGCGCAGCAACTCGCGCCGCGTCCGGCCGCGCGGCGCGTCCCGCGTCGGCCGCGGCGGCGTGGGGATATCGAGCCTGAAAAACAGCAGCGAGCCCGCGAGGTTCAGCACGATGATCGCGAGATAGGTGCCGAGGAACGGGATCACGTAGGCGTCGGCGGTCAGCTTGACCAGCTGCGGCCCGATGATCGCCGAGGCCAGCCCGCCGGCCATGACGTAGCTGATCGCCTTTGGCCGGAACGCCTCCGACGCGGTGTCGGCGGCGGCGAAACGGTAGAAGCCGTGGGCCGAGAAGTAGATACCGGTCAGCAGGCTTCCGGCTAGAAAGACCGGGAAGGAGGCGATGGAGAGCCCCCAGGCGCCGACCACGCCGCCCAGTGCGCCGAACCCCGCGCCTGTCACGAAGCCCGCGCGCCGCCCGAAGCGTTGCATCAGCGCCGACATCGGCGTCGCGGCCAGCATCGAGCCGAGCACGATCAGCGAGATCGGCAGCGTGGCGAAACATACGTTCGAGGCCAGCGACTGCCCGGCCAGCCCGCCGATGGTGAAGATCATTGGCAGTTGCGCCCCGAGAAGCGCCTGCGCCGCCACCAGAACCCAGACATTGCGCCGTGCCCGGCTGTCGTCACTCGTCTCCATCGCGCCATGCCTAGTCCTCGTGCGCGACGGCGGCAAGCCCCTTGCCAGCGCGCCCGCGCCGCTTATGGTCGCGGCATGATGCGACGGCGGAAACTGGCTCTCCTGGCGGGCGCGCGCGAGGCGCATGCGCTGGCCTCGGTTCTTGTAGCTGCTGGCGCCGAGGTGCGCGCGTGCCTGTCCGAACCGTCTCGGCTTGCGCCGCTGCCTGTCCCGACGCATGTGGCGTCTGCGGAACCGGCGGACGGCCTCTCCGCCTGGCTAGCGGCGGATGTGCCCGACCGGGTAATCGACGCCGGCCACCCCTTCGATGCCGGCGTCACCGCCGTTGCGCAGCAGGCCTGCAAGACACTCGGCATCCCGTACCTGCGGCTGCTGCGTCCGGCCTGGCAGGCGCAGACCGGTGATTGCTGGACCGGGGTGGGCAGCATCCCCGAGGCGGTCGCCGCGCTCCCGCCGGAGGCCCGTGTCTTTGCCAACACCGGGCGCGCGACGGTCGATGACTGGCGCGACTTTGAGGGGACGGCGCTGATCCTGCGCATCATGGAGACACCCGCCACGCCGCCGCCCTTCACCTTCATGACCTACCTGCCGGCATCGCCTCCTTTCACGCTCGAGGATGAACGCGCCATGCTGCGCGACAATGCCATCACCCATCTGGTCTGTCGCAACACCGGCGGCGTCGAAAGCCGCGCCAAGCTCGAAGCCGCCCGGAGCCTCGGATGCCAGGTCCTGATGATCGCGCGACCCGCCGCGCCGCCCGGGGCGCCCGTGGTCGCCTCGGTGGCCGAGGCCCGAGACTGGGCGCTTGCGCCATGACGGATGACGCACATGTCGGGCGCATCATTACCTGCGACGCCGACGTCGCCGAAGGAGCGGCCTGGCTCGCCCGGGCCGAGCCACGCTTTGCCGCCGCACTCGAGGCGGTTGGCCCCCTGCCACTGCGGCGCAAGCCCGACGGATTCGCGCAACTGCTTTCCGCCATCGTCTCCCAGCAGGTCAGCCTCGCCTCGGCCCGCGCGATCTGGGGCCGGCTCGAGGCCGCGGGCCTGACCGATCCGACGCGGGTCGCGGCACTTTCGGAGGAAGACTTGCGCGCGCTCGGCCTCAGCCGCCAGAAGGCGCGCTATGCCCGGGCGCTCGCCTCCGCCGACATCGACTACGACGCCTTGCGCCGGGCCGAGGACGCCGAGGTCGTCGCCAGGCTTACGCAGGTGTCGGGGATCGGCGTCTGGACGGCGGAGATCTACGCGATGTTCAGCCTCGGGCGCGCCGATGTCTTCGCCCCCGGCGACCTCGCCCTGCAGGAGGCGGCGCGTCTCATCTTCGATCTCGAGGCCCGCCCGAAGGAACGGGCGCTGCGACAAATGTCCGAAGCCTGGTCGCCCTGGCGCGCGGTTGCGGCGCGGTTGCTGTTCACCTACTACAGGCACGCCAAGGGAAGGGATGCCATCACATGACACGGGTTTTGAATGCGGAGCGGCGTGCGCCGGCCTCGGGGGACACGCGCTCGGTCGTGGTGTTCCTGCACGGGTACGGGGCCAACGGCGCCGACCTGCTGGGTCTAGCCGATCCGTTGGCCGAACATCTGCCGGACACGCTGTTCGTGGCGCCCGACGCGCCCGAGGACTGTCCCGGCGCGCCAATGGGGTTCCAATGGTTCCCGATCCCCTGGATCGACGGGTCGTCCGAGGAAGAGGCGATGCGCTCGATGGGCCAGTCGATCGACGATCTCAACGCCTTTCTCGACGCGCTGATGGTCGACGAGGACGTATTGCCCGAGCAGGTCGTGCTCTTCGGGTTCAGCCAGGGCACGATGATGAGCCTGCATGTCGCCCCGCGCCGCGAGGATGAGGTGGCCGGAATCGTCGCCTTCTCGGGCCGGCTGCTGAACCCCGAGGCGCTGGAAGAGGAGACGCTTGTGCGTCCGCCGGTCCTGCTTGTGCATGGCGACGCCGACGAGGTGGTCCCGCCGCAATCGCTGCCCGAAGCCGCCGAAGCCTTGCAGCAGGCGGGATGGAAGGAAGTCTACGCCCACGTGATGAAGGGGACCGGCCACGGCATCGCGCCGGACGGGCTGTCGGTCGCCCTGGCCTTCATGCGCGACAAACTGCACCTCTGAGCACGTCTTGCAGCCAAAGCGCGGCGACCTCCAAAATCGCTTGTGTGATCGCGCCGGTAGAGCGACCGCGCTCCGGAGACCAAGTCCAATGACTCCTCGACCGCGGCATCATCCGCGGTCGTCTGCGCGCGCCTCTCTGCATGCGTCGTCGCAGTAGCGATATGGCGCGACCAAGATGGCAGTTTGGCTTCGTCCGGGCGAGGACCAGCGCGACCGATGGTTCGGCGAAAACTACAGGTGTCGCGACTACTGCCGCACCGAGATTGTCGGATGCTACGCGACCCGGCGGATGGCGCCGGATGGCGCGGCGCAGGGTCGGTTACCATTTGGCGATTTGAGGCAGGCCCGGCAGTCCCGAAATTCGACGTCACGGCCGGGCGATGCCTCGGTAAGAGGTTGGAAAACCCTGTGGAAAACCGTCACGTCGCCGTTACGTAAGCGCTGTAGCGAAGAAGCGACATGTTGTGGCATTGCAAAGGCTTGTCAGATGCAAACCACGATATATAGTCATCAGGGACTCGAGGCGCCTCCGGTCTGGTGCCCGGGGACCGGTGTGAGGGTCGGGCATAGGGTGATCGTGAGGCATGGACGGCGATTTCAGAACTGAATTCACGCGGAACCCCGCGAGCCTGAAGCACCATCCGGCGCTGGTGCTCAACGCGGATTATCGCCCGCTCAGCTACTATCCGCTCTCGCTCTGGCCCTGGCAGGAAGCGGTCAAGGCCAAGTGGCTCGACCGAGTGGATATCGTGGCCGAATACGACGAGATCGTTCGAAGCCCGAGTATCGAGATCAGGATCCCTTCGGTGGTTGTCCTGAAAGATTACGTAAAACCCCAGAAGCGCGTGGCCTTCACGCGCTTCAATCTTTTTCTGCGGGACGAATTCCGCTGTCAGTACTGCGGCAGCAAGGGCGATCTGACCTTCGACCATGTGGTGCCGCGGGCATCGGGCGGCGTCACGAGCTGGCAGAACGTCGTCGCGGCCTGTGCGCCCTGCAACCTCAAGAAGGGCTCGAAGCCGCTGCATCGGACGGGCCTTTCACTGCGCAAACCGCCGCGCCAGCCTGGCGCGGAAGAGTTGCGCAACATGGGGCGCAAGTTCCCGCCCAACTACCTGCACGACAGCTGGATGGATTTCCTCTACTGGGACGCCGAACTCGAGGCCTGAGCCGGACTACTTCGCCGGGATGTCGAGAGTAAAGATCGTCTCTGCCGGGGTCGAGGCGACCTTGAGTTCGCCCTCATGCGCCTGGGCGATCTGGGAGGCGATATAAAGGCCGAGACCCAGACCGTTCTGGCTCTGCCGAACCTTTTCCCGGAAGAACGGGCGGAACAGGTGGCGCATGGCCTCCTCCGGGATCGGTTCGCCCTTGTTGGCGACCGACAGCATGAAACGGTCGGCCTGGCGCGTAGCGCTGACCCGAACCGCTTGCGCCTTGTCACCGTGCAGCACAGCGTTGGCCAGCAGGTTCGACAGCAATTGCCCGATGCGCGCCGGGTCGCAGTAGACGTCATCGAGATCTGACATCTCGAGCTCGATCGCCGCGCCGGTTGCCGAGCGCTGCTCGAAGACCACTTGCTCGAGCACGTCGCGCAGGCCGCTGCCAACACTGCGCTCCACCTTCAGCCCGTCGGCCTGCTTGGCACGGGCAAGGTCCATCAGGTTGTCGACAAGTTCGGCCATGCGGTCAGCGCTGCCCTGGATGCCACTCAGGATCTCGGCGGACGCGTCATCCTGCTCGCGCCGCATCAGCATCCGAACGCCGGCGCCGATCGCGCTGATCGGGTTGCGCAAGTCGTGCCCCAGAACGGCGACGAACTGTTCGCGCAGCTCGGCCTCGCTGCGCTGACGCTGGATGATCTCGAGCCGACGCTTGTCGTCGGTCACGTCCCGCGCCGAGCAGAAATAGTGATCGCCTTCGGGAACGGCGACCCAGGCCAGCCAGCGCTGCTCGCCCATGCGTGTCTTGTAGCGATTCTCGAACCTCAGGACCGGATCGCCCGCGGTCAGCGTCTCGAAGGCGCGCACAGAAGCGGCAAGATCCTCCTCGGCGACGAATTCCGAGAAGTGATGTCCGACCATCTCGTCGTGCCTCCAGCCCAGCGTCCGCTGCCAGGCCGGGTTGACCGCTGCGAACTTGCCTTCACCGTCGATGATGCAGAGCATGTCGGGGGTTACGCGCCAGGTCGCGCTGAGTTCCACCGGTAGTTCTTCGAATGCGTCTCTCAACCGAGCAATCCCTTTTCCTGATCGGCTGATAGCAGTCAAACCGCGCATGGTCACGAAGTTTGAACAGTCTGGTTAACCAAGCGTCGTGGCGTCATCGCGGTCCGGATCGGCGGGCTACACGGCCCGATTGGTGAATGTCCCGTGCGGCGGGTATACGTTCCATCAAGTCTCAGGCGGCGAGGTCGATCCAGACCGGCACGTGATCGGAGGGTTTTTCGCGCCCGCGCACCTCCTTGTCGATGCGGCAGTCGATCAGCAGATCGGCGGCCTGCGGGCTCAGCAGCAGGTGGTCGATGCGGATGCCGTTGTTGCGGTTCCACGCGCCGGCCTGGTAGTCCCAGAAGCTGTAGTGTCCCGGCGCCTGCACGCGGGCACGGAAGGCATCCGTGAGTCCGAGATTGACCAGGCGGCGGAACGCTGAGCGGCTCTGCGGCAGAAACAGCGCATCGTCGCGCCAGCTGTCTGGTTTGGCGGCATCCTCGGCCTGCGGGATCACGTTGTAATCGCCGGCCAGCACGAAGGGCATCTCTTCGGAGAGCAGCGTCTCGGCGCGCGCCTGCAAACGCTCCATCCATGCCAGCTTGTAGTCGTACTTCGGACCCGGGGCAGGGTTTCCATTAGGCAGGTAGAGGCCGCAGAGCCGCACGGCGTGGTCCCCTCCGGTCACAATGGCTTCGATCCAGCGGGCCTGTTCGTCGTCCGCGTCGCCCGGCAATCCTTGGCGCACGTCCTCCAGCGGCAGTTTTGACAGGATCGCCACGCCGTTGAAGCTTTTCTGCCCGTGGGTCTCGACGTTGTAGCCGCGATCCTCGAACAGTTCGCGCGGAAAGGTTTCGTCGAGCGACTTGATCTCCTGCAGCAGAACGACATCCGGCTTGGCCTCGTCAAGCCAGTCCGGAAGCGCCGCCGCGCGCGCCTTGATGCCGTTGATGTTGAAGGTTGCGATCTTCATGGCCGATGCCTCCGCTGCGCTTGTCGTCAAGCTATCGCCGACGGCGCGGGAATCGGCAAGGCCGCGCGCCCCCGAAGCGGTGGCCATGCGGCCCCGATTCGCCGCTCTGACGAGCTTGATCCGGACCCCGGGAAGCGACGTTTCGTTAACCAATTTTGATTTTACTACTTGGGGTTTTGGCCCGACAATCCCCGAACCCTGTGGATAAAAGTTTTTTCCAACGTCCGGTCGCAGCAGATACCCCGTCTCGTGAAGACCCTAGGCATCCGAATTGCTGTGGATAACCAAAGGTAAACACATCCTTAACACGAAAAGTATTTGGCATATCTCCTGAAACGGGCAAGCTGTAATCACTCGACAATCCGAGCAACACGGGGATAGATAAATGACTGCTCTGAAACAATTTTCCACCACTCACGACCATTTTGCGCCGGTTCCGGACGCGCTGTCTTCCGGCGCCTTCGGGGTGCGCGTGATTCGCTCTTCGGTAGCACCGGGATCGGACCTGCACCTGGGCGAGGACTGCGGTCTTTTCACCACCAGCTGCGAGCCCCGTATGGCCGATACGCTGACGGGGGCCAGGACCGGTCTCTTCACCACCAGCTGCGATCCCGCGGCCGGATCGGGGATCTTAGACGGCGCATGGACCGGGCTTTTCAGCTCGGGATCCTGACAGACCGGCAGATCCGACGCGGGGAGGACAGGCAATGGGGAACGTCGTCTACATCGAGCCTTCGCGCCGGATCGGCCTGCAGGGTCGCCTTGCGGCCCTGTTGCAGGTCTTCGCCAGCCACCGCAAACGCCGGGACGACGTGTTCTGGCTCAAGGAAAACGCGGAGCTTCTCAACATCTGCGCCAACCTGGGCGCGCCGCTGGACCGCATCGACCTCGACCCCTACGCACGCTTCTATGCGGACCTTCCGCAGCGCCTTCGCTTTTTCCCGCAATACTATCGGTTCCTGCTGTCGATCTGTCTCGATCTGGAAGATCTCGGGATCGGCGGATCGCACGGACCGGAAATCTGCCGCCACGTCGCTGCCCTCGATCTTCCCGGCATGGAAATCTCCGATCTGCAACGCGCCGAGGCCGTCCGCCTTCTGGCCCGCGGTGGGGTGAAACAATGCGATGCGCATCTCGACAACCGCTTGCGCACCTTCATCGCCCGCTCCGACACCTTCGCGCTGCCCAACCGCAAGGCTGCCTACGAACTTACCCACATCGTCTTCTATCTCAGCGACTACGGTCGCTGCGATCCACTGCTCGACGACCGTGCCATTACAGCGCTGGAGTTCGCGGGATTGCTGGCCTTTCTGGATCAGAACAGCGATCTGCTGGCCGAGGTTTGCATCGCGCTGCGATACGTCGGACAGGCCCCGAGCGCCATCTGGGAGGGTTGGCTGGCACAAGGCCTGAACGGGTTCGCTGTGTCCCGATGCGGCAGCGGCATCGCGGACGACGACTATCACGACTACCTCGTCACCGGTTGGTGGGCGCAGCTTGCCGGCCGGAGCGGGTTCAGGTGCGCCGGTCGAGCCGGCCAGAACAGTTTTGTCCGCCTGGATCGGAAGCCGGGGCCCTTGCGTCGGATGTCGGAGGTGATGTACCAGCTCGGCGCCGAGCGCCGGCGCGACTGGCACGTCATGCGCCCGACGATCGCCGACGCGCTCAGCCAGGAATGCTACGACATCCTTGCCGGCGCGGAACGCTCGTCCGACAGGTTCGGCGAGTTTTTCGAAGGCTTCGCGCGGGCCTGAGGCTTCAGAGCGAGAAGGACGTGCCACAGCCGCAGCTGCTGGTCGCGTTCGGATTCTCGATCACGAACCGCGCGCCGATCAGCTCTTCGGAAAAGTCGATCGTGGCATCGGCGAGGAATGGCAGCGACACCGAATCCACGACGACCTTTTCGCCGCTGCCCTCCAGCACCAGGTCGTCCGACTTCGGCTCGTCGAGCGCGATGTCGTACTGGAACCCCGAGCAGCCTCCGCCCTCGACGGCCACGCGCAGCGCCTTGCCTTCCGAGGCCGCGCCGATCTCGGCCAGGCGTTCGAAGGCACGCGGTGTGACTTTCGGGGGCAGATTCATGTGTCGCGCTCCGTGGGACGGTTTCAATGGGCCGCTGGCTGCAATATAGAAACCGCAAGGACAGGCCACAAGGACCAGCCAGTATGACGGCGCCCTATGCCTCTGATCCGGACACGGCCCGGGGACGGCTGGTGCCGGAGGAGGAAAGCACGTTCCGGTCGTGTTTTCAGCGCGACCGGGACAGGATCATCCATGCCAGCGCGTTCCGGCGCCTCAAGCACAAGACCCAAGTCTTCATCGAGCACGAGGGCGACTATTACCGCACGCGCCTCACGCATTCGATCGAGGTGGCACAGGTCGCACGCACGATCTCGGGGGCGCTGGGGCTCAACCCGGAATTGACCGAGGCGGTGGCGCTGGCGCACGATCTCGGTCATCCGCCCTTCGGGCATACCGGCGAGGACGCGCTGCAGGCGCTGATGGCGCCCTATGGCGGCTTCGATCACAACGCCCAGACTGTGCGCATCGTCACCCGTCTCGAACGCCACTACGCCGATTTCGACGGGCTGAACCTGACCTGGGAGACGCTCGAAGGCATCGCCAAGCACAACGGCCCGGTTGTGGGTGACATCCCCTGGGCGCTGGCTGACTACACCGCGCGGCACGATCTCGAGCTCGACAGCTTCGCCAGCGCCGAGGCGCAGGTTGCCGCGATCGCGGATGACGTGGCATACAACCACCACGACCTGCACGACGGTCTGCGCGCCGAACTGTTCTCCACCGACGAACTGGCCGAACTGCCGATCCTCAACGCGTGTTTCGACCGCGTCGACAGGCTATACCCCGGTCTCAACTACTACCGACGGCGGCACGAGGCGTTGCGGCGCTTCTTCGGCGTACTGGTCGAGGACGTGATCGGCTTCGCACGCGCGCGACTGGCCGAGCTCGGTCCGGCTTCGGTCGCGGATATCCGCGGGGCAGGGCGCACGATCATCCGGTTTTCGGACGCGGTGTTCAACGATCTCAAGGTGATCCGAGCTTTCCTTTTTCAGCGCATGTACCGCGCACCCTCGGTCGTCGCCATGCGCAGCGAGGTGACGCAGGTGGTCAACGAGCTGTTTCCGTACTTCATGGACCACACCGAGCATCTGCCCAAGCAATGGCGCAAGGATGTCGAGGACGTCGAGGGCGAGACCGAGCTTGGCCGCATCGTCTGCGACTACATCTCCGGCATGACGGATCGCTTCGCGATCCAGGAGCACGCCCGGCTCATTCTCGGCCAGCCGGTCGATACGCGTGTCTTTCTGCCGCCGCTCGAAGGGCGCTGAGGCTCCGGCTTCCGAGTTGACCCGGCATGGGGGAATGGTAAGACGCGCTGACCCCAGACAGGACCAGACGATGAACCTCTTCGCCGATATTCGCACGCTCGTGATCGAAACGCTGGACGCGATGGTCACCGCCGGTCAGTTGCCCGGCGGCCTGTCCTTCGAGAACGTGACGGTCGAGCCGCCGCGCGACGCGGCACATGGCGACATGGCGACCAACGCGGCGATGGTGCTGGCCAAGCCCGCCGGGCAAAAGCCGCGCGACATCGCCGAGGCGCTGGCCGCCCGCCTGGCCGAGGACACGCGCATCACCAGCGCCGAGGTGGCGGGACCGGGCTTTCTCAACCTGCGGCTCGACGCCGGCGTCTGGCAGGGGCTGGTCGGCGCGATCCTCGCCGCCGGTACCGATTACGGGCGCGATTGCATCGGAACCGCTGAAAAGGTCAATGTCGAGTACGTCTCGGCCAACCCGACCGGGCCGCTGCATGTCGGACATACGCGCGGCGCGGTCTTCGGTGATGCGCTGGCGAGCCTGCTCGACTTCGCGGGTCACGATGTGACGCGCGAATATTACATCAACGACGGCGGCGCGCAGGTCGACGTGCTCGCGCGGTCGGTCTACCTGCGTTATCTCGAGGCGCACGGGCAAGAGGTCGCCTTCGAGGACGGTACCTACCCGGGCGACTACCTGATCGCCGTGGGCGAGGCGCTCAAGGAAAAGGTCGGCGACGCCTATGTCGGCAAGGGCGAGGAGGTCTGGCTGCAGGACGTGCGCAATTTCGCCACCGACGCGATGATGGACCTCATCCGCGCCGATCTGAAGGCGCTGGGCGTCGAAATGGACGTGTTTTACTCCGAAAAGTCTCTTTATGGCACCGGCCGGATCGAGGCGGCGATCGAAGATCTGCGCGGCAAGGGGCTGATCTATGAGGGCGTGCTCGAACCGCCGAAGGGCAAGGCGCCCGAGGACTGGGAGCCGCGCGAGCAGACGCTCTTCAAGTCGACCGAACATGGCGACGACGTCGACCGTCCGGTGATGAAGTCCGACGGCAGCTGGACTTATTTCGCGCCCGACATCGCCTATCACTACGACAAGGTGCAGCGCGGCTTCGACGCTCTTATCGACGTGTTCGGCGCCGACCACGGCGGCTATGTCAAACGCATGAAGGCGGCGGTCTCGGCGCTCTCTGAGGGCGGCGTGCCGCTCGACGTCAAGCTCACCCAGCTGGTCAAGCTCTTCAAGAATGGCGAGCCCTTCAAGATGTCCAAGCGCGCCGGGACCTTCGTCACCCTGCGCGACGTGGTCGAGCAGGTCGGGGCGGACGTCACACGCTTTGTCATGCTGACGCGCAAGAACGACGCGATGCTCGATTTCGACTTCGACAAGGTGCTCGAGCAAAGCCGCGAGAACCCGGTGTTCTACGTGCAATACGCTCATGCCCGGGTGGCGAGCGTGCTGCGCAAGGCCGAAGAGGCGGGTGTGGCCGTCGACGACGAGACCCTGCGCGCGGCGGACCTGAGCAAGCTCGACCACGAGGCCGAACTTGCGATGGCGGCAAAGCTCGCCGAATGGCCGCGGCTGGTCGAAACCGCGGCGCGCACGCATGAGCCGCACCGCGTCGCCTTTTATCTCTATGACCTCGCCGGCGCCTTCCACGGGCTGTGGAACCGCGGCAACGACGAGACCTCGCTGCGCTTCCTGCAGGACGATGCGCAACAGTCGCAGGCAAAAATCGCGCTGGCCCGGGCCACGGCAATTGTAATCGCATCCGGCCTCGGTATTCTCGGCGTCACACCGGCCCAGGAAATGCGGTAGAAACCGCAACTGGCGCCGGGCAGGCGTGACAGCAACAGACCCCGATGGCGATGCACCGGACGGGCAGCGAGGCAGAGATGACAGACATGAATTCCTCCCAGCACATGGGAGACGATCGTAGTGTACCCGAATTTCAATCCCCGCCGAGATCGCGCGCCAAGTCATTGGTTTTCCTGACCAATGCGGCGGGCGCGGCCGTGTCGCTGGCGCTGATCGGTGGCATCGCGATGTGGAGTTACAAGCTGGTCATGCGCGACGTGACCGGCATTCCGGTGGTCCGCGCGATGGCCGGAGAAATGCGCGTTCGGCCCGAGGATCCGGGCGGAATGCAGGCGCGCCACCAGGGCCTTGCCGTGAATGCCGTGGCCGCAGAAGGCGAGGCCGAGGCGCCAGCCGACCGGATCGTTCTGGCACCGCGTCCAGCCGCCCTGACCGACGAGGACCAGCCGATCACCCCGCAGGCGGTGGCAGCCGTGCAACAGCCCGACGCCCCGGAAAAAACCGCCGCGGATGAGGCCAAGGAAACCACGGTTGCCGACATTTCCGAGAGCCTCGCTGCCGGCAATGTCGACGGGCTGGTCGCGCAGTTGACCGACGGTGTGGCGCCGATCGACGCGGAGGAAGCCACCGAAAACGCCGAGGTCGCCGAGGAGGCTGACGACGGCACCGTGGCGCTGGCCGAGATCGGCGTCGAGACCGCGACTGAGGGCACGCCGACCGAACTCGCTGAAGTCATGGACGAAGACGAGACCTCCGACGCCGGGACCGAGATGGCGATCCTCGCGGCCCTTGCTGGCATTCAGCAGGAGGACGCGCAGGCCGCGACGCCTGCGATCGCGCGCAGCGTGCCGGGCGTCCGGACCTCGATCCGCCCGCGCACCCGGCCCGAGGACGGACCCGAAATGCTCATCCGTGCGAGCCTTTCGGCCCCGGCCCCGACACCTGCCGCGGCGTCGAACGAGATCGACGCAACCAAGATCCCGACCGGCACGCGGCTGGCGCAGCTTGGCGCCTTCGACAGCGTCGAGGTCGCGCGCAGCGAATGGGCGCGCCTCGAAACCCGCTTCGGCGATTACCTGCACGGCAAGTCGCGGGTGATTGAGAAGGCAAGCTCGGGCGGCCGGACCTTCTACCGGCTGCGCGCGATGGGCTTTACCGATCTGGCCGACGCGCGGCGCTTCTGTTCGACGCTCGTGGCCGAGAACGCGGACTGTATTCCGGTCGTCACGCGATGACCGCAACGGCGGGGGCGCGGACCTTCGGCGCGACCATTCTCGATGCCGAAGGCTTGCGTCTGACGCCGCATGAAAAGTCGTTCTTTCGCGAGGCCGACCCGTTCGGCTTCATCCTTTTCGCGCGCAACGTCGACACGCCCGACCAGCTGCGCGCGCTCTGCGACGAAATGCGCGCGGCCGTGGGTCGCGATGCACCGATTACCGTCGATCAGGAAGGCGGGCGCGTGCAGCGCCTGCGCGCGCCGCACTGGAGCGACTGGACGCCGCCGCTCGATTTCGCAGCGGCGGCAGGTGACGTGGCCGAAAAGGCGATGTACCTGCGCTATCGCATCATCGCGCACGAGCTGCGCGTCGTGGGCATCGACAGCGACTGCGCGCCGATGCTCGACGTCGCCACCGACGCGACCCATGCCTTTTTGCGCAACCGCTGTTACGCGGGCGATCCCGACACGGTGGCGCGGTTGGGTCAGGCGGTGGCCGAGGGGCTGCTGGCGGGCGGCGTGCTGCCGGTGATGAAGCACATGCCGGGCCACGGTCGCGCCACGCTCGACAGCCACCACGATCTGCCGCGCGTCACGGCGGCGCGGGACGACCTCGAAGCGGTCGACTTCGCGCCGTTCCGCGCGTTGGCCGATCTGCCGATGGGCATGACGGGGCATCTGGTCTTCGAGGCGCTCGACGACGCGCCCGCAACGCAATCGCCGCGGCTCATCAATCTGATCCGCGACGAGATCGGGTTCGACGGCCTGCTGATGACCGACGATCTGTCGATGAACGCGCTCAGCGGCAGCTACGGCGCGCGCGCCCGCGCCGCCCTCGACGCCGGTTGCGACGTGGCGCTGCTGTGCAACCGCTCGCTTGCAGAGCGGCAGGAGGCGACGGAGGCCGCCGGCCGGATGACGGCAGCGGCGCAGGCCCGTGCCGAACGGGCGCTGGCCGCGCGCCGGGCCCCCGACGATATTGACATTGCCGCCGCTCGTGCGCAGCTTGAGACGCTGTTGAGCGGACGGGACGATGGCTGAACCCACATTCGAAGAAGACAGCACCTCCGTTGCCGACCGCCTCGCCGCCGAGGCCCTGATCGTCGACGTGGACGGCTTTGAGGGGCCGCTGGACGTGCTGCTGACGCTGAGCCGGACCCAGAAGGTCGACCTGCGCAAGATTTCGGTGCTGGCGCTGGCCCGGCAATACCTCGCCTTCGTCGAGAAGGCCAAGAAGCTGCGCCTCGAGCTTGCCGCCGACTACCTGGTGATGGCGGCCTGGCTCGCCTTCCTGAAGTCGCGCCTGCTGCTGCCGCCTGATCCGGAAGAGGAAGGTCCGAGCGGCGAAGAGATGGCCGCGCACCTGGCCTTCCAGCTCGAACGGTTGCAGGCGATGCGCGATGCTGCGGCCCGGCTGATGGGCCGTGACCAGCTTGGCCGCGACTTCTTTGCGCGCGGCCAGACCCAGGAGGTGACCAGCCTGCGCCGGGTGACCTACACCGCCACGCTGCTCGATCTCATGCAGGGCTACGCGCGCATCCGCACCCGCGACGAGTTCCGTCCGTTCGTGATGGACCGCGATCACGTCTTCACCATGGAGCAGGCGCTCGAGCGGATGCGCGGCCTGATCGGTTTCGCGGGTGACTGGACCGAGATTTCCAGCTATCTGCCGGACGGCTGGGAAACCGACCCCGCGCGCCGGCGCTCGGCCACGGCCGCGACCTTCGCCGCCTCGCTGGAACTGGTCAAGGAAGGCCATCTCGAGATCCGGCAGGGCGATACCTTCGCGCCGATCCAAATCCGAAGAAAGGATCCCCGGACGTGAACGACCGCGCCGAAACGCCGGAGACAGAGGAAAGCCTCTTCGATGCCCCGCCAATGGCCGAGCAGGAGCGCATGGTTGAGGCGATCCTCTTTGCCACCGCCGAGCCGGTGAGCGTGTCCGAACTGGCCGGGCGGATGCCGCACGGCTGCGATCCGGCCGAGGCGCTGGTGCATCTGCGCAAGCGTTACGAGGGGCGCGGCGTCACCGTAATGAAGATCGGCGACGCCTGGGCGCTGCGCACCGCGCCGGACCTCGGGTTCCTGATGCAGCGCGAGACTGTCGAGACCCGCAAGCTGAGCCGGGCCGCCATCGAAACGCTGGCGATCATCGCCTACCACCAGCCGGTGACGCGGGCCGAGATCGAGGAGATTCGCGGCGTTTCGGTGTCGCGCGGGACGGTCGACCAGTTGCTCGAGATGGAGTGGATCCGCTTCGGGCGCCGCAAGATGACACCGGGCCGGCCGGTGACTTTCGTGGTAACGCAGGGCTTTCTCGACCATTTCGGCCTCGAGAATGCGCGCGATCTGCCGGGGCTCAAGGAACTGCGCGCTGCCGGCCTGCTCGAGAACCGCCCGCCGCCGGGCAGCGGGCCGCTGAAACCCGACGACGAGGATGCCGAAGACGAGAGCCCGGAAGGCCAGAGCGAACTTTTCGAGGACTGAGACGGCCGCGCGCCGCGACCGGAAGAGGAGGACTGCGAATGCAACGCATGCTGACGATGATCCTGCGCATCGTGATCCAGCGCCTGCTCAACAAAGGCATCGACGCGGGTTTCGATCATTTCAGCAAGGGGGCCGGCGCACCCGGTCAGGGCAAGCAGGGGCGCAAACAGGCAAAAGGTTCGGTGCGCAAGGCCCGACGGACTTCGCGGCTCATCCGGCGCGGTATGAAATTTTGAGCTTTCCCGTCAGGCGGCTGCGAAGTGTTTCGAGAGCTTCAGGCCCTGGCCCTGGTAGTTCGAGGCGATGCCGGACCCGTAAAGCTGCGTCGGCGCTTCGGCCATGCGTTCGTAGACGAGACGGCCCACAACCTGCCCGTGCTCGAGAACGAACGGCGCCTCGTGACACCGCACTTCCAGCACGCCGCGCGAGCCTGCGCCGCCGGCCGCCGCATGGCCGAAGCCCGGGTCGAAGAACCCGGCGTAATGCACGCGGAACTCGCCGACCATCGCAAGGTAGGGCGCCATCTCGGCAGCGAAAGCGGGCGGGATCGTGACCGCCTCGCGGCTTACCAGGATGTAGAATGCGCCGGGATCGAGGATTATGCGCCCGTTGTCGGTATGCACCTCTTCCCAGTATTCCGCCGGGGGGTACTGCCCGATGCGGTCGAGGTCGATGGCCCCGGTATGCGGCTTGGCGCGATACCCGACCAGGGTCGCGCCGGCAGGGCGCAGGTCGACAGAGAAACCGAGCCCGTCATCGATTACCGCCGGGCCGTCGACCAGGGGCGTGTGCGCGTGCAAGTCGCCCAGCTCGCCGTCGCTCAGCACCGCCTGTCCGCGCCGGAACCGGACCTGGTTGAGCCGCATGCCGGGCCGGACCAGCACCGAAAACGAGCGCGGGCAGATTTCGGCGTAGAGCGGCCCGTCATAGCCCGGCGCGATCCGGTCGAACTCGGTGCCGCCGTCGGTGATGGTGCGGGTGAGCAGGTCAAGCCGTCCGGTCGAGCTCTTGGCATTCGCCACCGCCGTTATGTCGAAGGGCAGGGCAAGCGACTCCATCAGCGGCACGACGTAGACGCAGCCCTTTTCCAGCACCGCGCCGTTCGTAAGGTCGATCTCGTGCATGCCGAACTCGTCGAGCCGTTCGGTGACCGTGCGGCCGGTCCCCGCAAGAAACGAGGCGCGCACGCGAAAGGCGCGACTGCCAAGACGCAAATCGAGGCTCGCGGGCTGGATCTGGGCCTCGGTGACGGCGTGTGCCGCGCGGATTTCTCCGGCCTCGATCATCGCCGCGATGGACTGGTTTGGAAGAACGCCGCTCATCTGACTGCTCCCGGACACGCGGACGCCCGCGTCGCAAGGGCGCGGGCGCTCCACGAAGTGCGGTTCTTGGTCGGGCTAGCAGGACTTGAACCTGCGACCTTCCGTCCCCCAGACGGACGCGCTACCAGGCTGCGCCATAGCCCGACTTGCCGCGTTTCATACCCGATCTGAGAGCAGGGGCAAGGCCGAATTGCGCTCACGCCCCGTCTTTGCCGTGCGTGTCCCCGGCGAGACTGTCGTGCACCCGCGCAAGCCGCGCGAGCAGCGGCCGCAATTCGTCCGCCTGGCGTTTCGACAACCGGCGCGGCGGGTGCAGGGCGCTCAGAACCGAGGGCCGTGCGGGTATTTCGTCTTCCGCCCGAAGCGGCGGGATGTCGACGACGCGGGGTTTGGGCGCGGTGGCATCCGATTGCGATGCGTCCTGGGCATCTGCAGTGTCTGCGGTGTGCTCGGCGTATAGCGGCTCGGCATTTTCGGGGCCATCCACCTCCGCCGAGGAGAGGTCGTGCGTCTCCGCAGGCTCAGGTGTGGGTTCTGCTTCGGAGGCCGTACGGGGCAGGCCGTCGTCGGCTGCCGCATCCGGCACCGGCGGCTCCGCCGTCTCGGGCGTGCGGTGGCGGCGGAAGCTCGGCATGCTCATCGGAGCCTCGGCGTCGGGCACATCCCCGTCATCCGGATCGTCCGCGAAGAGGTTTCCTGCCTCCTCCGCCTCAGGCGCCTCGTCGCTGATCTCGCCGGCCTCGATGCGCGCGGCACCTTGGACCGCGTCGCTCTGGGCATCCTCGGCTGCGGCGTCTCCGGCGCTCTCCTCCTCGGTGGTCTCGGGGGTCTCGGGCGCGCGCGCCGCGTCCATCATCGGCAGGTCGGCCTGCGGGGATGCCTCGTCCGTTTCCGACCCCGGACCGGAAGGGTCTTGGGCAATCTCAGGCTCGGGGGCATTATCCTCCGGCGCTTGGGTAGGTTCCGGGGCTTCGGCCGCTTTCGACGCGCTTGCACGGTCCTCGAACGGTAGCACGACACCGGTATCCGGTTCCGGCTCGGCCACGGTAAAGCGCGCGGTCTCTGGCGCGGTATCGCTGTCGAGCACCGCCAGCGTCAGGTCGTCGAGCGGCTGGGACAGGTCCGCGACATGGCTCATGCCGTGCTCGCGCAGGATCTTCTGCACCCCCTTGATGGTCAGCCCGTCCTCATGCAGCAGCTTCTTGATGCCCCCCAGCAAGAGCATGTCCGAGGGCCGGTAATAGCGCCGTCCCCCGGCCCGCTTGACCGGTTTCACCTGGGTGAACTTGCTTTCCCAGAAGCGCAGCACATGCGCCTGAACGCCGAGCCAGTCTGCGACTTCGGAGATGGTGCGGAACGCGTCGGGCGATTTGGCCATCAGATCAGGTCTTGTTGCCCTCGGCCACCCGGTCCTTCATCAGGTGCGACGGGCGGAAGGTCAGCACCCGGCGCGGGTTGATCGGAACCTCTTCGCCGGTCTTTGGGTTGCGGCCCATCCGGGCCGACTTGTTGCGCACAGAGAAGGTGCCGAAGCTCGAGATCTTCACCTGTTCGCCGCGCACCAGAGCGTCGGACATGTGCTCGAGAACGGATTCCACGAGCTGCGCGCTTTCGTTGCGCGACAACCCGACCTCGCGGAACACGGCTTCGCTGAGATCCATTCGGGTCAGGGTTTTCTCGGCCATCTCTTCCCCCTCGTTTCCGGCAACCATAGGTCCGGGGGTTTTTCCGAGTCAATATCAATGGCTTGGCGGACGGCGCTTTGGCGGTGGTTCGCCCTTACCAGCGCAGCACGACGGCGCCCCAGGCAAGCCCGCCGCCGATCGCTTCGGTGACGATCAGATCGCCGCGCTTGATCTGGCCGCGGGCGTGCCCGACAGACAAAGCCAGCGGGATCGAGGCCGCCGACGTGTTTCCGTGGTCCTGCACGGTCACCACGACGCGCTCCATCGGCACGCCCATCTTCTTCGCCGTGCCCTGGATGATGCGGATATTGGCCTGGTGCGGCACGACCCAGTCGACATCGCCGGCACCGACGCCGGCGCGCTCCATCGCGGTCTCCGCGGTCTGGGCCAGCTTTTCCACGGCGTGGCGGAACACCTGGTTGCCCTGCATGCGCAGGTAACCTGTCGTGCCGGTCGAGACACCGCCGTCGACATAGAGCAGGTCGCGGTGCGCGCCGTCCGAGTGCAGATCGACCGCAAGAATCCCGCGATCGTCGCTGCCACCCGCGCCCTCCTGCGCTTCGAGCACCAGCGCGCCGGCGCCGTCGCCGAAGAGAACGCAGGTCGAGCGGTCGGTCCAGTCCATGATGCGGCTGAAGGTCTCGGCTCCGACCACCAGAACGCGCCGCGCCTGGCCCGACACGATCAGCGCATTGGCATTGCCAAGCGCATAGACGAAACCGGCACAGACCGCCTGGACGTCGAAGGCAAAGCCGCGCGTCATGCCGAGCGCGGACTGCACCATGGTCGCGGCAGAGGGAAAGGTCAGGTCCGCGGTCGAGGTGGCCACGATGATCGCGTCGAGGTCGTCGGGCCCGATCCCGGCCATCTCCAGCGCATTCTGCGCAGCCGCGGTGCCCATCTGCGACGTGGTCTCGCCCTTCTCGGCGAAATGCCTCCGCTCGATGCCCGAGCGCGAGCGGATCCATTCGTCGGTGGTGTCGAGCGTGGCTTCGAAGGCCGAGTTCGGGACGACGCGCGAGGGCAGGTAGTGGCCCACGCCGGTGACGACGGATCGCAGGGTCATTCAGCCGCCTCCTCGGCGGGGATCGCGGCGACACGGGCGGCGAGCTTGTCGGTGAACTGGATGTCGGAGAGCTGCGCGGCGAGCTTGATGGCCGCCGACACCCCGGTCGGATCGGCGGAGCCGTGCGATTTGACCACGGTGCCGTTCAGCCCAAGGAACACGCCTCCGTTGACCCGGCGCGGGTCGATCCGGCGCTTCAGGCGCTGCAGCGAAGGATGCGCCAGAAGCGAGGCGGCGCGGGACAGGAAGGAATACTTGAAGGCCTCTCGCAGGGCGTTGCCGATCAGGCTCGCCGTGCCTTCGCCGGTCTTGATCGCCACGTTGCCGGTGAAGCCGTCCGTGACGATCACGTCGCAGGCGTCGCCCGAGATGTCGCCGCCCTCGACGAAGCCCACGAACTCGAACCCGGCCGGGTCCGCCTGGTCGCGAATCAGGTCGAAGGCTTCCTTGAGCTCGGTGCGGCCCTTGTGCTCTTCGGTGCCGACGTTCAGCAGCCCGACGCGGGGCCGCGGCAGATCGAGCCCGTTTCGCGCATAGGACATGCCCATCAGGGCAAAGCGCAGCAGGTCGTCGGCATCGGCGCGCACGTCGGCGCCGACGTCGAGCATCACGTTGAACCGCTGCGGGTTCGAGGACGGGTAGAGCACGGCGATCGCGGGACGGTTGACGCCCGGCAGCCTCTTGAGCCGGATCATCGACAGCGCCATCAGCGCGCCGGTGTTGCCGCAAGACACCGCCACCGCGGCCTCGCCCTCGCGCACCGATTCGATGGCCGACCACATCGAGGTACCCTTGCCGTGGCGCACCACCTGGCTGGGCTTGTCCTCCATCGTCACGACGTCCGCGGCATCACGGAAGCTGCAGCGCCCTTCGAGAGAGGCGCGGCGCGCGACAAGCTCTTCCAGCTCGGCCCGGGGACCGTGCAGGATGAAGCTGATGTCCGGGTTGATCTGTGCGGATTGTGCGCAGCCCGCGATCACGGCAGACGGACCCTTGTCGCCGCCCATCGCATCGACTGAGATGATGGTGCGTCCGGGCTTCGCCTGTGTCTGATCGGTCTTCGCCGTCATGTCCGCAACTGCCTGTCCGTCCCGTTCCGACCGGAAACGGGGCGGCTTAGGCTGCGTCGTCTTCCAGGTCGATCTCTTCGGTCAGCGCGACGACTTCCTTGTCGTCGTAGTGCCCACACGCTGCACAGACATGGTGCGGGCGCTTCAGCTCGCCGCAGTTCGGGCACTCGTTGGGGTTCGCCGCGACCAGCGAATCATGCGCGCGGCGATTGTTGCGGCGCGACTTGGAAACCTTGTTCTGTTGAACAGCCATTGTCCTGGGCCTTCTGTCGTTCGGGGCCGGGCCGGATGCATGCTCCATCCATCGGGCGCGTGGCCATGTTTCTGATGATCCCGTCCGGGCGTGACGTGCGTCTAGACCCTGGCCCCCGCCTTGTCCAACCCTTTCGCGATGAGCCGCGCAAAATACCCCGATTGCGCGCGGGCGCAAGGGGGTATTTCGCAGCTGCAGAATGAGCGTGGCGTCGCGAAGCCGAAGCCTGCCTGACTAGCGATCTGCCTCGGGGTCATCCTTCATCCTGTCACGCAGACCGGCCAGCCCGGCGAAGGGTTTCGCGTCCTCGTCGCGCATCGGTGCCACGCCATCCTCGGCATAGACCGCTTCGCCCAGTTCGGCGCCCGGCGCGCGCGGGTAGAGCGGCAGCGCGAGCACCAGCGCCTCGACCATGACCTCGGCGGGATCGATCCACCGCCCCAGTGGCTCAACGCTGTCGTCCTCGGGCATTTCGCTCTCGATCTCGTCGGGCTCGGTGTAGTCGTGCTGGAAAAGCCGCGTCACCGGCTGGTCGATGCGCGTCGTCACCGGCTCGAGCGTCACGCCGCAGGGCTGCACCACCGTCGCGCCCAGCGTCGCCTCGAGCCGCCAGTCGCGCGCACCCTCGCCGCGGATCGCCCCGCGGAACGACAGCTTGCGCAACCCCTGGAGGCCGAGCTCATCCGCAATGTCCTGCGTCCGTGCAGCGTCGGGCTGGATCTCGAACGCCGTCTGCGCGTTCTGCGATAGATCGGCGACACGCAATGCGGTAGGGGACTGAGCGGAAGCTGACATCATCTATGCTTTCGTTTCTTGAACGAGGACCACGGCTTGGTGTAAGCGAGATAGAAGTTGCACCGGCCAAGGGCAAGGACGTGATGAGCAGTATCCCGATATCGAGGGCCACCTTGCGCAAGGCGGCCCGCCTGACCAGCGCGCTGGCGCTGACTGTCGGGCTGGGAGCCTGCCAGGCGCAGTATCGCAATCACGGCTACGTCCCCTCGGCCGAAGAGCTGAGCCAGATCGCCGTCGGTGTCGACACGCGCGCCAGCGTCGAGGAGGCGCTGGGCTCGACCGGCGCCGGATCGGTCGCCGGAGACCGCGGAATCTATTACGTGCGCAGTCGCGTCCGCAGCTTCGCGATCCGCGAACCCGAGGTCGTCGACCGCCGCGTCGTGGCGATCAGCTTCAACGACGCCGGCGTGGTCAGCAATGTCGAGAGCTTCGGCCTCGAACGTGGACGCATGGTGCCGCTGACGCGTCGCGTCACCAGTTCGCCAAGCGACGACAAGCCTTTCCTCAACCAGCTGCTCGGCAATCTCGGACGGATCGGCCCCTCGGGCCTCGGGTCGCCCGAGTAACGGCCCCGGTGACCGTCGCGGGCGATACCGGATCGGTCCGCGCAGAGCCTCTACCCGTCGAGACACGAGAATCTCTTCCGGAAAGCGGTCGCTATTTGGTGCGCCTGTCGCGGGACGCGGAAGACGTCGCGAAAGCCCTGGCGTTGCGGGAGAGATGTTTCGGTACGAACGACGCCGACAGTTTCGACACGACCTGCGATCACGTGCTGATCGAAAGCCGCGCCGGCCTCGTTGTCGCATGTTTTCGCCTCCTCTGGCTCGACGGGGCGCGCATCGGAACCGGCTACGCGGCGCGATCCTACGACCTGAGCGCGCTGTCGGGCTTGCCGGGGCCGATTCTCGAGATCGGGCGCTTTTGCGTCGATCCGGCCTGCCGCGACGCGGACGTCCTACGCCTGGCCTGGGCCGCGATCACGACGCTTGTCGACCGGGAACACGTCAGGCTGTTGATCGGCTGCACGTCCTTTTCCGGCATCGACCCGAAGCCATACCGCGACTGCTTCGCGCTTCTGCACGCACGCCATCTCGGCCCGCACGACCGCCGACCGGCCGCCGTCGCCGCAGAGGTCGTGTCGTTCGGTACGCTTGCGCATGCTCCCTTCGACGCGCAGCGGGCAACGCGGATGATGCCGCCGCTTCTGCGCAGCTACCTCGCGATGGGCGGGTGGGTCGGCGATCACGCCGTCGTCGACCGGCAGATGAACACGCTGCATGTCTTCACCGCCGTCGAAGTCGCGGCCATCCCGGAGGCCCGCAAGCGGCTGCTGCGCGCGTTGGTCTGAGACCGCGTAAGGCGACCCCCGTTGACGCCGGAGGCCGCGCGGCATAGCTGGCGTGCATGGCACGCGCACCGCTTCTGCAACTCACCGACATTTCCCTGACCTTCGGGGGCAACCCGGTCTTCGATGGCCTTTCGCTGGTCGTGCCCGACGGCGACCGCGTGGCACTGGTCGGGCGGAACGGCTCGGGCAAGTCGACACTGATGAAGGTCATGGCCGGGCTGGTCGAACCCGACCGCGGCGAGGTCGTGACCGGCCCTGGCTCGAGCGTCGGCTACATGGAGCAGGACCCCGACCTTGCCGGGTTCGACACGTTGGGGGCCTTCGCCGCGCACGGGCTCGAAGCCTCCGAGATGTACCGGGTCGAGCGCGCGGGCGAGGGGTTGAAGTTCGACCCCGCGCGGCCGGTGGCCACCGCCAGCGGCGGCGAACGGCGCCGCGCGGCGCTGGCCCGGCTGATGGCGCAGGACCCGGACCTGATGCTGCTCGACGAGCCGACCAACCACCTCGACATCGAGGCGATCGCCTGGCTCGAGGACGAGCTGCGCGCCAGCCGCAAGGCGTTCGTCATCATCAGCCACGACCGCGCCTTCCTGCGCAACCTCACCCGCGCCACACTCTGGATCGACCGCGGTGCGGTGCGCCGGCAGGACAAGGGGTTCGCGGACTTCGAGGCGTGGCGCGACAAGGTCTGGGAAGACGAGGACCAGCAGCGCCACAAGCTCGACCGCAAGATCAAGGCCGAGGCGCGCTGGGCGGTCGAGGGCATCTCGGCCCGCCGCCGCCGCAACCAGGGCCGGGTGCGCGCTCTGCAGGACCTGCGCGCCGAACGCGCCTCGCAGATCCGACGGCAGGGGGCTGCGGCAATGGAACTCGACGCTGGCCCGAAGTCCGGCAAGAAGGTGATCGAGGCGACAGCGATCACCAAGGCGTTCGGCGACCGCACCATCCTCAAGCCGTTCTCGCTGACCGTGCAGCGCGGTGACCGCATCGCGCTGGTGGGTCCCAACGGGGTCGGCAAGACCACGCTTCTGAACCTGCTGATCGGCCTCGAAACCCCCGATAGCGGCATGGTGACGCTCGGCACCAACCTCGAGATCGCGCTGTTCGACCAGGCCCGGGCGCAGCTCGACCCCGACCTCAGCCTCTGGGAAAGCCTGACCGGCGATCCCGAGATGCGCGTCTCTGGCAAGGCCGACCAGGTCATCGTGCGCGGAACTCCCAAGCACGTCGTGGGCTATCTCAAGGAGTTTCTCTTCGACGAGGCGCAGGCCCGCGCGCCGGTGCGCTCGCTCTCGGGTGGCGAAAAAGCACGGCTGCTGCTGGCCAAGCTGATGGCCAGGGAAAGCAACCTTCTGGTGCTCGACGAGCCGACCAACGACCTCGATGTCGAAACGCTGGACCTGCTGCAGGAGCTTCTGGACACCTACGACGGCACCGTGCTGCTGGTCAGCCACGACCGGGACTTCCTGGACAGGGTCGCGGCGACGACGATCGCGATGGAAGGCGACGGGCGTGCGACGGTCTATGCCGGCGGCTGGAGCGACTACCGCAGCCAGCGCCGGGAGAGGGATACGCCCGCCGCGCGCGACAAACCCGCAGGCCCCGCGCCAAAACGTGCCACGGCACCGAAGCCCGCGCGAAAGGCCGGTCTCAGCTTCACCGAGAAACATCGTCTGGAAGCGCTGCCTGCCGAGATCGCCCGGCTCGAGGCCGAGATCGGCAAGCTGCAGGAGTTGCTCGCCGACCCCGACCTTTTCAGTGCCAACCCGGTGAAGTTCCGCAAGGCGACCGAGGCGCTGGCAGAACGCGGCGAAAGGCTTTCGGCCGCCGAAGAGGAATGGCTGACGCTCGAGGAAAAGGCCGAGGCTCAGGCCGGTTGAACGGTGTCGCCGGGGCGGATCGTGCCGCCTTCGACGATCCGGCAGTTGAGCCCCGAGCGGTGCACCATCAGGTCGCACACCGATTTGCGAGTGATCATGTCGAGATACCGGCAGGGTGTATTGAGCCGTCCGCCTTCGAGCACGACCTCGCCGACCCGGAAGCGCACCCCGACGAGGTGGTTCAGGGGTACGCCTCGGACCGTCAGGTTACGCCGGTGCTCCTGCGGCGTCAGCGTGATGTCATGATCGCGGGCCAGCGCCTCGAGCGTTTCGACCTCGATCAGCGTCACCTCGCGCACGTCCGGGATCTTGGAATAGGTGCCCGTGTCGATGCCCTTGGCATAGCGGTCCCCCTCGATGCCGACCCCGGCGATCAGCGTCGCCCTGTCCAGCTCGCGTATCGGTTCGCGCGACGCTCCGGTGGTGTGGATGCTGAGCAGGCGACCCTTCCACATCAGCGCATCCTCAGCGCGCCGTCGATGCGGATCACCTCGCCGTTGAGGTAGCCGGCCTCGACGATGAAGCCCGCAAGCGCGCCGTATTCCGCCGGATCGCCCAGACGGGGCGGGCAGGGCACATCGGCGGCAAGCTGCTTTTGCACCTCTTCGCCCAGCCCCTGCAGCATCGGCGTCAGGAAGATGCCCGGTGCGATGGTCATCACCCGGATGCCGCTTTGCGCAAGATCACGCGCCATCGGCAGGGTCATGCCCGCGACCCCGCCCTTGGAGGCGGAATAGGCCGCCTGGCCCTTCTGCCCGTCGAAAGCGGCAATCGAGGCGGTGTTGACTATCACGCCGCGCGCGCCGTCGGGCTCGGGATCATTCCCGGCCATCGCCGCCGCCGCCAGCCGCGCCACGTTGAAGGTGCCGACGAGGTTCACGTCGATCGTGCGCCGGAAGGCGTCGAGCGGATGTGGGCCGTCCTTGCCGACGGTCTTGATCGCGTAGGCGATGCCCGCGCAGTTCACCGCTGCCGTGATCCGGCCCATCTTTTCGCGCCCGAAGTCGACTGCCGCCTGCACCGAAGCCTCGTCGGTCACGTCGGTTTCCGCGAAATGGCCGCCGATCTTCTGCGCCACCGCCGCGCCACGCTCGGCGTCCCGGTCGAGGATCGTGACCTGTGCCCCGTGCGCCGCGAAATGCCGCGCCGTCGCTTCCCCGAGGCCCGAGGCCCCACCGGTGATCAGGGCCGAAGTTCTGTCGAGTTGCATCGTTCTCTCCCGGGTCTGGTACGTGCCTCAGTTCGCACGGGGCGCAAGGCGCCTGCAAGAGGGCGCGGTTGCGAGAGAAATCCGTTAGTGTTTCGCGTGCAGGAGGCAACGCCAGTGAAAGACCTTGGCCACCACGTCATCCTCTCGGGGTGTTCCGGCGGCGGAAAATCCACCCTGCTGGCAGTACTGGCGTATCGGGGGTTCGCGACCGTCGCTGAACCCGGCCGCAGGATCGTCGCCGAAGAGTCCCGCAGCGGTGGCTCGGCGTTGCCCTGGGTCGATCCGGGGGCCTTTGCGCGACGGGCCGTCGACATGGCGATCGCGGACCGGGATGCCGCGCGGGACCTTGACGGCTGGGTCTTTTTCGATCGCGGTCTCGTGGACGCTGCCGTGGCGCTCGAACATGCATGCGGAACCCCGGCTGAGGACACGGTGCGAGGTCACCCGCAATTTCACCGGACGGTCTTCCTGGCACCGCCCTGGCCCGAGATCTACCGCCGCGACGACGAACGCCGGCACGGGCTGGAGGAGGGCATCGCGGAGTATCATCGCCTGCAGGCGGCCTACCGGCGGCTGGGCTACGACCCGGTCCTGCTGCCCAAGACCGAACCGCAGCGGCGCGCCGATTTCGTCCTCGAGTGCCTGACGGGACCGCCGCCCTGAAAGGCGGCGGCCCGGATGTCAGCCGAGTTGCACCAGCGCGTGGCGTTTCTTGCCGGCGCTGAGCTTGATCGGGCTTGCAAGCTTGCCCGCGTCGATCATCAGGCCGGCATCGGTCAGCGGCGCATCGTCGAGCCGCGCGCCGTTCTCGGCGATCAGCCGCTTGGCCTCTTTGCCCGACGCCGCGAGACCCGAACGCACGATCAGCTGCACGATGGAAATGCCGTTGCCGACATCGGTTTCGCTCAGCGTCAGCGTCGGCAGATCGTCCCCGATCCCACCCTTCTCGAAGACCTCGCGCGCCGTCGCCTCGGCGGCCGCCGCCGCTTCGGCGCCGTGCAGAAGCGTCGTGACCTCGTTGGCGAGCCGGATCTTGCCCTCGTTGATCTCGGCACCTTCGAGCGCGCCCAGCCGGTCGCATTCCGCCACCGGAAGCTCGGTGTAAAGCTTGAGGAAGCGGCCGACGTCGGCGTCCGTGGTGTTGCGCCAGAACTGCCAGAACTCGTAAGGGCTCAGCATGTCGGCATTGAGCCAGATCGCCCCACCCGCCGACTTGCCCATCTTGCGACCGTCCGAGGTCTCCAGAAGCGGCGTGGTCAGCCCGAAGATCTCGTGGTCGAGCACGCGGCGCGTGAGGTCGATGCCGTTGACGATATTGCCCCACTGGTCCGAGCCGCCCATCTGCAGCAGGCAGCCGTAACGGCGGTTCAGTTCGAGGAAGTCATAGGCCTGCAGGATCATGTAGTTGAACTCGAGAAAGCTCAGCGACTGCTCGCGGTCGAGCCGCGACTTGACGCTCTCGAAGCTCAGCATCCGGTTGACCGAGAAATGCCGCCCGATGTCGCGCAGGAACTCCAGGTAGTTGAGCCCGTCGAGCCATTCGGCATTGTTGATCATCAACGCGCCCGAGGGCCCGTCGTCGTATGAAATGAGCTTGGCAAAGACCGTCTTCATCGACGCGATGTTGTCGTCGATGGCCTGCGGCGTCAGCAGCGGGCGTTCGTCCGAGCGGAAAGACGGATCGCCCACCTTCGTCGTGCCGCCGCCCATCAGCGTGATCGGCTTGTGTCCGGTCTTCTGCAGCCAGCGCAGCGCCATGATGTTCATCAGGTGGCCGACATGCAGCGACTTCGCCGTCGCATCGTAGCCGATATAGGCCGGGACGACGCCTGCCATCAGCGCCTCGTCGAGCGCCTGATAGTCGGTGCAGTCCGCGAGAAACCCGCGTTCCATCATGATCGAGATGAAATCCGATTTCGGATGGTAGGTCATCTGTCTTGCCCTTGGCTGGAAATGCGTTGCACTCTATAGGCGCGCGGCAGGCAAAGGAAAAGGCCATGAAACCGGCCACTGGGGCGGCAGATCTCAAGAGTGGCGCGGTGACTGCCCTCGGTGCGATGAGCGGGACGTCCCTTGACGGGGTCGACGCCGCCGTCCTGCGCACCGACGGGGTGGAAATTCTCGGATTCGGCGACAGCGATTACCGGCCTTATTCGGCCTCCGAGCGCCGGGTGCTTGCCGCCGCGTTGGGGCGCTGGGAGGGGGCTGCGGTCGATGCGGCCTCGGAAGTGGTGGACACCGCGCACATGGAACTCCTGTCGCGCTTCGACGCGGTCGATCTCGTGGGGTTTCACGGTCAGACGCTGGCCCATGCCCCGCGCACGCGCGGCACGCTGCAGGTGGGCGACGGGGACGCGCTATCGCAGGCGCTGGGCGCGCCAGTGGTCTGGGATTTCCGCTCGGCGGATGTCGAGCTTGGCGGCGAGGGCGCCCCGTTGGCACCCTTCTTCCACTTCGCCTGCGCGCGCTTCATCAGCGCCGAGGCACCGCTGGCCTTTCTCAACCTCGGCGGGGTCGGAAATCTCACCTATGTCGACCCGCGCCATGCCCGGCCCGAGAGCCCCGGCGCGCTGCTGGCCTTCGACACCGGCCCGGCCAATGCGCCGGTCAATGACCTTCTGCAGACCCGATTGGGCGTTGCGTTCGACGAGGACGGTCGCATCGCACAGGGCGGCACGGTCGAGACCGGGGCGCTGGAACTCTTCCTGGCCGAGCCCTTCTTCGCCAGGATGCCACCCAAGTCGCTCGACCGAAACGATTTCGCCGAAATGATTGGCCTCGTGGGCGAGCTGGGCGATGCCGATGCGGCGGCCACCCTGACGGCGATGTGCGCGGCCGGTGTGGCCGAGGGCATGCAGCACTGCCCCGAACCGCCGAGCCGCGTGCTGGTCACTGGTGGTGGTCGTCACAACCCGGTTCTGATGCAGATGCTCGAAGTCTCGCTCGACTGTCCGGTGCTGCCGGTCGAGGCGGTCGGGCTCGATGGCGACATGCTGGAGGCGCAGGCCTTTGCCTATCTCGCCGTACGCGTCTTGCGCGGATTGCCGACCTCCTGTCCGGGCACGACCGGCGTGAAGGCGAGTGTCAGCGGCGGCCGGATCAGCCGTCCAGGTCGCGTACATACGCCCGCGTGAAGGCGACATAGCCCGGGGACACAGACTTGAGGTGCGCCCGCGCCATCTCGTGCAGGGCTGGCAGGGCATGGAAGGGCACCGCCGGAAAGGCGTGATGTTCGGCGTGGTAGGGCATGTTCCAGGCCAGAAAGCGCACCGCACGGCTGGTGAGCGTCGTGCGGGTGTTCTCCAGCATGTTGGCCACCGGTGGGCAATGCCCGTGCTCGGCCAGTAAGTAGAGTCTCAGGAACGGCTGGCCCAGGAGGACCGGCACCAGCCATATCCAAAGGAGCAGCGGCGTGAAGGCCAGTGACAAGGCCGCCAGCGCGTAGAGGGCGAGGATAGTCCGCGCCTCGCGGCGTATCGCGCCGTGCTTCCGCACCGGCAGGTAGTCGGCGCCGATCCGCCCGATGGCGTTGCGCCAGAGGGTCGCAAGGTTGCCGGACCAATAGCCCCAGCCGACGAGATAGACGAGATAGGCGCGCCAGGTCTCCGGACGGCCGTGATCCATGATCTCCGGGTCGTACGCCGGATCGTTGGTGAAGCGGTGGTGCGCGAGATGGAAATAGCGGAACCAGGTGAAGGGCAAGGCCAGCACCGGGGCGATCGCGTGGCCCACGATGTCACAAAGGCGCGCGCTGGCGAACGGGGTCTGGTGGGTGCATTCGTGGCTCAGAGTGAACAGAAACACCAACAGCACCCCGTGCGGCAGCAGCACAAGGCCCCAGAATGGGCCTTGCAGGGCGATCCACGTCCCCGTCAGCAGGATTGCACCGAGGTGGCCCGCGAGATGCGTCAATCCCTTGGCCGTCGATCGGCGCGTGAGCCGGTCGCGCGTCCCGGCGTCGAGCGATTTCAGGAAGGCAGCATGATCCATGTCCTGAACCTAGCGCCGCCCGGCCTGCTTCGACAGTCCGGCGGGATCACGTTCCGCGTGGAGGGTCGAACCCGTCCGCGGCAAGGGTGAACCCCTCGAAGTTGAAACCCGGAGACACGGCGCAGCTGACCAGCGCATAATCGCCTGTCGTGCGCGCGGATTGCCAATGATGCTCTGGCACGACGATCTGCGGTGAGCCGGTCGCAAGATCCGGGGTCAGGACATGATCCCGGGCCGGGCCGTGGGCGTCCGCGCTGATCGACAGCACCAGCGGCGCGCCCGCGTGCCAGAGCCAGATTTCTGCGGCGTCGACCTTGTGCCAGTGGCTGCGCTCGCCGGCGGCCAGCAGGAAATAGATGCAGGTGGCCGTCGGCCGCCCGGCGTTCTTGGCAATCCAGGTCTGCCGGTAATGCCCGCCCTCGGGATGCGGCGCCAGGCCGAGCCGGTCGATGATCTCTTGTGCCGTCATGCCCGCAGGCTAGTCTGGCGCGCGAAAAGGACCAAGGAGCGTTTGCTGTGAAAGTCGTGATTGTCGGGGCCGGGGTGATCGGCGCGCTCATCGGATACCGCCTGGCGCAGTCCGGGGCCGAGGTGACGATCCTCGAGGCCGGACGCCCCGCCGGCGCTGCCTCGGGCGCGTCCTTCGGCTGGATCAACGCGTCCTTTTATGCCGATGCGGATCATTTCCGCCTGCGCCACGCGGCGATCGAGGCGCACCGGCGGCTTCAGTCCGAGCTTGGGTCGGACGCCGCGACATGGCCTGGCTGCCTCTGCTGGGAAGAGAAAGGGGCGGCCTTTGACACCCGGCACGACGCTCTGCGCGATCTCGGCTACGACGTCCGGGAGGTGGACGCGGCGGAGTTCCGGCGGCTCGAACCCGAAGTCACGCCCCCTGATCGGGCGCTGCGCTTCGGCGCGGAAGGGGCCGTCGATCTGCCGACCCTGACGCGCGACGCATTGCAGGCCGGCCACGCGCTGGGCCTGCGTCTCGTCTGCGGCGTGCGGGTGACCGGGGTCCGCGCGGACGGGGACCGGATCAGCGGCGTCGAGACGACCGCCGGGCGCATCGACGCCGACCGCGTGATCGTCGCTTCTGGCACCGGGACGCAGGCGCTGCTCGAGACCGCGGGCGTGCCGCTGCCGATGCTCGACCGGCCGGGTCTGATCCTGCGCAGCCAGCCACTCCCGCAACTGGTCTCGCATGTACTCGTGACGCCGGACGGCGAGGTCCGGCAACTGCCCGACGGGTGCTTCCTGTCACCTACCGCCGCCGCGCATCAGCAGGTCGACACCGCCTCGGATGTCACCGACCCGCGCGCGCTGGCCGATGCCGCCGCGGCGCGCCTGTCGCAGCTTCTCAATCGCGCGGTGCACTGGGAGCAGGTGACGCTGGCGCAGCGCCCGGTGCCGCAGGGCGGGCTTCCGGCGATCGGTCCCTGTGGTTCGGAGGGTCTTTACGTGGCGACGCTGCATTCCGGGGCGACGCTGGCGCCGCTCGTGGCCGAGCTTGTCGCGGCAGAGGTCGCGGATCCTGGCGGGCTGGGCAACGACCGCGCCCGAATGCTCGCGCCCTACCGACCCGACCGGTTCAAAGGCTGAGTTCGTAGAAGCAGAGCAACGGCACCATATGCTCCGGCACCGGGGCATAGGGTCCGCGCGACCTGAACCCGAGCGACTCGTAAAGCCCTCTCGCGGCCAGAAGATCCTGCGACGTGTCCAGAAACACCGTATCGAACCCGTCCGCCCGCGCCTGGTCGATCAGAGCGCGTGACAGCGCCTTCGCCGCGCCCGTGCCCCGCGCCTCGGGCCGCATGAAGACGCGCTTGATCTCGGCGGCCGTCTCGTTCAGCGCATGGCTCATGCCGCAGCCCGAGATCACGCCGTCGACCTCGGCCACCAGAACGATCCCGCGAGGGCGGGCATGTTCTTCCTCGAGTCGGTCCATCAGCGCGGCGTAGTCGTCGTGCGGGTAGAACACACGGACGATGCGCCGCTGCTCCGGCCCGAATGTCTCGAGAAAGTCGCGGTATTCCCAGCAAAGCGCGCGCACCGCGTCGAAGTCCGCCCGCGATTGCGCGGGGCGGACCGTGACGCGGGACACGCAGTCAGCGCCGGAGGATGCTGCGTCCGGCATATTCCGCGGTCTCCCCCAACTGTTCCTCGATCCGGATGAGCTGGTTGTATTTCGCCAGCCGGTCCGAGCGCGCCAGCGAGCCGGTCTTGATCTGCCCGCAGTTCGTCGCCACGGCGAGATCGGCGATGGTGGCATCCTCGGTCTCGCCCGACCGGTGCGACATGACGTTGGTGAACCCCGCGCGATGCGCCATGTCGACGGCCCGGAGGGTCTCGGTGAGGCTGCCGATCTGGTTGACCTTGACCAGCATCGAGTTGCCGCAGCCGTTGGCGATGCCCTCGGCAAGGCGGCGCGGGTTGGTCACGAAGAGGTCGTCGCCCACCAGCTGCACCCGGTCTCCGAGGCTTTCGGTCAGCGCGCGCCAGCCGTCCCAGTCATCCTCGGCCATGCCATCCTCGATCGAGATGATCGGGTAATCGTCGACCAGCGCGGCAAGGTAAGCCACGTTCTCGTCCGAGCTGAGAGTTTTGTCTTCCCCGGCAAGGACATAGGCGCCGTCCTTGTAATATTCGGTCGCCGCGCAATCCATCGCGAGATAGATGTCCTCTCCCGGCTTGTAGCCGGCTTTCTCGACGGATTTCAGAATGAAATCAAGTGCGTCACGGGTCGAGTTTATGTTGGGCGCAAAGCCACCCTCGTCGCCGATCCCGGTGGACAGCCCCGCCGCCGACAGCTCCTTTTTCAGCGTGTGGAACACTTCCGAGCCCCAGCGCACGGCCTCGCGGATGTTCTCCGCCGCGACCGGCATGATCATGAATTCCTGGATGTCGATCGGGTTGTCGGCATGTTCGCCGCCGTTGATGATGTTCATCATCGGCACCGGCAAAACCCGCGCCGAGGTGCCGCCGATGTAGCGGTAAAGCGGCTGGGTGCAGAAGTCCGCCGCAGCCTTGGCGGAGGCCAGCGACACGCCGAGGATTGCGTTGGCGCCAAGCCGGCCCTTGTTGTCGGTGCCGTCGAGCTCGATCATGATCTCGTCGATTCCAACCTGTTCGGTCGCGTCGATCCCGACCAGCGCCTCGGCGATCTCGCCGTTGACTGCCGCCACCGCCTCGGTCACGCCCTTGCCCATGTAGCGCGCCTTGTCGCCGTCGCGGCGTTCGACCGCCTCATGCGCCCCGGTCGAGGCTCCGGAGGGCACCGCGGCGCGCCCCATCGTGCCATCCTCGAGGATCACGTCGACCTCCACCGTGGGGTTGCCCCGGCTGTCGAGGATTTCGCGTCCGATGATGTCGATGATGGTGCTCATGCCAAGGGCTCCCTGTTCCCACTTTCCGTGCGGTCATAGCGGGATGGACCCTGCAAGGGAAGGCTTGCCGTCCGCCGCGCGCCGGTTTTGCGCTCGCGCCAGACCGTGTAGATGCCCGAGCCCACGATCACCGCCGATCCCAGCAGCGTCATCAGGTCGGGCCGCTCGTCGAAGACCGTCATGGCGATCACGATGGCGAAGGGCAGGCGGGTGTAGCGGAAGGGCGTCACGAAGCTCACCTCGCCGACCCGCATTGCTGCCACGATCCCGTAGTACGCAAGCACGCCGATGGCGACGCTGGTGCCCAGTACGGCCCACTCAGCCGCTGAGGGCGCGACCAGCGAAGCGCCCGAGAGCGCCTGCATGATCAGCGCCGCCGGGATCACCGACAGGAAGCCCAGAAAGCTCAGCTGCATCGATGACGTCTCGGGCGGAACGCGCCGCGTGGCGAGATCGCGGATGCCGAGGCCGATGACCCCCTGAAGCGCAAAGAGCGACATCCAGTCGAAATTTTCGAGGCCGGGGCGGATGATGAGCAGAACGCCGAGAAATCCTACGAGAATGGCCGACCAGCGTCGCCAGCCCACGGGTTCGCGCAGGAAAAGCGCGGCCCCGAGTGTCACGAAAAGCGGTGTCGCCTGCAGGATCGCCGAGGCCGAGGCCAGCGGCGTGTAGGCGATGGCGCTGACAAAGCCGATCGTGCCCACGACCTCGCCCACCGCGCGCAGCAGGATCGGCCCGGTCAGCATCGCGCGTTCGAACAGCGGTCGGCCCTGCGCCACCAGCACGGTGCCGAAGATCACCGACCCGCCCAACCCCAGAAAGACCAGGATCTGCGACAGCGGCAGGGTGCCCGAGACGAACTTGATACAGGCGTCCTCGATGGCGAAGCCAAGCATCGCCAGCACCATGAGCAGTGCGCCGCGCAGGTTGTCCATGTCGGGAATCCTTCGGGAAGTCGTGCCGCCGGTCTAGGACCGGGCCGGCACGATGTCCACCTCAGTCCCGGCGGCGGATCATCAAGACATTGCCCTCGCGCCGGGTCTCGAGCTTCGGGATCGCCTTGACCAGCGCCGAGAGCTTGCCATGACCGAAGCTGCGCGTGTCGAAGTCGGGATGCGCCGCGAGGATGGTCTTGCCGATCGCACCAAGGTCGAACCAGTCGCCCTCCTGGTCGATCTTGTCCATCGCCTCGGCGACCAGCCGGAAGGCGTCGTTGAGCGCCTTGGCATCGGTCTGCGGCGGCTTGGCCCGGGCTTCCTCGGTGATGTTCTCGATGAAGATGAAGCGATTGCAGACGTTGCGCAGCGCCTCGGGCGCCTTCTTTTCACCGATGCCCACGACCATCAGCCCGTCCTCGCGCAGCCGGTTGGCAAGGGCAGTGAAATCGCTGTCCGACGAGACCAGCACGAAGCCGTCAAAGCGCCGGGCGTGCAGGATGTCCATCGCGTCGATCACCAGCCCGATGTCCGAGGCGTTCTTGCCCTTGGTGTTCGCGGTTTCCTGGTGGGCCACCAGCCCCAGCGACAGGATCCGGTCGGACCAGGCATTGAGGCGGCCGCTCGACCAGTCGCCGTAGACGCGCCGCAAAGCGGGCTCACCAATGCCCGCGATCTCCTTCAGGATCGCCTCGGCGAACTTCGCCGGCACGTTGTCGGCGTCGATGAGAACGGCCAGCAGCGGCCTGTCACGCTCTGCCATTGCGTCTTTCCCTTCAGCCCTTCTTCAGCGGAACGCCGTAAAGCTCGAGCCGGTGCCCGCGCAGGTCGTAGCCCAGCTTGCGCGCGATCCGCTCCTGCAGCGCCTCGATCTCCTCGTCGACGAATTCGATCACCTCGCCCGAATTCATGTCGATCAGGTGGTCATGGTGGTCGCGCTCGGCATCCTCGTAGCGCGCGCGCCCGTCGCCGAACTCGAGCTTGTCGAGAATGCCGGCCTCTTCGAAGAGCTTGACGGTGCGGTAGACGGTCGCGATCGAGATGTTGCTGTCCGCCGCCGAGGCGCGGGCGTAAAGTTCCTCGACGTCCGGGTGATCCTCGCTGTCCTCGAGAACCCGCGCGATGGTCCGCCGCTGTCCCGTCATGCGCAAGCCCTTGGCCTCGCAGCGTTTGATGATGGGTTTCGCCATGCCGTCCCGCGCCCGCATCCTCACGATTGAGGGTCACGTTTAGCCTGTTTGCGAAACCGGGGCCAGTCGGGTTTTGCCTGGCAGGTTGACTTGTCGCTGCATCGCGGCCATATGCCCCCCAAGCGACGCCTTCTGCCGCGTGAGCAGTGTCAGCATTTCCGGCCCCGACGGCCGCCTCGCTGAGCGACAAGGCCCGCCATTGTTCCCAAGATCACGCGTGGGGCAGACGCGACGGACAGGTGCCGGCATGTGGCCGCGACCTGCGATCCGGTGACGCGCGACCCATGCCGCACGCTCTCTTGCGTGCCGCAAAGACGTATTGGCCGCGGAGCGATGAGCCCGGGCCGGAAAGATGTGACTATGAGCGATTTCGACATGATGGACCTGCCGCCCAAGATCGTGGCGCGGCTGGCCGAGATGGGCATTACCGAGCCCACTCCGATCCAGAAACAGGCGATTCCCCACGCGCTGAACGGGCGCGACGTGATGGGCCTGGCCCAGACCGGCACCGGCAAGACGGCCGCCTTCGGCGTGCCGCTTGTGGCCCGGATGCTGGAGGAGGGCGGGCGTCCCGCGCCGCGCTCGGTGCGCGGTCTCGTCCTGGCGCCGACCCGCGAACTGGCCAGCCAGATCGCGCAGAACCTGCGCGGTTTCTGCGAACATACCAAGATGCGCGTGCAGATGGTCGTCGGCGGCCAGTCGATCAACGCGCAGATCAAGCGGCTGGAACGGGGTGCCGACCTGCTGGTAGCGACACCCGGCCGGCTGCTCGACCTGATGGACCGCCGCGCGGTCCGGCTCGAGGACACGACGTTCCTCGTGCTCGACGAGGCCGACCAGATGCTCGACATGGGCTTCATCCATGACCTGCGAAAGATTGCGGCGGTGATCCCCGAAAAGCGCCAGACGATGCTGTTCTCGGCCACCATGCCCAAGCTGATGGCCGAACTGGCGCAGTCCTTCCTGCGCTCGCCGATCCGCGTCGAGGTCTCGCCCCCGGGCAAGGCCGCCGACAAGGTCACGCAAGAGGTGCATTTCATCGCCAAGGCGGAAAAGGCCGGGCTGCTGATCGAACTGCTCGACAAGCACCGCGACGAGCGTGCACTGGTCTTCGGGCGCACCAAGCACGGCTCGGAAAAGCTGATGAAACAGCTGGTCAACGCCGGCTTCGCGGCGACCTCGATCCACGGCAACAAGAGCCAGGGCCAGCGCGACCGTGCCATCGAAGGCTTCAAGTCCGGCGACATCCGGGTGCTGGTGGCCACCGACGTGGCCGCGCGTGGCCTCGATATTCCGGACGTGAAGCACGTCTACAACTACGACCTGCCCAACGTGCCGGACAATTACGTGCACCGCATCGGCCGGACCGCGCGCGCCGGCAAGGACGGTGCTGCCGTGGCCTTCTGTGCGCCCGACGAGATGGGCGAGCTGAAGGCGATCCAGAAGGTCATGGGCATCACCATTCCCGTCGCCTCGGGCCGCCCGTGGGAGCCGATGGATGCGCCCGACAAGCCTGCGGGCCGCGGACGTGGACGCCGGCGTGGACCGCGCCCCGGTCAGGGCCAGAAGCAGGGTCAGGGTCAGCAGGGCAAGCCTAAGGCCGCCGCGAAGCCCTCGGGCGGGCGCGGACGGCGGCGACGCAAGCCGGGCCAGGGTCGCAGCGCTGCGGCCTGATCGGAAAGGTCTGGCCCGGGCCGAAGCGGCCCGGGCTGTCCTTCAGGTGTAAAGTGTCGGAACCCCCAACTCGTCGTGGATCTGGTTGACCTTTTCCGGTGCCAGATCGAGCCCGCGCGCGAGTTTGTCGAGGTATTGCGCCTCGGCCTGGTGGTCGAGGTCGATGGCCAAGAGCGAGACCGCGTAGATCTGCGCCTCCATGCCCTCGGGCACCTGTGACACCAGCTTGTCGACATCGACCGGCGACTGCATCTCGGACTGAACGAAGGCCTTTTCCTCTTCGTCGACTCCGGAGCCAAGCTGGCCCAGCAGCCGTTCGCTTTCGGCAGCGTCGATTTCGCCATCGGCCTTGGCAGCCTGTATCATCGCCCGCAGCATCAGCGCCGCGGTCAGTTCCTGCTCGGTGCTGGGTTCGATCTCGGGTTCCGGACTGCCGTCGAATTGCGAATTGAGCACGCGCCCGAAATCCGCATCGACCCGATCGGGATGGTTCTGCACGGATCTCGGCAAGCCGCCCGATCCGCCGCCCATCGCACCACCCGCGGCCGCGCCGCCCAGTAACCCGCCGAGGATATCCTGCAATCCACCGCCGGACCCGCCAGCGCGTCCCGCGCCAAGCCCGTTGAGCAGCCCGCCGAGGCCGCCCGACCCGCCGGTGCCACCACGTCCGCCAAGCACGGATCCGAGCAGATCCTCGAGCCCGCCGCCGCTCGACGCGCCGCGCGTGCCGGACTGGCCGGGCGCCTGCCCCGGGGCGTGTCCGGGCCTCTGGCCGCCGGACATCTGCCCGAGAATGCCGCCGAGCCCGCCGCCCGACTTGCTGCCACGCATCATGCTCTGCGCGCCTTTCGCGACCGCCACGCCCACGGCCACCTTGGCCAGCGCCTTCATCAAGCTCATGTCGAAATCTCCCTGAATCAATTCCGCCCCCCGGCGTGTTCGCAACGCGCCGACCGGCTCAGTTGAACATGGATCGATTCGGCGGAATTTCCATGCAGAGCCGGACCCGCGATTGACAAACCGGCGGCCACGCGCCCAATGGCGCAATGGACAGGAAAACCCACATGGACGCGTTCGGCGCCACGGCGCTGGTGCTTTTCGCGGCGAACCTCGGGTTCAACCAAGTCGTCATCAAGGTCACCAATGGTGGTTTCCAGCCGGTGTTCTCGGCGGGCCTGCGATCGGCCGGAGCGATCGTCATCCTGCTTTTGTGGATGAAGCTGCGCGGCACGACCTTCCGCATCGACCGCGCCGCCGTGCCCGCGGGCCTGCTGTCGGGCGTGTTCTTCGCCGTCGAGTTCATGGCGCTCTTTACCGCGCTTGACCTCACCACCGTCGGGCGCGCTTCGGTCATGCTCTACTCGATGCCGGTCTGGCTGGCGCTGGCAAGTCACCTCGTGATTCCCGGCGAGCGGCTGACGAAGCTTCGCACGCTCGGCATGGCGCTGGCGATGGGCGGGGTGGCCCTTGCGCTGCTGGACCGGTCGAGCGCGGGCGCGAGCCTTGCCGGAGACCTGCTGGCGCTGGTCGCGGCCTTCTGCTGGACCGGCATCGCGCTTTGCGTGAAGATCACGCCGCTGTCGCGCGTCGCACCCGTTCATCAACTGATGTACCAGCTTGTCGTCTCGGCCCCCGTGCTGTTGCTGGCGGCCCTGTTCTTCGGAGATCTCGTGCGCGACATCGGCCCCGTGCATCTCGCAGGGCTCGCCTACCAGATCGTCTGCGTGGCGAGCCTGGGGTTCCTTGCATGGTTCTGGCTGCTGTCGATCTACCCGGCGGCCTCGGTCGCCTCGTTCAGCTTCCTGTCGCCGGTCTTTGCCGTGCTGCTCGGCTGGGCGCTGCTGGGCGAAGAGATCGCACCGCGGGTCTGGATCGCACTGGGGCTCGTGGCCGCCGGCATATTCCTCGTCAACCGGCGGCCACGCGCGGTGCGGGCAACCGGCGCTCCGGCGCGCTGACGCTCAGGTGCCGCAGAATGTGGCCGGCACCACCTCGTCGGGCTGCGGCGGACGCATGAGATCTCGGTCTTCGGTGTCGTAAGGTCTGGCCAGCTCTGCGCGCAGGCGCTCGAAGGGCGCGTAGTCGCCGGACACGGCAGCGGCGATCATCTCTTCCAACCTGTGATTGCGCGGCACGATGCGGGGGTTCGACCGCGCCATCAGCTCGGCAGCGTCGGACAGATCGCCGACCCGATCCTGCCAGCGCGTCTGCCAGGCGTCGAATGCGTCGCGGTCGGTGAACTGGTCGCGGGCATCGCCGCGGGTCAGCGCGTCGAAGGTATTGGTGAAATCGGCCCCGTCCTCCTGCATCAGGGCCAGCAGATCCTCGATCAGCCCGCCGTCTCCTTCCTCAGGCGCCGCGATGCCAATCTTGGCCGCGAACGCGTCGAGCCAATGCCGTTCGATCTGCGCGGGCATGGCGTGCACGAGGGCGGTCGCCTTTTCGACCGCCGCCTCGCGGTCCGCGCATTGCTGGATCAGGGCGGTGGCGAATTGCGCCATGTTCCAGATCACGATGCGCGGCTGGTTGGAGTAGGCGTAGCGGCCCTGCTGGTCGATCGACGAATACACACGATTGGCATGGAAATCGTCCATGAAGGCGCAAGGGCCATAGTCGATGGTCTCGCCAGAGATGGTGCAGTTGTCGGTGTTCATCACGCCGTGGATGAAGCCCACCGACATCCATTGCGCGACAAGCTTTGCCTGCGCGGCGCAGACCGTGCGCAAGAGGCCCATCGCGCCGTCCGCGTCCGGGTAGTGCCGCGCGATCGCGTAGTCGGTGAGCCGGCGCAGATCGTCGATCTGGCCGCGATGCGCAAAGACCTGGAAGGTTCCGACCCTCAGGTGGCTCTGGGCGACGCGGGTCAGCACCGCGCCGGGCAGCACGGTTTCTCGCAGCACGTTTTCTCCGGTCAGCACGGCGGCAAGCGCGCGGGTGGTCGGGATGCCAAGCGCGTGCATCGCCTCGGAGACGATGTATTCGCGCAGAACCGGGCCGAGCCAGGCGCGCCCGTCGCCCATGCGTGAATAGGGCGTCTTGCCCGATCCTTTAAGCTGGATGTCGCGCCGGAGGCCGTCGCGGCCCACGACCTCACCGAGAAGGATCGCACGGCCGTCGCCAAGCTGGGGCGAGTAGTGGCCGAACTGGTGACCGGCGTAGAGCTGGGCCAGCGGCGCGGCGCCCTCCGGAACCTCGACGCCACCATAGACCCGTGCCAGTGCCTCTTCGGGCGCGTCCGGCAGACCGAGAATCTGTGCAAGGTCATGATTGTAGGCGACAAGCCTCGGGGCGCGCACCGGGCTCGGGTCGAGCCGTGTGTAGAACTGTTCCGGTAGGCGCGCGTAGGTGTTGTCGAAGGCGGCGGTGTATCCCATGACCTCGATATACGGTCGCGGCGTCGGTTTTGCCAGTTCGACGGGTTAACGGGGCGTTGAGCTTTGCAAAGTCGCGGTGACCTGTTTGCAAAGCGTCCTGGCTCAGGATCTGCGGGTCATCAGCATGTAATCGGCGCGTTCCTTGAAACCGGCACGGGCATAGAGCCGACGCGTCTTTTCATCGTCGCGCCGCACCTCGAGATGCAACGCCTTCAACCCGGCCGCCGCGAGGGCACGCGGCAGGCTCTGCAGCGCTTCCGAGGCGATCCCGCGTCCGCGCACGCCGGGGCGAATGAAGATCTCGTCAATGAACCCGTCCATGCCGCCGAACTCCAGCGACCAGCCGAAGGTCACGACGACGTAGCCAATCGGCGCGCGCGGCGGCCCGATGAGGTAGGCCGCGCCATGCGGAACACCTTCCAGCAGGGGGGCGATCCCGGCGCGGCGCGCCTCGGCGCTCACCTCGATACCCGCCTCTGCGTGGAAGGCGGCGACCAGCGCGTCCATCCGGTCGAGGTGATCGGGCGTGGCGAGGGTCAGCACCGCGCTCACAACCGGGCCAGCCTTTCCGTCAACAGCGCGAAAAAGCCGTCAGCATCGATTTCGCCGATGAACGTCGCATTGGGCGCGCGATCGGTCACGCCCCACCAGTCGGCCACCGTCATCCCGAGCGTCAGGTCCGAGCCGGTCTCGATCTCGACGTTGACGTGCCGGCCCGAAAACAGGTCGGGCCGGATCAGATAGGCGGTCACGCAGGGGTCGTGCAGCGGCGCGCCGTTCGACCCGTATTTCTCCTTGTCGAAACGTTCGAAGAAATCCGTCATCTCGGCCACAGCCGCGCCGACAGGCGTGCCCAGCGCGCGGAAGGCGTCGTTGCGCGCTTTGGTGACCAGCGCCTTGTGCGTGACGTCGAGCGGCATCACTGTGATCGGGACGCCCGAGCCGAACACGATCGCGGCGGCCTCGGGGTCGACGTAGATGTTGAACTCGGCAGTCGGCGTGATGTTGCCGACCTCGAAATAGGCGCCGCCCATCAGCACGATTCCGGCGATGCGATCGGCGATGTCGGGCGCTTTCTGCAAGGCGCGCGCGATGTTGGTAAGCGGGCCGAGCGGGCACAGGGTGACCGTTCCGGGCGCGGCGTCGCGCAGGGTCTCGACGATGAAAGCGACCGCGTGCTCCTCGGCCAGCGGCATCCGCGGCTCCGGCAGCGTGGGCCCGTCGAGCCCGGTCTTGCCATGCACATGCTCGGCGGTGACCAGGGGCCGTTCCAGCGGCGCATCGCACCCCGCGAACACCTTGATATCGGTCTTGCCGGCCAGTTCGCAGACGATCCTCGCGTTGCGCGCCGTCAGTTCGAGCGGCACGTTTCCGGCGACGCAGGTGATGCCCAGAACCTCGATGTCCTCGGGGCTCGCGAGGGCCAGCAGGATCGCGACGGCGTCGTCCTGCCCGGGGTCTGTGTCGATGATGATCTTGCGGGGGGCCATGTCTGCTCCTGAGCCGATTTTGGCGGACACTGTCAAGGCCGTCCGCCGTTGTCCAGCCGTGCCCCGACGCTTGCGCCGGCTTGCGCGCATCGTTATCTCGGCGCGATGGCGCAGACCAAGCCGATCTTCCTGCATCTGGGCGCGCACCGCACGGGTTCGTCTTCCTTCCAGGCCTGCCTTGCCCTGAACCGCGACGCGCTTGCGGCTGCAGGCTTCGACATCGCCTATCCCGGACGGGACGGCATTCCCGGCGGCAGGTTGCGGTTGCGTCTGCCGGCGCCGCGCCACGGCCGGGAGCGCGACGACGGCTTTGCAAAGGGGATTGCCGAGACCTTTGCAAACATCAGCCCCGACCCGTCGCGCGGGTTGATCCTGTCGGAGGAGAACATACCCGGCGCGATGCGACAGTTCCGCAAAGGACGTTTCTATCCAGCCGCCGAGGGACGGCTGGAGTTGCTTTCTCGGGGCATGCCGGCGCGCCCTGACAGCGTTCTGCTTGTCGTGCGCCGGTACGACGCGCTTTTTCGCTCGAGCTATCGCAAGCGCGCCGAGGACAACGCCGTGCCTGATTTCGCTACGCTGGTTCCGGCCTATCTGTCGATGGATCGCGGCTGGCCGGAGATCGTCGCGGCGATCCGCGACATCCTGCGGCCCGACCGCCTGGTTGTCGTCAACTATCCGGAGCGGGGCACCAGCCTCGACTTGCTGCACCGGCTGGTGCCCGGTCTTGCCATCAGCGGGCTGCGCGAACCCGAAAGGCCGATGAACCTCAGCGCCACGGATCAAGCGCTTAAGGTGCTGCAGGCGCGCTACCGGATTGGCGAGACGTTGGGCCGGAGCCAATGGAAGGCCATCATCGCCGAGAACGCCGGACGGACCGAAGATCACGGCTTTGCGGTCTTCTCCGAGGCCGATTCAAGGAAACTGCGGGCAAGGCACGACCGCGATCTCGACCGGCTTGCCGCGATGCCGGGTGTCACGCTGGTGTCGGGCTAGGCGCGTTCGGCGCGCTTGACCGCGTCCCAGAGCGCGTCCATCTCGGCCAGATCGCTTTCTGCCGGGCGCTTGCCGCGCTCGGCCAACTGCGCCTCCACGGCCTCGAACCGGCGGGTGAACTTGGCGTTGGCCGCGCGCAGAGCGGCCTCGGGATCGAGCCCGAGGTGCCGCCCGAGGTTCGCCATCACGAATAGAAGATCGCCGAACTCTTCCTCGATCTCCGCCTCGCTCAGCGTGTCGCGCGCCTCGACCAGCTCGGCGGATTCCTCGGCGATCTTGTCGATGACCTCGCGCGTCGAGGGCCAGTCGAAGCCGACCCGCGCTGCGCGTTTCTGCAGCTTCAGCGCGCGCAGCAGCGCCGGAAGCCCGATCGCCACCCCGTCGAGCGTGCCCGACTGCGCCTTGCCCGCGCGCTCGGCGGCCTTGACCTGCTCCCAGTCGCGGGTCTGCTGTTCGGCCGACTTGTCGCGGCTTTCGTCGCCGAAGACATGCGGATGCCGCGCCACCATCTTGTCGGAAATCGCCCGGACCACCGACTGGAACGAAAAATGTCCGGCCTCTTCGGCCATCTGAGCGTGGTAGACCGCCTGCAGCAGCAGATCGCCCAGTTCGCCCTCGAGATCGGGCCAGTCGCGACGCTCGATGGCGTCGGCGACCTCGTAGGCCTCCTCGATCGTGTAGGGCGCGATGGTGTCGAAATCCTGTTCGATATCCCAGGGGCAACCGGTCTCGGGATCGCGCAGACGGCGCATGATTTCCAGCAGCCGCTCTACCCCGGCGTCAGGGTCGTGAATGAGGTCGTCAGCCATTGCAGCGGCCCTTCGTTCGGTGTCAGATGCACGTGCCAAGAAACGCCCGAGGAGTCTACCCCCATGCCCGTCGTCAACCGGATCGCCGATTTCACCGGCGACATGACCGCCTGGCGGCGGCACCTGCACACCATTCCCGAATTGGGGCTGGAGTGCCACGAGACGGCGGCCTTCGTGGCCGAACGCCTGCGCGACTTCGGCGTCGACGAGATCCACGAGGGGATCGCCAGAACCGGAATCGTGGCGATCATCGAAGGCCAGGGCGACGGGCCGACCATCGGGCTGCGCGCCGACATGGACGCGCTGCCGATCGCCGAGGAAACCGGGGCCGAGCACGCCAGCACGCGGCCCGGCAAGATGCACGCCTGCGGACATGACGGGCACACCACGATGCTGCTGGGCGCGGCGCGCTACCTTGCCGAGACACGCAACTTCGCGGGCCGCGTGGCGCTTTTGTTCCAGCCGGCGGAAGAGACCGGCGGCGGTGGCGAGGTGATGGTGCAGGAAGGCGTGATGGAGCGCTTCGGGATCGGCGAGGTCTACGCCATCCACAACGCGCCCGGAAAGGACTTCGGCCAGTTCTTCACCAAACCCGGTCCGATCATGGCCGCAGCCGACGAGTTTCACGTGCGCATCACCGGCAAGGGCGGGCATGGCGCGCGGCCGCACGACTGCATCGACCCGGTGGTTGCGGCGGTCTCGATCGTGCAGGCCTTCCAGACCGTCGTCAGCCGCAACCACCGCGCGGCGGACTCGCTGGTGATCTCGGTCACGCAGATCCACACCGGCACTACGGACAACGTGATCCCCGAAACCGCCTACATCAACGGCACGGTGCGCACTTTCGACAAGGAGGTGCAGGCGATGGTCGTGCGGCGAATGGAAGAGATCGTGGCCGGGCAGGCGGCCTCTTTCGGGGTGACGGCCGAGCTCGAGTTCGTCTACGGCTACCCGCCGACCGTGAACGATGCGGCCAAGGCCGAATTCGCCGGGCGGGTCGCGGCGGAAGTCGCCGGCGAGGAGGGCGTCGACGGGGCGGTCGAGCCGGTGATGGGAGCGGAGGATTTCTCCTACATGCTCGAGGCGCGCCCCGGCGCCTACCTGATGCTGGGACAGGGCGACGGTCCGGGCGTGCATCACCCGAAATACGACTTCAACGACGAGATCGCGCCGATCGGGGCCTCGTTCTTCGCGCGGCTCGTCGAACGCGCGCAGCCGGTCGCCGGAGCCTGATACATGGCACTGGAAGACGCAAAGACCCAGGTCGACCAGGCCTTTACGCGCGACGACCTGAAAGGCCCAAGCTTCGAGAACACCTTCGGCGGGGCAACCTCGTTCCTGCGCCGGCGCTATTCCAAGGACCTGTCGGGCGCCGAGATCGCGGTGACCGGCGTACCCTTCGACCAATCGGTCACCAACCGCACCGGCACCCGGCTGGGGCCGCGCGCGGTGCGCGAGGCCTCGGCGCTTCAGCCCTATGACCCGCCCTACGGCTGGGGCTTCGACGTGCTGAGCGAACGCGCCATCGTCGACTACGGCGATCTGGCCTTCGACTACGGGCATGTCAGCGAATTCCCCGACAAGCTGACCGACCATATCCGGGGCATCCTCGCGGCCGACGTGGCCAGCGTCGCCATCGGCGGCGATCATTACATCAGCTTCCCGATCCTCAAGGCCTATGCCGAGAAATACGGGCCGATTGCCCTGTTGCAGTTCGACGCGCACACCGACACCTGGGTCGACGACGACATGACCCGGATTGATCACGGCACGATGTTCTACAAAGCCGTGAAGGCGGGGCTCATCGACCCGGCGCACTCGGTTCAGGTCGGCATCCGCACGACGAACCCCGACACGCTGGGTATCACCGTGATCGACGCGCCGGAGGTGCACGAGAGCGGACCGAAAGCGGTGGCCGAGAAGATCAGGTCGATCCTCGGCGATGCGCCCTGTTACCTGACCTTCGACATCGATGCGCTCGACCCGGCCTTCGCGCCGGGCACCGGCACCCCGGTCTGGGGCGGGCTGAGCTCGGCGCAGGCGGCGGCGATCCTGCGCGGCATCGCCGGCATCAACATCATGGGCGGCGACGTGGTCGAGGTCTCGCCGCCCTTCGACACCACCGGGGCCACGGCGATCGCCGGGGCGCATGTGGCGGCCGAGATCCTGTGCCTTCTGGGCTGGAGGATGCGCGGGGGCGCGGCATGACGAAGACCAACCAGCCGATCAGCGGCAACGATCTGGCGCGGTTTTCCGGCCCCAACACCTTCATGCGGCTGCCTGCCGCCAACGACCTGTCGGGGCTCGACGTGGCCATGCTCGGGGTGCCCTCGGACATCGGCACCTCGTGGCGCTCCGGCACGCGCTTCGGGCCGAAGCAGATCCGCGCCGAAAGTGCGATGATCCGGCCCTACAACCTCGGAACCGGGGCGGCGCCCTTCGACAGCCTGCAAGTGGCCGATATCGGTGATCTGGCGATCAACACCTTCTCGCTGGCCGACAGTCTGCGGATCATCCGCGACAGCTATGCCGAAATCCTCGCCCGCGACCTCGTCCCGATGGCGATGGGCGGCGATCATTCGATCACCCTGCCGATCCTGCGCGCGATCCACGACCGGCACGGGCCGGTTGCGTTGGTGCATGTCGACGCCCATGCCGACGTCAACGACGAGATGTTCGGAGAGAAAGAGACCCACGGCACCGTCTTCCGGCGCGCCTACGAGGAAGGATTGCTCGTTCCCGGCAAGACCTACCAGATCGGTCTGCGCGGATCGGGCTATTCGGCAGAGGATTTCACCGAGGCGCAATCGTGGGGCTTCCAGCACTTCCCGGCGCAGGACTACTGGCACCGCAGCCTCGAGACGCTGGGCGCCGAGATCCGGCGCGACATCGGTTCCGAGATTCCGGTCTACGTGAGCTACGACATCGACAGCCTGGACCCGGCCTACGCGCCCGGCACCGGCACGCCCGAGATTGGCGGGCTGACCACGCCGCAGGCGCTTGAACTCGTGCGCGCGCTCAAAGGGCTCAACATCGTCGGTTGCGACCTCGTTGAGGTCTCGCCGCCCTACGATCCGTCCGGAAACACGGCACTCACCGCCGCCAACATCCTGTTCGAACTGCTGTGCGTCCTGCCGGGGGTCGCCTATCGCTGAACGCTGCCCGGGCGGTCCGGGCGCGAAAGGACCGCCATGAGGGTATTGACCATGATCGGCACCATCGTCCTCGTCGTCGTCATCGGACTGCTGGCCTACATCCGGCTGGCGCCCAGTGATCCTGCACGCTGGCACCAGCCGGTGCCCTATTCCGAGAACACGGACATGCAGAGCGGCGCGGCCCGCGTGATAAAGGCGGAACCGAACGCGCTGGCGCGCATCGACGCGGCAGCGCGGGGCCTGCAGCGCACTTCGGTTCTGGCCGGTTCGGTCGAGGAGGGACGCATCACCTACGTCACGCGGTCTGCCGTGTTCGGGTTTCCGGATTACACGACCGTCGAGCAGAACGACAAACAACTGAAGCTCTACGCGCGCCAGCGCTTCGGGCGCTCAGATTTCGGCGTCAACCGCGACCGACTGGAGCAACTGCTGGCCGCCCTCGAGGCTTGAGGACAGGCAACCCGGCTCGACCTCGCGCCACATCGGCACGTTGAGCGACATCTGGCACTGCGCCATGAACATGCGCCCGTCGACCTGCATGCAGATGGTCTCACCCAGTTCCACGCGCGCGCCCGAGCGGTCCGTGCAGTAGCATTCGACCGTGCGCCCGTCGGGATAGGTCACGTCCGCAAGCGCGGGACCGGTCAGCAACAGCAGCAGGGCGGCAAGACGTTTCATGGCCGAAAACCTAGCATGCGCGCCAGACTTGACCAAAGCCTTTCAACCCGTCACAGACCGGCCATGATCCCGATGGACCGCCTGCACCAGATCACCCAGAGGTTCCAGTACCTCGAGGCCGCCATGAGCCAGGGCGGCGCTTCGGCGGATATTGCGAAGCTGGCCAAGGAATACTCGGATCTGCGACCGGTGGTCGAACAGATCGCCGCCTACCGGCAGCTGTTGTCGGACATGGACGAAGCCCGCGAGATGCTGTCCGATCCCGACATGGCCGAGCTTGCCGAGGAGGAGATGCCGCGGCTGAAGGCGGAACTGCCCAAGGCCGAGGCCGCGCTGCAACTGGCGCTCCTGCCCAAGGACGAGGCCGATGCGCGGCCCGCCATGCTCGAGATCCGCCCCGGCACCGGTGGCGACGAGGCGGCGCTTTTCGCGGGCGACCTGCTGCGCATGTACCAGCGCTATGCCGAGGCGCGCGGCTGGCAATTCGAGATCGTCGAGATGCAGGAAAGCGAGCTGGGCGGCGTCAAGGAAGCGGTGATCCACATCAAGGGCGACAACGTCTTCGCCCGGCTCAAGTACGAAAGCGGCGTGCACCGTGTCCAGCGCGTGCCGGCGACCGAGAGCGGCGGGCGCATCCACACCTCCGCCGCGACCGTCGCCGTGCTGCCCGAGGCGCAGGATGTCGACATCCAGATCGACGCGAACGACCTGCGCATCGACACCATGCGCGCGTCCGGGGCGGGCGGTCAGCACGTCAACACGACCGACTCGGCGGTGCGCATCACCCACCTGCCGACCGGAATTGTGGTCACAAGCTCCGAGAAATCCCAGCACCGCAACCGCGAGAAGGCGATGCAGGTGCTCAAAGCGCGGCTTTATGATCTCGAACGCAGCCGGGCGGACTCCGAGCGCTCGGCGGATCGCGCCGCGCAGGTCGGCTCGGGCGACCGGTCCGAACGGATCCGTACCTACAATTTCCCGCAGGGTCGGATGACGGATCACCGGATCAACCTGACGCTCTACCGGCTCGATGCGGTGATGCAGGGCGATCTCGACGAGATCGTCGACGCGCTGACGGCTGACGCGCAGGCGCGGCAGATGGCGGAGATGGGCGCGTGAGCGATCCATCTCTGCCCCCGGTCACCGCGGCCCAGGCGATGGTCGCGGCGACAGCGCGCCTGCGTGCGGCCGGCGTGCCGGACCCGGCGCGCGACGCCCGTATCCTGCTGGCACACGCGGCGCGCGTCGATGCGGCGCGGGTCACGCTGATCGCACCCGAGGATATCGCGCCCGAGATCGCCGAGCGCTACGAACAGCTGATCGCGCTGCGGGCGATCCGGGTGCCGGTCTCGCAGCTGATCGGCGAGCGCGAGTTCTACGGACGCCGGTTCAAGATCTCGCGCGAGGTGCTCGACCCGCGCCCCGAAACCGAAACCCTGATCGAGGCGGCGCTGGCGGAGGATTTCGAGCGCGTGCTCGACCTCGGGACAGGATCGGGCTGCATCCTCGTCACCCTGCTGGCCGAGCGTCCGCAGGCGCGCGGTGTCGGCGTCGATGTGAGCGAGGCCGCCTGCCTGCAGGCCAGCGCCAATGCGGTCCTGCACGAGGTCGCCGGGCGGGTCGCGATCCTGCAGTCAGACTGGTTCGACGCGGTCGAGGGGCGGTACGACCTGATCGTGTCGAACCCGCCCTACTTGGCCGCCGAAGAGATGGACGAGGTGGCGCCCGAGTTGCGCGATCACGAGCCGCGCCGCGCCCTGACCGATGGAAGGGACGGGCTGAGCGCCTACCGCGTCATCGCGCGCGAGGCGCAGGCGCATCTCACCCCCGCTGGCCGCGTCATCGCCGAATTCGGCTGGCGCCAGGGGGCCGAGGTGGCGCGGATCTTCCGCGAGGAGGGCTGGGCACAGGTCGCGATTCTTCCCGACCTCGACGGCCGCGACCGCGTGGTCTGCGCCTCGAGTCCGTCCTGAAAGCCTCGTAATGGCGGGAAAATGCCAAAAAAGCCGGTGTTTCGGCCATTTGCGCTTGCGAGCGGGCCGATCCCGTGCTTATTCAGAGTCGTTGCAGCGGTGGATGCCCTCCAGGCGGTCCCGCGCGGCGTATGCCCAACATGACCTCATCCGGTAAATCCCATCGCGCTCTGTGCGCTTCCGGTCATACGATACACAGCACGAAGGCTGAGCAGACTTCATGAAATCATCGAGATCCCGGTCCCGCTCGAAGAGCAACCGTAACCGGTCCAACAACTCGTCTGGTGGCAACATCGTCAACCGGGTGTTCGACAGCAACGGGCCGGAAGGCAAGGTGCGCGGGACGCCGCAGCAGATCATCGAGAAGTACAACCAGCTTGCGCGCGATGCGCAGCTGTCGAACGATCGCGTCGCGGCCGAGAACTTCCAGCAGCATGCCGAGCATTACACGCGCCTTCTGAGCGAGGCGCAGCGCGAGATCGACAACCGCCGCGAAGAGCAGGAACGCCAGAACCGCGAGCGCCAGGCCGAGCGCGATCGCGAACGCGCCGAGCGGCAGGAACGCGAAGCCGCCCAGCAGCAGGAGCGTGAAGCGGCGCAGCAGAAGAACGCGGGTCCCAGCGAGTTCGCCGAACCGTCGCAATCCGACGATGAGGGCGGCGAAAGCAACCTGGTCGAGACCCCGGAAAGCCAGCCCAAGAAGCAGCGCGCCCCGCGCCGCAAGCCGCGCCAGAAGGCCGAACAACCCGCCGAGACGTCCGGCGGGCAGGGTGGCGACGGCGGCGATGCGCCCAAGGCGGCCGAGTAGGCCTCAGCCTTTCGCGATTTCCCGCGCCAGCGCGCAGAAGCCTTCCAGAGACACCTGTTCGGCCCTGTCGGTCGGCGCGATCCCGGCGGCGCGCAGCCGCGCCTCGATGTCGGGCGCCTGACCTTTCAGCGATGCGCGCAGCATCTTGCGGCGCTGGTTGAAGGCCGCGGCCACCACCCGTGACAGCACGCCCGCATCGGCCTCGAAGCGCGGTTCCGGCAAGGCAGTGAGATGCACCACCGCGCTCGACACCTTGGGTGCCGGGGTGAAGGCTTCGGGCGGCAGGCTCATGGCGATACGTGCCTCGCAGCGCCACTGCGCGAGGATCGCAAGCCGGCCGTAGGCTTTGGACCCCGGCTGCGCCACGATGCGCTCGGCCACCTCGCGCTGGAACATCAGCGTGAGGTTTTGCCAAAACGGCGGCCAGGTGTCGGGCGTCAGCCAGCGAACCAAGAGTTCCGTTCCGACGTTGTAAGGCAGGTTGGCGGCGATCCGGATGGGCGGGGTGAGATGCGCGAGCGGGTCGACCTGCAGCGCGTCGCCCTCGATGACCTGCAGCCGGCCGGGGTAGGCGGCGGCGATCTCGGCCAGTGCCGGCAGGCAGCGCCGGTCTTTCTCGATCGCCAGGACCTTGCGCGCACCGCTGGCCAGGAGACCCCGGGTCAGCCCGCCGGGGCCGGGGCCGATTTCCAGCACGTCGCAGTTGGTCAGGTCGCCGGCCTGCCGCGCGATCTTCGACGTGAGGTTCAGATCCAACAGGAAGTTCTGGCCCAGCGACTTGCGCGCGGCAAGATCGTGCCTGCGGATCACCTCGCGCAGCGGAGGCAGATCGTCGATGCCGCTCATATTCGCATCAGTCCCGCCCGGCCAAACGTGCAGCGAGTTTCAACGCCTCGATCATGCTCGTCGGGTTGGCGATCCCCTTGCCCGCGATGTCGAAGGCGGTGCCGTGATCGGGCGAGGTGCGCACGAAGGGCAGGCCAAGGGTCACGTTCACGCCACGGTCGAAATCCAGCGTCTTGATCGGGATCAGTGCCTGGTCATGGTACATGCAGACCGCCGCGTCGTAGCTTTCGCGCGCGGCGGCGTGGAACATGGTGTCCGCCGGCAGCGGGCCGGAAAGGTCATGGCCCCCGCCGCGCATTTCGGTGACAAGACCGGCGATCCAATCGGTCTCCTCTGGCCCGATGGCGCCGCCCTCACCGGCGTGGGGGTTGAGCCCCGCCACCGCGATGCGCGGCGCGGGAATGCGGAAGCGCGTCTTCAGCGCCTCGACGGTGATCTCGATCGTCTCGCGCAGCAGCGCCGGCGTCAGGGCGCCGGGCACTTCGCTGAGCGGAATGTGGATGGTCGCCGGCACGACTCGCAGCCGGTCCGAGGCCAGCATCATCACCGAGCGCTCGACGCCTGATAATGCGCCGAGGTACTCGGTGTGACCGGGATAGCGGAAGTCGGCACCGTCGATCAGCGCCTTCTTGTGGATCGGCGCGGTGCAGAGCGCCGAAGCCGCGCCTGCACGGACCAGGTCGACACATTCCGCGATGACCTCGACAACGCCTTGCGCGTTGCGCGGGTCGATCAATCCGGGCTCGGCATGACCGTCGAAACCGCGCACCAGCACCGGCAGCGCCTCGCCGCAGACGGCACGGGCTTCGTCCATGTCGAGCACCGCACGCCAGGTCGCATCCGAGGGCAGGTGCCGCGGATCGCCCATCCAGGCCATCGGCACCGCGTCCTTCAGCGCCTCCCACGCCTTGGTCGCGATCTCCGGACCGATGCCCGCCGGTTCGCCGCAGCTGATGACGACCGGCGCGGTGCGGTCATTCATCGCGCGATGATGCGGGCGTCGGCGCGCAGCTGCTCGAGCCAGCCGTCGGCGTAGGAATTGAGACGCTGGCTGCGCAGGGTCGAGGCCACGTCGGAGCGGTCGACATCGGCGTTCTGCGCGGCGGTGCGGCCACAGAGCATCAGGTAGACCAGCGTCTGCCCGTTGTTGCGGGTCAGTGCCGTCGAGACCTCGTTGGCGTCGAGCTTCGAGAGCTCGATGGCGATGTCCTGCGGGATCTCGGACGGCGCCTTGGAATCGCGCTCCAACACCTCTGGCGGCTGGCCTTCGGAGACGCCATAGAGGTCGTTGCAGACATCGGTCTCGGCCTTGATGCGCGCCGCACGCGTCAGCGCCGCCTCGCTGCGGCCGCCGGCGATGTAATAGACCGCGTAATCGATCTCGGAGTACTCCTTGGCCGGTGCGCCTGTCTCTTCGATATCGCGCAGTTGGAAGATCGCCACCGCCTCGGGGATCGGAAGCGGGTCGGTGGTTTCGCCGGGCGCGAGGCCCAGCAGGATTGGGCGCAGCACGGGCGGCAGCTTGTCGAGGTCCTGCCAGGGCAGGCGCCCGCCGGCATCGCGCGAGGCGGTTGCCGAATACTGCCTTGCGAAATCCGAGAACTCGGCCTCGCTTTCGGAGGCCGCAATACGCTCGGCCAGCGCCAGCACCTCTTCGGCGCGGGCCGGCGGGGCGGGGATGATGATCTCGGAGACCAGAACCCGGATGCCGCCGGCGCCCACGGTGGCGGCAAGCGCGCGGTCGATCTCGGCGTCCGAGATATCGATCCGGTTGCCGTAGCGCGCGCGCACGAGGTTGCGCCATGCGACGCCCGAGGAGACGAAATCGCGGAAGGTCTCGCGCGAGACCCCGGCACTTTCGAGCCGGGCGATGAACTCTTCCGCCGGCAGTTCGGCCCGCTGCGCGAATTCCGCCATGCCTTCCTCGACCTGTTCGGTGGTCAGGGTCAGTCCGACGCGCGCGACCTCCTGCGATTTCAGCCGGTCCTCGATCAGCGCCTCGATCGCGCCTTCGCGGTTCGCACCGGGCGAATTGAGCAGGCGCAGGAACCGTTCGCGCTGCTGCACCTCGTATTCGGTGATCACGGCGTCGTTGACCTTGACGACCGGCGCAAAGAGGTTCTGTGCGAGGGCAGGTCCCGCCATGAGGGCCGCAACCAGCCCTGCAAGGATCGTCCGTCTTACGCCTGACCCGGTCATCTCGCTCACTTTCCACATGATCTTGAGTAGTTTTCCGTTCCGTTCTGCGCGGAGAAGCCGCGCAGTCCGATGGTAAAGCCGAAACTGGTCGAAGGCTCAACACTTGTCGAGGAGGTATACCGGCGCTTCAGCGAAAGATCGACCGTGACGCATTCGTTGGTGTAGACCACGCCCACGCCCGCCGTGGCGGCCCGGTCCGAGGCCAGATCGAAACGCCAGTCGGCGCCCACGCTCCAATTGCGGCTGACATCGTATTCGCCCTCGAAGCTCACTTCCGAGACGTCGTTGTCGCGCATTTCGTCCGGATCCTCGATCAGCCACAGATAGCTCGTGGCGAAGCGCACGCGCGGGCGGATGAAATGGCCACGGATCTCGGACTTGGTGAAATCGAAGCCGCCGTCGAAGAGAGAGCGTGCGCTGATCGCCCAGCCGTTGTCGGTCTTGATCTGGCCCGCCAGAAGGTAGTCGGAACTGGTGCCGCGCAGGCCGGAGCTTTCGGTGAAGCTGGCGTCGGACTCCTCACTCAGGACCTGGCCCAGCGTGAGGTGGGCCTGCCAGCCGCGCGGATCGAATCGCGCCCAGTTGACGCCGAGCGCCGTGACCACGCCGCGCTCGCGCCGGTCGGGGCGCGGGAAGCGCGAGAGGCTGAGCAGATTGCCCTCGTCGAACTCGACCAGCGTGCTTTCCTCGTTGGGCAGGTCGAGCGCGTTGTCGTCGACCCACGCGAGCTGTGCCAGCGGTTCGAGGAACTGCGTCGCGCCGCCCGCTTCGGTGCGCGACATCGGGTAGCGCAGGGCCAGGGCGGCCTGGGGGGTCAGCGCGCTCTGGTCGTCGGGAAAGGTGCTGTCCTGCTTGATGTCGAAGAAATCCGCGACGGCGCCGGCACGGGCCTCGGCCACCAGGCCCTGTGACAGTGTCCATGTGCGCAGCCATTCGGCGCGGGCGTTGATCCGGTTGACGTCGCGGCCGACGATGTCCTGCGTCGACGACCGCTGGTGGCTGTGCAGGTTGAGACCGAGACGCAGCTCGCCACCGACGGCCGAGGGGAACAGCCGCGCTTCGTAGACCGCGTCGCCGATCAGCGTCGGCAGGGTCGAATTGTCTTCGTTGTCGCGCAGTGAGTGGTACTTGATCAGACTGCCGCCGACGAACTCGTCCCGGCGCGCGCGGCTGATCGCGATCTCGCTCTTGAGCCGGTCCTTGTCCGAGTAGTCGTAGTCAAGCAGGTAGGCGTCGTCGGTGGTAGTCTCGATGGCGAAATCGAGCTTGAAGTCGCGCGGAAGATCGAAGCTGCCGTAGCCGAAGAGATAGGCGCGGGTCTCGCCCGGCAGCTGATCGTCGCGCGAGGCCGCGCCGTTGAACTCGATCCGGCCATTGCGGAAGGCTTCGCGGTAGCGGAATTCCAGCGTCTTGGTCTTGCCCGAGATGTAGGGCGTCAGGGTCAGGTCGCGGCTGGGTCCGATGGTGAAGAAATAGGGGATCTTGACCCCGGTGCCGAGCTGCGAAGTGGTGCGCACGGACGGGATCAGGAAACCGGTGGTGCGCTCGACCGTGGGATCGGGCAGGCGCAGGCGCGGAAAGTAGAAGATCGGCAGATCGTAGATCCGGAACTGCGCGCCTTCGAAATAGATCTGGCGTTCGAGATCGTCGTGCACAACGCGCCGGGCGCGGATCTGCCACAGCGGCGGCCGGCCGTCCTCGCAGACTTTGCACGAGGTGACGGCGGTCTTGTAGAGCTGGCTGTAGCGACCGTCGACGCGGTTGATCTGGACCGCCGCGAGTTGCAGTTGCCGGTTCAGGACCAGCCGCGCGCTGGTCAGCAGACCGGATTCCAATTCCGGGTCAAGTTCGGCGGCTGAGGCGAGGATCGCCACGCTCTCGCCGTCGCGCAACGTAATCGGCCCGGTTATGTCGAGCGCGCCGCTGCGCTGGTCATAGCGGATTTCCTGCGCGCGGATGCGGGTCGTGCCCTGGAAGGCCTCGACATTGCCGCGCGCCACCAGCACGCGCTCGGGCGTGATGAACAGTTCGTCGGCCACCAGAACGGCGGGTTCCGGCGGGGCCTCAGCCGACGCGGCCTGCGCCGAGACGTCACGCGGCAGGCAGAGCAGGACCGCCAGCAGGATCAGGATGGGCAGGCGCATCGCTCAGCCGTCCTCCCGGTGCAGCAGGAAGCCCATCGCAAGCAGCGTGCCGGCCACGGGCGGCGCCCAGGCCGCGAGCAGGATCGGAATCTGCCCGTTCTCGCCGAGGATCTGCGCGAAGCTGCGGATGAAGTAGAGCGTGAAGCCCAGCAGGATCGAGCTCAGGACCGCGACGCCGGTGCCCCCGAACCGGGTATGGCGCATGGTGAAGGCCGAAGCGATCAGCACCATCGAGACGAGGAAAAGCGGACGGGCCAGCTCGGACTGGAACCAGACCCGGTGACGCCGCGCGGAAAAACCCGATTCCTCGAGCTGCGCGATGAATCGCGGCATCTCCCAGATCGACACGGCATTGGGATTGCCAAAGCTTTCACGGATGCGTTCCAGCGTCAGGCTCGACGGGATCTCGAGGTTTGCGTCCTCACGTGCGTTGGCCTCGGCGTTGGTTCCCACCTCAAGCGGCCAGGACTTGGCGTCGCGCAGCTGCCAGGCGCCGTCGCGCAACGAGGCGCTCTCGGCCTCGATGCGCTGCACCGGCCCGCCGCCGGGCGCGTAGCCGATGATGGTCACGTCATAGAGTACAGAGGCGTCGGCATTCGACCGCCAGGCGCGGATCACGCTCTGCCCGTCTTCGCCGCCTTGGCGCAGCCACAGCCCCTCGGAGGAAATCGAGAAGCTCGACGCGCGCCCGGTCTTGTACTCTTCGGACAGCTCGGAATAGCGCTTGGATGCGGCCGCCACGATCGGGTTCAGCGTCGAGACGGCCAGCCCGCCGATGACCAGCGCCACCGTCACCGGCGCAAAAAGCGCGCGGATCGCCGAGCGCCCCGCGGCCCGGGTCACCACCAGTTCCGAGGTGCGCGCAAGCCCGATGAAAAGCGCGATCGTCGCCAGCATGGTGATCAGCGGCAGGATCAGGTTGATGGTCTCGGGCGCCGCGAGGAAGGTCAGCCCGACCAGCTGTGCGAAGCTGACGTCGTCGCTGCTGGAGAACCGGCGCGACTGGTCGACGAACTCGACAAGCGCGACCAGCGTGAAAAGCACGACCGTCAGGACGAGGAAGGCGTAAAGGAAACGCCGGGCGAAATACGTGTGCAGGATCATGCGGCCACCGCAGGCTTTGCGCGTCCGGCGCGCCGCGGCGTGGCGCATTTCCCCAAAAGGCCCAGCACGATCAGCGTCCCGAGACCGGACGGCATGTAGACCAGCGGCCAGAGCGTCGGATCCTTCAGGACGACATCCTCGAGAGCCGAGCGCAGCCCGTCGAGCAGCAGCAGGATGCCGAAGGCGATCACCACCTCGCGCCAGATGCCGAAGCGCGAATAGCCGCCGACCAGCAGCGTCGCGAACCCGACCATCGCCGCCACTCCTGCAAAAAGCGGTGCGGCGAGGCGGCCGTTGAACTCGGTCACGATTTCCGACAGGTCCTGGTCGATGCGTTCCGCCAGCCGCGGCCAGGACGTCAGGAATTCGCTGCTCACAAGTGCGCGTACCGAGACGCGCCGCGTGCTGTCGTTGCGCACCAGCGCCGAGATGTCGAATGAGAAATCCCGGAAGTTCGCGGTGGCAAGCCGGCGCGAATGCTGGGTGAGCCGTTGGGCCATGCCGTCGACCATGATCAGCGTCGTCCCGTCGCCGCTGCGCACGAGGTAGGCCTCGGCGGCGGTATAGATCACGCCTTCCTCTGCGTTGCGCCGGTCCGACAGGAAGACGTCGCGCAGCACCCCGTCGCTGCCGATGCTGCGGGTGTAGAAGGTCACGCCCCGCGTCGGGTGCAGGAAGGTGCCCTCGGTCAGCAGCCGCGCCGTGACGTTGCGCGAGATTTCCTCCTCGCGTTCGGTCAGGCGCGCCTGCGCCATCGGCGCCAGCACGTGGCAGAGCACGCTCGACATCGCGAAAACTGTCAGCGCAAACAGAAACACCGGCCGCGCCAGCCGGAACGGGCCCGAGCCTGTGGCCTGCATCACCGTCAGCTCGCTCTCGTTGGACAGGCGATTGGTGACGTAGACGGTCGCCGCGAAACTGGCGATCGGGATCACGGTGAGGATGAGGCGCGGCAGGCCGAGGGCTGTGAACTCGGCGAAGACCAGCGCCGACTGACCGTCGCCGATCAGCCGGTCGAATAGCACGACCGCCCGGTTGATCCAGAAGATCGCGACCAGCACCAGCGCGAAAAAGCCGAACATGACCAGCAGCTGCGACAGGATGTATCTGTCGATTCTCGCCACCGCGCCGTTGCCCTTCTTGTTCCGCTCGTTTGATTGCAGCGGAGATTAGACCAAAGCCCGGGCGGCGGAAACTGCTATCTGGTCATCGGCGGGAGGGCGCGCTAGGTCTGGGGTGCAACCGAACAAGGAAGGCCCGCGCATGACCACCCCGACGCCCGTGACATTCACCGAGACCGATCTGGAGCGCATTGTCGGGCATGCCGGTCGCATCGCCGTGATCGTGACGCCGGAGGGTGGGATGGATCCGGGCGGGCGGCGCGTCAACAAGCTCTGCAAGGGGGCGCTGAAGCGTGCCGTCGAGGCGCGGGCCGAGGACGGTCTGAAGGAAGGTGACAGCTTCGCTCTGGCCTGGCCCGCCGGGCTCGAGGCCAAGGCGATCGACGTGCTGTGTCTCTCGCGGCGCGCGAAACCGGAGGCAGCGCGCAAGGCCGGCGCAGCGCTCGGCAAGGGCCGCGGCACGGCCGATCTTCTGATCCTGGCAGGCAGTCTGAAACATGCCGCCGACCTCGCCTTCGGCGCGGTGTTGCGCGACTACGCCTTCCGCGACCACAAGACCGACGGCAAGACGCCCGAGGGCGGGATTGAGGTGATGTGCACCAGGCCCGACGAGGTCGAGGCTGCCGGGTCCCCGCTCATGGCGGTGGCCGAGGGCACATTCTTCACCCGTGATCTCGTCAGCGAGCCTGCCAACGTGCTGACCACCACCGAGTTCGCACGGCGGCTCGAGGAGATGTCCGAGCTCGGGCTCGAGGTCGAGGTGCTCGACGAGGCGAAGCTCGAAGAGCTCGGGATGCGCACGCTTCTGGCCGTAGGGCAAGGCTCGGCCAGCCCCTCCTACGTCGTGGTGATGAAATGGATGGGCGGCGAGACCGACGCGGCCCCGCTGGCGCTGGTCGGCAAGGGCGTGGTCTTCGACACCGGCGGCATCAGTCTCAAGCCCGCCGGCGGCATGGAGGACATGACCATGGACATGGGCGGCGCGGGCACCGTCGCCGGCACCATGCGCGCGCTTGCCCGTCGCAAGGCCAACGCCAATGTCGTGGGCCTGGTGGGGCTCGTCGAGAACATGCCGTCGGGCACCGCGATCCGTCCCGGCGACGTCGTGAAGACCATGAAAGGCGACACGGTCGAGATCCTCAACACCGACGCCGAGGGCCGCCTCGTGCTCTGCGACGTGATGTGGTATGCGCAGGAAACCTTCGCGCCCGCCGGCATGATCGACCTTGCCACGCTGACCGGGGCGATCATCATCAGCCTCGGCCACGAAAAGGCCGGCGTCTTCTCCAACGACGATGCGCTCTGCAAGGCCTTTCTCGACGCCGCCGAGACCGAGGGCGAGGGCGCCTGGCGCATGCCGCTCGGAAAGGCCTACGACAACCTGCTGAAGTCGCCCATCGCCGACATGAAGAACATCGGCGGCCGGCCCGCGGGCTCGATCACCGCGGCGCAGTACCTTCAGCGCTTCGTCAAGGACGACACGCCCTGGATCCACCTCGACATCGCCGGCGTGGCCTCGGTCAAGTCGGACACCGATTTCGCGCCGAAGGGTGCGACCGGCTGGGGCGTGCGGGCGCTCGACCGGCTGGTCGCGGACCGCTTCGAAACGGACTGAGCCTTGGGCAGCGCGTTCTTCTACCACCTGACGCGGCGCCCGATGGAAGAGACGTTGGCGATGCTGCTGGAAAAGGCGCATGCGGTGGGCTGGCCGGTCATGGTGCGCGGCACCGATCCCGCCCGCATGGCCTGGCTCGACGAGAAGCTCTGGCTCGGCCCCGAGGACGGCTTTCTGCCGCACGGGCTGGAAGGCGGACCGCATGACGCGCTGCAGCCGATCCTGCTCGGCACCGGCACCGGGGACACCAATGCCGCGCGCTGCCTGATGTCGGTCGACGGCGCCGAGGTCACGGCGACGGAGGTGGACACGTTGGAGCGCGTGTGCGTGCTTTTCGACGGTGCCGACACAGAGGCGCTCGCCCGCGCGCGCAGCCAGTGGAAGGCACTCAAGGACGCGGGCGCCCGCGCGCAGTACTGGTCCGAAGACTCCGGCCGCTGGGAAAAGAAGGCTGAAACCTGAGCCGCCGCGCACCGGCCGCGCGCCTCTCTCTGGTTCACAAATATCCCCGCCGGAGGCTCCCGCAGGCGCCACACGCGCCGACGGCAACCGCCTAGCGCGTCAGCGACAACTCGCCGTTCGAGATCTCGATGCGGCCCCAGCGCTGCAGGTATTCCATGCCGAGCAGCGATTGCGACATCTCCCCGCCGTTGACCACCGCGGGCAGGTCGGTGTCGGTGACCGGCCCCAGCGTCACCCGGTCGATCCGCACCGGCGCCGTGCGCACCTCGCCGTTGGCCGTCATCGCGCGCCCGATGTAATTCAGCCCGTCCGGGTCCAGGCCGACCCGATCCGCGTCCTCCCGCGTCAGCACCATGCCCGACGCCCCGGTGTCGACGACGAAGTCGACCGGCGCGCCGTTGACCTCGGCGCGCAGGTAGTAATGCCCGTCGCCCATCCGCGGCACCACGATCCGGTTCTCGTCGGAGAACACCACCTGCCGCGGCTGTACCGTGTCGCGGATGTCCTCCCAGAGCCCTACGATCGCGATCACGCCGAGAAAGATCAGCACCCAAGCCGCGGCCTGCTGCAGGGTCTTGTTGAGCGACAGGCGGGACTGCGACACGAACCAGCCCGCGATCACGAGGCCGAGCAGTCCCAGGTAGATCAACCGTCCGATGTCGTGGCTTTCCATGCGCGCACTCCCCCCCTCCGAAATAGGGGCGCGCGCGGCAGATGTCAGCCCGGGCCGGGGCCGAAACCGAAGGCGCTGAGCCCGTCGAGCACGAATTGCACCGAAAGGGCCGCCAGCAGCATGCCGAAAAGGCGCGTCAGCACGGTGATGCCGGTCTTGCCCAGAAGCCGCCCGATCCGGCCGCTGGCCATGAAGAACAGCATCACGATCGCCAGCACCGCCGCTGTCGCCCCCAGCACCATGGCCGCGCCTTCTGCGCCCGGGCGCTGACCCATCAGCAGGACGATCGATGCGATGGCCCCGGGTCCGGCGATCAGCGGGATCGCGAGCGGGAAAACCGAGGGGTCGTCGCGCTCGGCCTCGCTGTGATCCTCGCGGCGCTTGGTTCGGCGTTCGAAGAGCATCTCGAGCGCCGTCAGAAACAGCAGGATGCCGCCCGCGACGCGAAAGGCCGGCATCGAGATACCCGCGACGCTCAGCACCGCATCGCCGAAGATCGCGAAGGCCAGCAGCACCACTGAAGCGATCGCGCAGGCGCGAAAGGCGATGCGGCGCTGCTGCGCCTCGCCCATGTTCTGGGTGATCGCGATGTAGAGCGGCGCCAACCCGATCGGGTCGATGACCACGAACATGGTTACGAAGGCGGTGGTGATGAAGGCGTAGTCCAGCGTCCTGTCCCTTGTTCGGCGTCGCGCCCCGTCAGGCCGACTGCGCCGTTTCCAGCTTTTCCATGGCGCTCATCCAGAGCGTCTCGGCCCGGTCGAGCGCGTCCATGACCTCGGCGTACTTGCGGTTCCAGACCTCGAGCTCGCCGACCTTGTCCTCGGCGTAAAGCTCCGGGTCCGCCAGCTTCTTCGCCAGCTTGTCGCGCATTTTGTTGATCTTCTCGACCCGCGCCTCCGCCTTGCGCGCCTCGGCCCGCAGCGCCAATGTCTCCTCGCGGCTGACCTTCTTGGGCGCGGCCTTCGGTTTCTTCTTCTCGGCGGGCTTTTCCGGGGCAAGCAGCATCCGCCGGTAGGCCTCGAGGTCGTCCTCGTAGGGTTTCACCGTCCCGCCCGAGACCAGCCAGAGCCGGTCTGCCACCATCGACAGCAGGTGCATGTCGTGGCTGACGAGGATCACCGCGCCGGAATAGGCGGTCAGCGCCTCCACCAGCCCCTCGCGGCTTTCGATGTCGAGGTGGTTGGTGGGCTCGTCGAGGATCAGCAGGTGCGGCGCGTCGAGCGTCGCCAGCAGCAGCGAAAGACGCGCCTTCTGGCCGCCCGACAGCCGCCCGACCTCGGTCTCGGCCTGGTCCGGACCCAGACCGAAGCCCGCAAGCTGCGCCCGCAGCTTTGAGGGCATCACGCCGGGGCGCGCCGCGATCATGTGCTGCAGCGGGGTCTCGTCCACCCGCAACTCCTCGACCTGGTGCTGGGCGAAGAAGCCGACCCGCAGCTTGCGCGCCTTGGTCTGTTTGCCTTCCATCAGCGGCAGGCGCTCCGACAAGAGCTTCGCCAGCGTCGACTTGCCCTGTCCGTTCCGGCCCAGAAGCGCGATCCGGTCGTCCTGGTCGATGCGCAGGTTCAGCCGCGACAGTACCGGCTTGTCGCCGTAGCCGGTGACGCCGCCCTCGAGGCTGATGATCGGCGGCGACAGTTCTTCGGGCTCGGGGAAGGTGAAGACCTTGCGCGCGGCCTCCTCGGGCGGGGTGATCATCTCCATCCGCTCGATCATCTTCAGGCGCGACTGTGCCTGCTTGGCCTTGCTGGCCTTGGCCCGGAAGCGGTCGACGAAGGATTGCAGGTGCTCGCGCCGGGCCTGCTGCTTCTTGGCCATCGCCGCCTGGACTGCGCGCTGCTCGGCGCGCTGGCGCGCGAACTGGTCGTAGGGGCCCTGGTAGAAGGTCAGGCGGCGCTCGTCGAGATGCAGGATCGCGCCCACGGCCCTGTTCAGCAGGCCGCGGTCGTGACTGATGATGATGACCGTATGCGGGTAGCGCGCGAGGTAGGATTCGAGCCAGAGCGCCCCTTCGAGGTCGAGGTAGTTGGTCGGCTCGTCGAGCAGCAGGAGGTCGGGCTGCGAGAACAGCACGGCCGCCAGTGCCACGCGCATCCGCCAGCCGCCCGAGAAGGCCGAGCAGGGCATCCGCTGCTCGGCATCGTCAAAGCCGAGGCCCTTCAGGATCGTCGAGGCACGCGCCTCGGCCGACCAGGCGTCTATGTCGGCGAGCCGGGTCTGGATCTCGGCGATGCGATGCGCGTCGCCCTGTGTCTCGGCTTCGTGCATCAGCGCCGCGCGCTCGGTGTCGGCGGCCAGTACGGTGTCGATCAGCGAGGTCCCGGACGAAGGCACTTCCTGTGCGACGCCGCCGATCCGCGCGCGCGAGGGCAGCGAGATCTCGCCGCCGTCGAGCGGCAGCTCGCCACGGATGATCCGGAACAGCGTCGTTTTGCCCGCGCCGTTGCGCCCGACAAGGCCGACCTTGTGGCCGTCGGGGATCGTCGCGCTCGCCTCCTCGAAGAGGGGTCGGCCCTCGACCGAATAGCTTATGTTCTGGATCTTCAGCATGCCCGCGCCTTTAGCAGAGCGCCGCGGGACTGGAAAGCGGGCTTACTCGAAGGGTTCGCCAGTCAGTTCGGTCTCGATGGTCACGGTGATCTCGTCGCCGACGCCGAAGGTGGTGCCATCGGGCGGCAGGCCGGCGTCGACCCCGAAATCCGAACGGCGGAACATGCCGCTGGCCGAGAACCCCACCCGCGCGTGCGGCTCGAAGGGTTGTCTGCCCCAGCTTTCGTTGAACGTGACCTCGAGCGTCACCGGCGCGGTGGCGCCCTTCAGTCCCAGATCGCCGGTCAACTGCGCCGTCCGGTCGCCGGTGCGCGTGACCGAGGTCGAGCGGAAGGTGATCTCGGGGTGCGCGCCCGCATCGAGCCAGTCGGGGCCGAGCAGCAATTCGCGGAACCCATCGGGCGGTCTCGGCAGGTCGAGCGAGTCGGTGCGGATCGTCACATCGAGTTGCGCCGCTTCGGGCGCGTCCGGGTCCAGTTCCAGCGTGCCCGCGATGTCGTCGAACCCGGCGGTGTAGTTCGAAAACCCGAGGTGGTTGACCGAGAAGAAGACTGTCGTATGCGACGGATCGACGGTGAAGGTCTGCGCCCAGATCTCGCGGTCGATATCCTGCGCCGCAGCGGCACCTGCGACAGGCAGGGCGAGGATCAGCAAGGCGTGGCGCATGGTGGCGGCTCCCGTTTCCTGCACAAGAGCTATCACGGGGCGCGATGCGGGCAAGCGCAACGAGTCGGAAGAAGTGTGCCTGCTGGACGCTGCGTGAATCGCGCGCGAGCGCCCCGGCCGCCCTTTCCAAGGCACCAGACCCGTGATAACCGGGCGCCGACATCAAGACAGGCCCCGGCGAGGGCCGGAAACAGGAGACTGCCCGATGGCCCTCGAACGCACTTTTTCGATCATCAAGCCCGACGCGACGCGCCGCAACCTCACCGGCAAGATCAATGCCAAGCTCGAAGACGCCGGCCTGCGCATCATCGCGCAGAAGCGGATTCACATGAGCAAGGCCCAGGCCGGCGTGTTCTACGCCGTGCACGCCGAGCGCCCGTTCTACGACGAACTGTGCGAATTCATGTCGTCGGCCCCGGTTGTCGTTCAGGTGCTGGAAGGCGAGGACGCCATCACCAAGAACCGCGAAGTGATGGGAGCCACCAACCCCGCCGACGCGGCCCCCGGCACGATTCGCGCCGAGTTCGCCGAATCCGTCGGTGAGAACTCGGTGCATGGCTCGGACGCGCCGGAAACGGCCGCTGTCGAGATCGCCTATTTCTTCTCGGGAACCGAACTGGTCGGCTGACCGGTTCTGAAGTTTCGAAGACCAAGGGCCGGCGCTTCAACGCCGGCCCTTTTGCATTCAGCGCGGCGGGCGCACGCCGATCTCATCGAGCATGCGTTCCAAAGCGTCCTGCGAAGCGTCGAAGGAGGCGGCCTTGATCGCGTCGAAGCGTTCGCGCAGCGCCTTTTTCTCCGCGCCCTTGCAATCGTTCCACGGCCGGCCCTGCAACCCCATGACGAGAACGTAGTAACCTATGAAATGCGGTCGCATGCCGCTTTCGAGAAGCCGGGCATATGCGGCGTCGGCGCCGAGATCGCGCAACTCCTCGGCAGAGGCAATGCCCGCGCGGTCGCAGGCGACCTCATAAGCGGGTCCGAGATTGCGGATCGACGAGACGGGTGTCGGCATGGCGACTGGATACAGCCCGCCGAAAGGTCTGTCACCGTCACAGTTCAGATGCTGGCATAATCCGTGATCAGCGGCATCTCGGGATCCACCTTGCGGGGTTCCGTCTTGGCCACTTGAACGGTTGCCTGGCCTGGCCGCGGATCGCGTTTTTTCTTCTTGTCCTCGGGCATGTGTCCGGTCCTGCTGCTTTATCGCTCGATCTTGCCCCCAGATGAACGTCGCAACCATTTCTGCCGAGAGAATGGCGGCGAGGGGAAAGTTTCAAGGCAGCAGCGCCCCCCGCGAAAGCTCGGTCGGTGAATTCATTAGGACTGGGTGGCGCCGGTTCTCAAAGGAAAAACGCGCCAAAGAGGCGCGATCGCCCGCGACCTGATGCACCCGTATCACGCCGCATCTCCGAGCGGGGCGCAAATTGGGCAAGCACGGAGCCATGCCGCAGTTGCGGTCAGCGCCGCAACACAGGTGTCAGAAATGGATAGAGTTCCCGCATCGCGGGGTCTGTCAGGCGCTTGTAAGGCCCGCCATCGGTCTGGGAACGCGGGCGAGCTTGAGTGCCAAACCTGCATCGCCGGCTTCGCCCGAATGGCTGACAAAGCGTTTCAGCAGCTCGGTGCGGAACTCCAGCTCCGAAGCCTTGTCGGCGATCTGGCGCGCGACGTCGCCGCCGGGATCGATCTGCCGCGTGAACTGGCTGTGACGGCAAAGGTTCAACAGCGGCATGCACAAGTCGGCAAGGATGTTGGTCGCAAGCCGCTCGTTGTGGTCGGTGATCGACTGCTCGAATCCGATGTCGGTCAGAAAGGCGAAATTGATCGCGCCGAGAAATTCCTTGAAGCGGAAGATGGCGTTGCGCGCACCGTCCTGGACGTCGGTCACGAGCACATGCGCTCCGGAGAGAACCAGCCCCGGCAGCTCGACGAGAAATTCCGGGATCGATAGCACGTGCGCGCCCGACGGCGGCAGGCCCTCCACCACGCTCCGGATCGCCTGCGCGATGCGCTCGACGATCACCGTCTCGATGGCGCAGATTTCCGGAAACGAGGTGCGGTTGCGGAAGCTGTGACTGGTGATCTCACAGGCGCGCACTCCGATGCGGCCGTCCCGGATCACCAGGTTGAAGGCCAGGCGGCGCGACGACAGCTTGGCGGCAGGGCTGAGATCCAGGGAATAGTTGTTCATGTGCAAGTACCGGCTCTTCTGGTTTGTGTGAGAACTACATCAACCATTCTTAACGAGGTGTTAACGTTGCGCCCGTATGCGACTGTTAATCAGAAGTTTCTTTCGATCATGATGGCTCTGGCGCGCGACTCCCGTTTGGCATGATGTTGGTGGTACTTGCGCAACTGATGGTTGCCGGGCAAGCATAGGGAAAGAAGCTTAACGAGGCTGGGAGACGGCGTTCGGCCGGACGGGTGGCAGGAGGTGAGACCGTGCAGAAGACTGGCGCTCTAACGATCATCGGGATCGGATCGTCCGCGGGCGGCTTGGAGGCGATCCGCGAACTGGTCTCGACCCTGCCTGCGGATCTGGCGGTGTCCTACGTCATCGTCCAGCACATGTCGCCCCATCACAAGAGCCTGATGACCGAACTGATCGCGCGGCAGACCGAGCTCAAGGTCGAGGATGTCACGGACGGGGTCGTGCCGCAGCCCAACGTCGTCTACATCACCCCGCCCAAGACTGACATCGTCTACGATGACGGCAAGCTGCGGCTGGTCGACTCGTCACCCGAGATCGCGACGCCGCGGCCGTCCGTCGATCGCTTCCTTCTCAGCCTTGCTGACAAGCATGGCGAGAAGTCGATGGCGGTCATCCTGTCGGGCACGGGAACTGACGGCGCCTATGGCGTGCAGGCGATCCGCGAGGCCGGCGGGATCACCATCGCGCAGGACGCAGACAGCGCCAAATACGATGGCATGCCGTCAGCCGCCGTGCAGACCGGGTGCGTCGACCTGATCCTGCGACCGCTCGAGATCGGGCGTCACTTGACGAAGATCCTGTCCGTGCCGCGGGACTTCGGGGATCTGAAGAAGGCTGCGAACGACAAGAACCCGCTGTCCGACCTGCTGCAGATCCTGCTGGCCCGGACCCGCGTCGACTTTCACGACTACAAGCAATCCACGATCAAGCGCCGGATCGAAAGGCGCATGGCGGCGCTGGGGATCGAAAGCCAGGACGAATACACGCAATTCTGTCGCGACAACCCGCATGCGGTCGACGCGCTGTTCAAGGATCTGCTGATCTCTGTCACGCGGTTCTTCCGCGACAAGAGCGAGTTCGACAGGCTGGCCGCGATGCTGCCCGCATTGATCGAAAAGCGCGGAGATGCGCCGCTCAGGGTCTGGATCGCCGGCTGCGCTACGGGAGAAGAAGCCTATTCGGTGGCCATCCTGCTCTGCGAGGCGCTGGGCGGTCCGAAGGTCCAGCTCAAGGATCACGTCCAGATCTTCGCCACCGACATCGACAAGGACGCGCTGGCCGTGGCGCGGCGCGGCGTCTACGGGATGGCCGCGCTCAACAACATCCCCAGGGATCTGTCGGAACGCTATTTCATCCGGCAGAACGACGGCGTGCGGGTCATCGATTCGCTGCGCTCGGCCATCCTGTTCTCGGACCACAACGTCTGCCAAGACCCGCCTTTCCAGAAGATAGACCTGCTGTGCTGCCGCAACCTGCTGATCTACTTCGGCAACGGGTTGCAATACCGCGTGATGAACAGGTTCCACTACGCATTGACGGAAACTGCGCTGCTGTTTCTGGGCACGGCGGAGAGCATCGCCGGCGCGGACGAGCTTTTCATCCAGGACAAGCAATCCTCGCACATCTATCGCAAGCGCTCGATCCGCCGGCAGGAAAGCACGCCCTTCACGCGCGCGCGCACCGAGCCGCGCTCGCGCATCATCAAGCAACGCGAACCGCTCCAGAAGGGGCATTCGACGGAACGGCAGATGTTCGAGGCGCTGGTGCTGGCGCTGGGGCGCAACTCGATCCTCGTGACGGACGAGTATTCCATCGTCCGCGTCTACGGCAACGTCAGTCCGTTCATCGAGATGAACGATCAGAGCAGCCTCAAGATGCACGTCGACCTGCTGAAACGGCCCTACCGCGAAGAAGCGCGCTCCTTGGTCACGCTGGCGCTCAAGAACGGTGAACATCGCAGCGGCGTGCGCCATTCGGTGGGCGACGGCGAAACAGAGATAAGGCTCGACGTCTACCCGATCATCGCGCGCGACATCAACGAGCGTGCCGGCCTGGTGGTTTTCAACGAGCTTCCCGCCGAGAAGGTCCGCAGCAAGCGCGCCGTCGACGACAGCGGCCGCGACGACGCCGAAAGCGATCGCATCCGCATTCTCGAGGACGAGGTCGCCACAACGCGCGAGGTGCTGCAGCAGACCATCGAGCAGCTCGAGACCTCGAACGAGGAGTTGCAGTCGCTCAACGAGGAGCTTCAGTCGACGAACGAGGAATTGCAGGCGACGAACGAGGAGCTGGAAACCTCGAACGAAGAACTGCAATCGACCAACGAGGAACTGATCACGGTCAACGAGGAACTTCAGGTCACCGCCGCCGAGCTGAGCGGGCGCACCGGTGAGCTGCTGTCGGTGCTCGAAACCGCGCCACTGGCGATCATGGTGCTCGATTCCGCGCTGCAGATCGTCCAGGCGACAAACGCGGCGGCAGACTTGTTCGGTCTCTCGCGCCCGATCGCCAACCCGCATATCAGCCAGTGCGTGCTGCCCGAGAACTGCCCGACGCTGGCGCCGATCTGCAGCGAGACCCTGAAACTCGGAGAGGCGATCGAGCGCGAATTCACCTCGCGCGGGGGACGCAGCAAGCTGACCTGCTCGCCCTTCTTCAACATGCGCGGGCAGATGAAAGGCGTCACGCTGGTGATTTCCGAGTTTCCCGGTCTGGCGCTCGAGATGGACGACCTTCTCGCCAATTCCCAGATCCGGATGGTGCGGAGGACTGCCGACGGAACGATCCTGCGCATCAGCGAGAGCGCTGCCGCAGCGTTGGGCACGAGCCGGGATGAGGCGGAGGGTCAGAATTACTTCGAGATCGCCGAAGATGCCGAAGCCGATCAGGCAAAGACCCTCGACCGGAACCTGCTCGAAAGCGGCAAGTCGTTCGCGCAGGACATCCGGTCGGACGCGACTGGCACAAACGGGCAATCGGCGTGGATGAACGATGTGCGCTTCGTGGTTTCCGAGAGCGAGAACGAGTCGCCCACCATCTTCTGCCTGTCACTCGACGTCACCGAGCTCATCGAGAGCAGCGGAGCCCGCGCGGCTGGAGACTAGGGCTCTTTATTCTCCGTCGTCGTCGAGGCGCACGCTCTGGCCGACTGTCGCGTCCTGGCGGGCCGAGAAGCCGACCTCGGGCAAACCGAGCCCGGCTCCGGCAGTGATGACGGCCGCGGCGAGCACGGCGAGCACAAAGGCTTTCATCTGCTATTCTCCCGGAACCTGCCGGCCGTCGCCTTCGGCGGTCCGGTTCTTGACCTTGTCGTACCACAGGCTGTGATGCTCGCGCGCCCAGGCCTCTTCGACCTCGCCCGAGCCCATTGCCTGGAAGGCGCCCTCCATGCCGACGGAGCCGATGTAGATATGTGCGAGGATCACGGCGATCATTACGAAGCCGATGATCGCGTGCCAAAGCTGTGCGTATTGCATCTCTTCCTGCGGCGTCAGCCCGACGGGCAGGGGATCGGCTCCGACGAGCCCGGTCAGACCCCAATCGTTGGCGGTGCGGAAGCTGTGCTCGAACATGTGGAATTCGAACGGGAAAATCAGTGACAGGCCCGAGGCCGAAACCGAAACGCCGAGGATGATCACCGCCCAGAAGATCAGCTTCTGACCCGCGTTGAACTTTTCGGCCGGAGGATGCCCATTGCCGACGATTCCGCCGCCCTTGGCGAACCACTTGAGGTCGATCAGCTTGGGGACGTTGTGGACGACCCAGAGCACGAACACCATGACCAGCGCCAGCATGAAGGCCCAGGAAATGTTGTTGTGGATCCACTTGGAGCCGATGGCGAGGCTTGCAAAGGCCTCCTTGCCGAAGGCGGGGATCAGGAACTGGCGGCCGAAGATCGAGACCAGCCCGGTCACGGCAAGCAGGATGAACGAAGTGGCAAGAAGCCAGTGCGCGAACCGCTCGATGCCGCTGAAGCGCTCGATGCGCCGGCCGGTCTTTTCGCCCTGGATGCGGATGCGCCCGCGTATCAGGAAGAACAGGGCCAGCAGCGCAAGTGTCCCGAGCAGCAGGTAGCCGCCGTATTCGGCCAGCGGCCCGCGCCTGAGTTCGAGCCACCACATGCCGCCGTCCTGTACCAGCACGTTCGTCGCGGGGCCGTTGGCCTGTGTGCTGATCTGTGCCGCGTCGAACCGGATGCCGCGCCAGAGGTCGGCGTCGGAGGCGCCGCCTAGCGTGCCGAGCTGTCCGTCGACCGGAGCGGCGGCGCCGGGGTCGCCGGTCTCGCCGGCGCGGTAGCTGTTGTCGACTTCGAGGCCCTTCTGCCGGCGCATGATGTCCTCGAGCGTCGTCGCGCCGCCCGTCGCCGACCGGTCGACCGGCGTGGTGACGATGTCCTGCGCCGCGCCCGGCGTCGCCGCCAGCGCGGGCAGGATGGCCAGGAACAGGACCGCGATCAGATACCGCATGAATGACCTCTTGCTGTCGGAGCGGGGCCGCCGCGGCCCCGGTTTTGGTTTCAACCTGGCGAGGCCTCAGGCACCCTGAAGCCTCGAACTCTCTGAAATCGGCCCTGTTCGGCGTCATCGGTTTCCGGAACCAGCGACTATTCCCGGCTCCGAGGCCTGGTGACCGAAGCCCGGCCATGCGTTTCCGGACCGTGCAAGGGCAAGCGTGGGGCCGGTACGCGGCCCCGCGCCATTCTCAAAAGGCTCAGCCGCCCTTCTGGTCGTAGGCGGTGCCCCAGCCCCAAGCGCCCGAGCCGAAGCCGCGGGCCACGACGCGCTCGCGGTAGATGCCCGAGACCACATCGCCGTCCCCGGCCAGAAGCGCCTTGGTCGAGCACATCTCGGCGCAGATCGGCAGTTTGCCTTCCGCGATCCGGTTGCGCCCGTACTTCTGGAACTCGGCCTCCGAGTTGTTCTCCTCGGGTCCGCCGGCGCAGAAGGTGCACTTGTCCATCTTGCCGCGGCTGCCGAAGTTGCCGGCCTGCGGGTACTGCGGCGCGCCGAAGGGGCAGGCGTAGAAGCAGTAGCCGCAGCCGATGCAGAGGTCCTTGGAGTGCAGGACCACGCCTTCCTCGCTCTGGTAGAAGCAGTCCACCGGGCAGACCGCCATGCAGGGCGCGTCCGAGCAGTGCATGCAGGCGACCGAGATCGACCGCTCGCCGGGCGAGCCGTCGTTGATCGTCACCACGCGGCGCCGGTTGATCCCCCAGGGCACCTCGTGCTCGTTCTTGCAGGCGGTGACGCAGGCATTGCATTCGATGCAGCGTTCGGCGTCGCAGAGAAACTTCGCTCTTGCCATCTTTCTTCTCCCTTATACCGCCCAGATCTTGCAGAGAGTGGCCTTGGTCTCCTGCATCTGGGTCACGCTGTCATAGCCATAGGTCTGCGCCGTGTTGGACGCCTCGCCCAGCACGTAGGGATCGGCCCCCGCGGGATACTTGCTCCGCAGGTCCTCGCCCTCCATCCAGCCGCCGAAGTGGAAGGGCATGAAGGCGACGCCGCTGGCGACACGCTCGGTCACCATTGCCTTGACCTTCACCTTGCCGCCCTCGGGCCCTTCGACCCAGACCATCGACCCGTCGCGAATGCCAAGGTTGTTGGCATCGCGCGGGTTCACCTCGACGAACATGTCCTGCTGCAACTCGGCGAGCCAGGGGTTCGACCGGGTCTCGTCGCCACCGCCCTCGTATTCCACGAGCCGGCCGGACGTCAGGATGATCGGGTAGTCCGCGCTGAAGTCGTTCTGCTGGATCGAGGCGTACATGGTCGGCACGCGCCAGAACTTCTTGTCCTCGTAGGTCGGGTAGTTTTCCACGAGATCGCGCCGGTTGGTGTAGAGCGGCTCGCGGTGGAGCGGCACCGGGTCCGGGAAGGTCCAGACCACCGCCCGCGCCTTGGCGTTGCCATAGGGCGCACAACCATGCGCGATGGCGACCCGCTGGATGCCGCCCGAAAGGTCGGTCTTCCAGTTCACGCCGCCGACCTTCTCGGCATAATCCGAGGGGCGTTCGCCGGTCTGCGAGGTCTCGCCGACCTCTTCTTCGCCGTTTCCGGCCGTCTCAGGCGCTGCGTAGCCGGCGACACGCTCGATCGCCGCGCGTTCCTCGGCGGTCAGATCGCCGTCCCAGCCGAGATCGATCAGCATCTGCATGGTAAACTCGGGGTATCCGTCCTGGATCTCCGAGCCCACCGGAGCCACGCCCTCGGCCAGCAGGTTGTCGCCGTCGCGTTCGACGCCGAACCGCGCCCGGAACCCCATGCCGCCCTGCGCCACCGGCAGCGAGACGTCATAGAGGTTGGCCGACCCGGGATGGTTCATCTCGGGCGTGCCCCAGCTGGGCCACGGAAGCCCGTAGAAATCCCCGTCGGCGGGACCGCCGATCGCGCGCAGCGTGGTCTTGTCGAAGGTGTGCTGGTTTTCCATGTGCATCTTCAGGCGCTCCGGCGACTGGCCGGTGTAGCCGATGGTCCACATGCCGCGGTTGAACTCGCGGGTGATGTCCTCGATCAGAGGCTCGTCGCCGTTCATCTCGATGTTGCGGAACATCTTGTCCGCGAACCCGAACTTCTGGGCGAACTTGGCCATGATCGTATGGTCGGGCAGGCTCTCGAACAGCGGCTCCACCACCTTCTCGCGCCATTGGAGCGAGCGGTTGGAGGCAGTTACCGAGCCGTAGGTCTCGAACTGCGTCGCCGCCGGCAACAGGTAGACGCCGTCGCTGCGATCCTGCAGCACCGCCGAGACGGTCGGGTAGGGGTCCACAACGACCATCAGATCGAGCTTCTCCATCGCCGTCTTCATTTCCTTCTGGCGGGTCTGCGAGTTGGGCGCATGACCCCAGAGCACCATCGCCCGGGTGTTGTCGGGCTGGTCGATGTTCTCCTTGTCCTCGAGCACGCCGTCGATCCAGCGGCTGACCGGGATGCCGGTCTCGTTCATCATCATCCGGTCGGCGCCATCGGCACCGGCCCCTTCCATGACCGAGAAGCGCGCCTTGAGCCAGTCGAGGTCTTCCTCCCAGACCCGCGCCCAGTGCGCCCAGGATCCGTCGGAAAGCCCGTAGTAGCCGGGCAGGGTGTCGGCTAGAACGCCGAGGTCCGTGGCGCCCTGCACGTTGTCATGGCCGCGGAAGATGTTGGTCCCGCCACCGGCGGTGCCCATGTTGCCGAGCGCGAGCTGCAGGATGCAGTATGCGCGCGTGTTGTTGTTGCCGTTGGTGTGCTGGGTGCCGCCCATGCACCAGATCACGGTGCCCGGACGGTTGTTCGCAAGCTGCATCGCCACGCGCTTGAGCTGGCTGCCCGGCGTGCCAGTGACGTTCTCGACCACCTCGGGCGTCCAGTTGGCGACCTCGGCGCGGATCTCGTCCATGCCCCAGACACGGGTGCGGATGAATTCCTTGTCCTCCCAGCCGTTGTCGAAGATGTGCCACAGGATGCCCCAGACCAGCGCCACGTCGGAGCCCGGCCGGAAGCGCACGTATTCGTCGGCATGGGCCGCGGTGCGGGTGAAGCGTGGGTCGCAGACGATCAGCGGCGCGTTGTTCTGCTCCTTGGCCTTCAGCACGTGCAGCAGAGAGACCGGGTGCGCCTCGGCCGGGTTGCCGCCGATGATGAAGATCGCCTTGGAATTGTGGATGTCGTTGTAGGAGTTGGTCATGGCGCCGTAGCCCCATGTGTTCGCAACGCCCGCAACGGTCGTCGAGTGGCAGATCCGGGCCTGGTGATCGACGTTGTTGGTGCCCCAGTAGGCAGCGAACTTGCGGAAGAGATAGGCCTGTTCGTTGTTGTGCTTGGCCGAACCGAGCCAGTAGACCGAATCCGGCCCGCTTTCCTCGCGGATGGCGAGCATTTTGTCGCCGATCTCCTCGATCGCCTGATCCCAGGAAATGCGGACCCATTCGCCGCCTTCCTTTTTCATCGGGTACTTGAGACGCCGCTCGCCGTGGGCGTGCTCGCGAACCGAGGCTCCCTTGGCGCAATGCGCCCCGAGGTTGAACGGGCTGTCCCAACCCGGTTCCTGGCCGACCCAGACGCCGTCGCGGACCTCGGCAATGACCGTGCAGCCGACCGAGCAGTGGGTGCAGACCGACTTGGCGGTCTGAACGGCGCTTGCCGCGGCGCTTTGCGCGGTCGCCTGCGTCACCGTCCCGCCGGTGGCGGCGATGGCGGTCAACCCGCCGATGGCCAGGCCCGATCCGCGCAGGAAGCTGCGGCGATCCACGCTTTTCTGCGCCACGGCAGACATCAGCGATGTCCGGCCGGCGCGTCTTGCAACCCCGTTGGTCTTTTTCCTCAGCATCTTTCTCTCCCTAGCTGCCCGTGCCGCGCGGCCGGTGGCTCAGTATCTCGTGACCCGCAAGCGGCGGGCGTGGTTCCGTCAGAAGCGGGCGCTGTCGATGTAGGCGCGCGTGTGGGCGGTATCCTGCATCCGGTCGGACGACGGGTCGGCGACCTGCGGTTCGGCGGCCTGCGCGGCCTGTCCGGTGGCGACCGCCGCGACGGCGGCCGGGGCTGCGGTGCCCGCGAGTTTCAGGAAATCGCGCCGGCTCGACTGGCCTTCTGGATTCTTGTTCATGGGATTTCTCCCCTCCCTGTTGTGGCGGGCGTCCCCGCCGGTCTTGCGGAACGCGTCAGTCCGCGGTCAATCTGAATGCTTCCTTCTCGATCTCCATGAAGGCCGCGCCCACCGCGCCGACACCGGCATAAAGCACCGAGCCCTGCGCCGCCTGCAAATCGTCGAAGAAATGCGGCGCCCAGGGGCCGACATGGCGGGCGAAAAAGGTCTTCTGGCGCTCGAGCGTGGCCGGCGCGCCGAAGCGTCCGACGATCATGCCGCCCATCATCTCCATCAGCGAGGCGATGTTGTCCTCGGGCTCAAAGACGTTCTGCGCCCGCGTGATCCCCAGTGCGGCCATGTCCTGGCGCAGCCGCGCCAAGGGTTTCTCGTTCAAGAAACCGGTGAGGTAGTAGCTGGCGAAAGGCAGCAACTCGCCCCGGCCCAGCCCGATGAAAAGCGCGTTGTACTCGCTGCGCACGCCGCGCGGTGTGCTGACCCTGGCCACCCGCGCCAGCCCGCCAATGGCCTGGCCCAGCGGCGAGGTATCGCCCGAAAGCGCCGCGGTCTGGTCGAGCAGGACCTGGTCCGGTGGGCCGGACAGGATCAGCCCGAGATAGTTGTAGAGATCCGCGCGCAGGCGGTCTTCGGAAGAAACCTCGGGTTTCGCAGCCATCGCCGTCATGCCGTTTCCTCCTCGAAGCGGATCCGCATCCGGCGGGGTGCGGGCATCTCATCGGGCGTGTCATCCGCCTCGGATTGCAGGGTTGGCATGGCCGCTGCCTCGGCATCGACGATCACGCTGTCCGCAGCCGCCTCGGCCAAGGTGTCCACGGTCTCCGCCGCGTCCGCGTCCGCGTCTTCGGTCCCGGTTTCGGCCAATGCCTCCGCAACCGGTTTTGCGACCGCTTCCAGATGGGCCAGCATGCCGCGCCCGACCTGATAGCCGGTCCTGAGCGGCGGCTGGTTGAACGATCCCGCAAGGTAATCGTCGTCGTAGTCATTCAGCCCGTCGACGCAGGCCAGCACCGGGTTGCTGGTCCAGAGCTTGCGCAGCGCGCGGCGCTGGATGTGACGCGGCACGGCCTTGACGAGAAACGCCTTGAAATCGTCGCCGGCCTTCAACGTGTCCGGATCCGGCAGGTCCAGTTCGGCAAGCACTTCAGCGTCCGGACGCTCGGCCAGTTCAGCCTCGCGCAGCGCGGCCTCGCGGTCGGCCGCCAGCGTGCGCTCGGTGGCCGCCTCGGCCTCGACGGCGGCTTTGCGGCGCGCCCAGAACCCCCGATCGGCCTTCATTGCGCGTCTCCCGGCACGCGCCGCGACGGCGCGCGGTAGACATCCGTGACCTGCGCGATGCGCGCGTCGCCGATGCCGTCCTGTACCCGGTCGGTGCGCGCCTTGTTGCGCCGGCGTTTGATGAATTCCTCTTCCTCGTGATGCGCGTCCACGAAGGCGCCGACCCAGGCCAGGACAGCGGGCGGCATCGGCACCTTCTCGACGATCTCCTCGCCGCTGTCGCAGTAATCCTGCGCCTCGTAAGGCGACACCGTGACCGCGGCTACTTCGAGAGGCGTGTCCTTGCCGCGCGGGGTCTCGCGCAGCACGACGTAGACCGACGGCGCGCGCGCCTGAAGCTCGTGCACGTAGGCTTCGGTGTCCGAGGTATAGAGCGTCAGGGGCAGGGTTGCCGCATGGTACTCGGTCACGTCGCCCTCGCGGCGCATTTCCTTCCAGCTTGCGTCGGGCGCGCCCGGAAGCACGGCGACCGCCTTCCAGATCCACTTGGCCCAGCGGGTCACGCCCGGCGACCGTCGAAGCACGACGCCGAGGCGCACGGTCTGCGCGTTGGGGTATGTGACGTTCAATCTTCCTCCCGCGGCGCTTGTCTGGCTCTCTCCGATGGCTCGATACGCGCCCGCTGAAATGATTTTTGCCCCAAGTCTGCAGAAACTCAACGAAAAATTTCGCCCGTCCTTGCCAAGTTACCGGGGCGCCGGCGCCTTTCGCGGTCTCTTGTTCAAGGCTAAGTGGCGACAAGGCCTTGGATTTTGCAATCCTGTACCTGCCGCGCGGAAAGGTTGTCGCAGGGTGCCGCGCAGATCGCGGTTTACGCCGCCGACAAATCCTGACTAGCTGTGCGCGCGAACCCGGCCGGCCAGCGCGCCGGTGCCGGGTCGAAGGTGGGAGGATCATGGCCAGCAAGCTTTACCTTTGTGACTGTCTCGGTAGCCAGACCATCGCGCCCGACCTGCTGTCGAAGACGACCGGGCGCGAGTGTTCGCGGGTGCATACCTGCCTGTGCACCGACGAGATCGGCACGCTGGCCAAGGCGCTCGAGGCGGGTCCGGTCGGCGTCGCCTGCGCGCAGGAGGCGACGCGCTTTGCCGAGCTGGCCGAGGATCTTGGCGTGGCCGCGCCCGAGGTCGTGGACATTCGTGACCGCGCCGGTTGGTCGGACGAGGGCGAGGACGCCGGGCCGAAGATGGCGGCACTGGTGGCTGAGGCAGGGATCGCCCTGCCGCAGCCGCGCGGATTCGATGTCGAGTCGGAAGGGACCTGTCTGGTCATGGGCCCGCCCGAGGTTGCGCTTGCCGCCGCGCGCACGCTGTCGGCACACCTTGCCGTCACCGTGCTGCTGGCGGAGGTCGATGACGCGGAAGCTTCGGACGATTTCGACATTCTTGTCGGCCGCGTCCGGCGCGCGAGCGGTTCCTTGGGCGGATTCGCGGTCGTCCTCGACGGCCTGCGTCAGCAAATCCCCGGGGGACGCGGCGCGCCGCGATTCGAGCCGCCGCGCGACGGCGCACAGTCGGACTGCGATATCATCGTCGACCTGACGGGCGCCCAACCGCTGTTTCCCGCGCACAAGAAGCGCGACGGCTACCTGCGCGCCGATCCGGGCCGCGCGGCGGCGGTGGCCGAGGCGGTGCTGGAAGCCTCGCATCTCACCGGGACCTTCGAGAAAACCCTCTACGTGCGCATGGAGCCGGCGCTCTGCGCCCACTCGCGCGCCGGGCAGCCGGCCTGTTCGAACTGTCTCGACCTTTGCCCGACCGGCGCGATCAGCCCGGCGGGCGAGCATGTCAGCGTCGATCCTGCGATCTGCGCCGGCTGCGGTGCCTGCTCGGCGGTCTGCCCCTCGGGCGCGATCTCCTACGATGCGCCGCCCGTCGAGACGACGTTCCAGCGCCTGCGCGTGCTGGCCGAAACCTATCGCGCGGCGGGTGGCACGGCCCCACGCCTGCTGGTCCACGATGCCACGCATGGCGCCGAGATGATCCGGCTTGCCGCGCGCCACGGGCGCGGGTTGCCGGCGGACGTTATCCCGCTCGAGGTCGCGGCACTTTCGGGCTTCGGCCACGCCGAGATGCTTGCCGCGCTGGCCTGCGGGTTTTCGGAGGTGCGCGTGCTCCTGTCGCCAGAGACCGAGCGCGACGCGCTCGATCCCCAGACTGCGCTGGCTTCGGCTTTGGCCGGGAGGGGGCAGATTGCGCTGCTCGACGTCGCCGATCCGGACGCGATGAGTGCGGCACTCTACGAGGACCGGCCCGAGGCGATGCCGGTGGTTCCGGTGCTGCCCATGGGCAGCCGCCGCCAGGTCGCGCGGCTGTCCGCCCGCGCGCTGAACCCTGAAGCCGAGGTGATCGACCTGCCGGAAAACGCGCCATATGGTGCGGTTCTGGTCGACACCGACGCCTGCACGCTTTGTCTGTCCTGCGTGTCGCTCTGCCCGTCCGGTGCGCTCGGCGACAACCCCGACATGCCGCAGTTGCGGTTCCAGGAGGATGCCTGCCTGCAATGCGGTCTCTGCGCCAACATCTGTCCCGAGGATGCCATCACGCTTCAGCCGCGCATGGATCTGACCGACGCGGCACTGACCCAACGTGTGCTGCACGAAGAGGAACCCTTCGCCTGCGTCGAATGCGGTGCGCTCTTCGGGGTGCGCTCGACGGTCGAGCGGATCACCCAGAAGCTCGCCGGCAAGCATGCCATGTTCGCCAACTCGGAGGCCGCGCGCATGATCCAGATGTGCGACGATTGCCGGGTGCGCGCGCAGATGCACGCTCAGAACAACCCGCTCTCGGGCGGCGAGCGCCCGCGCGTGCGCACAACCGACGATTACTACGGCAAGCGCAGGGATCACTGAGATTGAATCGGGGCTCCGAGGTCCGCAGGCGGGATCGTCGCGACATAGGCGAGGATCGCCTCGATATCGTCGACGCTGATCCGCATTGGCGCGATGGGCGGCGGGCGCATCGGGTCGAAGGGCGCGGTGATCTCGTCGACCTGAGTGAAGCTCTGATGCGGGTTGAGCGCGTAGAAGCTGGCGAACTTCACTTCCCATTCCGCCAAGGTCCGCAACACGGCGAAGGACGGGGTCGATCCCATGCCCTTCATGCGGTTGCGCTCGTTGATCACGTGACAGCGCCCGCAATGTGTCAGCGAGATCGTCTCGCCTTCGGCGGGATCGCCGTCGTAGGCCAGCTCGGCTTTCTTCGCGCGGGCCACGGGCACCGGGCCGAACGGCGCCGCACCGTCGCGCTGGAAGGAGGCGACCGTATTCTGCCCGATTTCCGACAGAAGCCAGTCGGAGAATTCCGTTTCGGCCGGCGTGTCGATGCCGTCGAGGTGCCACGTCGCCTCCGGTCCGGCGAAAACCGGCGTGCCGGTATCGCCGAGGGTGGCGTCCGCATCCTCGCCCGGGCCTGTCAGCGTGACCCGGATGCCGTGCTTGAGCGAAAAGCGCGGCAGAAGATAGTTCAGGAGCCCGGTCTCGACGATCTCTTGTGGGGCGGACAGGCGAAAGCTATTGTCCTGCGCCAGACCGGCGAGGGGCCAGAGCAGCCCGAGAAGCAGAACCGCCGGTTTCATGCTCAAATCGTAGGTGGCGGGCGGAGTTTCCGTCAAGCCGCGCAATCCAGCAGGGGAGACAACAGATGAGCGACGACTTCAATATGTCGATGCGGAAATTTCTCAAGCAGGTCGGGGTGACCTCGCAGCAGGCGATCGAAGAGGCGATGCGCAACGCGCCCGACACCGCCGGCAAGAGCTTTGACGCCAAGGTCGTGCTGACCATCGACGGGCTCGACCTGACCCACGAGGTGACCGGTTCGATCAAGGGCCAGTCCTGATCCATGAGTGCTCGCCGTGAGGACGTGCTCGACGTCCTGAAATCTCTGGAAGATCCCGCCCGCGGTGGCTCGCTGGTCGAGGCTGGCGTGGTCAAGGCGCTGACCGCCGAGGGCGGCGCGGTGCGCTTCGTGCTCGAGGTCGCACCGGACCGGGCCGAGGCTTATGCGGAGGTGCGCGACGAGGCCGAGCGCCGGGTGCGTGCCCTGCCGGGTGTCGACACGGTATCGGTAGTGATGACGGCGCATTCGACGCCCAAGGCGCCGCCTGATCTCAAGCCGCAACGCGCCGCGCCCTCCGGTCCGCAGAAAGTGCCGGGGGTCGAGCGGATCGTCGCCATCGCTTCGGGCAAGGGCGGGGTGGGCAAGTCCACGGTCGCCGCGAACCTCGCCTGTGCGCTGGCCGCAGAAGGGCGCCGGGTGGGCCTGCTCGATGCCGACGTCTACGGGCCGTCCCAGCCGCGGATGCTGGGCGTGTCGGGCCGTCCGGCCTCGCCCGACGGCAAGACCATCCTGCCGCTGCGCAACCATGGCGTGACGATGATGTCCATCGGGCTGATGACCAACGAGGACCAGGCGGTGGTCTGGCGCGGCCCGATGCTGATGGGCGCGCTGCAGCAGATGCTGATGCAGGTTCAGTGGGGGGCGCTCGACGTGCTGATCGTCGACCTGCCGCCCGGCACCGGCGACGTGCAGATGACGCTGGCGCAGAAGGCCGAGGTGACCGGCGCCATCATCGTCTCCACCCCGCAGGACGTGGCGCTACTGGATGCGCGCAAGGGCATCGACATGTTCCGGCAACTCAAGACTCCGATCCTGGGCATGATCGAGAACATGTCGACGCATATCTGTTCCAGTTGCGGCCACGAAGAGCATGTCTTTGGTCACGGCGGCGTGGCGGCGGAGGCCGAGAAGATCGGCGTGCCGCTGCTGGCCGAGGTACCACTGCACCTCGATATCCGCGTCGCCGCCGACGGCGGTGCGCCGATCGTGGTCTCGAAGCCCGACAGCGCGCAGGCGGCGGCCTTCCGGCAAGTGGCGCGGTCGCTGGTGGCAGACGGGCAGGCATGAGGCTGCCGGTCTTCCCGCCGCTTTTTGAGGGCCGGCAAGCCGGTGACGGCGGGACGCCCTTCGTTCAGGCGGTGGACGCCGCGCGGGAGGGCTGTGACGCCGGTCTGGTGATCTACCGGATCGAGGCGGACCAGATGCGCGCCGCCATCGTCTTCGCGCCCGAACGTTCGCTGTCGGAGGCCGCCGCGGTTCTTCCGGCCTGCGGCACGGGGTTCCAGAACGCGCTGGGCGCGCTCGCCCCGCCCGAGGTCGCGGTGCAGATCGCCTGGGCGGGCGATATCCTCGTCAACGGCGGGCGCTGCGGCGAGTTGCGGCTTGCCGGGCCGCATTGCGCAACCGATGCGGTGCCGGGATGGCTGGTCGTCGGGCTGGAACTGCAGCTCTGGCCTGCAAGCGAGGAGGGCGGCCTGACGCCGGAGATCACGGCGCTGTTCGCCGAAGGCTGCGCCGACGTCGACCCGGTGGATCTGCTCGAGGCCTGGGTGCGGCACTGCCTTGTCTGGCTCGATACCTGGGATTCCGAGGGTCTGGGGCCGCTGCATCGCGAGTTTGCCGGCCTCACACATCAGTCCGGCGAAACCATCAGCGTCCTCGGCCAATCCGGCACCGTCACCGGGCTCGATGAGAATTTGGGGTTGCTGCTCAAGCAGGACGGGCAGAACCTGCTGCTGCCGCTGACACGGCTTATGGAGGTGCAGCCATGATGCTGGCGCGGGCGATCCATTTCGACGAGAGCGACACGCGCGTGTTCCACAGCCCGGCGCGGACCGGCGAATGGTGCATCTCGGGCGGGTTCGAGTTCTCCAACTGGGGCGAGGCCGACCTTTTCGGCAAGGCCCGGCAGGCCTTCTCGAACGGCTGGCTCGGGCTCGAGACCTTTGGCCGGGTCAGCTTTGTCGCCGTGACCAGCATCGAGCTTGCCGAGATCGACAGGCTCACCGAAGCGCTGGCGCAGCACTTCGTCGATGTCTACGGCGCGCCGTCGCCGGAGGCCGCGCGCGGCGTGGCGTCCGACGAGATCGCGCAGATGGCCGATCTTTGCGACGAGCATGCGCCCAACACGCTGATCACGGTGATGCGCGAACTGACCGACGCGGGCGTGCGCGAAAGCTTCCGCGTCATCGATCCGCGTGAAGCGGGGCTGGAACAATTCGCCATCCACGGATCGCTCGACGACGAACCTGGCACTACCCACAACCATTGACCGAACCGGAAGGATTCGAAGCTCTGCAACGCAGGTGGTTGCAGAGAGCGGTTTGACATTGCGTCGCCATCCCTGTAGCCGATTGTATGCGCTTGGATACAATTACGATGGGGATCATGCAGGAGAGCGACGCCGCCGATCTGTCGCAGGGCGAGCTTGCCTATCGCCGCCTCAACGAGGCGATCCGCTCCGGCACGTTCCGTCCAGGAGATCGGCTCCGCGAGGTCGAGGTCGCGGCGCGGCTCGACCTGTCCCGAACGCCGGTGCGCGAGGCCATGCGTCGTCTCGAGGCCGACGGCGTGGTCGAGCACAGGCCGCGGATCGGCGCCGTGGTCCGCACCCTGTCGCATTCGGAACTGGTCGAGCTCTACGAGATGCGCATCGTGCTCGAGCGCACTGCGGCGGGCATGGCGGCGAAACACGCCAGCGCGGCGGAGGCCGACGAGATGGCCGACATCAACGCGGAACTGGCCGGGACGGCGGGCGACGCACAGGCCGCGGTCGCCCTGAACGAACGGTTTCATCGCTGTCTCTACCTCGGTGCGCGCAACCGCTTCCTGTCGGATGCCGCGCGGGGCCTGAACAACGCGCTGATGCTGCTTGGACCGACGACACTGGCTGGTGCCGCGCGACTGGCAGAGGTCTGCGAGCAGCATGACGCCATCGTCGCGGCGATCCGGGCCGGCGACATGGCCGAGGCCGGGGCGGCGGCCGAGCGGCATCTGCAGACCTCGTTGCGCGCCCGACTCAAGGGCGTGCGCGAATGAGGGCGATCCTGGCCACCTTCCTGATTGCAGGTGCCGGCGTCGCCGCGTTCATGGTCCTCGGGTTGCCCCTGCCGTGGCTGCTCGGCCCGATGACCTCGTGCCTGCTTGCGGCGCTGGCGGGGGTCCGCATGCAGGGGATACCGCTGCTCAACGAAACGATGCGCACGATTCTCGGTGTCGCGGTCGGCGCGACCTTCACGCCGCAGATCCTCGGCTCGATGACGCAGATGTGGCCGACGCTTCTCTTGATGCCGGTCATGGTGGCCTGCGTCGGGCTGACTGGCGTACCGTATTTCCGGCGCGTCTGGAAATACGATTTCACGACTGCCTATTACAGTTCGATGCCCGGCGGATTGCAGGACATGCTGGCCTTCGGGGAAGAGGCCGGCGGCAACGTGCGGACGCTTTCACTGGTCCATGCGACGCGAATCCTCGTCATCGTCGTGGTTCTGCCGGTCCTGCTGGTGACGGTCTGGGACGCGGACCTCGGCAATGCGCCGGGCGCGCCCCTGCGCACGCTCGATGCGACCGAGCTTGCCCTGATGGCGGTCTGCGCCATCGCCGGCTGGCGGCTTGCGAAGGCCGTGGGCATGTTCGGTGCGTCGATCCTCGGACCGATGATATTGACCGCGGCGGCCGCTCTGGGCGGCTTGCTGCACAATCGTCCTCCGGCCGAGGCGATCTGGGCGGCGCAATTCTTCATCGGCATGACGGTCGGGGTGAAGTATTCCGGCATCACGATGTCCGAGGTGCGCCGCGACCTCGTCGCGGGCATCGGGTTCTGCGGGCTGTTGATCGTCCTGACCCTGATCTTTGCCGAGATCGTCTACGCGCTCGAGCTTGCGCCACCGCTCGAAACCTTGCTCGCCTTCGCTCCCGGCGGGCAGGCCGAGCTGGCGGTTCTGGCGCTGATCGTCGGCGCGGACATGGCATTCGTGGTCGCGCATCATGTCCTGCGGATCGTGCTCGTCATCATCGGCGCGCCGTTCTTTTCGCGGCTGTTCGGGGACCGCCCGTGATCTCGAAGGCACCGTCCCTCCACCTATGATTTAATTCGCCTTTTGGGGAACAGCCGTGAGTTGACATTCACCGGCTCGGCGCGTGTTATCCACGACGGGGATAGCCGGTGCATATCGGGCGCAGATCAGCGTCTCGGCCACGCTGGTTACGCACAGTTGAAATGAACTCGCCAGGCGCAGGCGGACGAGACGGGTCCTGCGGACGCACGTATCTTGGCCGGCAACTTTCGCGTCCCTGCGGGTGAATTGGTAAAAGGCGGTCAGAGGATGACAGCTACAGACGAGTGTGGCGCGAAGTTTGCGGAATATGTCAGGGAAATCGAGCGCATGGCGGAGCTTCCGCGCCTCGCGCAGGTTTGTGCCGCGATGGAGATGACCTCCCGGTTTCTCGAGGAGGCTGCTTTCGACATCGCGGGCGACCATCCGCCGGACCAGGTCGCCGAAATCATGCGCATGGCCGCGCGACTCGAACGGACGGCAGAGACGCTCTGCCCGGACGTGGCCGAGAACGGGACGAACGGAGCCTGACCCGGCCTTGCACGGGGCGGGCGGCACACTAGACTTTCCGTCATCTGAGTCCCCTAACCGAGAGGCCGACATGAGCTGGAATCCTGCCCTTGACCCGGAATGTCCAACCGGGGACGCGGTTGATGCCATCGAGACCGTGATCGTGCCGCGCGCACGCGACCTCGGCGGGTTCGAGGTCCGCCGCGCGCTGCCGGCCCCCAAGCGGCAGATGGTCGGTCCGTTCATATTCTTCGACCAGATGGGGCCCGCGGAGTTCGTGACCGGGCAGGGCATCGACGTGCGCCCGCATCCGCACATCGGGCTTGCGACCGTGACCTACCTTCTGAAAGGCAAGATCCACCATCGCGACAGCCTCGGCACCGATCAGTGGATCGAACCCGGCGCCGTGAACTGGATGGTCGCGGGGCAGGGGATCACCCATTCGGAACGCACCGACGGCGAGATTCGTGAACGGCCACACGACCTGTTTGGCATCCAGACCTGGGTTGCGCTGCCCGAAAAGAACGAGGACAGCGCGGCGCTGTTCCAGCATGCCGCCAAGGCCGAGCTTCCCGAGATGGAGGGCGAGGGCAAGCATCTGCGCCTGATCCTCGGCACGGCCTATGGCGAAGAGGCGCCGGTCAAGACCTTCTCGGAAACCTTCTACGCCGATGCCGTGCTCGAGGCCGGGGCAAAGCTGCCGATGCCCGACGATCACGAGGACCGCGGCGTCTACGTGCTCGATGGGTCCGTCACGGTCGCCGGGGACGACTTCGAGGCCGGCCAGATGATGGTGTTCCGGCCCGGTGACCGCATCAGCCTGACGGCGGGCGCGCGCGGCGCGCGGCTCATCCTTCTTGGCGGTGCCACCCTGGAAGGTCCGCGGCATATCTGGTGGAACTTCGTCGCCTCGAGCAAGGAACGGATCGAGGCCGCCAAGGAAGCCTGGCGCGCCGGCGATTGGGAGCATGGGCGCTTCCAGCTTCCGCCCGGCGACGATGCCGAGTTCATCCCGCTGCCGGAACGCTAGGCCTTGCCCTAGGCTCTCCCGCGCGCTGAAATTCGTGCATTCCCGCAAAGTCCGCTTGACGGGCCGGAGCGCGGACCATATGAGGTCCGGACACGTCGGGGTCCGCCCCAGCGTGCAGCAGCGGGCGGTTGTAGCTCAGTTGGTTAGAGTACCGGCCTGTCACGCCGGGGGTCGCGGGTTCGAGCCCCGTCAACCGCGCCACCGCTGCCATGAAAGGGACCCTTGCCGGGTCCCTTTTTCGTTGCGGGAGGGTGCGGTGATCACCATCCGGATGCGCCCCGGAAATACCGCCACGACAGCAGCGAAACGCCCTTGACGCTCTTCGGCGCTTGGCCTATCCCGCCGGTCATCGCGCGGTTGTAGCTCAGTTGGTTAGAGTACCGGCCTGTCACGCCGGGGGTCGCGGGTTCGAGCCCCGTCAACCGCGCCACTTTCCTTCCCTTCTCAGACCGTCCCGACGCTCAGCTCTCTGCCGTTCCGTATGCGTATCCGAGCCGCGCTTCGAGATCGAGATCGAGCTCGCCGCGCATGAAGCCGATATCCTCGGGCGCCATCCGGGTCGGCGTCTGCGGGCGGGTGATGCCGGCGGCCGGCTTGAACCGGCTGCCGAGACGTTTGTGCACCGGCCGGAAGTCGTGACCCTCGGCAGGCGCGCCCAAGGCCCGCCGGATCGCGGCCAGAGTCGACTCCGGTGCGCCCTGAACCGTCTCAAGCCGCAGGATCAGGCTGGAACAGTCGCGCGCGGCAAAGCCCGACAGCGCTTTTAGCTTGTGCCGCCGCAGCGCGAAAAGGTTGGCCAGCGCGGCGCCGGTCTCGGGGTGGCGATCCTGTTGCAGCGGGCGCCCGACCGCCGCGACGCCCGGGATGCCCGCGAAATAGCGCGGCCGGTCGAAGATCGTCTCCCAGGGCGCGCGAATGAATTCCGAAAACGCCAGCGCCTGCATCTCGGGTGGCGTGTGCCAAGGCTTGGCATGCATCGACAGCGCCCAGGCGACGGCATTGCGGACGACGCAGACCACCAACAAGTCGGCGGGAACGGGCTCGAGTGTCGGAAACCCGTGTTTCCAGCCAAGCGCGTCGGAGGGCGCGAGCGCGGTGTTGCGCTTCAGGAGGCGGGTCACGAGGTTCGTGCCGGACGACCGTTCTCCCAGTACCTGGAACCGCGCGAGTGGTGCGTGGTCCCGGATCCCGGCCTCGATTCCGGTTTGCGCGAAGTCGGGCGACAGCAGGGTTCCGATCCTTTTTTCGCTCTCCGCCGACGCGGATTTACCGATTCTCTTGTAGCAAGCGATTGGCTAGGCTGCGACCGGGCGTGCGATTGGAGCTGCGCGGGAAGGACCGGACAGGACATGCAGACGGCGGCGGCGGTCACGATGGTGCGGGACGATCTGTTCTTCCTGAAGGCCTGGCTGCGCCATTACGGCGGGACCTTGGGGCGCGAGAACTGTTACGTGGTGAACCACGGGCGCGGGTCCGAGGTCGCCGACCTCGCCGCGGGCTGCAACGTGATCGGGCTGCCGGGCGACGCGCATCGCAACTTCGACATCAAGCGCTGGGGCTTCCTGAACGGTCTCGTGGGCGGGCTGCGACGCTATTACCGCTACGTGATCGTCGGTGACGTGGACGAGCTTGTCGTCGTCGACCCCGACGCCGGAACCGACCTGCGCGGGTTTCTCGAGGCCGTGCCGGACCGGCGGGTCCTGACCCCGCTCGGGCTCGAGGTGATCCACCGCGTCGACGTCGAGCAGGACGCAATCACCGACAGGGTCCTCGGACCGCGCCGCCACGTGCGTCCGGCGCCGCAATACTCCAAGCCCTGCGTCATCGGCGCGCCGACCAAGATCTCGCGCGGAGGACATTTCTCGCAGTTCGGCAAGCTCTACACGCCCGAAAACCTGTACCTCCTGCATCTGAAATTCTGCGATTACGATCACTACGCCGCCGCGATGGACCGCCGCAACGCCGTCACTGCCGAGATCGGCGCAGGAATATCCGACAGCGCCGTGGGACGGCACTGGTTTGCCAGCGAGCGGGGCGACGACAAGGCGACGTTCGAGGCCTTCACGAGACTGCCGCTGGTCGACGACTTCAATTTCCGGCCCACAAGGCGGCGCATGCAGCGCAGTTGGCGACCGCGCGGCGAGACGGGATACCATGAATTCGACCGGACCGATCCGGGAACGCAATACGTCCTGCCCGAGCGGTTCACCGGGCTGGTCTGACGGCGCCCGGTCAGCCCGTCTCGACCTTTGAAAGAAACGACAGAAGCGCTTCCGCGGTCTCGCGGGGATGCTGGTCGACGAAGAAATGCCCGCCCGGGATCGCCTCGGCTTGCAAGGTCTCGAACCGGTCGGTCCAGGTCGCGGGAACGTCATAGGCTTTCGCCATTGCCCCGTCGCGCCCGTAGAGCACCAGCGCCGGGCAGGACAGGCGGCGCCCGAGGTCGGCGGCGTCAAGGTCGAAATCGTGATCCAGCGCCGCGCGGTAGTCGGCGCACATGGCCCGGATGGTCTCGGGGTCGCGCCAGGCGTGCCGGTAGGCGTCGAGCGCGTCGGGCGCGAAATCGTCAAGACGCGCCGCACCCCAACCCAGCAGACAGCTTTCGAAGAAGGTGTCGGGATCGTGGCCGATCATGGTTTCGGGGAACGGCGAAGGCTGTGGCAGGAAGAACCAGTGGTAGTAAGCGCGCGCGACATGGCGGTCGAGGTCGTCGAGCAGCCGGTGCGTCGGCACGATGTCCATGAGGGTGATCGACCGGACAACCTCCGGCGTGTCGAGCGCCAGGCGGTGCGCGGTGCGCCCGCCCCGGTCGTGGCCGGCGACGTGGAAGCTGCCATGCCCGAGGCTGCGCATCAGCGCGCGCTGGTCGTCTGCCATGTGGCGAAAGCTGTAGGCCTCGGTGCTCGCCGGCTTGGAGCTCGCGCCGTAGCCGCGCAGGTCCGGGAGAACGACCCGGAACCGTTCGGCGAGGGCCGGGGCCACATCATGCCACATGACATGGGTTTGCGGAAAGCCGTGCAGCAGCAGGACCGGCGGGCCTTTCCCGCCTGTCGCGTAGTGGATCGACTGACCGTTGACCTCCGCCGTGCCGGTCTCGAACCCCGCGATCCTCAAGACCGGGTCAGCGCGTCGACGATACGCGCCCAGCTGCGGATGCCCTTGTGGAAGCTTTCCATGTCGTACTTCTCGTTCGGCGAATGGATCGCGTCGTCGTCGCGACCGAAGCCCACGAGCAGAGGCGTTGTGCCGAGGATGTTCTGGAAATGCCCGGCGATCGGGATCGAGCCGCCGCCTCCGATATAGGCGGCATCGACACCCCATTCGACGCTCAGCGCCTTGAGCGTCGCCTCGAACTTCGGATCCGAAATGTCGACCGAGGAGGCGCGGCTGGCGCCATGTTCGGCAAAGCTGACCTCGCAATCGGGTGGCAGCATGTCCGCGACCATCTTGCGAAAGCTTTTTCTGATCGCGTGCGGGTCCTGGTCTCCGACGAGGCGAAAGCTGATCTTGGCGCTGGCCTTCGAAGGCAGCACGGTCTTGAAGCCCTCGCCGGTATAGCCGCCGGTGATGCCGTTGACCTCGCAGGTCGGCCGCGCCCAGACCATCTCGAGTGGCGTGCGCCCGGCTTCGCCTGCGGGCTGCGACAGCCCGACATCGGCCAGGAAGCGATCCGAATCGAACCCCAGCGCCTGCCATTGCGCTGCCATCTCCTCGGGAATGTCCGGCACGCCGTCGTAGAAGCCGGGCACCGTGATCCGGCCGTCGTCGTCGTGGAGCGCCGCGATGACGCGCGACAGAACCCGGATCGGGTTCATCGCGATCCCGCCGTAGTAACCCGAGTGCAGGTCCTTCGACGGTCCGGTGATCGTGATCTCTTCGCCGAGCAGTCCGCGCAGCATAGTCACGATGGCCGGGGTCTGGTTCTCGAACATTGTCGTGTCGCAAATCAGCGCCATGTCGGATTTCAGCTCGTCGGCGTTCTCTTGCATGAACGGCACCAGCGAGGGCGAGCCGCTTTCCTCCTCGCCTTCGAGAAAGAACGTCAACCGGCAGGGCAGGCTGCCATGCACCGCCTTCCAGGCCCGGCAGGCCTCGATGAAGGTCATCAGCTGACCCTTGTCGTCCGCCGAACCGCGTCCGCGGATGACCTGTCCGTTGGCCGTGTCCTCGATCTGCGGGTCGAATGGCCCGCGCTCCCAAAGGTCGAGCGGGTCGACCGGCTGCACATCGTAGTGGCCGTAGAACAACAGGTGTGGTCCGTCGCCCGCGACATGGCCGACGACCATCGGATGGCCGGGCGTCGTGCGCTTCTTGGCATCGACGCCAAGAGCCTCGAGGTCGGCCACCAGCCAGTCCGCCGCCTTCTCACAGTCCGGCTTGTAGGCGGGATCGGTCGAGATCGACGGGATCCGCAGCAGTTCGAGCAATCGGTCGGTCGCGGCGGGCAGCTCGGCGTCGATGCGCGCGAGTACGTCGTCAAGGGACATGGGGCAGGCTCCTTCCATCGGTTGCGCGAACGGTATCAGCGCCAGCGCCCGTGTCCAGATTGCCCGCGGATTGCTACTCTCCGAGCGTGACGAGTGCGAAACCTGCAAGGACCATCGTCGCGCCCCAGATCTGTCCGGTGCCGGGCATGCCGCCCAGATGCACCGCATAGGCCAGCACCAGGACACTTTCGGCAAGGATGACCCCGAGATAGATCACCGCAAGGTCGGCGTGGCGCAGCAGCACGATCTCGGCAATGGCGGCGGCCCCGAGTCCGGCGAGCACGAGGCTTAGTGCCGCGGGCGAAAGAACCGCGCTGGCCATCTTCATGCCGACGGTTGCGACCGCATAGCCACCTGCGGCCAGCAGCATCAGGAAAAACATCGCCGTGAGGTTCAATTGGTATGTCATTTGAATCAGTCCATTTCTGAAAATCCGAGCGTCATGAAATGCGCTCAGCCTGCCCGACGATGGTCGCGGTCAACAGTCAGGGATTCCTGACTTACGTTAAGTTCGTGTTCGGGCTTTGATCGGTATCAAGGCTGCGACACCCTGTTCCGGGTAAGGTGATTGAAACCGCAGGCTGTCGCATATATTCAGGATTGCGAACGCGTTACCCAGACCGGACCCAGACCGGATGACGCCACGACGGCCCCTTGGCCTGCACGAAAGGGAGAAACGGGTGGATTATACCGCGAAGCTGGACGAGGCGATCGGACGTCTGCACGAGGAGGGGCGCTACCGCACCTTCATCGATATCGAGCGGCAGAACGGGCGCTTTCCGCATGCGGTCTGGACCCGTCCGGACGGCAGCCAGCAGCCGGTAACCGTCTGGTGTGGCAACGATTATCTTGGAATGGGGCAGCACCCGGTCGTGCTCGAGGCGATGCACGAGGCGATCGACGCCACCGGCGCGGGTTCGGGCGGGACGCGCAACATTTCCGGCACCACGGTCTATCACAAGCGGCTCGAGCGCGAGCTCGCCGACCTGCACCGCAAAGAAGCGGCGCTGCTCTTCACCTCGGCCTACATCGCCAATGACGCGACGCTGTCGACGCTGCCAAAGCTTTTTCCCGGTCTCATCATCTACTCCGATGCGCTCAATCACGCCTCGATGATCGAGGGCGTGCGCCGCAATGGCGGGGCCAAGCGGATCTTCCGCCACAACGACGTGGCGCATCTTCGCGAACTGCTCGAGGCCGACGATCCGGCGGCACCCAAGCTGATCGCCTTCGAATCGATCTACTCGATGGACGGCGATTTCGGCCCGATCGAAGAGATCTGCGACCTCGCCGAGGAATTCGGCGCGCTGACCTACATCGACGAGGTGCACGCAGTCGGCATGTATGGCCCGCGCGGCGCCGGCGTGGCCGAGCGCGACCGCCTGATGCACCGGCTCGACATCATCAACGGCACGCTGGCCAAGGCCTATGGCGTGATGGGTGGGTACATCGCCGCATCGGCCAAAATGTGCGATGCGGTAAGGTCTTATGCGCCGGGGTTCATCTTTACCACGTCGCTGCCACCCGCCGTGGCCGCAGGGGCCGCGGCCTCGGTCGCGTTCCTCAAACGGGCGCCCGAACTACGCGAAAGACACCAGACGCAGGCGGGCATCCTCAAGCTGCGCCTCAAGGGGCTCGGCCTGCCGATCATCGACCACGGCAGCCATATCGTTCCCGTGATGGTGGGCGATCCGGTCCACACCAAGCTGCTGTCGGACATGCTTCTGGCCGATCATGGCATCTACGTGCAGCCGATCAACTTCCCGACCGTACCGCGCGGCACCGAACGTCTGCGCTTCACGCCCTCACCGGTACATGGACCGGACGAGATGGACGCGCTTGTGCGCGCAATGGATGCACTGTGGTCACATTGTGCGCTGAATCGCGCCGAGGTCGCCGGCTGACATTCCCCGTTATGTAATTCCGGTTGCACTGTGTTAACGTAGGCTAAAGAACAAGCCGCATACGAATCGTGGAGCGCACTGGCCCGCAATTCGAACTACGGGCACAGGGCAGTTGCGGGTAAACGGGACATTCGCATGATCGGGCGACGGTCTATCCAGGACGTTGACGGAAAAGTCGAGCCGCGTGCGTTCGACGATTTCGAACTGCGCCTTGGTGACATCATGCGCGGTGAGCGGGCGACACTCGGCAAATCGCTGCTCGACGTCCAGCGCGAGTTGCGGATCAAGGCGTCCTACATCGCCGCGATCGAGAATTGCGATCCCGATGCCTTCGACACTCCCGGCTTTATTGCGGGGTACGTTCGCTCTTACGCGCGTTACTTGGGGATGAATCCCGATTACGCCTTCACCGAGTTCTGCAAGGAGAGCGGTTTCGCGGTCGCGCACGGCATGTCTGCCGAGGCGTCCGTCATCCGCAAGGTGCCGGTCGCCGAGGATCGTGCGGCGCGCGCGGCGGAGGCCGACATGTTCAAGCGGCCAAGCACGCCCTTCGTGCCGAAGGGCGAAAGCGTGTGGTCCGGCATCGAACCCAGCGCCATCGGTTCGTCACTGGTGCTGATCTGCCTGATCTCTGCCATCGGCTACGGCGGATACGCGGTTCTGCGCGAGGTGCAGAAGGTGCAGGTGGCCCCGGTCGAACAGACCCCGGTCGTGCTGTCCGATCTCGACCCGCTGCAGGGCGCGCTTGCCCCCGCGGGAACCGAGGGTGACGATCCCGACGCGCCGGCCGCAATGGATCAGCCCCGGGTCGAGGCGCTGAGCCGGCTTTACCGTCCGCAGGCACTCGACGTGCCGGTGCTGGTGCCGCGCGATGCGCCGATTGCCAGCATCGAGCCGGGATCGCTGGGCAATTTCGCCATGGCCGAGGTGCGTCAGCCCACGTTAAGCGATCCGGTGGTCCCGGTCCGCAGCGGCATCGAAAGCGACACGGAATTCGTCGGCCCGGTGGTTCCACAGGTCTCCGAAACACCAGGTCCGGCGCTGCGGATGGTTGCGGTGCGCCCGTCCTGGGTTCGGGTCCGTGCCGCAGACGGGACGGTGATCTTCGAGAAAACGATGAAACCCGGCGAGTACTGGGACGCGCCCGCAACCGAAGAACCGCCGACTCTGCGCACCGGCGAAAGCGGGGCGATCTATTTTGCGATGGGCAACGAGATCTACGGCCCGGTCGGCCAGAGCGGTCAGGTGACGTCGAACCTCGCGTTGGCGGTGGACACGCTCAAGGACGCCTATCAACTCGCCGATCTCGAGGCCGACGAGGCGCTCGCCACCACCGTCGCCGAACTTCAGACCCCGGTCGCCGAACCGCTCGCGCCGGCATCCGTCATCAGCGAATAAGGACGGGCATCTGCCCATGGCACGACTTCGTTGCGGGCGAAGTCGCAAATGCCTATTTTGCGCGTGGCAGCGCCCAACCGGAGGTTCTCGACATGTCGCTCAACCACGTCCGACCCTGGCGCAACATCTATCGCCGGACGTCGCGCCAGATCATGGTGGGAAATGTCCCGGTGGGCGGCGACGCCCCGATCAGCGTGCAGACCATGACCAACACGCTGACCACCGACGTGAAGGCGACGATCGCGCAGGTCCAGGCCGCCGCCGAGGCCGGCGCCGACATCGTGCGGGTCTCGGTGCCGGACGAGGCGTCGTCGAAAGCCCTGCGGCAGATCGTGCCGGAGGTGTCGGTGCCGATCGTGGCAGACATCCACTTTCACTATCGGCGCGGAATCGAGGCGGCCGAGGCCGGTGCGGCCTGCCTGCGCATCAACCCGGGCAACATCGGAGACGAGAAGCGCGTACGCGAGGTCATTGCCGCGGCCCGCGATCACGGCTGCTCGATCCGCATCGGGGTGAATGCCGGCAGCCTCGAAAAGCATCTGCTGGAGAAGTACGGCGAGCCGTGCCCGGACGCGATGGTCGAGAGCGGTCTCGATCACATCCGCATCCTGCAGGACAACGATTTCCACGAGTTCAAGATTAGCTGCAAGGCGTCCGACGTCTTCATGGCCGCGGCGGCCTACCAGCAGCTGGCGGAGGCGACAGACGCGCCCATCCACCTCGGCATCACCGAGGCCGGGGGGCTGGTCTCGGGCACGATCAAAAGCGCGATCGGCCTCGGCAACCTTCTGTGGATGGGCATCGGCGATACGATCCGCGTCTCGCTCTCGGCCGATCCGGTCGAAGAGGTGAAGGTTGGCTACGAGATCCTCAAGTCGCTTGGCCTGCGCCACCGCGGGGTCAACATCATCTCCTGCCCGAGCTGCGCGCGGCAAGGCTTCGATGTCATCAAAACGGTCGAGATCCTCGAAAAGCGGCTCGAACATATCAAGACGCCAATGAGCCTCAGCATCATCGGCTGCGTGGTCAATGGCCCGGGCGAGGCGCTGATGACGGACGTCGGCTTTACCGGCGGCGGAGCGGGCTCCGGCATGGTCTATCTCGCCGGTCGCCAGAGCCACAAGATGAGCAACGACCGCATGATCGACCACATCGTCGAGGAGGTCGAGAAGAAGGCGGCCGAACTCGAAGCGGCGGAACCTGATCTTCAGGTGTCGAAGCCAGCCGCCGAATAGGGATTGCGGCGTGGCGTCGAAGTCCGGACCGCAGGCCGGCGCGCCGCCACCGGGCGCCGGGTACGACCTGACCGGTCTCAAGGCCATCGACCACTTCAAAAGCCGCGAACTGCGCCTGCGTCTGCTGATGCTGGCGACCATGGCGATCAGCGTCGGGATCTACTACGACGATCCGGTCTTTCTGGTCGCCTACATCGCCTACGTCCTGTCGCTGTGCGGCTACGTCGTCCTGTTGCACCGCCAGCCCGACGAAGTGCCGCGCCGCGTGGGCCATCTTCTGAACGCGGTCGGCCTGGTTTCGGTGCTTATCGTGCAGGCGACATGCGTCTATCTCTTCGCTTTCGAGAACCATATCGCGCAGCTTCTCGGGCTGTTCCTCTATTTCGTATCGAGCCTGAACACCGTCACCGTCCGGGCCGTGCGTCGCACCTACCTCTTCGGCGAGGTGACGAGCTACGGGGTGGCCGCGGCGGCCATGGTCTTGGTCGAATACCTGCGTCACGGTGGGTCGGAGTCGCTGTTGCTCGGCCTCGCCTTCGTGACGCACTCGATCTATTTCGCGTTCACCGTCTACGGCATCCAGCGCTTCCAGCGCCGGCTCGACGCCGCGCGGGAAGGCGAACACGCGGCCGAACGTCAGCGCGCGATCGGCCAACTGACCGGCGGTGTCGCGCATGATTTCAACAACCTGCTGACCGCCGTGATCGGCAATCTGCAATTGCACCGCGAGGTGGAAGGACCCGAGGAGCGTGCCGCGCTGCTGGCGCAGGCCGAGGCGGCAGCACAGAAGGGCGCGGCACTGACCGGCCAGCTTCTGGCCCTGTCGCGCCAGTCACAACTGACGCCGGAGACAGTAGACACCGACCGCATCGCGCGGGATCTCGCGCGGATGGTCGAGAGCCTTCTGGGTCCGCGGCACCGCCTGGTGACGGATCTGCCGGACACGCCCTCGCAGGTCCGGGTGGATGCCGGCATGCTGCAGAACGTCCTGATCAACCTCATCCTCAACGCGCGCGACGCGATGCCCGGCGGCGGCGACATCCGGCTGACAGGCGAGATCGACGTCGACGGCGGGCTCACGCTGACCATCAGCGACCGGGGCACCGGCATCCTGCCGCAACACATCGACCGCGTCTTCGAGCCTTATTTCACCACCAAGCCGGTGGGACAGGGGTCGGGCTTGGGCCTGTCGATGGCGCGCGGGTTCATGGAGCAGAGCGGCGGGACCGTCGAACTCGACAGCCGGCCCGGGCTGGGCACGGACGTACGGCTGCGTTTCGCGCCGCAGACGTGAGACGGCTCAGAGGTCGCGCTTCTCGGTGACGATCGCCTGCATCTGGTCATAGGGCAGGTAGCCGCGCAACATCTCGTCCTCGAGAACGAAGGTGGGCGTGCCGCTGATCCGCAGCTTCTGGGCCAGTTCGCGCGTCGCGCTGATCTCGGCGGTGACCGCCTCGTCGTCCATTGCCTGCTCGATGGCGTCGCCGTCGAGGTCGAAGGTCCCGGCAAGACGCTTCAGCGCCTGCAGGGTGATGTCGCCGTTGAAGGCCATGAGCGCGTCGTGCACCTGCTTGTAGGCGGAATCGCCCGCGACCTGCTTGGTCGCCACGGCGAACCGGGAGGCCAGGACGGACTGTTCGCCGAGGATCGGAAACTCCTTGACGATGAAGCGGATGTTGCCGTCGGTCTCGAGAAGTTTCTCGACCTCGCTGTAGGCGCGTTTGCAGTAGCCGCAGCGGTAGTCCATGAACTCGACCAGCGTGATGTCGCCGTCGGGATTGCCGCCGACGAAAGAGAACCCGTCGTCGAAAAGCGCGCTGGCGTTGTCCGCAACCAGCGTGTTGTCCTGCGCGGCGCGTTCCTCGGCCTGCCGCTCTTCCAGCGTGGCGACCGCTTCCATGATCACCTCGGGATTTTCCATGAGGTAGTCGCGCACCTCCTGTCGGAAGATCGCCCGCTCTTCGTCGGTCATCGCGTTGAGGTCGAGCGCACAGGCCGCGCCGCCAAGCGACATGGCGCCGATCAGGGCGGGCAAGAGGTGGCGTTTCAACATCCGGTCATCTCCGTTTCTGTGCGGCGCGATCCGGTGCAGTCAACACATCCTGCGCCCGATGCCAAGCGTCGTATCCTTGAGCCCGCGGGGCTCGGGCCGGTTTCCGCGTATGCATTGACGCCGCCCGGAATCCACGGTGGAAGATCATGGCGCAGACTAGGAGCGAAGCGATGCGAAACTCAAGGCGCTCGGCCGTCGATCCCTTTATCGTGATGGATGTCATGGAATCCGCGCGCCGCGCCGAGGCGGCGGGCCGTCGGATCATCCACATGGAGGTCGGCCAGCCGGGCACCGGCGCGCCGCGAAGGGCCGTCGACGCGCTGGCGCGGCGCATGGCCGACGAGCCGCTTGGCTACACCGTTTCGCTGGGGCTGCCGGAACTGCGCGCCCGGATCGCGCAACTTTACCGCGACTGGTACGGCGTCGATCTCGATCCGGCCCGCGTGGTGGTCACATCGGGCTCGTCGGCGGGCTTCCTGCTGGCCTTCACGGCGCTTTTCGACACCGGCGACCGTGTCGGCATCGGGGCGCCCGGCTACCCGAGTTATCGGCAGATCCTGCGCGCACTCGATCTTCAGCCGGTGGACCTGCCGACGCGCGCGGAAAACCGCTATCAACCGGCGCCAGAGGACTTTGCCGATCGCGACCTCGCCGGTCTGCTGGTCGCCTCGCCGGCGAATCCCACGGGCACGATGCTCGACCGGGCTGCGATGACGGCATTGATTGAGGCGACACAGGCTGCAGGAGCCGCCTTCATTTCGGACGAGATTTATCACGGGCTCGAATACGAGGCGAAGGCGGTGACCGCGCTCGAGATCACGGACGAGGCCTACGTGATCAATTCCTTCTCGAAGTATTTTTCGATGACCGGCTGGCGCGTCGGCTGGATGGTGGTGCCGGAACACCATGTGCGGGTGATCGAACGCATTGCGCAAAACATGTTCATCTGCGCGCCCCACGCCAGCCAGATCGCGGCGCTTGCAGCGATGGAGTGTACACCCGAGCTGCAAGCCAACCTCGACGTCTATCGCCGCAACCGTGCGCTGATGCTGGATGGTTTGCCGAAGGCGGGCTTTGATCGGATCGCGCCGCCGGATGGCGCCTTCTACATCTATGCCGACGTGTCCGAGCACACACAGGATTCGCTGGCCTTTGCAGGTGAGATCCTCGACCGGGCGGGGGTGGCGGTCACCCCGGGTCTCGACTTCGACCCGGTGCGCGGCGCGAGTACGCTGCGTTTCTCCTACGCCCGTGCGACGGCGGATATCGAGGAGGGCCTGGAACGGCTCGCCGATTTCATGGGGCGGCGCTGACGCCGGAGGGGGATTCCCCCGGGCCGCAGCATGCGATAGGGTGCGCGCAAGATCCGTAAACGGACTTCTGGCGGGCAGGCATGTTAGGGCGTTTTCTCCTTTTTCTGGTTCTCCTTTACGGGGCAGGTGCCGCCTCAGCGCAGCAGTTGACAGCGCTTGCGCGCATCGACCCCGGTCCCAGCGTCGCCCGCGACGGCTGGATGGGCGGCGCGGTTCTGGAACTGCATCTCAGCCAGGGTGTGCCGTTTCGCGTCTTCACGCTCGATGGGCCGCCGCGGCTGGTGGTAGACTTCCGCGAGGCCGACTGGAGCGGCGTGACCGAGGCCGACCTGCTGCCTGATCCGGGAGTTTTCTCCGCCCTGCGCTTCGGGCGTTTCCAGCCGGGCTGGTCGCGTCTGGTGGCCGATCTCTCCGGGCCGTTCCTGCCTGACAACATCGGGATGCCTGTCGATCCGCAATCGGGTAAGGCGGTGCTGACCATCGGCCTCGACCCGGTCGACCCGGAAGCCTTTGCCGCGGCCTCCGGCGTTCCCGAAACCGCCCTCTGGCCCGAGCGCAAGGCGCCGCAGACGCCCGCGCCCATACAGGACGGGCGGCTGGTGGTGGTGATCGACCCGGGCCACGGTGGTGTCGACCCGGGAGCGGAGCGTGATGGCGTGGCCGAGAAGGACCTGATGCTGACCTTCGCGCGGCTGCTGCGTGACGCGCTGCGACGGGCCGGGGATGCCGAGGTCGTGCTGACGCGCGAGGCGGACGAGTTCATTTCGCTCGAATCGCGCGTGGCGGTGGCGCACCGGTCCGGCGCCGATCTCTTCATCTCGCTGCATGCCGACAGTCTCAGCCAGGGCGGCGCGCAGGGGGCCGCGATCTACACATTGTCCGACGAGGCCAGCGACAAGGCTACGGAACTACTTGCCGCGCGCCACAACCGCGCCGACATCATCGCAGGCGCCGACCTCACCGGCTCGGACGACCAGGTTGCCGGCGTGCTGCTGGATCTTGCCCGGCAAGAGACCGAGCCGCGGTCGGCGGCCCTCGCGCGGTCCTTTGCGGTGGCGATGAAAGAGGCCGGCGGACCCATGAACCGTCATCCGCTGCGCGAGGCGGGGTTCTCGGTGCTGAAATCGGCGGATATTCCGTCTGTCCTGATCGAGATCGGGTTTCTCAGCAGCGACCGCGATCTCGGCAATCTCACCGATCCGGACTGGCAGCGGCGTACCGCGACGGCGATGGCACGCGCTGTGCTCGACTGGCGCGATGCCGATGCCGCGCGGCGCGACCTCGTCAGGCAGTAGAGTCTCGGCGGGCGGCCGCCACGCCGCAACCTTTCGTGTTTTGACCATCAACGCCAAGCCGCGTATAGAGAGGCCTCTTCACCTCAGTCCAGGTCGCCCGGTCCCCGTGTTTCGATTCATCCTCTCCTTCTTCGGCGGTATCTTCACCGCGATCACGCTCGCCATCGCGATGACAGCGTTGATGATCAGCGCGGTTTTCTGGATGTACGCGCGCGACCTGCCGAGCCACGAGTCGCTGGCGCAATACACCCCGCCGACGATCAGCCGGATCTATTCCGGGCAGGGCCAGATCATCGACGAATTCGCCAAGGAGCGCCGTCTTTTCGCTCCGGCCGAGGCGATCCCGGACCTCGTCAAGCAGGCCTTCATCTCGGCAGAGGACAAGAACTTCTACGAGCACGAGGGCTACGATCTGCGCGGCATCGGCGTGGCCGCCTACGAGGCGGTCAAGTCGCGCGGCCGCGACATCCGCGGGGCTTCGACGATCACCCAGCAGGTGATGAAGAACTTCCTGCTGTCGGGTGACCGGCAGGCCGAACGCAAGATCAAAGAAATCATCCTCGCCGCGCGACTGGAAGAGACGCTCGACAAGGAGAAGATCCTCGAGCTTTACCTCAACGAGATCTTCCTCGGGCAGAACTCCTACGGCGTCGCCGCGGCGGCACAGACCTATTTCAACAAGACGCTGGACGAGCTCGAACCGCACGAAGCGGCGTTTCTCGCGTCGCTGCCCAAGGCGCCCTCGGACTACCACCCGGTGCGCCAGAAAGACCGGCTGATCGCGCGGCGCAACTTCGTGCTGAAGGAGATGATGGAAAACGGCTATCTCACCCAGGCCGTCTACCAGCAGGAAGTCAACGCTCCGCTGCGATCGGTGCAGAACGGCGATTTCGAAAGTTTCCGGACCGAACTGCCGCCGCGCGACTACTTCACCGACGAAATTCGGCGTCAGCTGACGCAGGACTTCGGCGAAGGTGAATTCTTCACCGGCGGGCTGACCGTGCGGGCGACGATCGACGAAGAGTTGCAGCCGCTGGCGGCGAACTCGCTGCAGAAGGAACTTGAGGATTACGACCGCGGCGTCGGCGTCTGGCGCGGCACCCGTGCCAGGATCGAGCCGGAGCGACTGACCGACGAGGCGTCCTGGCGCGAGGCGCTCTCGGAAAAGCGCGTGCCGCGCGACATCGATCTTGATGGACAGTGGTATCCGGCAGTGGTGCTGGAGGTCGGCGCCGAGACCGCACGCATCGGCATCGAGGGCGTCCCGGTCGACGACACGCAGGTCATCACGCCCGCGGACGTGCAATGGGCGCGCAAGCGCCGCGAGGACCGGTCGCTGGGGCCGCAAGCCAAAGTCGCGGGCGATCTGGTCGAAGTCGGCGACGTCGTTCTGGTGCGCAAGATGACCCGCGACGAGGACGGCAGTTTCATCCGCTGGACATTGCGCCAGGTGCCGCAGGTGCAGGGCGCCTTCGTCGCGATGGACGTCAACACCGGCCGTGTAATCTCGATGCAGGGCGGTTTTTCCTACCAGTCCTCTGTCTTCAACCGGGCGACGCAGGCCAAGCGTCAGCCGGGGTCGAGCTTCAAGCCATTCGTCTATGCTGCGGCCCTCGACAGCGGCTACACACCGGCGACGATCGTGGTCGACGCGCCGATCGAGATCGACACGCCGCAGGGCCTCTGGCGTCCGCGCAATTCGTCGAACAAGTTCTACGGCCCGACGCCGCTGCGCACCGGGATCGAGCAGTCGCGGAACCTGATGACGATCCGTCTCGCGCAGGAAGTCGGCATGGGCACGGTTGCGCGCTATGCCGAGAAATTCGGCGTCTACGACAACATGGGCCAGTATCTGGCAAATGCGCTCGGGTCCGAGGAAACCACGCTCTACCAGATGGTTGCGGCCTACGCGATGTTCGCCAACGGCGGAGAGCGCGTGAAGCCGACGCTGGTGGACCGGGTCCAGGACCGTTACGGCAAGACGATCTACCGCCACGACGACCGCATCTGCGAGGATTGCCGGGTCGCGAGCCTGCAGCCCGGTTTTGCACCGACCATCCGTTCGGACCGCGAGCGGGTGATGGATCCGATCACCGCCTACCAGCTGACCTCGATGATGAAGGGCGTCGTGGACCGCGGCACCGCTTCGGGGGTCATCAACCTGCCGGTGCCGACCGCCGGCAAGACCGGGACGACCAACGACGCCAAGGACGTTTGGTTCGTGGGCTTCACCTCGAACATCGTTGCGGGATGCTACATCGGCTACGACCAGCCGCGCTCGCTCGGGCGCCGCGCCTACGGGTCGAGCCTGTGCGGACCGGTGTTCCAGCGCTACATGACCGAGGCCACGAAGAAATACGGTGGCGGTCCTTTCGAAGTACCGCCGGGCGGCCATTTCATCAAGATCGACCGCTTCACCGGCGCGCGTCTCAGCGACGAGGCGTCGGGTGCGAACGTCGTGGCCGAGTATTTCCGCGATGGCGAGGAGCCGCTCTTTGGCGTCACCTTCGACGGCGGTTTCGCCATGGGGGCGGATCTGCCGCTCTTCGAGGAAGTCGGCAGCGCGACGGGTCGCCAGGTCATCACCTCGACCGGGCGCAAGGCCACCGTCGGGCCCAAGGCCAACTACGGAACGCTCAGTTCCGGCGGCCTCTACTAGCCGAAACCCGACCGGTTTGACCGCCTTCTTGCCGCGTGGCGGAGGGTGGTCTAATACCGCCTGCAACAAGTCGAAAACGAAAGTCCGACAGATGCGTGCCGAGGCACAGAACACCGTAGAGAAGATCGAGAAGTCGCTGCACCTGCTGGGCCAGCGCCTCGACATCGACACCGCGCAGCACCGGCTCGAGGAATTCAATGCCCGCGTCGAGGATCCGAACCTCTGGGACAACCCGGAAGGGGCGCAGAAGCTGATGCGCGACCGCCAGACGCTGGTCGACGCCATCGGCGACTACGAGGGCATCCGGCAAGAACTCACCGACAACGTCGAGTTGATCGAGCTTGGCGAGATGGAGGAAGACGACGAGGTCGTCGCCGATGCCGAAGGCGCGCTGAAGGCTCTGGCCGAGAAGGCGGCGAAGAAGGAACTCGAGGCGCTTCTGAACGGCGAGGCCGATGCAAACGATACCTTCCTCGAGATCAACGCCGGCGCAGGCGGGACCGAGGCCTGCGACTGGGCGCAGATGCTCCAGCGCATGTACGTGCGCTGGGCCGAAAGCCGGGGCTACAAGGTCGAGTTGCAGTCCGAGGAACCGGGATCCGAGGCCGGCATCAAGTCCTGCGCCTACAAGATCAGCGGCCACAACGCCTATGGCTGGCTCAAGTCCGAAAGCGGTGTGCACCGCCTGGTGCGCATCTCGCCTTTCGGCAAGGGCACGCGCGAGACCTCCTTCGCCTCGGTCTGGGTCTACCCGGTGGTCGACGACAATATCGAGATCGACGTGAACCCGGCGGATATCCGCATCGACACATACCGCTCGTCCGGCGCAGGCGGTCAGCACGTCAACACCACCGACTCGGCCGTGCGGATCACCCACCACCCGACGGGCATCGTTGTGACCAGCTCGGAAAAGTCGCAGCACCAGAACCGCGACATCGCCATGAAGGCGCTGAAATCGCGGCTCTACCAGCTCGAACTGGATCGGCGCAACGCGGCGATCAACGAGGCGCACGAAAGCAAGGGCTCGGCCGGCTGGGGCAACCAGATCCGATCCTACGTGCTGCAGCCCTACCAGATGGTGAAGGACCTGCGCACCAGCCACGAAACGTCCGACACCTCCGGCGTGCTCGACGGCGACCTCGACGCCTTCATGGCGGCGACGCTCGCACTGGATGTCTCGGGCAAGAGCCGTGCGGAAGCCAAGGGCGATTGACGAGACCGACGCACAGGGTGTCCGAGGTGGGGTAAACCCGTCGAACCATCCGGGCGGTATTGCGTTTCTCTAACGACACGCCTGCGCGCTCGGGGGAGGGCGCTCGCATCAAATGGCGTATCTGGGAGGGGAGATGACATGGAGCTGACAGGTCTCGAGACCGCTGTGCTATCGGAGAAGCTCGCCGCTGGTGAGGTCAGCGCGGTCGAGGTGATGAAGGCGACGCTTGGCCGCATCGAGCAGGTCAACGGGTCGGTCAATGCCATCGTGTCGCTGCGGGCGGAAAAGGATCTTCTGAAAGAGGCGGAAGCCGCGGACGCCGCCAAGCCCGAGGGCTGGCTGCACGGCATTCCGATTGCCATCAAGGACCTTGCCGATGCCGCGGGCCTGCCGACCTCGCAGGGCTCGCCGCTGTTCGCGGACGTGGCGGCAGCGCGCGACAGCACGGTCACGGCGCGGTTGCGCGCGGCGGGGGCAATCGTGATCGGCAAGACCAACACGCCAGAGTTCGGGCTGGGCAGTCACACCTTCAACCCGGTTCATGGGGCCACGCGCAACCCGTACGACACCACCCGTAGCGCCGGAGGCTCTTCCGGCGGGGCGGCGGCGGCGCTGGCCTGCGGGATGCTCACGGTCGCGGACGGGTCGGACATGATGGGGTCGCTGCGCAACCCTGCGGCCTGGAACAACGTCTACGGCATGCGCCCGAGCTGGGGGCTTGTTCCGGGCGATCCGGATGGCGATCTCTACCTGCATCCGCTGTCGACAAACGGACCGATGGCGCGGACACCACGCGATCTTGCGGCGCTTCTCGATGTCATGGCGGGCCCCGATGCCGGGCGCCCGTTGGGGCGTATCGCAGACCCCGCGCGCCCCGGCATCGACGACGCGCCGGAGGGCCTGCGCGGCGCCTGGCTTGGAGACTGGGACGGCGCGTTGCCATTCGAGGATGGCGTGCTCGAAACCTGCAAGGCGGCTTTGCCGCAGATGCGAAAGATCGGCTGGAGCATCGAAGATATCGGCGCGCCTTTCGATGCGGATGCGCTTTGGCGCAGCTGGACCACGTTGCGCAGCTTTTCCGTCGCCAACACTCTTGGAGAGATCTACGACGATCCCCTGCAGCGCGAAAAGCTCAAGCCGTCGGCGCGCTGGGAGGCCGAGCGCGGTCGCGCGTTGAGCGGGGTCGAGATCCAGGCGGCCAGCCTGACCCGCTCGGACTGGTATCGCTGCGCGGCATCCCTTTTCGAGCGGTTCGACGTGCTGATCGCGCCATCGGCGCAGGTCTGGCCGTTTCCCGTCGAGGACGAGTACCCCGTGCGGATCGCCGGGCGTGAGATGGACACCTATCACCGCTGGATGGAAGTTGTGATTCCGGCCAGCCTGATCGGCCTACCGGTCGTCGCGATCCCGGTCGGGTTCGGCAGGCAAGGCTTGCCGATGGGCGCGCAGTTGATCGGCAGGCCGGGGTCGGATGCGTGGCTGCTGCGCGCGGCTCAGGCCTGGCACGCGGCGACCGGATGGCCGCAGAAACGCCCGGCGATGGTCTGACCTCAGAGCGGGTGCTCACGCCCCATGTCGACCAGCCGATTGCGCAGGGCGGCGGCCTTCGGATGGCCGCGTTCGAGCGCGTAGACGTGGGCGTGGGTGAGGTAGAAGCCGCGCGCGGTGTCGTCCCGCGCCGTCTCGGCCGCCTCGGCATAAAGCTCAACGAGGGCGTCTAAGTCGCCCGCCGCATGGGCTGCGAGCAGGCGGGCATCGAGATCGCTCATCCAAGTTGCTGTGCCTTGGCGGTTCTGCGTCGGAGAACGCGTTCGGCGACCCAGTCGTGAAACAGGTGCGTCGGCCCGTCCATCGCCGGCGAGAAGCGTCCCCCGTCGAACGTAAGGGCGTGGCGGCCGCGCTGCATGCCCTCGACCACGAAGATGTCCTCTTCGAACACGTCTTTCCACTGCGCCGCATTGCGCTGGCGCAACGGCTCGGGCGTGTCGGCGTCGGCGTAGAAGATGTGTACGTGCTCGCGCGTCCGTTCCGGGCCGTCGGGCAACAGGATGATCGCGAAAGCATGGTCGCGGTGCACGCCAAGCAGCACATTGGGATAGACGGCGGCGTATTCGGCCGCCGTCTCCCACCGCGCGCCCACGCCCTCGAAATCCGGAAAGGCGGTGCCGTCCGCGTCCTTCATCTGGCGGTAGACCCGGGTCCCCTGGCCCGAGAACGCACCCGGACATTCGAGATGATAGTGATCTTCTAGCCGCGAATAGCTGTTCAGGCCCGGATGCACCCAGGGCAGGTGATAGCTTTCGCAGTAGTTCTCGACCGCGAGTTTCCAGTTGCAGGCGACGTCGAGAACGAAGCGGCTTTCCGCGCCGCCGGGATGCATCGGACGATCGAAATCGGACCAGCGCGCCAGGATCTCGGCATGCGCCGTCTCGAAGTCGGGAGCCGTTCCCGACACGTCGATCCAGATCACGCCGAGCCAGACATGGCTGCGGATCTCGACAAGACCCAGCGCGCTGCGGTCGATGTCGGCATGGGTGTTTTGGCCGGGGCCGCCGACATGCGGTGTGCTGACCAGCCGCCCGTCCGTCGCGTAGCACCAGCTGTGATAGGGGCAGCGGATCGCGCCCTCGATGCGCCGCGGCGCGTCGACGAGGATCATGCCGCGATGCCGGCAGGTGTTCTGGAACACGCGCACGACCCCGTCGCGGTCGCGCAGCAGCAGCAGGGGCATGCCGGCGAAACTGAGCGGCACGGCGTCGCCGGCCAAAGGCACTTCGCCCTCCGCCGCCAGCCCGGCCCAGCCGCCGAAGAGCAGCGCGTGGCGCTCCTCCTCGAAAACCTCGGCATCTGTGTAATGGGCATTCGGCAAACCCCGCGCTTCGCGGATCGGGCGGCGGACGTCTGAAAGGTCGGTCTGGCAGGCGCGCATCGCGGAGCTCCTCGCAAATCTGGACCGACTCTAGTCGAAACCGGGCCGGTCGCCGCTTCCGGAGCGACCTGCGCCTTGCGCGGCGCGACATTCGCGGCACCATCGCGGGACCGCGGCTAGCGGAACGGGTCGTCGAGTTGCAGAAGGCGCTGGTGAAAGGGCGGCAGAACCTCGATGCCGCAAATCCCGGCGGTCCGCGCCGTCGCCAGAACCTTGCCGACGTCGGTTCCGAGATGTTCGTAGACCAGCCGCGTCACCCGGCTGGTTCCGGCGCTCTCGCGGATCGTACGTGCGACATAGCCGACCCAGAAATTGTTCTCGAAAGAGTTCACCCGGCTGAGGAAGTTGAACGACGCGGTCATACCATGGACGCGCGAGACCGTGGTCGCGATGCCGTCATCGACCTCGAACACGTAACCACGGAACTCTCGCGTCCGTTTGTCGATGGGAAGACCCTGCGCGCGCATCGCCGATTTGGCCTCGAGGCCCCGCACGAACGTCCCCGATCCACGGCGCGATGCCAGTACCAGCCCGGAGACGAATTGCCCGGCCTGCAGGAAGCTGCGCCGCGAGAAGCGGTAGAAGCCGCTGGGAAAGATGTCCTCGGATACGTCATGGGCTTCCGGTCCCATGAAGGCGCGCAGGTAGTCACTGGCTTCCGGCGTCCGCGCCGGGCCGATGCTCTCGACCGGCTCCAGCAGGATCCGTGCGTCGACCGAGAAGAACGCGCAGATACGCGCCAGAACGTCGGGGCGGGGGAAGCTTTCACCTGCAAGGTAACGGTTGAGTTGCGTGCGGTTGATGCCCAGGCGTCGCGACAGATCGGTGATCGACTGATACTCGGCCGCCAGTATCCTAAGGTTCCGGCCGAACATGTTGCGCAGCTCGGAAGGTGATCTCGACTGGGGGCGCATCAATAAATCCGTGAAATACGTGCAGCGGACGCTAGACGATCGAGTGAAAACGCGCGAGTCAAATGAAGATCGTGCAATCGATGGTTGGGATTTGACGCTATTTGGCGTCAGGCATGACGCTCTTTCGCATCAGTCAGGCGCCTTGTCGACACAAAATATCGCCGAACGGTGCCCGCTTTACTCTGTGCGAATTGGTTAACGCCCTGATATTGTTAACAGGCTAAGGATAGGCTTGGGGACAAGAATGATCGGCGTAGTGCTGTGGTGCGATGCATCCGACCGTAAAGCGGTCATCTGGTGCGAGGATCAGGGAGACCTGGCCTACATCAGCACATCCAGCGACGTGCTGGATCGCGGCAGCTTTTTCGATGCCGGCGATGTCGTGCAGTTCGACATGGACGTCAAGACGACCCTGCGGAAAGCGCTCAACCCGCGATTGGTGATCGAGAAGGCCGGCCGGATGCTGCCCGCCGTCCTGCGCATGGCGACGCGCGAAGAGGATGACCCCGGCGCGGAGGCAAGCAATGTCATACCCTTTGCCCGCCGCACCGCCGGCTGTCCCGCGCCACAGTCGAGCCAGACAGCCGCCGGCAGCACCTGACCGCCGGCGCTATTCGCCGCGGGCGAGGGCCGCGACGCCGGTCCGCGCGACATCGGTGAGACCGAGGGGCCGCATCAGTTCGGCAAAGGCGTCGATCTTTTCCGGCGCACCCGTGATCTCGAAAATGAAGCTTCCAAGTGTGCTGTCGACGACGCTGGCCCGGAAGATGTCCGCCAGGCGCAGCGCCTCGACACGCTTCTCGCCGGTGCCCGCCACCTTGAACATCGCGAGTTCGCGCTCGACCGAGCGACCCTCGACGGTCAGGTCGTGCACATCATGGACGGGCACGATCCGTCCCAGCTGGGCCTTGATTTGCTCGATCACCTGCGGCGTGCCCGAGGTCACGATGGTGATGCGGCTGAGATGGCCGGCGTGGTCGACCTCGGCCACCGTGAGGCTGTCGATGTTGTAGCCGCGGCCCGAGAACAGGCCGATGACCCGGGCTAGAACCCCCGGTTCGTTCTCGACCAGGACCGCGAGGGTGTGTTTTTCGACCACGTCCGAGAACGTCGGTCGCAGGTTGTAGGCGGAATGGCTGGTTGCGCCCTTCTTGATCTTCAATGCTGACATCTTCTTGCTTCCTTAACCGTCCGTCGCCGGAATTTTACAAAATTCCGGGCCGTTTTCTTTGAAGAAAACGGTCACACCATCACCGCGCCGTCTTCCTGGATAACGCCTTGCGTGCTGGCTTCGCCGAGCAGCATCTCGTTATGCGCCTTGCCCGAGGGGATCATCGGGAAGCAGTTCTCGTGCTTCTCGACGAGGCAGTCGAAAAGCACCGGCCCGTCATGATCCAGCATCTCCATGATCGCGTCGTCGAGATCGGCGGGATCCTTGCACAGGATGCCCTTGGCGCCGAAGGCCTCGGCCAGTTTCACGAAATCGGGCAGGGCCTCGGACCAGCTTTGCGAATAGCGCTCGCCATGCAGCAGCTCCTGCCACTGGCGCACCATGCCGAGGCGTTCGTTGTTGAGGATGAACTGCTTGACCGGCAGGTTGAACTGCACCGCCGTGCCGAGCTCCTGCATGTTCATCAGCCAGCTCGCCTCTCCCGCGACGTTGATGACCAGCGCGTCGCGATGCGCGAGCTGCACGCCGATCGAGGCCGGAAAGCCGTAACCCATCGTGCCGAGGCCCCCGGAGGTCATCCAGCGATTGGGCTCCTCGAACCCGAGGTACTGCGCCGCCCACATCTGGTGCTGGCCGACCTCGGTGCAGATGTAGCGGTCGTGTTCCTTGGTCAGCGCCTCGAGCCGTTGCAACGCATGTTGCGGCTTGATCGTACTTTCTCCCGGCGTGAAGCTCAGGCAGTCGATCTTGCGCCACTCGTCGATCTGCGCGCGCCACTTCGCCAGCGCCTCGTGCTCGACCTTGCGCCCGCGTGACTTCCAGACCTTGAGGATGTCCTCGAGCACGTGGGCGACGTCGCCGACGATCGGGATGTCGGTCTTGATGACCTTGTTGATCGAGGACGGGTCGATGTCGATATGCGCCTTGGTCGAGCGCGGGCTGAAGGCGTCGATGCGCCCGGTGATCCGGTCATCGAAACGCGCCCCGATGTTGATCATCAGGTCGCAGTCGTGCATCGCCATGTTTGCCTCGTAAAGCCCGTGCATCCCGAGCATGCCGAGCCAGTGCTGGCCACTTGCCGGATAAGCTCCGAGACCCATCAGGGTCGACGTGATCGGAAATCCCGTCGCCTCGACGAGTTCGCGCAGAAGCTGGCTCGCCGCGGGGCCGGAGTTGATGACGCCGCCGCCGGTGTAGAACACCGGTTTCTTGGCCTTCTCGATCGCCGCGACAAGCTCGGTGATCTCTTCCATGTCGCCCTTGACCCGCGGCTGGTAATGCGAGGTCGAGGGCTTGGGCGGCGCATAGGTGCCGGTGGCGAACTGGACATCCTTGGGGATGTCGACAAGCACCGGGCCGGGGCGGCCGTGGGTCGCGACATGGAAGGCCTCGTGCAGCACGCCGGCAAGCTGGTCGGTTTCCTTGACCAGCCAGTTGTGCTTGGTGCAGGGGCGCGTGATGCCGACCGTATCGGCCTCCTGGAAGGCATCCGAGCCGATCATGAAGGTCGGAACCTGCCCGGTGAGCACGATGATCGGGATCGAATCCATCAGCGCGTCGGTGATGCCGGTGACCGCGTTCGTGGCGCCCGGGCCGGAGGTGACGAGAACCACGCCCGGCTTGCCGGTGGCGCGCGCATACCCTTCGGCGGCGTGAACGGCCCCCTGTTCGTGGCGCACCAGGATGTGGCGAATGGCGTTCTGCTGGAAGATCTCGTCGTAGATCGGCAGGACGGCCCCCCCGGGATAGCCAAATACGGTGTCGACACCCTGATCGATCAGGGCCTGGACAACCATCTTCGCTCCGGACATCTGGCGGGTCATATCACTTGTCTCCGTTGTGGACCGGTCTCGGTCCCTGGCTTGCTCTCGGGCAAAAAAAAGCCCCCGGTCAGGCGGGGGCGCATGGGTCAGACTATGGTCTACCGTTACCGGCCCATGCGCGTGCGTCCTACGATTACGACTAGGGTCGTCATGTGAAGAAGGCTCCTTGATGCAGGCGGGAGATTATGGGCGGGGCGCGGGGGCGTCAACCGCTCATCGGCGAGAAAAAGTGTCGCGTGGTGGATTTTTTCTTTCTGGAAGTTGCGACAAATCGCCCTCAGGCGTCATTTTCGCAAATTCGACGCGGCGGAGTCGCTCCGCCGCGTCGATGAGTGCAGACTCAGGCGTCTTCGAGTTCCGGTGCGGCCGCGACCGCAGGGGTGCCCGTCAGCAGATCGTCGCGATGGGCGACCTTGTCGCGGTTGGTCTCGACGCAGGCCAGCATGTGACCCAGCGAGAAGCTGCCGTCCTCTCCCGCGCCAAGCGCCTTCCAGGGCTTGAAGTCATGCGTCGAGCACAGGATCGACTCGGGATCGAGCGCCATGAGCCGGACCAGCGTGGTCGCGACGATGGTGCCGCCGACCGGCCCCAGCTTGCCACCGTGCGCCTCGGCCTCGTGCAGGCAGTAGTACCACAGCGGAGTCTTGGTGATGCCATGTGCGCGCAGCTCCTCCGGAGCGGCGATTTCGGGAACGTGCATCATCCGTGCCATCTGCTGTCCCGAGGGCAGTTCGAGCGTGACCCGGTCGCGGAACACGTTGCGGTGCGGCAGCTTGCGGCTGTCCTCGAGGCTCAGCTCGTTGCCGCCGATGGTGAGGGGTCCGTCGATGAACGGCAGGGCGAAGATCGTCGACGCCAGTTTGCGTCCGATCGGCCGGGCCGCCTGCGCGCTTGCCTCGCCTGGCACGTTGAAGAGCCGGTGGAATTCGACGTTCAATTCCGTCGGACGCGAATGGAACTCGCGCCGGCGCATGTCGAAGAGCTTGACCTTGCCCGAGCTGCCGTTGAGCTCGTAGGCGTTCTGCACCGTGGCGTGGCCAAAGCGGTAGGCCGCGCCCGAGAACTCGATCGGCATGATCGGCGCATGCGCCGTGTAGGGTTTCGGCAACGTGCCGTGGTCGAAGGCGTGCAGGACTTTCTTCAACACGTCCCCGTCGACGAAGGCCGGCAGGAAGTCGTTGAGGATGATCCAGTGATAGTGCAGGCGCAGGATGCGCCGCGCGGCCTCGAAGGGCATTTCCGAGCCCTCGACGCCGCTCGCCAGCGCTTCGGACCGGATGCCGGCCAGCGCGTCGGGCACGAGGCTTTCGTCCTTTTGCAGCGCTGTCATCAGGATGTTGTGCATGCAGACGAAGGCACCCTGCAGCTGGCTGACGATCTGGTTCTCGTCGTTGCGGAAATCGCCGATTATTGCCGTACCGTGGCTGTTGCGTGCCAGGTCATAGGGGTTCTCGGCGGTCCCGAAGAGCAGATAGCCCTTGTGCTCGGGGTGGTAGAGGTAGGGCGAGGCCTCGTGGCCGTCGCCGTAGACGCAGTCGAGGTCGAGCCCCGGCGTGCGTACGTTCCGGATCGCGCGCGGATCGATGCGGGTTCCGATGGCGCTTTGCGCGTCGAGGGTGATGTCGTGGTCGATGAACTGGCCGAAGAAGGTCATGCCGGCGGCCACGTCGCCTTCGGGATCGCCGTCATCGCGCATCTCGTCGAGCGCCGCGCTGAAAGCCTCCTGCACGAGCTTGTCGTCGAAGGGTTTGCCGTTGGGCGCGATGCCCGACAGTGGGTTGCGCGGACCGAGTCGGCCGAAAGTCTGGGGAAGCGGGGGATGAACGCCGTCTGAGCAGTCGAGAACGAAGGCGTCGTACCCGGTAAGTCCGTGTGTCATTCCAAATCTCCTGAATAAAATACTCGCCGTCCGACGCCGATCACAGGGACCATGGAAATCACGACCACGACGCCGGGGGCTGCGTAGAAGCCTACGCCGGACCAGTTTACACTATAAGTCAGGGATTCCTTACCTGTTTTCTCGCGAGGGTAGTGAAATTCGGTCTTGCTCGACGGGCATCCGCCACGGCGATCGACATGAGATACTGCCGATAAACAATTGCCTTGTTGTGATTACCTCTATCCCAGGCTGAAAATCAGCCGCGCGCCCGGAAATTGGCGCCGGTTCCCTGCAGGACGCCGTGTTCCAGCGCGTAGCGGGTCAGGCCGGCGGTACTCGATATGCCCAGCTTGCGCTTGATGTTCTTGCGGTGGGTCTCGACCGTGCGCACCGAAATCTCGAGCGCCTGCGCCACGTCCTTGTTCGAACGACCTTGCGCGAGTTGCAGCAGGATCGTCTGTTCGCGCCCCGTCAGGGCCTCGCGCGCCGCCCCGTCCTGCGGCTCGAGCGACCCCTTGGCTCCGGTGCACAGATACCGCTCGCCCGCCATCACCGCGTCGATCGCCTGCTTGATTTCGTCCGTCGGCACGTCCTTGAGCACATAGCCCATCGCTCCGTGGCTGAGCGCCGTCGAGATGTACTCGGCGTTGTCGTGCATCGACAGGATCAGGATGCGCGTTTCCGGACGGCGTTCGAGCACGATCTCGGTCGCAGCCAGCCCGCCCATGCCCGGCATGTTGAGATCCATCAGGATAACGTCCGGCTTTGCCTGGTCGAGCGCCTCTATGACCGCGTGGCCCGAGTTGCAGGTGCCCAGAACGTCGAGATCGTCGTAGCTTTCGAGGATCGACTGGATGCCTTCGGCCACCATCGGGTGATCGTCGACAACCAATACCTTCACACGCGTCGCTTCGGTCATTCCGCGGCCCTCATCTTGGCGCGGCCGGCGGGCGGCGCGGTGTTCTGGTCGGGTTCGGGTGGCAGCAGGTGCGACAGCGGCACCGTGACCTCGATCAGCGTCCCTGACCCGTTTTCCGCGGGTGTCTGGATCCGCAGCCGACCATCGAGTTGCTCGACGCGCTCCTGCATGTTGCGCAACCCGATCCCGGCCGAGCGCGCGCTGCGATCGGCGGGAAATCCGCGCCCGTTGTCGCTGATCCGCAGGGTGGCGCCGCGCTTGTGTCCGCGCAGGTCGACCGCAACCCGTGTTGCGTCGGCGTGGCGTTCGATGTTCGTAAGCGCCTCCTGTGCGATCCGGTAGAGCGCGATCTTGGCCTCCGGATCAAGCCGGTTGCGGAACACCACGGTCGAAAAGTCCACCGCAATGCCGGTGCGCTGCGCGAATTCTTCGGCCAGCGCCCGGATCGCCGGACCGAGCCCGAGATCGTCGAGCACGCCGGGGCGCAGGTCGCGGCTGATCCGCCGCACCTCCGAGATCGCCTCGCCCAGAGAATCGATGCCCTTGTCGAGCGGCGCGCGGGCGCCGTCGTCGCCGCGCTCGAGCTTGCGCCGCGCGATGTCGAGCGCATAGCGCACGCCGACGAGGATCTGGCTGATCCCGTCGTGCAACTCGCGCGCGACGCGCCCGCGCTCCTCCTCCTGCGCGTCAAGCACTCGCTGGGTGAGCTTTTTCAGCTTGGCATCGGCAAGCCGGCGCTCACGCAGGTTCAGGAACATCCCCGAGAAATAGACCAGCATCAAAGCGGCCAGCGCAATCGCACCAATGTAAAGGAACGTGCGCCGCACCCGCGCCTCGACCTCGGCGCGCGCCGCCGAAACGGTGGCGAGAACGTCGTCGATGAAAACGCCCGTGCCCACCGCCCATTGCCAGTCCTGCAGGCCGGAGACGTAGGCGACCATGCGGGCGTCCTCGCCGGTCGAGGGTTTGGGCCACAGATGCGTGTGCCAGCCCGCGCCGGTGCGCGCGATGCGGATATACTCGTCGACGATGGGCGTGCCTTCGCTGTCTGCAAGGCCCGACCAGTTGCGGTTGATGCGCTCGGTCTGGCGCGGCGAGACGAGGTTGGTGCCGTCATAGTCGTAGACGAAGAAGAACCCTTCCTCGCCGTAGACCATCGCGGCGAGCATCTGCAGCACGCGCTCCTTGGAACGGGCGTCATTGGGCGCGGCCGGTCCGTAGATGAAGAAGAATGCATTGCGCGCCTGGGTCACGTAGTTGCGCAGCTCGGCCTTCTTGGCCTCGATCAGCCGCTCCTCGAGCCCGCGGATCTCGCGTTCGGCCACGCTGCGCGCCTGGTAGGCGACGAGGATGGCGATGGCGGCCACGGCGACAACGAGCGGCAGCGCCGCCAGAAGCGAGATCTTCTGGGCGTAGTTGGGTCGCAGGAGGGCCGCGATGCGCCGCATGGCTGATTCGTCCTTGCCGGGCCGGGGCGGTGGTGCCGCCATGGCGTCCGGACAGTCGCCCGCGCGGCACCGGCATTGCAAGCCCGTTCCCCGGCGTAAAGCGTGTGCGAAGCCGATATTTTGGGCCTGAAGTACGTAGTAATTGGTATTCACAAGCCTGCCCCAGTTGGTAGGTTGCGCGCACCGAAAAAAGATCCGCCCGCGAACGACAGATTTTGCGGGCCTATGGGGAGGACACCAATGGATCGACGCTCATTTCTGAAGAATTCCGCTTTCGGCGGCGCGGCTGCAGCCACTACGGCGCTGGCGGCCCCGGCCTATGCCCAGGGCAACCGCACCCTGACCATGGTCACCACCTGGCCGCGCGGCCTTGCCGGTGTGTGGGACTCGGTCGAGCGCGTCGCGAACTCGATCACCGCCGCCACCGACGGCCAGGTCACCGTCGAGGCGAAAGCTGCCGGTGAACTCGTCGGCGCGCTCGAGGTCTTCGATGCCGTGACCGCCGGTCAGGCCGACATGTACCACGGCGCCGACTACTACTTCGTCGGCCAGCACCCGGCCTGGGCCTACTTCACCGCCGTGCCCTTCGGCATGACCGCGCCCGAGATGATGACCTGGTACTACGGCCAGGACGGCATGGCGCTGCACCACGAGCTGGGCGAGGTCTTCGGCCTCAAGAGCTTCATCGCCGGCCAGACCGGCGCGCAGGGCGGCGGCTGGTTCCGCAACCCGGTGGCTTCGGCCGACGACTTCAAGGGCCTGAAGTTCCGCATGCCGGGCCTCGGCGGCGAGGCGCTGTCGAAGCTTGGCGCGTCCGTGCAGGTTCTGCCGGGCGGCGAGATCTACCAGGCGCTGTCGACCGGTGCGCTGGATGCGACCGAGTGGATCGGCCCCTGGTCGGACGAGAAGCTGGGCCTGCAGGAGGTCTGCAACTACTACTACCCGGCCGGCTTCCACGAGCCCGGCGCGGCCCTGTCGACGGCGGTCAACCTCGAGGTCTTCAACAGCCTTACCCCGTCCCAGCAGAAGGCGATCGAGCTGGCCTGCGCCGACGCGCACCAGGCCAACTACGCCCAGTTCATCGCCAACAACGGTCCGGCGCTCGAGCGTCTGAAGTCCGGCGGCACCCAGATCCAGGAATTCTCCGACGACATCTGGAACGCCTTCGGCAATGCCTCGGTGGAACTGCTGGACAGCTACACCAGCGACGACCTGTTCAAGAAGGTTCACGATTCGGCCCAGGCGTCGATGCGTGCCTCGGGCGGCTGGCTCTCGGTCTCCGACAGCGCCTACGCACAGCAGCGCAACCGCGTTCTGGCGTCGATGTGACGGCGACAGCCTGACGAAAAACAGACCGCGCGCGGCCCCCCGCGCGCGGTCCTTTCCACTGGGGAGGGGGACCTCATGGGCGACGCTCTGATCTGGCTGATCACGAATATCGGGCTGGGTTTCTACAATTTCTTCTACGCGCTCAGCCATCCGCTTCAGTGGCTCGACTGGTCGAACAAGGAAGCGCTCATGCGCTTCATCTACTACGGCGCATCGGTCGAATTCTTCTTCGTTTTCCTCGACATCGTGATCGTTCTTACAGTCGTCGGCCTGATCTGGCCGCGCGTCATGTGGGCCTGCGTCCGCGGTCTGGAAGGCTTTGCCAACGGCATCGGCCGCGCCGCCGCCTGGGTCGGCCTGCTGATGGTCCTGCAGCAGGTCGTCGTCGTCTTCCTGCAGTCGATCTTCCGGCTCGGCACGCTGACCTTCTCGCCCGCCGGGATGGGATTTTCGCAATCGGTCGGCTGGTTCACCGAAGAGCTCAAGCTCTACAACGCGATGATCGTGGCGCTCTGCGTCACCTACACCTTCGTTCAGGGCGGCCATGTCCGTGTCGATCTGGTCTATTCGGTGGTGAAGTTCCGCACCAAGAAGGTGATCGACATGTTCGGATCGCTCTTCTTCATGATCCCGGCCGGCATCCTGACCTGGCTTTACGCCTGGTTCTTCCTGTGGCGCAACATGCTGACGCCCAAGGTCTCGGCCAGCGACACGCTCGACATGATGCTGCGCAAGGCCTCGATCGCCAAGTGGAACGTCGAGACCATCGGATTCTCGCCGAACGGCTTCAACGGGTACTTCCTGTTCAAGATCTTGATGGTGGCCTTCACAGGGCTCGTCATTCTTCACGCCATCGCCTTCTTCTTCCGCTCGCTGCTCGAGTTCCGGGAAGGCGAGGCCAGCGAAAACAAGTATCTCGACCGCGACCAGATGGGCGTGGAAGAAGATCCGCTTCACAGCGTGCACTAAGGGGCAGGGACGACAATGTTCGGACTAGACGGCGTAGAGATCGGCCTGCTGATCGTTCTGATCACGCTTTTTGCAGGCATCCTGTCGGGTTTCCCGGTGGCCTTCGCCATCGCCGGCGCAGGGATGATCTCGTTCGGGATCATCGCGGCGCTCGACAGCGCGGGGCTGCTGATCCACCAGGCGATCGATACCGGCTCGCAGGCCTACCGCGACATCCTCGCCACCGGCGTACATCGCAACGATGTAACAATCTTCAAGTACCCGGACCTGCCGCGCGTGGCGGAATCCGTCTTCCCGGGCGGCTGGGAAATGGCGATCGACCGCAACCTGTCCTTCGTCGTCAACCGGATGAACGACCGCGTCTTCGCGGGCCAGTCGATCGAGACGCTGCTGGCGGTTCTGATGTTCGTGATGATGGGCATTACGCTCGAACGCTCGAAGATCGCCGAGGATCTGCTGACCACGATGGCGCGTGTTTTCGGCCCTCTGCCGGGCGGTCTCGCCGTGTCGGTGGTCGTCGTCGGCGCGTTCCTCGCCGCCTCGACCGGCATCGTCGGCGCCACGGTCGTCACGATGGGCCTCTTGAGCCTGCCGACCATGCTGCGCAACGGCTACAGCCCGGAACTGTCGACGGGCGTCATCGCGGCCTCAGGTACGCTGGGCCAGATCATCCCGCCCTCGATCGTGATCGTCCTGCTCGGCACGCTCGCCGGTGACCTCTACTCCACGGCGCAGGAGGCCCGCGCTCAGTCCGCCGGATGCTCGGACGCGCTTACCTATCTCGGGCGTCCCGCCGTGGTCTCGGTCGGCACGCTGTTCCAGGCTGCCATGCTTCCCGGCATCATGCTGGCCGCCCTCTATGCCGGCTACGCCTTCTGCTATGCGCTGCTGAATCCGTCGCGCGCACCCTCGGTGACCCTCGACGACAGCGGCCAGGGGGTCATCACGCGCGGCGAGGCGATGACCTGGTTCGTCGTGGCGCCGGTCCTCGTGATCGGTGCGGTCATCGCGATGGCCCAGTTCGACATCGTCGGCTCTCAGCGCGCGAGCCTTTCTGACACCGGTTCCGCCGAACGTACGACCATGCTGCGCACCAACGTCAGCGAACAGTGCCAGGCTTCGATGATCGAGCTGCACGGGCAGGAAGCCTGGGACGAGTCGGTCCGCCTGCGTGCGGCCGGGGTCGAGCCCGAGCCCGAGCCGGCACCCGATCCGAACGCCGCAGAGACCGAGGTCGAGGCGCCCGAAGATACACGCCCGATCCTGAACGCGGCGCCGATCGGCTCGGGTGTCGCGACCATCGTGGTTCTGCTGGCGCTGGTTCTGACCACCGCGCGCGGCGTCGCGCCGATGCGCTCGGCGACACCGCTGATCGTTGGCGGGGTCGGCCTGGCGCTCGCGCTTCTCGTCGACATCGCCCTGATCGGACCGCTGACCAGTTCCAGCGGCACAGTGCTCATGCTGGCCATTCCGCTCGGCATCGCGCTCTGGGGCTGCTGGCACGCCGCCGGGCGCCTGGCGCAGAACGAGCTTATCCGCGTGGTCTTCCCGCCGCTGGTGCTGATCATCGCGGTGCTGGGCTCGATCCTTGGCGGCATCACCAATCCGACGCCCGCGGCGGCGCTGGGGGCCGCAGGCGCGATCATGCTCGCGGCCTTCCGAAAGCTGAAGGACGAGGGCGGCAGCGGGCGCATCATCATCATGTCGACCTTCGCGCTGGTGATCATGATCCTGCTCGGCATCAACTTCGACCTGCGGATCAACCAGGCCGTCGTGACGCTCGAGACCTGGGTCGCCTATATCGTTGCCTACGGCGCGTATATGTTCGCCTTCTTCGGGCTGCTCTATGCCTGTTGGGTGCTGTTCCGCAGCAAGGTGCTGACCCAGGTCGTGCGCGAGACCGCCAAGGTCACCAGCATGGTCTTCACCATCCTGATCGGCTCGCAGCTTCTCAACCTCGTGGTGATCAGCTTCGGCGGCGAGCATTACATCCAGCAATGGCTGCAAAGCTTCGACAACGAGTTCACGGTCTTCCTGATCGTGATGCTGGTGCTCTTCGTGCTCGGCTTCGTCCTCGACTTCCTCGAGATCATCTACATCGTCATCCCGATCGTCGGGCCGGTGATCTACGGCGGCACCTTCGACCCGAAGTGGGTGACGATCATGATCACGGTGAACCTGCAGACCTCGTTCCTGACGCCACCTTTTGGCTTTGCGCTGTTTTACCTGCGGGGCGTGGCACCGAAAGAGGTCACCACGGGCCACATCTACCGCGGGATCATCCCCTTCGTGATCATCCAGGTCGTGGCGCTGGCGCTGCTTTGGCTCGTGCCGGGGATCGTCACGCTGGTGCCGGACCTGCTGGGAAGCTGAGACCTGTCAGGGGACACAAACAAGAAACGGGGCGCTGCGGCGCCCCGTTTTTTTCAGTTGTTTTGGGACCGGCTCAGCGCCGCTTGGTCGGGCGCGTGTCGGGCAGGTGGATGTTCGCCACCTGCTCGGCGATCGGGTCGGTCGAGAGCGGATGCGTGTCCGCGGAGAAACGCTTGGCGTCGGTCACGCGCGTCCAGCGCCCGCCGACATAGACCTCGAGTCCCGAGAACTTGGACTTGTAGCCCATCTTCTGGCTGCCGGGCACCCAGTAGCCGAGGTAGACATACGGCAGCCCGGCCTCGCGTGCGATCTCGATGTGATCGAGGATCATGTAGGTGCCCAGAGAGCGGCGCTGCAGGTCGGGGGCGTAGAAGGAATAGACCATGCTCAGCCCGTCGCTCAGCACATCCGTAAGGCTGACGCCGATCAGCGAGCGGTCTTCGGTGTATTCCACCACCCGGCTGCGAATCGGGGTTTCTTCGATCATCGCGGCGAACTCGAACACGTCCATGTCGGCCATGCCGCCGTCCGCGTGCCGGTCATCGAGGTAGCTGCGGAACAGCTCGTACTGTTCTTCGGAGGCCCAGGGCGAGGTCGCACGACGCGCGACCGCTTCGTTGCGCGATGCGGTGCGGCGTTGGCTGCGCGAGGGCTTGAAACGCGACACGTCGATCCGTGCCGAGAGGCAGGCCGAGCATTCCGCGCAGGACGGCCGGTAAAGCACGTTTTGCGACCGTCGGAAGCCCTGCTGGGACAGGCTGTCGTTCAACCGGTCGGCATTCTCGCCCTGCAGCGCGGTAAAGAGCTTCCGCTCCATCCGACCTTCCAGGTACGGGCACGGCTGCGGGGCCGTGACGTAGAACTGGGGCGCTATGGGAAGCGTGTGGCGCATCAGGATCCTAGGCGTGAGTCAGCACGAAGGATAACAAGCCCCCCAGCGAGCGCCAAGCGCCCTTTTGAAGCGTGGTCAATCCGCCGCTCGCCGGTTGATCGCAACGGTCCCGAGCGCATGGTCGCTCAACCCCTGCTTGCGTTCCGTGCAGGCCATCATGACGACCGAGATCAGCTGAAGAGGCGCCACGGCCCAGCTGACGGCATACCCGATGGTGTGCATCAGCGCGGTGGTCGCATCGAGCCGTTCCCCGTTCGCCTGCCGGATTTCGACCGCAAAAAGCCGCATGCCCCAGGTCGCCGAGCGGTTTGCAAGGGTGACGACACGGTAGATGAAGTTCACCGTGACGTAGAGCGCGGGAAAGAAAAACAGGCCGGTGAAGGCGGTGAAGGGCAGGATCACGACACAGGCCAGCAGCGTCACCAGCGTGTCGACGACCCAGGCCAGCAGGCGCTTGAGCGGGACGTCGCGGTAGAACTGGGCCTGCGTCTGCGGGTCGGGGGTGTGGGTCATCGTCATCTGCATATCATGCCTCGTCGTGGAAGCGACCCCGCGCGGAATGCGCGGGGCCTCGGTCCGTGTTCAGTCTTCGACGCTCTCGTCGTCAGCCTTCTTGCTGGCGCGATCGCGCATGAACTCGTCGAATTCGGCCTTGTCCTTGGCCTCGCGCAGGCGCTCGAGGAAGGCTTCGAAGTCGGCCTGTTCCTGTTCAAGCCGCGCGAGCGTGTCGGCTTTGTAGGAGTCAAAGGCGGAGTTGCCGGTCGGGCGCATGGCATTCATGCCGTGGCGCATCGAGCGGGAGGACGAGCGGCAGGATTTCGAAAACATGCGTTTGCTCCAGATCATGTAGAAGAGAAGGGCGAGGCCAACCGGCCAGAAGAAGACGAAGCCGAGAACCATCGCGGCGATCCAGGCGCCTTTGCCCTTGTCGTCGAGCCAGCCTTCCGCACGGGCGAACCAGCCGGGGCGGTACTCCATCGGGCGCGTCTGCGTCAAAGATGTCATGTCAGTGCCTTTCAATCGGTTGATGTCGGATCCCCGGGTCAGCCGGTGATGTGAATGTGTTTCACATCCCCGATATCGGAGTGCGGGGCGGCACTTGCAAGGCGCGATGTGAAAAGATTTTACATTTTCTCGCGCAAGGCAGTGAAATCAGATACTTGCGCGAAAGAAATTTCGACAAGGACCGCCGGCTCGACGCAAAATACATGGTGCGGCGTGCCAGCGGCGGCCCAGATTTCTTCGAAATCCAGCAGCGTTCGGTCGAAAAACGCCGGCACGCGCTCGAGGTGCCCGATGGGTGCGACGCCGCCGATGGCGAACCCGGTGCGTTCGCGGATCAGGTGCGCCTCGGCCTTGCCGAGCGCTTCGCCGGCAAGCCGCGCCGCGCGGTCCGGGTCGACCTTCTGCGCCCCGGCCGTGATGAAAAGATAGAGCCCGCCGCTGTCCTCGCCGCGGAACACGATCGACTTGGCGATCTGGTCGACCTCGCAGCCGACCGCCAGGGCGGCGTCCGCGGCGGTGCGGGCGAGGGCGGTTTCGCGGATGTCGATGGCGACATCGGCGGCTTCGAGGGCGGCGCGCACGCGGCGGAGGGACTTGCTCATGCGCCGCACCCTGCCGCCTGTACCGCGCCCGCGCAAGCCCGCCCGGCATTGACGCGGCCCACGCCGCAAGTCACATCTTGGCGTATGAGCCTTGCCGCCGCGCTGACCCGTATGCCCCGCGCCCACGAACCCGACCGGGGCAGGGAGGCTCGGGCGCTGGTGCCCGCGCTGGACGGCGATCTCGGAGCGCTGGTCGAGGGGGCGGCAGGCTGCTGTCCCTACCTGGCGACGCTGGTGGCGAAGGAAGCCGACTGGCTGCCGCAGGCGCTCGACAATGCCGATGCGGGGGCCGCCGCCGTGCTGGACGCTGCCCGCGGCGCCGGGGCGGACGGCTCCGTCAAGGACGACCTGCGCCAGGCCAAGCGGCGCCTGGCGCTGCTGACAGCACTTGCAGATCTCGGCGGGGCCTGGCCGCTGGAAAAGGTCACCGGTTTGCTGACCGATCTCGCCGATGCCGCCTGCGAGGCGGCCCTGCGCGACGCCATCGCGATCCAGATCCGGCGCGGCAAGCTGCCGGGCATGACCGAAGACGATGTCCCGGTCGCGGGCGGGATGTGCGTTCTGGCGATGGGCAAGATGGGCGCGCGAGAGCTCAACTACTCCTCCGACATCGACTTGATCTGTCTCTTCGACGAGACCCGCTTCGATCCCGGCGACTACCACGAGGCCCGCGCTGCCTTCGTGCGCGCGACCCGCGCTATGAGCGCAACGCTCAGCGACCTGACGGCGCAGGGCTATGTCTTCCGCACCGACCTGAGACTTCGGCCCGATCCCGCCGTGACCCCTGTCTGCATGGCGATGGAGGCCGCTGAACGGTATTACGAAAGCGTCGGGCGCACCTGGGAACGGGCCGCCTATATCAAGGCGCGGCCCTGCGCGGGCGACGCCGCGGCGGGTGAGCGGTTCCTCGAGGCGATCCGGCCTTTCGTCTGGCGTCGGCATCTCGACTTCGCCGCGATCCAGGACGCGCATGACATGCGCCTGGCGATCCGCGAGCACAAGGGGCTGCACGGCCCGATCACCCTGCCGGGCCATGACATGAAGCTGGGCCGCGGCGGCATCCGCGAGATCGAGTTCTTCACCCAAACCCGTCAGATCATCGCCGGTGGGCGCGATCCGGACCTGCGCCGACGCGGCACTCTGGCGGCGCTCGCGGTTTTGGCCGAGAAAGGCTGGGTCGAACAGGCGGCCTCGGACACGCTGGCCGATCACTACGTCGCCCATCGCACGGTCGAGCACCGTCTGCAGATGATCCAGGACGCCCAGACTCACAGCCTGCCGGGCTTGGAGGAGGGGTTCGCCCGCCTTGCGCACCTGATGGACCGTGACGAGGATGCGCTTCGGACCGATCTGCGCAGGCGCTTGGAAGAGGTTCACGAACTCACCGAGGGCTTCTTCGCCCCCAGCAAGCCCGCGCCCGTGCCGCACGCGACCGAGGTCCACGACTTCGACGCCGACATCATGGCGCGTTGGCCCAGCTACCCGGCGCTGCGTGGCACACGCAGCCGGACGATCTTCGAGCGGCTGAAGCCCGATCTGCTGATGCGCCTGTCCGAAAGCGCGAAACCCGACGAGGCGCTGGTGGCCTTCGACGGCTTTCTCAAGGGTCTGCCGGCCGGGGTGCAGCTTTTCTCGCTGCTCGACGTGAATCCGCAGCTTCGCGATCTGCTGATCGACATCATTGCCGTCTCGCCGGATCTCGCCGCTTACCTGTCGCACAATCCGGTGGTCTTCGACGCGGTGATCGGCGGGGATTTCTTCAGTGACTGGCCGAGCGCGCAGGCGCTGGCCGACGGTCTGGCAGCGGCGCTCGAGCCCGAACCCGATTACGAGACTCGGCTCGACCGGATGCGGCGCTGGCGGCGCGAGTGGCACTTTCGCGTCGGTGTGCACCTCTTGCGTGGCCTGATCGATCCCCGCACGGCGGCGCTGCAGTATTCGGATATCGCCCGTGCGATCCTCGGGGTGCTCTGGCCCGAGGTCCAACGCCAGTTCGCCGAACGTCATGGGCAAGCGCCCGGCCGCGGCGCGGTCGTGCTTGGCATGGGGTCTCTCGGCGAGGGGCGGCTCGGTCCGCGCTCCGACCTCGACCTGATCGTCGTCTATGACCCGGCGGAGCAGGATATGTCGGAAGGCCGCAAGCCGCTGCCGACACGGCAATATTACGCGCGCCTGACGCAGGCGCTGATCACCGCGCTGACCGCGCCGATGTCTCAGGGCCGGCTCTACGAGGCGGACATGCGTTTGCGTCCCTCGGGAAACCAGGGACCGGTAGCCACAAGCTGGAGCGCCTTCCGGAATTACCAGCGGGACGAGGCCTGGGTCTGGGAGCACCTGGCGCTGACCCGCGCCTCCGCCGTCGCCGGCCCCGAGGCGCTGTGCGCCGAGGTGGAAGCATTTCGCGCCGAGGTGCTCTCGGCTCCGCGCGATCTTGCCGAGATCTGCCGCGAGGTGGCGACGATGCGCGCTCGGATCTCGGCTGCGAAGGGGGCGGGAACCCTCTGGGACACCAAGGTCGGCCCGGGACGCACGCAGGAAATCGAGCTGATCGCCCAGGCCGGAAACCTCGTGGCCGGCAAGGCAGAGCGGGCGCTGCGAACGGGCCTGTCGAACGCGGAAGCCGCGGGCATCCTCGGCCCGGGCGAGGCTGACGCACTCTCCGAAGCCCATGCGACGCTGTTCGATTTCAACATGGCGGCGCGGCTGCTGACTGCCGATACGCCGGATCCCGGGCAGATGGGGCAGGGTGGGCGGGCATTCCTGCAGCGTGTGACCGGCGCGCCGTCGATGGACGCCGCAGCCGAGCGCCTGTCAGAGCTCTACGCAACGGCTGACACGATCATTACCCGCGCGCTGGCACCTTATGAGGGCGAGGATCGCGGCGCATGACCGAGGCTGACCCGGACGATCCCAAGGGCCTGATCCGCGAGGCGTTCCGGATCGACGGCATCAGTGCTGCCGAATGCCGGTCGATCTTCCTCGACTGGGCACTCAGCTTGCCCGGGCACATCGACAGCCGGGCCGCGATAGCGCGCCTGCTGGCGCGTCATGTCGATGCGGTGCCCGCGCACCCGATGGCGCAGGTGTTGCAGGAGGGGCTGACCGGCATCTCATCCCCCAGACGACGCGGCGGCTGGCGGGGTCGACAGCGCAACTGAGAGGCGGATGAATTGACGAACGTTCTACCTTCAAGTGTTTGAACCGAAAGCAGAAAACGAAAAATCGCGGTGATCCCATGCCGTCGTTGACAGGACCCTTGGCGTGCGCCTAGGCAGGATCACCTAGCGGAGACGCGCCATGCGCCTGAACGCACGGCTGAACGCCCTGATCCTTGTCCTGTCGCTGGCCGGTTGCGCCGCGCCGCCCTACCCGGGCGCGCCGCGCCTTGCCGCTGGCCAGGAAACATCCCCGGACGTGACGGTGCAGGAGGTGACGGTCGCGGTGCCGCGCAGCCTGACCGTCTCCGAGGAGAGCACCTACTACCCTGCGGCCGATATCGTGTGGCGTGGCGAACCACGCGGAGACCGCTATGCCCAGGTGACGGCGATCTTCGCCGAGGCCGGGCGCCGTGCCGTGCGTCCCTTGAGTGGAACCAGGAAGGTGGCGGCGGACATCGAGGTGACGCGCTTTCACTCGGTAACCGAGGTTGCGCGCTACACGGTGGGCGGCGTGCATTCGATCACCTTCGAAATGCTGATGCGCGACGCCAGCACCGGCGCGCCGCTGGGGCCGCGGCGGGTCATCAAGGCCGATCTCCGGGCTTTCGGAGGGCAAAAGGCGGTCGATGCCGATGCCGCGGGACAGACCCAGAAGGTCAGGATCATCGCCCACCTAGAGACCGTGATCCGAAGCGAACTGGTCAACCCCGATGCCTACGGGTCCACCGGTGGCTGACAGCAGATCGGCCCTTTCCCGCGGACACCGAAAGCACTATTGCCCGGGACATGACACAGACCTCGCCTGCATCCGACCTGCCGACCGTCCGGCTCATGCCGAAGGCCAACGCCCGTGCGATCCGCCACGGTGCGCCCTGGGTCTTCGCAAACGAACTCGTCACCGACCGGCGGACGAAGGCGCTGGCACCGGGAAGCATCGCGGTTCTGCAAGATCACGAACGCACGCCGATGGGTCTCGTCGCGGTAAACTCGCGGTCACGGATCATCGCGCGGATGCTCGACCCGGATCCAGCCGCGCAGATCGATGCTGCGTGGTTCGGTTGGCGTCTCTCGCGCGCGCTCGACCTGCGGCAAAAGCTTTATGACACGCCTTTCTACCGACTGGTCCATGCCGAGGCCGACGGGCTGCCCGGCGTGGTCATCGACCGCTTCGGCGACACCTGCGTCGTGCAACCCAACGCGGCCTGGGCGGAGCGGCATCTCGAGGCTCTGACCGAAGCGCTGGTCGAGGTGACGGGCGCTGAGACGGTGCTCAAGAACGCTTCGGGCCGGACCCGGACGCTCGAAGGGCTGGACGACGCAAGCGCCGTGCTGCGCGGCTCGGCCCCGGACGGACCCTTGCAGGTTCCGATGAACGGCGCGACCTACCTGGCCGACCTCACCGGTGGCCAGAAAACGGGTCTCTTCTTCGACCAGCGGCCCAACCACGCCTTCGCCGCCGGGCTGGCGCGCGGGGCGCGCGTGCTCGACGTGTTCAGCCATGTCGGCGGTTTCGCGCTGGCCTGCCTTGCCGGTGGCGCGGTCTCCGCGCTGGCCGTCGATGGCTCGGCTCCGGCGCTCGAGCTTGCGCAGGGCGGGGCGCAGGCCTCGGGTGTCGCGGACCGCTTCGCGACCCGTCCGGGCGATGCCTTCGAGGTGCTGACCGCCCTGCGCGCCGAGGGTGCGCAGTTCGACGTGGTGATCTGCGATCCGCCGGCCTTCGCGCCCTCGAAACAGGCGCTCGAGGCCGGGCTGCGCGCCTATGAACGGATCGCCCGTCTGGCTGCGCCGCTGGTGGCCGACAACGGAATCCTCGGGCTCTGCTCCTGTTCGCACGCCGCCGATCTCTCGGTGTTTCGCGCGGCATCGGTGCGCGGGATCGGCCGGGCCGGCCGGCGCGGCGTGCTGATCCACACCGGCGCTGCGGGACCGGATCACCCGGTCCTGCCGCAACTGGCCGAAAGCGGCTATCTCAAGTCGCTGTTCTTCCGGGTCTGACGCCATGCGCATCGTGCTTGACGCCTGTGTGCTTTATCCGACGGTGATGCGCCAAGTGATCCTCGGTGCCGCGCGTGCCACCGGTGCCTTCGAGCCGGTCTGGTCGGCGCGAATCCTCGAGGAATGGGCGCGCGCAGCGGAAAAACTGGGACCGGAAGGCGCGGCACAGGCGCGGGGTGAAATCGTCCTGCTGCGCGCCGATTGGCCGGACGCCGAGCGTCGTCCCGAGCCGGGGATCGAGGCGCGCCTCTGGCTGCCGGATCCCGCCGACGTTCATGTACTTGCGGTGGCCGTCGGGTCATCCGCTGACGCAATCATGACGCTGAACGCAAAGGATTTTCCACGCGGCACGCTGGCCGAGGAGGGGCTGGTGCGCATCGACCCCGACGCATTGCTGAGCTCGCTCGCGCAGGAACATGTGGAGGCGATGCGCACCGTCGGTGCAGAGATTCTGGCAGAGGCGCGGCGGCTGTCTGGCGAGGACTGGACGCTGCGGGGTCTGATGAAGAAGGCGCGGCTGCCGCGCCTCGGCAAGCAACTCGACCGGCCCTGAAGTGGGGCCCGGCCGGCGCTCAGGTCTGGTCGTCGACGGACCAGCGCGCGCCCAAGGTTCGAAGCGCCTTGATCCGCTCTTCGGTGGCCGGATGACTCAGCAGCCAGGCCGGCGCCCCGGCACCACCGCGCCCGGACAGCCCGTCGAGCTTGTGAAAGAGGCTGATCTGCGGCTCGATCCCGATTCCGGCCTTGGTCAGAAGGGCCGCGGCATATGCGTCGGCCTCGAACTCGTCCTGGCGCGACAGGCGTGCGGCCAGAAGGGTGGCAAGCGCATTGGCGATCCAGATGCCGACGCCCGGGATGATGCGCCCCAGAACCATGGCCAGCGCCGTGCGCAGCGCGTTCTGCCCGGAAAAGTCGATCATCCGCCGCCGGGAATGCCCCAGCGCGACATGGCCCAATTCGTGTGCGACGACCGAGGCCAGCTCTTCCGCGCTGACCTCTCCGACCCGGAACTTGTTGTAGAACCCGCGCGTCACGAAAATTCGCCCATCGGGCGCCGCCAGACCGTTCACGGGATCTATTTCGTAGATATGGACGCGGATCCGCGGCAGGTCGAGCGCAGCGGCAAGCCGGTCCATCAGGGATTTCAGCTTGGGATCGGCGAGCTCGGTCGAACGCGAGTCGAGCTCTTTCGCGGTCCGCCACGCCGAAAAGCGGTACATGGCCAGCGCGTAGAGCACCGCAAGCAGGATCGGTGTGACCTTGAGCATGACCCGGATATGGGGCCTGCGTGCCGGTCTGGCAAGCGCACATGGCGTCACGGTGTGGTCATGCGGCGCGACACGGAACAGCGTCGCGCCGCGGACATTTCGGGTCCCTTCAGGCCAGCTTGGCGTTCAAGGTGATCTCTGCCGTGAAAAGCTTGGAGATCGGGCAGTTTTCCTTTGCGATCTTGGCCGCTTCCTTGAACTGCTCCTCGCTTGCGTCCGCGATCGCCGCGGTCACGTCGAGATGTACCTTCGGAATGTGATACCCGCCGTCCTTCTGTTCAAGCGAGACGGTGGCCTTGGTGTCGATACTGTCGGCGACGAGGTCGTAGTCGCCAAGCACCATCGACAGCGCCATCGAGAAGCAGGCGGCATGTGCGGCCCCAACGAGTTCTTCGGGGTTGGTCTCGGTGCCGCCTTCGAAACGCGACTTGAACCCGTAGGGTTGGTCGGACAGCGCGCCGGTCTCGGTCGACACGTGACCGCGCCCGGAGCGCAGGTCGCCTTCCCATTTCGCGGAGCCGGATTTCGTGATCATGGTGTGTCCTTTCCACTGTCGTTTCGGGTGCGGCAGGTCGCGACAGCCTTTCGGCGCGCCCGGTCTCGCACTCCGACACAACGCGCCGCATCGCCCGCACGTTCCGGCGCGCGACCCGCTCTAGCGGGTCAGCGCCTTCATTCCGCGACCCAGACCGTCCAGCGTCATCGGCACCATGCGATCCGGCCCGATCAGTTCCTGGATCATGGCGATCGACTGGGTATAGCCCCAGTAGGCTTCGGGGACGGGATTGATCCACAGCGTCGCCGGCCATTGCTCGTGGGCCCGCCGCAACCATGTCGCACCGCTTTCGGCGTTCCAGTGCTCGGACGCGCCGCCGGGGTAGGCGATCTCGTAAGGGGACATCGACGCATCCCCGACGAAGATGCAGCGGTAGTCCGGCCCATAGGTGTTGAGGACTTCGTGGGTCGGGATCTGCGCATCCCAGCGCCGCCGGTTGTCGCGCCAGACACCCTCGTAAAGGCAGTTGTGAAAGTAGTAGTGCTCGAGATGCTTGAACTCGGCGCGCGCCGCCGAGAACAGTTCCTCGACGACCTTCACATGCGGGTCCATCGAGCCGCCGACGTCGAAAAACAGCAGCACCTTGACCGCGTTGCGCCGTTCGGGTCGGGTCTTGACGTCGAGATAGCCGTGTTCGGCGGTCGAGCGGATGGTGCCGTTGAGGTCCAGTTCCTCATCCGCGCCGTCGCGCGCCCATCGCCGCAGGCGCTTGAGCGCGACCTTGATGTTGCGCGTGCCCAGCTCCACGGTGTCGTCGAGATTGCGAAATTCACGCTTGTCCCAGACCTTGACCGCTCGCTTGTGCCGCGAGCGGTCCTGCCCGATGCGCACGCCCTCGGGGTTGTAGCCGTAGGCGCCGAAGGGCGAGGTTCCGGCCGTGCCGATCCATTTCGAGCCGCCCTGGTGTCGGCCTTCCTGTTCCTTCAGACGCTCCTTGAGCGTTTCCATCAGCTTGTCGAAACCGCCCAGGGCCTCGATCTCGGCCTTCTCGGCGTCCGACAGGTGTTTTTCGGCCATCTTCTCGAGCCATTCGCGCGGAATGTCGACTGCTTCGAGCACCTCTTCAGGCGTGATCGCCTCGAGCCCTGCAAAGGCGGCCGAGAAGGCGCGGTCGAACTTGTCGATATTGCGCTCGTCCTTCACCAGTGTCAGCCGGGCGAGATAGTAGAAGGCCTCGACATCGTAGGTCACGAGGTCGGCCTTCATCGCCTCGAGAAACGACAGGAACTCCCGCAGGGAGACCGGCACGGCATTGCGGCGCAGGGCATCGAAGAAGGGCAGGAACATCTCGGGCGGCCTCTCTGGATGACCTCAGACTATCGCGCGGCAGCACTGGGGACCAGAACGGGCGAGACGGCGGTCAGACTGCCGGGAAAACAGCGGCTTGCGGACCTTGGTTCACAGCAAAGTGCGGTCGAGGATCACCGTGGCGATCAGCCCGACGACGGTGAAGGCCAGCGCATAGCCGGCGGCGTATTGCGCGATGTCCTTGCGGTTGCCGTTGCGCCGAGCGGCGGTCATCCCGCCGATCACGGCGCCGGCGATGGCGGCGAGGATCACGATCATCTGCTACGCGCGCTCCTTGGTTCAGCTGCGGTTCAGACCTTTCAGCGGGTTCAGCCCGGCAATCTCGCTTTGCCGGTCGCGGACCGCCCAGTCCGGGCCGAAGCCGTATCGCGCCCATCCCAGACTGTCCAGCCTGACCGCGCGCGCCTCGGTGTCGCGGCCTACGAGCTCGAGTGCCTCGGCCTTGAGCAGCATCAGCGTGGCAAGCAGGGCGGCATTCTCGGAACCCGCTGCGGCAGCCAGGTTCGGCTCGAGGCGCGACAGCGCGGCGGCGCCGTCGCCTTCGGCGACCGCGTAGGCGGCAAGTTGGCTTGCGACATAGGCGCGATGCAGCCGGGTCTGCGGCGACCGGGCGTAGTAGCGGTCGGCCAGCAGGAACTCGCGGTAGGCATCGCCGGGGTCGGACGGCTGCAAAACGCGGGCGCGGGCGTAATGGGCAAAGGCGCGGCGCTGGTCCTGCCAGCCGAGCTGCACCGCGATGCGGACGGCCTGCGCCGAGGCGCGGCTGCGCTGGGCGTAGGACGCCCCGGGGCCAAGCGCGGTCTCGATGGCCTGGCGCCATTCGCGCGGGGTCTCCTGCGCATAACGCGCCGGCCGCCCGGCGCCGGCGGGATTGATGCGTGCGAAGATGCCGGGCAGCCGGGCCGCGACCTGTTCACGGGACATGCCCGAGCGCAGTTCGGGCGCGTAGGTGGCGCGCAGGATCAGCATGTCATGGGCGGTCAGCACCGAGTGCATGTTGTCGTCGTTGAAGACCGAGTCGGGCAGACGGTAGAGGTCGTTGAGCGGCCCGAGCGACTGCGCCAGTTCCTCGTGCAGACAATCGCGGATCTCCTGCGGCGGGGCGTCGGCGGGCAGGAAAATGGCAAGCCGCGTCCGTTCCTTCAGCAATGTCCAGTTGGTGCGGGCATTGCGGCGATTGGCGCGATATTCGGAGAAACTGCCGACATTGGGTGCGACGAAACACGCCGCCTGCGGCAACACGGTGCGGATCTGCTCGGACGAGACCGCCTCGATGGTGATCGACGCGCCGGCACCGGTGCTGCGGCGGATGTCGATGCCCGCCTCGTTGCGCAGCCGCGTCAGAAGCTGCGTGAGGTCCGCCGACAGCGAGGGAGACGGCCGTCCGCTCAGGCGCAGCGTGATCGGGCCCTCGAAACGCGTGAAGACCGGCAGGCCGCGCCCGCTTTCGAGCGCGAAGGAAAGGTCGAGGAAATCGCGCGTCAGATCGGCGTTGGAAGTCGTGGAGGGCGGCACCGGCGAGGGCTCGAACCGCTTCATCGGCGGCAGGTTGGTCTCGACGATGGCCGCGCGACTGGGCGTGGCGCCCTGTTCGACCGGCGCGCAAGCGTGCAGGAGCACCAGCACCGGCAGCGCAAGCCGGGACAGGCGGCGCCGGGCGCTCATGTGCGGTTGTACTTCACGAAGGGCGTCAGCGTGCCGATCCGGTCGTAGAGCCGGCGCGCCGTGGCGTTGGAATCCTGGGTCAGCCAGTAGACGTTCGGCGCGCCGGCGGCATCGGCCGCGGCATAGACCGCCTCGATCAGGGCGCGGCCGATGCCCATGCCGCGCACATCCGGGTCGGCGTAGAGATCCTGAAGGTAGCAGACGTTCTCGACCGACCAGCCGTGACGATGAAAGAGGTAATGCGTGAGGCCCACGAGCCGCCCGTCGAGCACGGCAACGAGCCCGCTGAAATCCTGCGGATCGTCGCCCATCAGGCGCTCGAAGTAGAGATCGTGTATCTCTTGCGGACGCGAGGTTTCGTAGAATGCCAGGTACGCGGCCCAGAGCCGCGACCAGTCTGCCTTGTCGGACGCCTGCAGCGGCCGCACCTCGAGCGCGGGGTGTTCGGTCATCTTGCCTGCCTCGTTCGCCCGGGGTCTTTTGCCCCGGTACTGTTGCACCAGCGTAGTTAACGCCGGATGAAAGGCGCCTGCCAAGTCAAAGAGCGCCGGAAGCGGCCCGAGCGCGCGGCAGGTGATGCGCCTGCGCCGCAGTCTTGCACGGCGTACCCCCGGATCAGGCCAGCAGCGCCAGCGGGATCAGCGAGATGAGGCTGGTCCAGATGATGACCTGCGTGATCGCCTCGCTGCGCACGCCGTGCAGCAGCGCCAGCGCAAAGGCCATCATGCCCGAGGGGCCGGCCGCGTTCAGGATGAACTGCGCCCCGGCGGGGTCCCCCGGCGCCACGCCCGCCAGCGCCACCCAGACCAGCACGGGGAACAGCGCCAGTTTCATCCCCGAAATCGCAAGGACCACGGGGGTCGGGACGAGCGGGCTGCCCGACAGGATCACCCCGACCGCAAGCAGGGTCAGCGGCGGGGCCGCCGATCCCGCGAAGTCGAGCGCGGTGACCAGCGGCGCGGGCACCGTCAGCCCCGCGATGTTGACGGCGATCGCCAGCAGGATCGCGATCAGAACCGGGTTGACGGCCATCGAGGCCAGCGCGGCCCGGGGGCCACGGCCGCCGCGGAGAAGTTCCATCGAGATGATGAAGAAGCCGAAAGCGAAGGTGGAATCCCACGCGGCGATCGCGGTGATCGGCGCGGCGCCCTCGGCGCCGTAAATCAGCACCGAGATCGGCCAGACATAAAGCAGCGAATTGACGAAGACGACCGCCATGCCCAGCAGCCAGCTTTCGGCTCGTCCGCGGTGGAACACCCGAAAGGCCACCTGGTAGGCCAGTACGAAGGCCACAATCTCGGCCAGGGCGTACCCCGCAAGCGGGCGCAGCGGAAAGCTCGAGACATCGATGCGTGCCACCAGCAGGAAGATCAGCGCGGGCTGGAAGACGAGGAACGAGATCCGGTTGACGGCCCGCGCTTCTTGCGCGCCGATCACACCGACGCGGCCAAGCAGGAAGCCGAGCGCGAGGAGCGAGAAGACCGGGAGGATGTTCCCAGTGAGAATGTCGAGCACGCGCGCGCTCTCAGCCGTTCCGGCGCGCCATGAAGGCGAGGCGTTCGAAAAGATGCACGTCCTGCTCGTTTTTCAGCAACGCCCCGTGCAGGCGCGGCAGGGCGCTGGCGCCTGAGGTCTTGAGATCCTCGGCGGTCAGATCCTCGGCCAGCAGCAGCTTGAGCCAGTCGAGAACTTCGGAGGTCGAGGGTTTCTTCTTGAGCCCCTGCTGGTCGCGGATCTCGTAGAACTGCGTCAGCGCCGTGGTCAGCAGCGCGTCCTTGATGCCCGGGTGATGGACTTCGACGATCTTCTTCAGCGTCTCGATGTCCGGAAAACGGATGTAGTGGAAGAAACAGCGCCGCAGGAAGGCGTCGGGCAGCTCTTTCTCGTTGTTCGAGGTGATGATGACGATCGGGCGTTGCCTGGCGCGGATCGTCTCGCCGGTCTCGTAGACGAAGAACTCCATCCGGTCGAGTTCCTGCAGCAGGTCGTTCGGGAACTCGATGTCCGCCTTGTCGATCTCGTCGATCAGCAGCACCACCTTCTCGTCGGCCTCGAAGGCTTCCCAGAGCTTGCCCTTGCGGATGTAGTTCTTCACGTCATGCACGCGTTCGTCGCCAAGCTGGCTGTCGCGCAGCCGGCTCACCGCGTCGTATTCGTAAAGACCCTGCTGCGCCCGCGTGGTCGATTTCACGTTCCAGTCGATCATCCGCAGGCCGAGGCCCGAGGCGACCTGTCGCGCAAGTTCGGTCTTGCCGGTCCCGGGTTCGCCCTTGACGAGCAGCGGGCGTTCCAGCGTGACCGCCGCGTTGACGGCGATGGTCAGGTCCTCGGTGGCGACGTAGGCATCGGTACCTTCAAATTTCATCAAATTGTCAATCCTTTGGGCGTCATCAACTCGCACCGCTTTTAGCCGAAAATCCGCCGGATTGTGTAGTGACAATCGGCATGTCGTGGGGTAGATGCACGCCCATGGGGGCGTTTGGCCCGAGGAAAAAGTCGCTTATGAACGACGTGAGCCATCTCGAGGGGAAAAGAATGAAGCAGGAGACCTTCCTGTCGGACAATTACCGTCCGGCAGAGGACGAGCCATTCATGAACGAGCGACAGCTCGAGTACTTCCGGAGGAAATTGCTGACCTGGAAATCCGAGCTTCTCGCCGGATCGCGCGACACCATCGAAGGCCTTCAGGACGGCACCCGCAACATTCCCGACGTGGCCGACCGTGCGAGTGAGGAAACCGACCGCGCGCTCGAACTTCGCACCCGTGACCGTCAGCGCAAGCTCGTCGCCAAGATCGACGCGGCGCTGCGCCGGATCGACGAGGGCGAATTCGGCTACTGCCTCGTTACCGGCGAGCCGATCTCGCTCAAGCGCCTCGACGCGCGACCGATCGCGACGATGAGCCTCGAGGCTCAGGAACGCCACGAACGCCGCGAGAAGGTCCACCGCGACGATTGATGCCTCCCGGTTGTCCGGGACCCGCAGATGACAGAACAGACCGCAAAGCGCCGGGCCAGCGACCCGGCGCTTTTTTTGTTGGAGAATGGGGCGTTGAGCGACAAAGCTATCGTGATCGGAGCGGGCATCGGCGGGCTGGCCTGCGCGGCGGCATTGGCGCAGCGCGGTATCGCGGTCACCGTGCTGGAGCAGGCCGATGCGATCCGCGAAGTGGGCGCCGGCCTGCAGATCAGCCCCAATGGGCTCAACGTCCTCTCGGCGCTTGGCTGCACGCCGGCACTTCATCAAACGGGCGCGGTCAAGGCCGAGGCCGTCGTGCTCGAAGACGGTCTCGACGGGCGCACCGTCGCCCGGCTCGACCTCGCCCGGACGGCGCCGGGGCAATACCTCTGCGTTCACCGCGCCGACCTCGTCTCGGTGCTGGCCTCCACGGCGCGCGACCTCGGCGTTGTCGTGGAACTGGGATGCCGGGTTCGGCGCGTTCTGCCGGGCGCTGCGCCGGGCGTCGAACTCGACGACGGCACGCGTCGCAACGCCGACATCGTGATCTGCGCCGACGGTCTGCACTCGGTCGGGCGCAATGCGTTCGGCGAGGCGCCGCCGGCTCACTTCACCGGTCAGGCGGCCTGGCGCGCAACCGTTCCCTTGCGGGGACCGGTCCCGCCCGAGGTGCATGTCGTCATGGGGCCGGGCCGGCATCTGGTCAGCTATCCGTTGCGGGGCGGACGGCTGTTGAACCTCGTCGCCGTCGAGGAGCGCACGGAGTGGACCGAGGAGGGCTGGGCGCATGGTGACGACCCGATGCACCTGCGCCGTGCCTTCGCGGGGCTCATGGGCACGCGGATGCATCTGCTGCACAATGTCAGCGCCGTCAACATCTGGGGTCTCTTCCGGCACCCGGTTGCCGCGTCCTGGTACTCTGACGGCGTCGCGCTTCTGGGCGACGCGGCGCATCCCACCCTGCCGTTTCTCGCGCAGGGCGCCAACCTCGCGCTCGAGGATGCCTGGGTGCTCGCGCAATGCGTGGCCGAAGGCGATCTTGTCGCCTACCAGGGCCTGCGTGAGGCCCGCGTGCGCCGGGTGATCGCCGCCGCCGAAAGCAACGCATGGAAATACCACATGCGCCCGGGCCTGGCCCGCAGCGCCGCGCACACGGCACTGCGCATTGCCAGCCGCGCCGCGCCCGGCCTGCTTGTCGGCCAGTTCGACTGGATCTACCGCAAGGACGTCACCGCCTGAGCCGGCTCACTTCGCGCGCTGGAGCATACCGAAGAGATCGCGCGGATCGTCCGGGTCGGCCAGAAGGTCGAGCGGATGGAAAAGCCCCGTATCCCCGATCCGGTCGCGCACGAAGCGCAAGGCCGAGAAATCCTCGATCGCGAAGCCAACGGAATCGAAGAGCGTGATCTGCCGCTCGGACGTGCGCCCCGGCTTCGCGCCCGTCAGCACCTCCCAGATCTCGGTCACCGGATGTTCCGGAGCAAGCTGCTGGATCTCGCCTTCGATCCGCGTCTGTTCGGGATACTCCACGAAGATCTCAGACCGTGTCAGGATCGCTGGCGCCAGTTCGGTCTTGCCCGGGCAGTCGCCGCCGATGGCGTTGATGTGCACACCCGCGCCCACCATGTTGTCGGTCAGGATCGTCGCGTACTGCTTGTCCGCCGTGCAGGTGGTCAGGATCTGCGCACCCATGATCGCCTCTTCGGCGCTGTCGCAGGACACCACCCGCAGACCCGATCCGGCAAGGTTGGCCGCGCATTTGCGCGTCGCCGCGGGATCGGTGTCGTAAAGCCGAACCTCCTTCAGCCCCAGCACCGCCTTCATCGCCAGCGACTGGAACTCGGACTGCGCACCGTTGCCGATCATCGCCATGGTTGTCGCGCCGGCCGGCGCCAGAAGCTTGGCGACCAGCGCCGAGGTCGCCGCCGTGCGCATCGCCGTCAGCATCGTCATTTCGGTCAGCAGCACCGGGTAGCCCGTACCCACGTCTGCCAGCAGCCCGAAGGCGGTGACTGTCTGCAGCCCCTCGGCGGTGTTCTTGGGATGCCCGTTGACGTACTTGAAGCCGTAGACCTCGCCGTCCGAGGTCGGCATCAGCTCGATCACGCCTTCGGCGGAATGCGAGGCCACGCGTGGCGTCTTGTCGAAAAGCTGCCAGCGCCGGAAATCCTCCTCGATGTAACCCGCAAGCCCGCGCAGCATCTCCTCCACCCCGATGTGATGGATGAGCTGCATCATGTGATCGACGGAAACGAAGGGCACGAGCGCCTTGTCGGACGGTTGCAGGGTCATGTCGGTCTCTCTCAATAGGCGCGGGTCGGGCGGTCGAAGACGCGCCGCCCGAGGGCCGAGGCGGCCAGATCGACCATCACCTGCGCGGTACGGCCGCGTTCGTCGAGGAAGGGGTTCAGCTCGACCAGATCGAATGAGGTCATCAGCCCGGAGTCGTGCAGCATCTCCATCACGAGGTGGCCTTCGCGGATCGTGGCGCCGCCGGGAACGGTGGTGCCGACCGCCGGCGCCACAGACGGGTCGAGGAAATCGACGTCGAGCGAGACATGCAGCATGCCGTTCGCCGCGGAGACGCGGTCGAGAAAGCTCTGAAGGGGCTTCGCGATCCCGTGCTCGTCGATGTCGCGCATGTCCACGCGGTGGATCGACGTGTCCTGAAGTGCCGCACGCTCCGGTGCGTCCACCGACCGCAGTCCGATGATCGCGATGTGCTCTTGCTGCAGCGGGGTGGGGAGGGCCGGGAAGCCGTCAAAGCCTGCGCGTCCGGTCACATAGCCCAGCGGCGTGCCGTGCAGGTTGCCCGAATCCGTCGTCTCGGGCGTGTGATAGTCGCTGTGCGCGTCGAGCCAGAGCACGAAGAGCGGCCGGCCCACCGACTCGGCATGGCGCATCGCGCCCAGCACCGTGCCCAGCGACAGTGCGTGATCGCCGCCCAGGAAGATCGGCAACCCGCGCTTCAGACCGTCCTCGGCCGCGTCCGCCAGCGCCTCGGTCCAGGCGGCCGTCTCCTCGCGCGCATGCAGCTTCGGGTGCGGCTTGGGCTCGAAACGCCGGGGCCCCACGTTGCCGGTGTCGATCACGGTATGGCCGAGATCGGCCAGCGCCTGGCCCAGCCCCGCGGTGCGGTAGGCGTCGGGGCCCATCAAACAGCCGGTCCGGCGCTTGCCGCTGTCCACCGGCGCGCCGATCAGAAGGCAGGTCTGCTGGGTCATTCGTGGCTCCGTCTCTCAAAGGGGTCGCGCGCCGTCATACCGCCCGATATGCGGCATGGACAAGCGGCCACATCGCGCATTATGAAGCCACAAGGATCGCTTTGGACAAGGCCAATGGACGAAACGGACAAGCGACTGGTTGCTGCCCTGCGTCACGACGCACGGGCATCGCTGTCGGATCTCGCGGCGCGGCTCGGACTGTCCCGCGCAACGGTTCGCAGCCGCATCACAAGGCTGCGTGAAAACGGCGACATCATCGGCTTCACCGTCGTCCTGCGCGAGGACACGCTCGCCGATCCAGTGCGCGGCCTGATGATGATCGGTATCGAGGGCCGTGGTACCGACCGCATCCTGCGCCAGTTGCGCGGCATGGCCGAGGTCCGCCAGGTGTGGTCGACCAACGGGCGCTGGGACGTGATCGTGGAGATCGGCACCGAAACCCTCGAAGCCTTCGACGCGGTGCTCTCGGCGATCCGCCGCTTCGATGGCGTCACCGCAAGCGAGACCAGCCTCCTGCTCTCGACACGCAAGACCGGATGAGGGTGTCTCTGGTTCAAAAATATCCTCGGGGGAGCGCGAGGGGGCAGACAGCCCCCTCGTTTCTGCAGCCTCTCAGCTGCGCGCCGCGCGCAGCCAGAACACCACCAACACCAGCGACAGAAATGCGTTCCAGCCGGCCATGGACAGGCCGAAAAGAGACCAGACCACCTCGTCGCACATCACCAAGCCGACCGGTCCGTCGGTCGACAGCAGGTCCGCTCCGGACATTGTGCCCAGATCGAGCCCGCCGCCGCTGCAACTGGCCGGCCCCGGCCACCAGCGCCATTCCACGCCGGCGTGATAGGCCCCGATCAGCGCAGTCGTTGCCGCCGCCAGCGCTCCAAGCCAGATCAGGGCCACCCGAGGCACGCTCGCAAGCCAGACCGCGCCCGCGGCCACGGCGACACCGTGGGGCCAGCGCTGCCACAGACACATCTTGCAGGGCGCATAGCCGCCGAGGTGCTGGAAGGCGAAAGCGCCGATGAGCAGCGCGGCCGAGCCCAGCGTCGCCAGACCGATCCAGGTGGCGCGGGTCACAGGTACCTCACGAGGAAGAAGCCGCCGATCAGCAGCACGACGAAGAGCGTGAAGACCAGACCCAGCCGGCGCTCGATGAACTCGCGGACCGGAGCGCCGAAAGCGCGCAGCAGTCCCGCGACGACGAAGAACCGGATGCCGCGGGCCAGCAGCGAGGTCGCGGTGAAGGTCGCCAGCGGCATGCCGGTCCATCCCGACATGATGGTGATGACCTTGTAGGGAAACGGCGTGATCCCCGCCGTCAGCACTGCCCAGAAGCCGAAGTCGTTGAAGCGCGTCCCAAAGGCCGCCATGGCATCGGCCTTGCCGAGCATTTCCAGGATCGGCCGGCCGATGGTCTCGAAGGCAAAGGCGCCGATCGCATAACCGAGAAGCCCGCCCAGCACCGAGGACACCATGGCCACCAGCGCGATCAGCCAGGCCCGGTGCGGGGCGGCAAGGATCATCGGTATCATCAGTACGTCGGGCGGGATCGGGAAGAACGAGCTTTCCACGAAGGACACGACCGCCAGGACCCAGAGCGCGTTGGGATGGTCGGCCATACCGATCACCCAATCGTAAAGGCGTCTGATCATGCGGCGTCGTCCGGGATTGTTGGGCTCGGACCCTGCAAGATCACGGGGCATGGCGGGCGTCAAGGCAACCGGCACGCCGGGCGCCGAAAAACCTCTTGCCCGATCCCGGCGCGGCGGCTACATCGCGAGGGATCGGCCCCGTGGGCCCAAGTGGCGGAATGGTAGACGCAGCGGATTCAAAATCCGCCGGCTTAACGGCCTTGTCGGTTCGAGTCCGACCTTGGGTACCAGCCTCCATCCCGATGAACCCTGTCTTTCGAACCGCGCCGCTGATGTCAGCGCGCCCAGGCATGCCACTGATCGAGCGATCCCGCGAAGACGTTGACGTCGACCGGCCCGCGCACGCCGGGAACCTTGCCGGTGCCGGTGTACTGCCAGAAAGTCCATTCTTCCCCCGGGTAGGTGACCCGCGGGTGATCGCGCACCGAGCGCAGCCAGAACTGGGTGCGCGGCAGTTTGCCGATTTCCGTATCGCGGTAGAAATCGAGCGTGGTGTAGACGATCGGGCGCTTGCCGTAATGTCTCTCGAGAATGTCGAGGAACTTCGCCGCTTCGGCCCGCGCGGTGCTGCCGGGCGGGCGCAGGCGGCAGGTCGGGGACTTGTGGTTCCATTCCATGTCGAGAACATGGGGCAGGGCGTAGCGGTCGCGCGGCACATTCTCGATGAACCAGGCCGCCTGTTCCTCGGCCGGGCGGCAGAAGTAGTAGAAATGATACGCGCCATGCCGGACACCGGCCTGCCGCGCGCCATTCCAGTGCTGCTCGAACATCGGGTCGAGGATATCGCCCCCCTCGGTCGCCTTCATGAAGACGAAGGCCACGCCCGAGGCCCGCGCCGCGCGCCAGTCGATGTCGTCCTGCCAGCGCGAGACGTCGATCCCGTGCACGGGATACTGCGTCGGCTTGCGGCTCGGCCAGTCGACGGCCTTGTGATCGCCGAAGGCCGGGAAGGACATCACCGCGTTGCGCGACGAAAGCTGTGGTGCGGGGGAGGTGTCGGGGCCGCTGCCCGAACATGCCGAGAGAATGAGGGCGATCGTTGCGGCGAGAAGGGAACTGCGCATCGTTTTTGCCTGTATTGTTTTGCCCGAAACTGTCCATCGACAGGGGGATTCTGTCAACCGCGACATGCACGCGTCACGGGAAGCGTCGGCATGCGTGCCGCAGGATGCACGCGCATGGTAAAGGCAGGCTTAACGTCCGCGCTGTTCGGCGCGCCAGGCCGCCCAGTCCTCGGGGGTGTCTAGGTCGCGCCGCGCGCGATGGCCGGCGAGGAAAACGAGGCGCACGTTTGCGCCGGCCTTCGCGACCACTGCCCGCCCGCCGTCATCGCCGGTGAGCCGCTTCAGGTCGTCGAAGAGAGCGGCCGCAAAGACGATCGGATGCCCCGGCGCGCCGTCTTGCGTTGCGCCACGCCAGACCAACGTGCGATCGGCAAGATCGACGTCAGCAAGGACCCTGCGCAGGTCGTCCGCGGTGATCTCGGGCAGGTCGCCGAGCAGCAGCATCGCCGCCGGCGCGTCCGGCGGCAGGGCGGCGAAGGCCGTTCGCAGGCTTGCGCCCATGCCTTCTGCAGCCTCCCGAACCGGCAACGGATCGACGTCGAGACCCGCCAGCGCGTCGCGTCGCGGGCTCGGGGTCGCGGGCAGGGCGACGATCACGGGCCCGGACGTGACCTCGCGCGCGATCTCCGCCTGTCGCCGCACCAGAGGTATTCCGTCGATCCCTTCCATCAGCTTGTCCGCGCCGCGCATGCGCCGCGACCGGCCGGCGGCCAGCACGATGATCGGCAGATGGGTCACGGGCTTTTCCATGTGGCGACACTATCCTGTCGCGCGGCCCGGCGTCATCCCCGTGTAAGACGCGCGCCTCAGCCGCGCATCCGCGCCCCGTCGGCGTCGAAGGGCGGCTCGGGCAGAACGCGCGCGGGGCGCATCTGTCCGAGGATCTCGATCTCGACCGCCGGCGCCTCCGCGACGCGGTCGCTCGGCAGGAATCCCAGCGCGATGGATTTGCCGGAGTGATGCGCGAACCCGCCCGAGGTGCAGAACCCCGCGACCTCGCCGCCGAGCCAGATCGGCTCGTAGCCGTGAACATCCGCATCCTCGGCCTCGACCTCGAAGGCGACGAGACGGCGCGACGGGCCGGCGACACGTTCGGCCTCGGCGGCGGCGCGCCCGATGAAATCGGCGTTCTTGGAAAAGCTGATGAAGCGGTCGAGCCCGGTTTCGGCGGCGGTATAGTCGGGCGAGAATTCAGACATCCAGGACCCGAAGTACTTGTCGAGACGCAGCGACATCATCGCGCGCATGCCGAAAGGCACCATGCCATGCGCCGCGCCCGCCGCCCACAGCGTCGACCAGAGCTGGCGCTGGGCCATCGGGTCGCAGTAGATCTCGAAACCGAGGTCGCCGGTGTAGCTGACACGCTGCACGATGCAGTCGGTCATGCCCACGACCATGCGCCGGACGTCGAGAAACTTCATGCCGCTCACGTCCTCGCGCGTGCAGGCGGCCAGCACGGCGCGCGCCTTCGGCCCCGCGATCTGGAAGCCGGTGCGCCGGTCCGAGATGTTCTCGACCCTTACGCCGTCCGCGGCGTTTTTCTCGAACCAGCGGGAATGAAACGCCTGAGCGCCGTAGGAGGCAGTGAGCTGGAATTCGGTCTCCCCGAGGCAGGAGATGGTGAAATCGCCGATCAGCCTGCCCTTGGGCGACAGCATCGGCGTGAGGCTCAGCCGTCCCGGTTGCGGCACGCGGCCCGCCATGATCCGGTCGAGCCAGTCGCGCGCGCCGGGTCCGGTCACGCTGTACTTGCCGAAGTTCTGCACCTCGTTGATGCCGACACCCTCGCGGACGCCCCGGACCTCGCGCGCCGTGGCCTCGAAGGCGTCCGAGCGCCGGAAGGACGGCGTTTCGTAGGTCGGCTCGTCCCCTTGGGCGAAGTAGTTGACCACCTCGAGCCCGTATTGCTGACCCCAGACCGCGCCCATCGCCGTGAAGATGTCGTACATAGGCGTGGTCCGGTTCGGACGGCCGGCGGGCAATTCCTCGTTCGGGTAGGAGACGGAAAACCGTTTCTGGTAGTTCTCGATCACCTTGGGCCGGGTGTAGCCGGGCGAAATCCAGTTGCCGAAGCGCGCAACATCGAGCGCCATCACGTCGCGCTCGGGCTCGCCCTCGATCATCCACTGCGCCAGCGTCAGCCCGACGCCCCCGCCCTGGCTGAAGCCCGCCATGACGCCGCAGGCCGACCAGTAGTTACGCATCCCCGGCACCGGTCCCACCAGCGGGTTGCCGTCGGGGGCGAAGGTGAAGGGGCCGTGGATCACCGATTTCACGCCCGCCGTCGCCAGAACCGGGAAACGCTTGTAGGCGAAATCGATGCTGGCCTCGATCTTGTCGAAGTCGTCGGGCAGCAGTTCGTGGCCGAAATCCCAGGGCGTGCCGTCCACCGCCCAGGGCCGGCAGGGTTGTTCGTAGAACCCGATGCAAAGCCCGCGCCCTTCCTGCCGCAGGTAGCTTTCGCCGGCCGGGTCCATCACATGCGGATGCTCGTGATCGCGCTCGTAGATCTCGGGGATGTCGTCGGTGACGATGTACTGGTGCTCCATCGGGTGCAGCGGAAAGTAGACGCCGGCCATCGCGCCGACTTCGCGTGCCCAGAGCCCGCCCGCGTTCACCACGTGCTCGGCGTGGATCGTGCCCTTGTCGGTGACCACGTCCCAGGTGCCGTCGGGCCGCTGATTGGTCTCGCGCACCATGCAATGCGTCTCGATCGCGGCGCCGCCCATGCGCGCGGCCTTGGCGTAGGCATGGGTCGTGCCGGATGGGTCGAGATGCCCGTCGAGCGGATCGTAGAGCCCGCCGATGATGCCCTCGATATTGGTGACGGGCGCGATCTTGGCGATCTCCTCGGGCGTCACGATCTCGGTCTCCAGACCCATGAAGCGGTGCTTGGCGCGCTCGGCCAGCATCATGTCGAACCGGTCGCGGTTGTCGGCCAGCGTCACCCCGCCGACGTGGTGCAGCCCGCAGGAGAGGCCGGTGATCTCTTCGAGTTCCTTGTAGAGCCGGATCGTGTAGCCCTGCAGGGCCGCCATGTTGGTGTCGCCGTTGAGGGTGTGAAACCCGCCCGCGGCATGCCACGTCGAACCCGAGGTCAGTTCGGAGCGTTCAAGCAGCATCACGTCCGACCAGCCGAGCTTGGTCAGGTGGTAGAGAACCGATGCGCCGACGACGCCGCCACCGATCACCGCGACCCTTGTGGTTGTTTGCATGGCTGCCCCTTTGCTCTAAGTCTTCCGCCAGACCCTAGGCCGTTGCGCCCCGGTGCCTTTGCCGTTTCCGACATGACCTGTCGCTCGGAGTCAATGCGCCGGACAATCCGAAGAGGCCGCCGGCCATGAACCTCACGCAGTTTGCTCCCGACACCTTGCTGCGCAAGGCGCGCCGATACACCAGAAAGTTGTGGGTGCGCGTGTTCGCGATGGGCTTTCTGGCCTTTGTCGTGCTCGGGCTCACGCAGATCATCGAGAATTTCGTGCCCGAAAAACTCGGCTCGACCCTGACCGGGCAGGCCGCAGACGAGTTGCTCGACATCATCGCCGACGCGATGCTTGTGGTCACGACCTTCTCGCTGTCGGTCATGGTCATGCTCTACCGCTCGACCTCGACCCAGTGGACGCCGCGGGTCCACCGGATGATCATTCAGGACCCGGTGACCCAGAACACCATCGCCGCTTTCATCGGCGCCTACGTCTACGCGCTGACGGCGATCATCCTGCGCGAGCTTGGCATCTACACCGACGAGCGCGCGCTCGTGCTCTTCGTGACGACGGTTCTGGTGCTGGCCTTCATCGTCTGGAACCTGATCCGCTGGACATTTCACCTTCAGACCTTCGGCAGCCTGATCGACATCACGCGCCAGCTCGAGGAGACCACGATGGCACAGTTCCGCGAGCGTCTCGACATTCCCTGCCTTGGCGGGAAGCCGTGGCACGGCACGCCGCCCGAGGCGGCGCGCCCGATCGCCACCGCGCGCAGCGGCTACGTGCAGCAGATCTATCCCGAGGCGCTGCAGGAGGTGGCCGCGCGTCACGGGCTGGCCGTCTACGTCTCGAAGGTCACCGGCTCTTATGTCTTCGAGAACCAGCCGATGATGTACGTGGTCCCGGAAGGCGAGCCGGAGGACGATGCGCAAGACGAGAACATGGAGGACGCGCTGCGCAAATGCGTCGACGTGGGCCATCTGCGCACCTACGAGCAGGACCCGCGCTTCGGCCTGATCGTGATGGGCGAGATCGCCTCGAAGGCGCTGTCGCCGGGCATCAACGATCCGGGCACCGCCATCGACGTCATCACCCGGGTCTCGCGAATCCTGTCGCTCTACCGCGACGAAACCGAGGGCGACGAGGCGCCGACCTATCCACGGGTTCACATCAAGCCGATCGACCCCGAAGACCTGATGGCGGACGGCTTCGGCGCGTTGGGGCGGGACGGCGCCAAGCTTGTCGAGGTGCAGATCCGGCTGCAGCGCACCTGCGCGGCGTTGATGAAACACCCCGACGACGGCTTGTGTCGCGCCGCTAAGGAGCATGCGGTGATGCAGTACCGGCGCGCGATGGAGGCGCTGGAGTTCGAGCCGGACCGCGCGGCGCTACGCGCGGCGACCGCCGAGGAAGTCCGCGATGCGGCTCGCGACTGACCCGCCGCGTGTCGAGGCCGCGCCCGGGATTGCCGGTCTCCGACATGCCATGTCGCTTGCGGGCTAGGTGACGCGGACCCCGCGGTGCAGGGTGCCGCGAAACAGGAGCTGACCCATGCGCACCCATGCCCAGGCCGTCGTCATCGGAGGCGGCGTCATCGGCTGTTCGATCCTCTACCACCTCGTCAAGGCAGGCTGGACCGACGTGGTGCTGCTGGAACGCTCGGAACTGACCTCCGGTTCTACCTGGCACGCGGCGGCAAACATCCACGGGCTGCATGACAGCACCAACATCAGCCGGATCCAGCATTACACGATGGGCCTTTACAAGCGGCTCGAGGAAGAGACCGGCCAGGGCTGCGGCGTGTTCCAGCCCGGATCGCTCTACCTCGCCCAGACCGAGGCGCGCGAGCACCAGCTGCGCCTGCAGGCGGCCAAGGCAAAGCTCTACAAGATGGACTTCGGCGAAGTGAGCCGCGACGAGGCCGAGCGCCTGCATCCGCTGGTCGACTTCGACGGTATCCGCTGCATCATGTGGGAACCCGCCGGCGGCAACGTCGACCCTTCGGGCGTGACCAGTGCCTATGCCGCGGGGGCGCGGGCGGGCGGGGCCGAGATCCACCGTTTCTGCCCGGTGACTGCGACCGAGGCGCAGTCTGACGGCAGCTGGATCGTGCGCACCGAGAAAGGCGAGATCCACACGCAGTGGGTGGTCAATGCCGCCGGTCTCTGGGGCCGCGAAGTGGCGGCGATGGCCGGCCTCCGGCTGCCGCTGCAACCGACCGAGCACCAATATTTCGTGACCGAGACCATCGCCGAGATCGCCGCGCTGGACCGGCGCCTGCCGTCGGTCGCGGATCGCGACGGCGAGTATTACCTGCGCCAGGAAGGCAAGGGCCTGCTGGTCGGCGCCTACGAGAAGGATCTGCGGTTCTGGGCCGAGGACGGCACGCCGCAGGGCTTCGGGCACGAGCTTTTCGCCGACGATCTGGAGCGGATCGAGCCCAACATGATGCGGGCCATCGAACGTGTCCCGGCGGTGGGCGAGGCCGGGATCAAGCGGGTGATCAACGGCCCGATGATCTGGTCGCCGGACTCCAACGTGCTTTTCGGTCCCGTGCCGGAACTGTCGAACTACTTCTGCTGCAACGGCATCATTCCCGGCTTCTCGCAATCGGGCGGCATGGGCCTTCTGGCCGCCGACTGGATCACCTCGGGCGAAAGCCGCTACGACATGTTCGCCTGGGATGTCGCCCGCTTCGGGGACTGGGCAGACGCCGCTTTCACGAAGGCACGCGTCGGCGATCAATACGCGAACCGCTTCAAGATTCACTTCCCGAACGAGGAGCGCGCGGCCGGCCGCCCGGTGCGCACGCGGCCCGTCTACGAGACCCAGAAGGCGCTCGGCGCCATTTTCGGCCTGAATTACGGCTGGGAGCATCCGTTGTGGTTTGCCGAGACGCCGGGTGCCACCGACACCGACGGGTTCACGCGGCAGAACTGGTGGGCGCCTGTGGGGCAGGAATGCCGGATACTGCGCGAACGCGCCGGCATCATCGACATCTCGAACTTCGCCAAATACGTCTGCCACGGGCCGGGGGCGGAGGACTGGCTGAATGCCGTCTTCGCCAACCGGATGCCGCGCGGCGTGGGCCGGTCGTGCCTCACGCCGCTGATCGGCACGCGTGGCGGCATTGCCGGCGATTTCACCGTGACGCGCACGGGAGACGACGAATTCTGGATCATCGGCTCGGGCATGGCCGAGCGGTATCATCAGCGGTTTTTCCGCGCCGTGCCGCTGCCGGAGGGCACCACCTTCGAAAGCCGGACGCTGCAGACCTGCGGTTTCAACGTGGCAGGACCCGCGTCGCGCGAGTTGCTGCAACGCCTCACCAACGCATCGCTGGCGACCGAGGATTTTCCGTTCATGCGCTCGGCGTGGATCGACATTGCAGGCGTTCGTGCATTGGCGCTGCGCGTGTCGTTCACCGGGGATCTCGGCTGGGAGTTGCATTGCGCCAAGGAAGACCAGGCACGCCTCTACGACGCGCTTCTGGAGGCGGGCAGGGAGGTCGGAGCGGGTCCGGTTGGCAGCCGGGCCCTGATGTCGCTGCGCATCGAGAAGGGCTATGGCTCGTGGTCGCGCGAGTACTCTCCCGAATACTGGCCGCAGGAGGCCGGGCTCGACCGGCTCTGCAAGCTCGACAAGGACTTCCTGAACCGGGCCGCGGTCGAAAAGGTGCTGGCGCAGGTTCCGCGCGAACGGCTGGCGATCTTGGCGCTCGACGCTGCGCAGACGGATGCCTCGAACGCCGACGCCACCGGCGGCGAACCGGTTTTCAAAGACGGTCGCGGCATCGGCCGGGTTACCTCGGGCGCCTATGGCTACACGGTCGGGCAAAGCCTCGCGCTGGCCTACGTGAGGGATGCGGGTCCCGGAGACCCGGTGCAGGTCATGGTGCTCGGCCGCCCGCATGACGCGGTGATCCTCGATCGACCGCCCTTCGATCCGGATGGGGTCCGCCTGCGCGCCTGAGCCAATACTGACGCCACGTCATTTCCCGCTCTGGCCGGGAAAAAGCGGGATCCGCGTCCGGTTGTGACGCAGTTCACAGACGCCTCGCGATTCGGCTGTCACATGGCGGGACGGGGTCGCGCCAAAGGTCACGCGCCGGCGGCACGGACCCGCATTTGAGACCTGAATTTTGGAAAAGTGAACACAATGTCAGTTGATATGCTTATGCGCACGTCGAGGCCCTTCCTGACCGACGGTGGCCTCGAAACCAGCCTGATCTTTCATCAGGGGCAGGACCTGCCGTGCTTCGCGGCCTTCCCGCTGCTTGAGACCGCGACAGGACGCGACGAGCTGCGCCGCTATTTCGAGGGCTACATCGATCTGGCCGCCCGCACCCGGCGCGGCTTCGTGCTGGACACCGTGACCTGGCGCGCCAACATGGGTTGGGCCGAAGTGCTCGGCCGCAGTGCCGGCGATCTGCGCCGCGCCAATCACGCCGCGGTCCAGTTCGCCCGGGCGCTGGTGGTGGAATCCGGCACCGGTGCGGCGCCCATCGTGATCAACGGTGTCATCGGGCCGTCCGGTGACGGCTACGACCCCGGCGAGATGCTGACGGTCGACGCCGCGCGCACGCTGCACGCGGTCCAGGTCGAGGCGCTGGCGGCCGCGGGGGCGGATATGGCGACGGCGGTGACCATGACCCATGCCGAGGAAGCCATCGGCATCGCCAAGGCGGCGATGGCGGCGGAACTGCCGGTGGCGATCTCCTTCACCGTGGAAACCGACGGCCACCTGCCGTCGGGACAGACGCTCGGGGAAGCCATCGCGCAGACCGACCGCGATACCGGGGGCGGGGTGCTTTACTACATGATCAACTGCGCCCATCCCGACCACTTCGCGCACCGCCTCGGCGGCGCGGCGTCCTGGCTCGCGCGGATCGGCGGGCTGCGCACCAACGCCTCGCGGATGAGCCATGCCGAGCTCGACTGTGCCGAAGATCTCGACGACGGGGATCCGGCGGAACTCGGCCGGCTCTGCGCCGACTTGCAGCGCAACCTGCCGAACCTGCGTGTCATCGGCGGCTGCTGCGGGACCGACCACCGCCATGTCGGCTGCATGTCCGATCATCTCGAGGCGCACATCGCGGCCTGAACTCTGTCCAGCGCGGCGGTCCGCCGCCGCGCTGGTTCTGTGTTTGCAAGACTTAGAATTCAGCGCGCGTTCGGGTCCATCATGCTGTCCATGATCGCCTCGGTGTCGAAGTGGAGGCTCGCCTGACGCGGCGGATAACCTGGAAGGTCGCGCAGAACTGGCCGAGGATCGCGCTCGCCGAGCCAAGCGCCCAGGACCGTTTCTCCTGCCATTCGTCGAAGCCGCGGCTTTCGTGGAAGCGTTCGAACGGATCGAGATCGAGCCGGGTGATCAGCGGTGTCGTCAGCTGGTCCTGAACGCCGTTGAACCGCTTGTCCTGCTGCGTGAAGAGGAACTTCCATTCATCGAAGCGCAACCCGTGGAAGGTCGTTTCGGAGAAGAACGGGAAGAAGCGCCGGTTGGACGGCCCTTCGCCGGTCAGGATCGGGGTCTGGTCGAACCCGTCGAGATGCACCGTGTAGGTCTCGCCACCGATCTCGGCACCGTCCAGCAGGTCTTCTTTCAGATCGGTTCGCCCGAGCTGGGCCATGATTGTGGGAACCCAATCCTCCATCGTGATCAACTCGCCGGTCGTGGTTCCGGCTTCGGTCAGGCCCGGCCAGCGGATCATCGCGGGTACCTTGAATGCGTCCTCGTAGCCGCCGACACCCTTGTCGCCGCGGAAGGGCTGGTTGCCGCCGTCCGGCCAGCTGTTGGTCGGCCCGCCGTTGTCGGTCGAGAACATCACCACGGTGTTGTCCGCAACGCCGAGTTCGTCGAGCAGGTCCAGAAGCTCGCGCACGTCGTCGCGCTCGACCATTCCGTCGGCGTAGACGGAACCGGTGCCGGTGACGCCGTCGTATTCCTCGCTGAGGTTGGTGCGGTAGTGCATCCGGGTCGTGTTGTGCCAGACTAAGAACGGCGTGTCCGCCTTCACGGCCTCGCGGATGAAGCGCTTGCTTTCCTCCAGCACCTCCTGGTCCAGGACGCGCTGCTTTTCCTGCCCGAAGCCGCCGAGATCCTCGATCTGCTGCGCACCCCCGTCCTCGGCGGCGAAGGAATGGATGATGCCGCGCTGGGCAAGGCCCGCGTCCTTGAAAGCCAGGACGAGGTAGTCGTCCTGCTCGACGTATTCGCCGGCGTTGAGGTAGTAGAGTATGCCGAAGAACTCGTCGAACCCGTGGTTCGTCTGCAGGTGTTCGTCGCGATCCCCCAGGTGGTTCTTGCCGAACTGTCCCGTGCGGTAGCCCAGCAGCTTGAGCATTTCGGCCAGCGTCGGATCCTCCGCCTGCAGGCCCTGCGGCGCGCCGTGCAGGCCCACGGTCGAGAGCCCGGTGCGGATCGGGTACTGCCCGGTGATGAAAGCGGCGCATCCGGCGGTGCAGGACGCATGTGATCAGTGATCCATGAACAAAAGGCCCTCATCGGCGATGCGGTCTATGTTCGGCGTTTCACAGCACATCATCCCGCGGTGATAGGCCGAGATGTTCCACATGCCGACGTCATCGCCCCAGATCACGAGGATATTCGGCTGCTCTGCGTCCCGCGCTGCACCCGCGCCGGCCGCCAGGCAGATGGATAGTGCTGCCGGAAAGAGTCGTTTAATCTCGTCCAACCTCCAATGAACCCGTGATGCTTAGATCGTGAAGCTCGCGGCATAGTTGTTCATTGGTTTCCGGTCCCCGACATTTGAGAGAACACCGACAGAGGCGCGCGCAGTCATCGCCTCGGGAAACCCCAAAGACCGCGCCTTGGTTGTAATTGGTTCGTCGGCACCGACCCCGGCCAGTGCTTTCCCAAAGCGCAGACAGCCGGCTCAAGAACCGGCTACGCGTTCGCTGAAACGGCCCTCTTTGCGACGCTGCGGCATGCTCGGTCCCGCGACCACTCCGACCTGCGCTCAGAGCGGGCGGATCTTCAGCCGGGTGATCCGGTTGCCCTCGCGTTCGGAGACCTCGAAGCGGAAGCCGTGGAACGAGAACACCTGTCCCGCCGTCGGGATCATCTGCGCTTCGTGGATCACCAGCCCGGCGATCGTGTTGGCCTCCTCGTCCGGCAGGCTCCAGTCCGTGGCGCGATTGAGGTCGCGGATGGTCATGCCGCCGTCGACGACATAGTGGCCGGAGTCGTCGGGCTTGAGCGTCTGCTCTTCCTCGGGGTCGAACTCGTCGGTGATCTCGCCGACGATCTCCTCGAGGATATCCTCGAGCGTGATCAGCCCCTGCAGCGATCCGTATTCGTCCACCACCAGCGCGAAATGGGTGCGGCGGCGCAGGAACTGGCGCATCTGCTCGTCCAGCGTGGCGTTCTCGGGCACGAAGTAGGGCTTCATCGACACATCGGTGATCTTGAAGTTCCGCAGCTTCGCGGCATCGCCATCCGGTCCGCCGATGATCTTGTACATCGCGCGCAGCAAGTCCTTGGCATGCACGACGCCAAGGATGTTTTCCTGCTCGCCGCGGAAGACCGGCAGGCGGGTATGGTTCGATTTCAGGCACTGGTCGAGGATCTGCTGGGGCTCGTCGTCGGCGTCGATCATCTCGATGCCCGAGCGGTGCAGCATGATCTCCTCGACCGTGCGGTCGCCGAGGTCGAGCGCGCCGAGGATGCGGTCGCGGTCCTCCTTTTCGACCACGCCTTCGGAATGGCCCAGATGCAGCGCTCCGGCGATCTCCTCGCGCACGGCGAGGACGCTGGTGTCGGGGTCGATGGTGACACCGAAGATGCGCAGAACGCCGCGCACGAAAAGGCGCACCGCCGAGACCACCGGCGCGAAGATCGCAACGACGATCTGGATCGGGCGCGACACCAGCGAGGCGGCGGTCTCGGCGTTGGTGATCGCATAGGTCTTTGGCAGCACCTCGGCGAAGACCAGCACCAGCAGCGTCATCACCAGGGTCGCCAGCGCCACGCCGCTTTCGCCGAAGACCCGCGTGAAGATCGCCGTGGCAAGCGAGGCCGCGAGGATGTTGACCAGGTTGTTGCCCAGCAGGACCGAGCCGATCAGTCGCTCATTGTCCTCGGTGATCTTGAGCGCGCGCGCGGCACCGCGTGACCCTCGGTCGGCCTGGGCGCGCAGCTTGCCGCGCGAGGCCGCGGTCAGAGCGGTTTCGGAGCCGGAGAAGAAGCCCGACAGGACGAGCAACAGCAGGATGACCGCGCAGGTGATCCAGAACGCGCTGTCATATGTGGCCGGAACGGAGTCCATCTGCAAAAGTACCTTCGATCTGTGCAGTGCGTGGTAAGGGCATGCTGGTTATGGGCACGCGGGGCGGCGCAATCAAGCCTCGTAGGGGGCAGGGCGGTGCGCGCGCCAGCGGCGGGTGATCCCGCGAAGATCAGTCACGACCGACCGAAGCCTTGCGCGGCGGGGCCTTTGCCCCGTTTTTGGCCAGCGGATGATGGTTGAGGACAAGCTCTGACAGGCGTTCCTCGAGCACGTGGGTATAGATCTCGGTCGTGGCGACATCGGCGTGCCCGAGCAGGGTCTGGATCGACCGCAGGTCGGCACCGCGGGCCAGAAGGTGCGTGGCAAAGGCATGCCGAAGCGTGTGCGGCGTGACCTTGGACGGAGACACGCCGCCAGCCACCGCGAACTCCTTGATCAGAAGGTAGAAGCGGTGGCGGGTCAGGTGCCCGGACGCCCCGCGGGACGGGAACAGGAAACGCGACGCCGGTTTGCCCTTTGCGGTGTCCTGCTCTTCGGCGGCGTCGCGGATCTCGAGCCAGGTCGCCAAGGCATCGCGGGCCGGCGGTGACAGCGGTACCATGCGTTCCTTGCCGCCCTTGCCACGGATCAGCAGCAGGCGCGGATCGCCCCGCGTGGCGGCGACCGGCAGCGAGACCAGTTCGGTCACCCGCATGCCCGTAGCGTAAAGCAACTCCATAAGGCAGGTGTTGCGCGCCGCGTCCGCCGCGGTTCGCCCGGAGACGCGCGCGGCCTCGAGCAGGCGGTCGACCTCGTCTTCGGTCAGCGTCTTCGGCAGGCGCTTGTCGCGTCCGGGACCGGCAATCTGGATCGCCGGGTTGTCCTCGCGCCAACCTTCCTCGAAGGCGAAGCGGTAAAGCTGCTTGATCGCCGACAGCCGACGGGCGCGGGTCGCGCGGGCCAGCCCCTGCGCGTCGCAATGCACGAGGTAATCCTCGACGTCTTGACGTGCCAGCGTGTCGAATCCCTTGTTGCGTGCCGCGATCCAGTCGGCGACGTCGCGCAGATCGCGCCCGTAGGCCAGAAGCGTGTTGCGCGCCGCCCCGAGTTCCGCGGCCTGGGCTTCGAGAAAGGCGGATATCCAGCTGTCCGCGGTCATCCCGAGAACCGGTCGAGCAGGATAAGCTCGAGCCCCGCGCGCCGCGCAGTGTCCTCGAGCCCGAGCTTGCGCAGGGTCCCGATGGCGCTCGCCAGCGCCTGGGTGTCGCCATGCGTTCCGTCCCCGAGCAGGTAGAGCGTTCGCAGGATTGCCTCGCCCAGCCGGCCCTCGCCGGCCGCGCGCACGATCGCTGGATCCAGCGCCTCGCCTTCGAGCCCGCGCTGGATCGCCTCGGCCACCGGGTCCTCGACCCGCAGCCCGGCCATCCGCCCCAGCGCGATGCCGCGCGGGATGGCCCTGTGTTGTAGGGTCTCGTCCTGCGCCGCCGCTTCGTATCCGGGCGACAGCAGGCGCATGTCGTAGGCGATGCGCGCCGCGGGGCCAACAAGGTCGATCTCCTCGAGTTCCGCGGCGAAAAGCGCAGCGAAGGAGACTTCGAGACGGGCGTCCTGCATCGCCGACCAGGCGTCGGGCAGCGTCTTGCCGACCGCCTCGGCCGAACCTGTCGAAAGCGCGGTCTCGAACTGCTGCAGCGCCGCGACCCGGTCCCAGATCCCGCCCGAGGCCGCCGGCAGCCGCGCGGTGTAGATCCCCAGCAAACGGTTGTCCGGCAACGCCCCGGTGCGCGTCAGACGCTCTGCGGCTTCGAGTTGCGCCTTCCAGCCGGCCAGGTCACGCAGGTCGGCCACCGCATAGGCCCGCGGCAGGCTTCCGGTGGGCAAGGGTTCCCCGATGGTCTCGTGCAGGCGGAAAGCCAGCGGCGAGATGTCCGCGGTTTGCGCTAGCGGACCGGCGTTCTCGAAGAGGTCGGGATTCAGGAACCGGTCCAGCAGTTCTGTTTCCGTGGCATCGAACCGCCCCAGCACCCGCCCGCTGTCGAACATCAGCGCCGCGGTCGTCCAATCGCCCGACCGCGCAGTGCAAAAGACGCTATGCGCCAGTGTCGGTGCAAGCTGCGGATTGGCGACGAGGGTGGCGCAGGCGGCATCCTCGTCACCGGTGAGCAGCGAGATATCGACATAGGCCGAAAAATGCGCCGCGTCCCGCGTCGGGCCGGCCTGTTCGATCAACGCCAGCGCCGGTTCCAGCGCGCCGTAGCGCCAGAGCGTTTCGATCCGCGCCAGCGCGAACAGGTCCTGCGGACCGGGATCGGCCGGTGGCTCCAGCGCCTCGGCCAGCAGAACGGTGTAAAGCAGAGATTGCGCCGCGGGCAGTTCAAGCTCGGGCAGGCGGTCGAGCAGGTCGGTCAGGCGGATCGCATCGCTGCCGAGCCACAGGTCGTCGGAGAGGCCGGTGACGTCCGGTGGAACGAGACCGATCCGGCGCATCGCCGGTTCGGCCAGCGGCTGCGTCTCGACATCCGGAACGCGGCCGGATCGCGCGACCGGCGGTTCCTCCGGCGCCGGCATGGCGACGGGTGTGGCGCGCTCGGGATTGTTGTCGAGCCAGTCGATCACCGACAGCGGCGCGTCCTGGGCCGCGCCGGCGCAGGGCAGGAACGCGCAAAGTGCCGCGCGGATCAGGAATGGCGCCGCATCAGTTGTCATCAAGGGTCACGGGCACCCGTATCTCCTGTTGCGGCGCCGAGAAATCGGCCCCGAAGAACGGACCGACATAGGCATAACCGACAAGGGCAATCAGGCCGATTATCAATAAGAAAATCAATAGCTTGAATAGTCGCCCCATGGTACTGCTCTGCCTCTTTCCGGTGCCGTTTTGAGCAAGTTATATATGGCCTTTTCCGCAATATCACGTCATTCAGCTGTTTATGAGCAGAATTGAGCAATCCATGGCCGAGAAAGTCGAACCGTTGCAATACCGGCTCAGCAAGACGGTTGTGATGGTCGGCATGATGGGGGCCGGGAAGACCGCTGTCGGCCGCGCTCTGGCGCAGATCCTGGGTGTGCCGTTCATGGACTCCGACGCCGAGATCGAAACCGCCGCCAACCTGACGGTGCCCGAGATTTTCGCCCGTGACGGCGAGGCGTTCTTCCGGGCGCGCGAAGGCGAGGTCATCGCACGGCTGCTGGGCGGCGCGCCGGGTATCCTGTCGACCGGCGGCGGGGCGTTCCTGTCCGCCACGAACCGCCGGAACATCTCGGACAAGGGCGTTTCGGTCTGGCTCGACGCGGACATCGACCTGCTCTGGGCGCGGGTGCGCCACCGCGACACCCGACCGCTGTTGCGCACGCCGGACCCGAAGGCGACGCTGGCCGAGCTATACGAAGCGCGGGTGCCGAATTATGCCAAGGCGGACCTGCGCGTGCCTTGCGCGCCGCCGGTTTCGGTCGAGATGATGGCGCGCCGGGTCATCGAGACGCTGCTGACGCGCCCTGACGTTCTGGAACGTGCCGATGCATGAGACCGTCACCGTCGACCTGCCGGGCCGGGCCTACGAAGTCCGCATCGGCCCGGGCCTGATCGCGCGGGCGGGGGCCGAGATCGCGCCGCTGCTGCACCGGTCGCGCGTCGCGGTCCTGACCGACGACAATGTCGCCGCCCTGCACCTCGACGCGCTCGGCATGGGGCTCGCCGAAACCGGGGTGAAAATGCAGGCGCTGACGCTCGATGCCGGCGAGGCGACGAAGTCCTGGGGGCCGTTGCAGAAATGCGTCGAGTGGCTGCTTGATGCAAAGGTCGAGCGCAGTGACGTGGTCGTGGCGCTGGGCGGCGGCGTGATCGGCGACCTTGCCGGCTTTGCCGCCGCGATCCTGCGCCGGGGCGTGCGCTTCGTGCAGATCCCGACCTCGCTGCTGGCGCAGGTCGACAGTTCCGTGGGCGGCAAGACCGGCATCAACGTCGCCCAGGGCAAGAACCTCGTCGGCGCCTTTCACCAGCCATCGCTGGTTCTGGCCGACACCGATGTGCTCGACACGCTGCCGGAACGCGATCTTCTGGCGGGCTACGGTGAGGTGGTCAAATACGGCCTTCTCGGAGACGCGGAGTTTTTCGCCTGGCTCGAAAGGAACGGCCCGGCACTGGCGCAGGGCGACGCCGCGGCCCGGATCGCGGCGGTGCGGCGCTCGGTCGAGATGAAAGCCGAGATCGTCATCCGCGACGAGACCGAGCAGGGCGATCGTGCGCTGCTGAACCTCGGACATACCTTCTGTCATGCGCTGGAGGCCGCGACTGGCTACTCCAACCGACTGCTGCATGGCGAAGGTGTGGCGATCGGGTGCGCGCTGGCTTTCGAGTTGTCGGCGCGTCTCGGTCTCTGCGCCCAGGAAGATCCCAGCCGGGTGCGCGCGCATCTGCGCGAAATGGGCATGAAGACCGATCTCGCCGACATCCCCGGCGAGCTGCCCGGGTCCGAGGCGCTGCTCGACCTGATGGGCCAGGACAAGAAAGTCGTCGACGGAACGCTGCGCTTCATTCTCGCGCGTGGCATCGGACAGGCGTTCGTCACTTCCGATGTTTCGCGCGACGCGGTGCGCGATCTTCTGTCGGACGGCCTCTCGGCGCGGTCCTGACGCCGAAAATTTTCCGTCAGGTGGCCGGTGTCCGTCGCGCGTCCACGCTGATCGGGCCGGGTCCGGCGAAGAAGATGTAGAGGAACACGAAGCAATAGAGGATCGCCGCGTCGCCGCCGTTCAGCGTCGGAAAGAAGTTTTGCGGTGCGTGGAACATGAAATAGGCAACCGCCATCATCCCCGACAGGATGAAGGCCACGGGCCGGGTGAACAGGCCAATCGCCAGAAGGATGCCCCCGAAGCATTCCAGAACGCCGCCGATCCACATGAGCGAGAAGGCCGCCGGCATCTGGTCGGTGGCGGGAAAGCCGAAAAGCTTCTGCGTGCCATGCGCGATGAAGATGAGCGAGGCCATGATGCGCAAAACGCTGAGCATCACGGGTGCGAAACGGGTAAGAGTGCCGGTCATGTCATGGTCCCTGCTGACGAAATTGGCCGGTCGCGCCGGCACATGACGCGGCATAGCGCCATGCTGCCCCCGCGTCACTCTCGAAAATCAGCCGCGCCCTTGGCAGGCGCGCGCAGCCCGATTCAGAACGGGATCTCGTCGTCCAAATCGCGCGACGGCGCCCGGCCGCCGCCACCGCCACCAGATCCACCGCCCGAACCGCCGCGCTCGTCGTAGCCGTAATCGTCCGAACCACCACCGCCGTCATACCCGCCGGTCGAACCACTCGGACCGTCGCGCCCGTCGAGCATCGTCAGTTCCGAGCGGTAGGGGCGCAGCACGACCTCGGTCGAGTAGCGGTCCTGCCCGGACTGGTCCTGCCATTTGCGGGTTTCGAGCTGGCCCTCGATATAGACCTTGGAGCCCTTGCGCAGATACTGCTCGGCCACCCGGGCGAGCGGTTCGGAGAAGATCGCGACCGAGTGCCACTCGGTCCGTTCCCGGCGCTCGCCGGTGTTGCGGTCCTTCCAGTTTTCAGACGTGGCGATGCGCAGGTTGCAGACCTTCCCGCCGTTCTGGAAGGTCCGCACCTCCGGGTCGCGCCCGAGATTTCCGATGAGAATAACCTTGTTGACCGAGCCTGCCATCGGGCCCCCCTTGCTGTTCTTGTGTCTCTCGTCCTGCCGCGCAGCGAATCCGGCGGGACGGGTCGCGTCAGCCTATACCGCCCGACGAGCGGTTGAAACACGGTTAACGGCCATGCGGCGCAACACTCCGCGCATTTGTCCGCGCAGGGGTGGCGGCCTCCGCGCAGGATGGTGTATAGCGTTCCAAGGGACAGGAAAACGGGACGGCAGGGACAATGCAGCTACGGCATGTCGCGGCGCTGGCCGCAAGCTTTCTGGTCGCGGCGCCGGTCGCGGCTGATGTTTTGTCAAGCAACAGCCGGGTCAAGCTTTTCGCCTCTCAGAAGGCGTTGCTCGACAACCGCGCGGCCCAGCAATACACCAATTCGGTGCGCCTCCAGCCACCGACGGTGAACACCCCGACGAAATGGGGCTCGCCCGCCTACACCGGCAAATACCGCGGCGTCTATCTCGACATGGCAAAGAAGGCCGCGCGCCGCCACGGCATCCCCGAGGACCTGTTCTTGCGCCTTGTGCACCAGGAATCGGGCTGGAACCCCAGTGCGAAGTCGCACAAGGGCGCGCTCGGCCTTGCGCAGCTCATGCCAGCGACCGCGCGCCAGCTGCGCGTCGACCCGCATGACCCCGCGCAGAATCTCGAAGGCGGCGCGCGTTACCTCAAGCGCCAGTACGCGACCTTTGGCAACTGGCGCCTGGCGCTGGCGGCCTACAACGCCGGTCCCGAGGCGGTGCGCAAGTACGGCGGTGTGCCGCCCTACAACGAAACCCGGAATTACGTGAAGATCATCTGGGGCGGCTGATTTCTGCCACTGCCCGCATTCGGGCGGTCTTTCAAACCCTTGCACAGCCGCCGGCGTCTTTCGCGTGTCGCGCGCGTGGGCGGCTGGCCTCTTGTGTGCAACGCCACTGGAACAGTTCCTGTCAAAGCGACGTTTGTCCTGTACGGTGACGGCGAGAGCCACCGTCGCCTGTGTTAACGAAAGGACATGTTATGAAGATCGCAGGCAGAAAAACCCTGATCGCAGCAGCAACCAGCGTCTTTGCCCTGACCGGCTGGGCCCATGCCGATACGCCGCAGGTCAGCGAGGTCGAGATCGACACGTCGTTCCTGTCCGCCGAGGGCATGAACGTGATGGACTTCTACCCCGGTCTCGCCGACGACCTCGAGGCGCGCATCCGCGCGCAGGTAGCGCCCAGCGATGATCCCACCGGCCCGACCCTGCGCGTCGACGTGCGCGAAATCAGCCTCGACGGCGAAACGATGCTGCCTGACAGCATGGAGTTCAACAAGCTCGAAGGCGTGATGAGCTATTCCGGCGGCGAGGGGGAAGCGGTGACCGTTCCGGTGAGCGTTTCTGCCCAAAGCGGCGAGGTGGCGGCGACTGAGGGTGTCATCGTCGTCCAGCCCAGCGAGGCGGATTTCTACAACGCCATGATGGATGTCTTCGTCGGCGCCGTCGTCGACGCAATCCCCGACTGATCGTCTAAAAGAATCCCGTCTGTCCGGGTACCGCCCCGTCACCCGGCAGCTTCGGGAGAACGGCGTGGCGCCAGAGATGGTGTCACGCCGGACCTGTGACTCCTGGGCGCCAAGTGACCGGTCACTAAACTCCCTCGCATTGTCCATAATTCGACCCGCCTGCTGCCAAACTCCGGCCCGAATTCGCCGCGAGATTGCACTCAGCAACGACGGGGACAACCATGGCGACGGCCAATTTTCAAGCAAGAGTGGAACGTATCAACCTCGCGCACAGCCAGATATCTGCGCGCGACCGGCTGGCTGCCGAGATGGCGCGCCTGCAGCCCGACGCCGGGCGCGAGATCGAAAACGCGCAGCGCGCGGGATCGGCCCGAAAGACCGGTTTCTCCGCGTTGATGACGGCGATCTTGACCGGACTGGTTTGCGGGGCGCTGGCCGCGATGCTGCTGATCGGGGTCACCTCGGACGGCTCGCCCATCGGTCCGGGAACCGAGCACAACCACGCCCTCTTTCTCGGAGCGCTGGGTGGTCTCGGAATCTCGCCTCTGATGCTGATGATCGCACTTGTCCGCCAGGGGCGGGCGCCGCGCCTGGCGCTCTTCGCGCTGGCTTACCTGTCGGGTCTGGTGGTCACGCTTCTGGCCTGATCCGACAGGCCGCACCGCGATGTTCCGGTTCCGGCGCGGCCGCACCACCCCGCGTAAACGCGTCGCCAACCGCGCGTGCGGGCTTCACTCGGCGGCGACATCCACCTGGATCACCGGCTCCATCTCGGCGAACTTCTCGTCGCTGAGGTGACACTTGATCTGGTGACCGCCGAAATTGCGCATTGGGGGCACCTCGGTCTCGCAGAGATTTCCCGGCACCTGACTCTTCCAGCGGCAGCGGGTCTGGAACGGGCAGCCCGGCGGCGGGTTCATCGCCGACGGAATGTCGCCCTCGAGCACGATGTGCTTCTTATGGATCGAGGTGTCCGCGATCGGCACCGCCGACAGCAGCGCCTCGGTATAGGGATGATAGGGCGGTGCGAATACCTCGTCCGTGGTGCCAAGCTCGACCACGTGGCCGAGATACATCACCATGACCCGGTCGCTGAGATAACGAACGATCGACAGATCGTGGCTGATGAACAGCAGCGTCGTCTTGTGCTCGCGCTGGATCTCCATCAGCAGGTCCGTGACCGCCGCCTGCACCGACACGTCGAGCGCCGAGACCGGCTCGTCCGCAACCACGATCCGCGCATCACCGGCGAAGGCCCGCGCGATGCCCACGCGCTGCTTCTGCCCGCCGGACAGCTGGCGCGGCATGCGAGTGGCGAACTCGCGCGGCAGTTTGACGAGGTCGAGCAGCTTGAGCATCCGCTCGCGCCGGTCCGCCTCGCTGTTACCAACCCCGAAGATCTCAAGCGCCCGGATGATCTGCCGTCCGACGCTCATCGACGGGTTCAGCGTGTCGAACGGGTTCTGGAACACCATCTGGATATCGGCGATGGTCTTGGTGTCGCGGCGCTCGATCGGGACCTGTTCGATGGCGCGGTTGTCCAGCAGGATCGAGCCTTCCGTCGCCGTCTCGAGCCCCATCAGTACCTTGGCGAAGGTCGACTTGCCGCAGCCCGATTCCCCCACGATCGCCAGCGTCTCGCTTTCGCGGGCCTCGAAGCTGAGAGTCTCGTTCGCCTTCACGACCCGGGTGCTGCCGCCGCCGAAGATCGCGTTTGCCGCGACCTCGTAGTACTTCTTCAGACGGTCCATCTTCAGCACCACCTGTCCCGGCGCGGTCTTCTGCTTGACCGCCGAAACCTCCGGAGGTGCCGCCCAGTCGATTTCGCGGAACCGCAGGCAGCGCGTATGGTGGCGCGCGTTGCCGGGCACCTCTTCCATCGGGATTTCGCCGGCATCGCAGCGCCCGGCCTGGAAATAGTCGCAGCGCGGCCCGAAGTTGCAGCCCGGAGGGCGCTCGTGCGGCAGCGGGAAGTTGCCCGGGATCGCCACCAGCGGACGCGCGGTCTTGTCGGCGCCGGGCAGCGGGATCGAGCGGAAGAGGGCCTGCGTGTAGGGGTGCTGCATCTCGTCGAAGACATCGCCGATCGACCCGTCCTCGACCGCCTCGCCGGAATACATCACGCAGATCCGGTCGCAGGTCTCGAGCACGAGCCCGAGGTTGTGGCTGATGAAAAGCATCGAGGTGCCGTACTTGCGGCCCAGTTCCTTGACGAGTTCGACCACCGCCGCCTCGACCGTAACGTCGAGCGCAGTGGTCGGCTCGTCGAGGATCAGCAGAGAGGGTTCGGACATCAGCGCCATGGCGATTACGATGCGCTGCTGCTGGCCGCCGGACAGCTGGTGCGGATAGGCCTTCAGGATGCGCTCGGGGTCGGGCAGCTTGACGTCGGCGATCACCTGCAGGGCGCGCGCGCGAGCTTCCTTCTCGCCCATGCCCTGGTGGATCATCGGCACTTCCATCAGTTGCCGCCCGATCTTCATCGCGGGGTTCAGCGAGGCCATCGGCTCCTGGTAGATCATCGCGATCTCCGAGCCGCGGATGTCGCGCAACTCCGCATCAGACATCGCCCCGAGGTCGCGTCCCTTGAACTTGATCGACCCGCCGACGACGCGCCCGTTCTTGCCGAGATCCTGCATCACACCAAGCGCCACCGTCGACTTGCCACAGCCGCTCTCGCCCACGAGCCCCACCGCCTCGCCGGGCTGCACAGTGACCGAGAAGTCCATGACCGCCGGGATCTCGCGAAGCCGCGTGAAGAACGAGATCGAAAGCGCGTCGATCTCGAGGATCGGTCCGTCGTAACTGTCCCTGGCCATCGCGTCCTTCCTTCTCCGAAACACCGGCGCCGACACCGCTGCTTCTCTGGTTCCGAAATATCCCGGGGTCCGGGGCAGAGCCCCGGTCCGGCGTTCGTCAATCGCGCAACGATTCCTCGCGCAGCCCATCCGCCAGCAGGTTGAGCCCCAGCACCAGCGTCAGCAGCGACAGCGCGGGTGCGATGGCGGCATGCGGATAGAGCGCCAGCAGACGCCGGCCGGCGTTGATCGTGGTGCCCCAGTCCGGGCTCTCGGACTCGAGCCCCAGCCCGAAGAAGCCGAGCGTGCCCAGCAGGATCGTGGTGTAGCCGATGCGCAGGCAGAAATCGACGATCAGCGGCCCGCGCGCATTGGGCAGGATCTCCCAGAGCATGATGTACCACGGACCCTCGCCGCGGGTCTGGGCGGCGGCCACGTAGTCGCGGGTCTTGATGTCCATCGCGAGGCCGCGCACGATCCGGAAGACGGTCGGCGAGTTCACGAAGACGACCGAGACGAAGACCACCAGGATCCCGGCATCGACATCGAACAGATCGAGCCAGGACGGCAGGCCCGGGATCGCGTAGCTCGGCGTGCGCACCAGCGCGCCGTTGGTCGAGACCATCGACAGGTAAAGCCAGCCCAGCACCGCCAGCACCGCGATCAGCAGCGGCGTGCGGAACGAGGGTTGCGTGTAGTAGCGCGAGTTCAGCAGGATCGCCACGAAGACGATCGGGAAGACGAAGAGGAACAGCGCCATGTAGTTCGGGATGCCGGTCAGCACGATCTCGGGCGTGACCAGCAGGTAAAAGAGCAGGATCACCGGGAAGGCGAGGATCAGGTTGGCGAGAAACGACAGAACGGTGTCGAGGCGGCCACCGTAATACCCCGCGGGCAGGCCCAGCGTGATGCCGACCATGAAGGCGAACAGCGTCGCCATCGGCGCGATCTGCACCACCACCCAGGCGCCCTTGATCAGCCGGCTGAACACATCGCGCGCCAGGTTGTCGCCGCCGAGCAGGAAATAGGGGTAGGCGTCTTCGGCCGACCCGGCCATCGGCGTGCCCGGCACCTTGTTCTTCATCCCCGACACCTGGCTCAGCGGATCATGCGTGACGAGCATGTCCAGCGGGCCGCCGAAAATGCCGGTGAACACCCAGAACATCACCAGCGCGAAGCCGACCATGCCGATGGTGCTGTCGAAAAGCTTGCCGTAAAGACCCAGCTTGCGCTTGTAGGTGATCGAGACGGCGAAGAGCACGATCAGCGCGATCCAGACCGGCATGAACTGCAGGAACATCCGCCACAGGATCGCGCCCCAACCCAGTTCCTCCATGACCCGGGCCCTCCCTTACGCGATGCGGATACGCGGGTTGAGGTAAACGTAGCCGATATCCGAGATCAGCTGCGTCACCAGAACCACGATGACGGACACCACCGAGACCGCCAGCAGCAGCTCGATGTCATTGTTCGAGGCGGCCTGCACCAGCAGCCAGCCGAAGCCCTTGTAGTTGAAGAGCGTTTCGACGATCACCACCCCGTTCAGAAGCCAGGGAAACTGCAGCATGATCACTGTGAAGGGCGCGATCAGCGCGTTCCTGAGCGCGTGCTTGAGCACGATGTTGGGAAAGCTGACACCCTTGAGCCGGGCGGTTCGGATGTATTGCGCCGTCATAACCTCGGTCATAGAAGCGCGGGTCATCCGCGCGATGTAACCCATGCCGTAAAGCGCGATGGTGATGACCGGCAGGGTGAAGTTCTCGAAGGTGGCGTCTTCCATCGCCGAAGTCGCCGAGCCCTTGAACCACTTCAACCCGAAGGCCGAGGAGGCGAAGACCGCGATGAAGATCACGCCCGAAACGTATTCCGGCGTTGCCGTCGAGGCGATCGAGAAGGTCGAGAGCGTCCGGTCGGTCTTCGACCCTTCGCGCATTCCGGCCAGCACCCCGATCAGCAGCGCCAACGGGACCATCACCAGCATCACCGCCAGCATCAGCTTGCCGGTCAGGCCCAGCCGTGTGACCACGATGCCCCAGACATCCTCCTTGAAGACCGTCGAATAGCCCCAGTAGCCCTGCAGCACGCCGCAATAGGTCGCGCGCTCCTCTTCCGGGGTGTTTGCTGTAAAACAGCGCCCGGTAACCTCGCCGTCGCGCTCGTTGACCCAGCCCGGCACGACGCCCAGCCAGCGTCCGAACTTTACCGGGATCGGGTCGAGATAGCCGCGGTTGCCCAGATAGCTTTCCACCGCCTCGTCCGACATTCGGAAGTTGCCCTGCGTCTTGGCCAGCTTCTCGAGGTTCGGATAGAGGTTGGTGAGCCAGAACACGATGAACGTCAGGCAGAGCGCGGTCAGCACCATCACGCCCAGACGCCGCAAGATGAACAGTCCCATATGCGCCCCTGTTGTCAGGCTACGATCCGCCCGGGGCAGGTCGAGCATCCCGGGCCGCATTCGGTTTTTCTCGTTCGGACCAGTGAGGCACGACTTGGGGCGCTGCGTCAATCGAAGGCTGCGGCGTGCGATCAACTATTTGCGACAATGCGATGTCGTTGTGGGACATATCGGCAGACAGAACGGCCCCACGCGGCCGGTGTCAGGCCTGAAGCCTCTGCCGGGGCGGCGGCTGGCGCAGTTCCGACGGCGAATGGCGCGTGTGATGCTGCATGAAGCGTGTGAAATAGGCCGCGCTGCCAAATCCGAGATGGCGCGCGATGTCCTGCGCCGGAACGCGGGTGTTGGCCAGCAGCATCCGCGCTTCGTAAAGCACGCGTTCGGTCAGAAGATCGGCGGCGGTTTTGCCGGTCGCCGCCTTGCAGGCCCGCGTCAGGTGCGTCGGCGTCACGTCTAGGGCGGCGGCATAATCCGCCATGGTCAGGTTCTGCGAATAATGACGTGTCACCCGCTCGCAGAACCGCGCCGCGAGGCGCTGACCGGCGCTCTTGCGCTGCGGGACATGCTCGTCGAGCGCCATCTGCCGGCGCAGCCAGACCGTGATCAGCGCGCCGTGCGCCTCCATGGCCTCCGAGCCCAGTGGCCGCCCAGAGGCCTGCTCGCGCTGGGCCGCCTCGAAGAGGCCGGTCAGTTCGGCCTGGGCGTGGATCTCTCGGATGCGCAGCTGGCGCGGGGTCTGCGGTAAGCGCAGGTCGGTGCCGTCCGGCAGGACCAGCACCGTTCCGCCGGCCTGCCGTCCGAGGTCGAGCGCGAAAAGATGGCGCGCAGGCACGAAGACCGCGTTGTGGCTGCCGGTGCCGCTGCGTTGCCCGTCGATCAGCAACCGGCCCTGTCCGCGCTGGATCCAGATCAGCAGGTGCTCTGCCCGGTCATGGGCCAGCGACAACTGCCAGTCCTGCGCGGCCGTGAGCTGCGACAAGCTCTGCACGGTCAAGATCGGCGTGGTCATGCGTCCGTTCCAATACAGGCGGATCGTTTGAGTATTCGCTCAACCTGACACAATACGGCCCTGTGAACCAGCCGTTTCTGGGAACGGGCCGGATCACGCCGACATCGGGATCCGGGTCCAGGCGCGCATGCGCTTGCGAAACCACGTGCGCTGGCGCTTTGCGAACTGGCGTGTCGCGACGATGACGGCGGCGCGCGCGCCATCGAGATCGAGGCGTCCTTCGAGGTGATCGATCAGTTCCGGCGCACCGATGGCGCGGTGCGCGGGCAGGACGGGATCGTACCGCGGGCGCAGTGCCTCGGCCTCCTCCAGCGCCCCGCCGGACAGCATCGCGTCGAAGCGCCGCGCGATCCGCGGGTCGAGCCAGCCTTTCGGTGCATCGAGCACCACGCAGGCAGCACTGTCGCGCGGCAGGACCGGGGCAGGGGTCTCGTCCTGCCAGTCCGCCAGCGGCCGCCCGGTGGCGCGCAAGACCTCCCAGGCGCGCTGCACCCGGGCCCGGTTGGCGCGGTCGATCCGCCCGGCCGTGCGCGCGTCGAGCCCCGACAACAGCTCGCCGAGCGCCAGCGCGTCGCCCTCGGAGCGCACCTCGGGCGGCGTCGGGGGAATCTCGGCCAGTCCTTCGGTCAGCGCGCTGAAATAAAGGCCCGTACCACCCACGATGATCGGGCGCGGACCATCACGGAGCAGGGGCGTGACCTCGCGCAGCCAGTGGCCGGTCGAATAGGCGCAGGTGTCGGCGACGTGGCCGAACAGCCGGTGCGGCGCGCGCGCCTCCTCGTCCGGCGACGGCCGCGCGGTCAGAACGCGCCAGCAGTCGTAGACTTGGCTGGCGTCGGCATTGACGATCACGCCGCCGCGGCTTTCGGCCAGCGCGAGGGCCAATGCGGATTTGCCGGAGGCGGTCGGCCCGGCGATCAGGACCGGCCGATCGTCGGGCAGGTTCGCGAAATGCCGTGCGACGAGGGATTGCTCAGGATCGGCCATTTTCCGTGCATTCCGCTGCCGGGCGCATTGAAGTCCGACCGCTTTTCCGACATTTTGCGCCCGAGCGAAACCCCAGCCGCCGGAGACCCCCCTGAATGACCGAACCTGCCGCCGCGCCCGCGCCGCTCGCTGACACCGCCGCGCCGGCCAAGTTCGACCGGGTGATGCTGAAGATCTCGGGCGAGGCGCTGATGGGCGACCAGGGCTTCGGTCTGCATCCGCCCACCGTGGCGCGGATCGCGCAGGAGGTCCACTCGGTCTGGCAGATGGGCGTCGAGATCTGCATGGTGATCGGCGGCGGCAACGTCTTCCGCGGGCTGCAGGGCTCGGCGCAAGGCATGGAGCGGACCACCGCGGATTACATGGGCATGCTCGCCACGGTGATGAATGCGCTGGCAATGCAATCTGCGCTCGAGGCGCTCGGCATCCATACCCGGGTGATCTCGGCGATCCGCATGGACGAGGTGGCCGAACCCTACATTCGCCGCCGCGCCGTGCGCCACCTCGAGAAGAAGCGGATCTGCATTTTCGCCGCCGGCACCGGCAATCCCTATTTTACCACCGATACCGCGGCCACGTTGCGCGCCAACGAGATGAATTGCGAGGCGATCTTCAAGGGTACCAAGGTCGACGGCGTCTACGACAAGGACCCCAAGCGCTTCAGCGACGCGGTGCGCTACGACACGGTGAGCTACGACGATGTGCTCGCCAAGCGCCTCGGGGTCATGGACGCCTCGGCCATCGCGCTCGCACGCGACAACAACCTGCCGATCATCGTCTTCTCGCTCGACGAACCCGGCGGGTTCCGGGGCATCCTCGCGGGCGAAGGCACCTATACGCGCGTCCAGGGTTAGGACTTTTTCAACTATGCTCCTGTTCGAAATCCGCGATCGGTCCGGTCTGCCGGGAGACGCGTGCGCGGTGGGGAAAGCAGGTTGCCTGCTGCACTGACCCAGAAGAATGCCCACGATGCAAAACCGGCCATCTTCGCAGTGTCCTCGACCCATACGTGAGGCGTTGTTCGTTGGTCGACAAGATCTACGACAATGGCGACTGAAAAGCAGATTGCGGCTATCGCCAGCGGCTTCAGAGAAGCCAAACCCCATGTCCGGACAATTGAAATGATTATCGCGCAAGCGATCATCGCATAAACGGCGAGCGTCTGTTTTTCACCGATGTCAAGGTGACGAGGTATGATACGCTCATGCAACATGAAAAAGTCATCAATGGCGAGAAGCGCAGTAAATGCGGCGCCCGATGAGAACAACAATCTGTGCAGCGGCACAAGCCACGCAGCCATCGCGCAGATCGCTGCAGTGCTTACCAATATTGCAATGCCCATGTTCGAGAGAAGACCCGCGTATACAGGAAAACGAAACTGACCGGCGGGGTCTCTGAGAAGAACAACGGGATCTACCCCGCGCCATCCAAACCACAGCGAAACACATGCGGAAACAGCCAAAGTAGCTATAACAGTTACCAGAACTGGCGCAAATGTCTGTCTCAAACGCTCACCTACTTACGACATATGCGGATGTAACACTCTTATGACAGTCGGCAAGTCCCGACCTTGCTTGACCCCGGCGCCGATCGAGACGCGCACTGTCAAGGCAGCCACCGAGGGATGAACCTTCCCTTTTCTTTTGCGTCGTGGCTCGGATATAAGCGCCGAAAAATGAGGTACAGATGGCTGACGATTTTATTCTTGATACCGATGATCTCGAGCGTCGGATGGACGGGGCCATCGCCTCGCTGCGGACCGAATTCGCCTCGCTGCGTACCGGACGGGCTTCGGCCTCGATGCTAGAGCCGGTTATGGTGGACGCTTACGGGCAGAAGACCCCGATCAACCAGGTCGGCACCGTGAACGTGCCCGAGCCGCGCATGGTCACCATCAACGTCTGGGACAAGGCGCTTGTCGGCAAGGTCGAGAAGGCGATCCGCGAAAGCGGGCTGGGGATCAATCCGCAACTTAACGGCACCATCATCATGCTGCCGATCCCGGAACTGAACGAGGAGCGCCGGCGCGAACTGACCAAGGTCGCGGGGCAGTATGCCGAACACGCCCGGGTCTCGATCCGCAACATCCGGCGCGACGGCATGGATCAGGTCAAGAAGGCCAAGGGCGACGGGCTGTCAGAGGACGACCAGAAGTTCTGGGAAGGCGCCGTGCAGGAGCTGACCGACAAGTACATCAAGACGGTCGACGAGTCGCTCGAAACCAAGCAATCCGAAATCATGCAGGTATGAGGAAAGCGCAGGTGGCAAAGCCCCAGCCGGAGCCGATCCCGGGCGGTCCGCGCCATGTCGCCATCATAATGGACGGCAACGGGCGCTGGGCGACGCAACGGGGCCGGCCGCGGCTTTTCGGGCACCACGCCGGTGCGCGCCGGGTGCGCGAGATCGTCGAGGCCTGCCCGGACGTGGGCGTCGAGTACCTGACGATCTTTGCCTTCTCGACCGAGAACTGGAAACGTACCCAGGTCGAGGTCGCGGGGCTGATGAGCCTTTTCCGGCGCTACATCTCCAAGGAGACCCGCGCGCTCAGCGAATTCGGCGTACGTGTGCGTTTCATCGGCGACCGGATGCGGCTCGACGACAAGCTGACGCGGCTGATGAACGAGCTCGAGACCGCGACCGCGGGCAATACCCGCGTGCACCTGACCATCGCGCTCAACTACGGCGGCCGCGACGAGGTCGCGCGTGCGACGCGGCGCCTGGCCGAGGACGTGGCGGCCGGACGCCTGGCCCCCGAGGACGTCGACGAGGAGACGCTGCCGCGGTATCTCGACACTTTCGTGCTGCCAGACCCCGACCTCGTGATCCGCACCAGCGGCGAGGCGCGGATTTCGAACTTCCTGCTCTGGCAGTCGGCCTATGCCGAATACGAGTTCATCGACACGCTGTGGCCCGATTTCACTCACGAGGAATTCGCGCGCCTCTGCGCTTCCTACGGTGGGCGCGACCGGCGCTACGGCGGGGTTGGTCCGTGAGGTCCGCATGACGCCGGAGAGTTCCGGAAAATGGTCAGACCTCTGGGTCCGCCTGGGCTCGGGCGCGTTGATGGTCACCATCGGCCTGCTCGCAATCTGGTACGGGAGCGGGCTGTTCCACGCCCTTGTCGCGCTGGTGTGCGGGCTGATGGTCTGGGAACTGGTCAAGATGCTGAACCCGTCGAGCGGCTGGGCACCCTCGGCGCTGGGCGCGCTGGCGGGTGCGGTGACGATGGCCTCGATCTACCTACCGGCGGGGTTCGCGCTGCCTATCCTGCTTGCCGTGGGGCTTCTCGGGTTCAGCCAGCTGCAGCGCCACCGCACGCTCTTCATGGTTTTCACAGTGATGATCCTGATGTCGGGCTACGGGCTGATGCAGGTGCGCGACGATCTCGGATTTACCTGGCTCTTGTGGATCGTGTTGGTGGTCGTAGTCACCGATGTGGTCGGTTACTTCGCCGGACGCGCCATCGGCGGTCCGAAGTTCTGGCCGCGCGTGAGCCCCAAGAAGACTTGGTCCGGGACCGCAGCGGGATGGGTCGGCGCGGCGATCGTGGGCTGGCTTTTCGATCTCAACACAGGGGCGGGGCCGCAGATCATCGGGGTGTCCGTGGCGATGTCGATGGCCAGCCAGATGGGCGACATGGCTGAAAGTGCGCTCAAGCGCAGCCGTGGGATCAAGGACAGCTCTGCCCTCATTCCGGGGCATGGCGGCTTGCTCGACCGGTTCGACGGCATGCTGGGGGCGTCGGTCTTTCTTTTGCTCGCGGGACAGTTCACCGGTTTTCCGTTCGGCGCGGGCTGAGCGGCCATGCGGCGGATCAGCATTCTCGGAGCCACCGGCTCGATCGGGCAGAACACCATCGACCTCATCGCCCGCGCCCCTCAGGAGTACCGGGTCGTCGCCCTGACCGGAGCGGGCAACATCGCGCAGCTGGCCGATGACGCGTGCCGCCTTGGCGCCGAGATCGCGGTGACAGCGCACGACGATCGCCTCGAAGAGTTGCGCACGGCCCTGTCGGGCAGCGGCGTCGATGCGGCCGCCGGTGCGCAGGCCATCGTCGAAGCGGCGCAGCGGCCCGCCGACTGGGTGATGTCGGCGATCGTCGGGGTCGCGGGTCTCGCACCCGGTCTGGCGGCGTTGCGCGACGGGGCGACGCTGGCGCTCGCAAACAAGGAATCGCTGGTCTGCGCGGGCAGCCTGATGCGCGACACCGCCCGGACGCGCGGCGCCACCTTGTTGCCGGTCGACAGCGAGCATTCGGCGATCTTCCAGGCGCTCACCGGCGAGAATATCGCGGACGTCGAGCGCATCGTCATCACCGCGTCGGGCGGGGCATTCCGGGACTGGCCGGTCGAGGATCTGCACAAGGCGACGCTGGAGCTGGCCTCGAGCCATCCCAACTGGGACATGGGCCAGCGGATCACCATCGATTCCGCGTCGTTGTTCAACAAGGCCATGGAAGTCATTGAGACGCGAGAATATTTTGGGATCGAACCGGAACGGATCGAAGTGCTGGTACACCCCGAGTCGCTCGTGCACGCGCTTGTCGGGTTTGCCGACGGGGCGCTGATGGCGCATGTCGGTCCGCCGGACATGCGCCATGCCATCGGCTACGCGCTGCATTGGCCGGAACGGCGTGCCCTGCCGGTGGAACGGCTCGATCTCGCCCGGATCGGCAGCCTGACCTTCCGCGCGCCAGATGAGCGGCGCTGGCCGGCGTTGCGCCTTGCGCGCGAGGTCATGGCTGCGGGCGGCCTATCGGGGGCGGTGTTCAACGCGGCCAAGGAAACCGCGCTCGATGGCTTCATCGACGGGCGCATCGGGTTCACCAAGATGGCCGAGGTGGTCGAGAGGGTTCTCGACCGGATCTGTGCGCAGCCGGGCCACATTGACGCCACCATGACCCTTGATAACGTCGCCCATATCGACCATCTGGCACGGCAAGAGGCCGGAACGGTCATCCAGAAAATAGCAGGTTAGGTTCTTGGATATATTGGCTTTGATCCCGCAGTTCGGCAGCCTTGTCTGGACGATCGCGGCCTTCGTGCTGGCGCTGTCGGTGATCGTGGCGATCCACGAATACGGTCATTACATCGTCGGACGCTGGTCGGGCATCCAGGCCGATGTGTTCAGTATCGGCTTTGGCCCGGTGCTGTGGTCGCGCGTCGATAAACGCGGCACGCGCTGGCAGGTCGCGGCACTGCCCTTCGGGGGCTACGTCAAGTTCGCGGGCGATTCCAACGCCGCCTCGGGCAAGGACGCTTCGGCGATGGCGGAGGCAGAAGCCGATCCCGACCGGTTGCGCGCGACGATGCACGGCGCGCCGCTCTGGGCGCGCGCCGCAACCGTCGCTGCCGGGCCGATCTTCAACTTCGTGCTGTCGATCCTCGTTTTCGGCGCGATCATCCTGTCGACCGGCGTGCAGCGCGATCCGCTGACGATTTCCGAGCTGACACCGATGCCGCAGACCGTGGGCGACCTGCGCGCCGGCGACGAGCTGGTGGCGATCAACGGGCGTGCGATGCCCAATCCCGAGGACCCCGCCGCCTCCGAATTCTACGACACGCTCCCCCGCCAGCAGGTGCTCGAATACACCGTGCGCCGCGACGGCGCCGAGACGACCGTCGACGGCCCCTACCTGCTGCCGCCGCTGGTGACCGGACTGAGCCCGCAGAGCGCCGCGATGTCGGCCGGGCTCGAGACCGGTGACGTCATCACCTCGGTCGACGGCACGCCGATCTTCGCCTTCGACCAACTCAAGGACGCCGTGGAAGGCGGCGCGGGCGCACCGCTGGCGCTGAAGGTCTGGCGCGATGGCGAGAGCATCGACGTGACCCTGACGCCCAAGCGCGTGGACGAACCCCAGCCCGAGGGCGGGTTCGAGACCAACTGGCGGATCGGCATCGCCGGCGGGCTGGCCTTCGATGCGGCGACGGAAACGCCCGGACTGGGCGAGGCACTTTGGGGCGGCACGGCGCAGGTCTGGCGTATCATGGAGGGGTCGATTTCGGGTCTTGCCCATATGATCAGCGGCGCGATCAGCACATGCAACCTGTCCGGTCCCATCGGCATCGCCCAGACCTCGGGCGCGATGGCGAGCCAGGGGGCGGTGTCGTTCGTTTGGTTCATCGCCGTGCTCAGCACCGCCGTCGGGCTGCTGAACCTGTTCCCGATCCCCGCGCTCGATGGTGGGCACCTGGTGTTCTACGCTTACGAGGCGGTCTCGGGCCGTCCCCCAAGCGACGGTGCCTTGCGCGTCCTGATGACCGCGGGGCTGGCGCTGGTGCTGACTCTGATGGTCTTCGCGCTGGGCAACGACATCTTCTGTCCCTGACTCCGTCTCCGGGTGCGCGGATTGCGACAATTGCCGCTTTCTCGCCACATTTGAACAAACTGCGGCCTTAATCCTCGGCTAACCCTTGGCGCAAGTTAGGGAGAGCTGGATCATGCAGACCATCAACGACGGATACCGCGGGCTGAGCCTGCTGATGGACCTGAACTGGGACCTGGTGCTTTACGCCGGAACCATCACGCTTGCCCTGGCCGGCGCGACCTATATCGGTTCGCTCGGACTCTGATAAACGACCCTCCCGACGGTGACTCGCCCGGCCGAAAGGTCGGGCGTGGTCGTTTTGCGCCATCCATCTAGTTGCCTGCCGTTTCCGACCCACATGGTTTTGACAAGTTCCGGCTTTCTGGATAGTCAGGGGCAGAGCAAAATAAGAGTGGGTCGGGGCAGGCAATGACACCGGGCAGGACAGGGCAGGAGCGCGCGATGCGCGCAGGCGGAACTTGGCTTGGACGCGCATTTCGGACGACGGCCATATGCGCCGTGTTTTCAGCGGCTTTCGCGGTGCCGCTCACATCGGTCGAGGCCCAGACCTACAGTTTCAGCTCGGTGTCCATCGAGGGCAACGAGCGCATCGGCGATGCCGCGATCATCAGCAGGGCGGGCATCGGGGCGGGGGCCGTCTCGTCCGCGCAGCTCAACGACGCCTACCAGCGCCTGGTCGAGTCGGGCCTGTTCGAGACTGTCGAGATCGTGCCGTCGGGCTCGACCTTGCGGATCCGGGTCGTCGAATATCCCACGATCAACCGTGTCAGCTTCGAGGGCAATCGCCGGATCGACGACGAGGCGCTGATTGCGCTGACCGGATCGAACGAGCGCCGCGTCTTCAACCCCGCGCAGGCCGAGCGCGACGCCGCCACCATCGCCGAGGCCTATGCCTCTGAAGGTCGGCTTGCCGCCAAGGTCACGCCGCGCATTATCCGCCGTTCGGACAATCGCGTCGACCTTGTCTTCGAGATCTTCGAAGGTGGCGTGGTCGAGATCGAGCGCCTGAGCTTCATCGGCAACCGGGTCTACTCGGACGGGCGGCTGCGCCGGGTACTGGGCACCAAGCAGGCCGGCATCTTCCGCGCGCTGGTGCGCCGTGACACCTTCGTCGAGGAACAGATCGAACTCGACAAGCAACTTCTGACCGACTTCTACCAGTCGCGGGGTTACGTCGATTTCCGCGTTGTCTCGGTGAATGCCCAGCTGGCCGAGGAACGCGACGGCTATTTCCTGGCCTTCAACGTGCAGGAGGGGCAGCAATTCCGCTTCGGCAACGTCAGCGTGGCCAGCGAGATCCCGGGACTCGACGGGTCGCGCTACGGAGACATCGTGAAGATCAAGCCGGGCGTGGTCTATACCCCGACGCTGATCGAGCGCGATATCGCCCGCATGGAGCGCCAGGCGATCCGCGACGGCGTCGACTTCCTGCGTGTCGAACCGCGCATCACGCGTAACGATCGCAACCTGACACTCGACGTGCAATACGTGCTCAGCAAAGGCCCGCGCGTCTTCGTCGAGCGCATCGACATCGAAGGCAACACTACGACGCTCGACCGTGTGATCCGGCGTCAGTTCACCGCCGTCGAGGGCGATCCGTTCAACCCTCGCGAAATCCGCGAGGCGGCGGAACGGATCCGCGCGCTGGGCTATTTCGAGGAGGCTGAGGTCAATGCCCGCGAGGGATCGGCCCCTGACCAGGTGGTCGTCGACGTCGACGTGGTCGAGCAGCCGACCGGGTCGCTCAGCGTCGGCGGATCCTATTCGACCAACGACGGCTTCGGCATCGCGCTCAGCTTCGCCGAGGAAAACTTCCTTGGCCGCGGCCAGCGGCTGGCCGTCGACCTGTCGACCGCCGAAGAGGCGCGGCGCTATGGTTTGCGCTTCGTCGAACCGGCGCTTCTGGGGCGCAATCTCGAGTTCTCGCTCAATGCCAACGTGGCCCAGCAGCGGTCCAGCTTCACCTCCTATGACGCCGACCGTTTCCTGTTCCAGCCGGGGATCGAATTCCCGGTCAGCGAGAACGGCCGCCTGCAGTTGCGCTACAGCTTCGAAAGTTCCGAGATGCTGCGCCGCGACGACGATGACGATCCCGAAAACGGGCCGATCATCCAGCGAGAGATCGACCGAGGACGGCTCGACTCCAGCGCGATCGGCTATGTCTACACTTATGACACGCGGTTTACCGGCCTGAACCCCAACGCCGGGGTGCTCTTCGAGTTCGGTCAGGACTTCGCGGGCATCGGGGGCGATGACGAGTTCATCAAGACCACGGCGCGCCTTGTCGGCGAAACCCGGGTCTGGAACGAGGAAGTGACCCTGCGCGCTACCGTCGAGGGCGGGGCGCTGAACTGGAAGGACGGCAACAGCCGCGCGGTCAACCGCTTCCTGCTCAATCCCAACATCATGCGCGGTTTCGAACCGGGCGGCATCGGACCGCGCGACCTGACGGTCAACGACCGCGACCCGTTGGGGGGCAACCTCTACGTCGTGGCGCGCTTCGAAGCCGAATTCCCGCTTGGCCTGCCGGAGGAATACGGCATATCGGGCGGCCTGTTCTACGACGTCGGCAACCTGTGGGATCTCGACAACGTCGACACCCGCGGCGGCGACGTCGTCGGCGAAGACGGCTCGTTCCGCCACGTGGTCGGGGTGTCACTGTTCTGGAACACGCCCATCGGCCCGCTGCGTTTCAACCTCTCCAACGCGCTCCAGAAAGAGGAGTTCGACCGCGAGCAGTCCTTCGACGTGACGCTTTCGGCGCGTTTCTGACACCGCCATGCGCGCGGGGCCCGTCCTTTTCGCGGCACTGCTGTCGGCACTGGTCGGCCTCGGCCCGGCGGTTTCGGCGCAGGGCCTTGCCGGCGGGTCCGTTCACAGCCCGATCCTGACCATCGACACCGAACGGCTGTTCGTCGACAGCGACTACGGGCAGAAGACGACGCAGGAACTGGAGGCGCGCAGCGCCGAGCTTGCCGCCGAGAACCGCCGGATCGAGGCCGAGCTTGCGGCCGAAGAGCAGGATCTGACGCGCCGGCGGCCGACGATGGAGCCGGAAGCCTTCCGGACCCTTGCAGACGCCTTCGACGAGAAGGTGCAGGCCACGCGCCGCGCGCAAGAGGGCAAAAGCCGCGAGCTCACCCAGGAGTTCGAACAGCGCCGCGTCGCCTTCCTGAACGCCGCCGTGCCGGTGCTCGAGGCCCTGATGCGCTCGGCCGGGGCTGCGGTGGTGCTCGAACGCCGGTCGATCTTTCTCAGCGCCAATGCCATCGACATCACCTCGGACGCGATCTCGCGCGTGAACGACGTGCTGGGTGACGATGCGGATGTCGCACCCACGGGCGGCCAAGCACCGGGCACTGCGCCCGCGCCAGAAGAGACCGCGCCGCCCGCCGGGGACGGGACGGAGTGAGCCGCGCTTGCCCAAGCCGGGCGCAGTTGATACGCACGTCGACACGCCGACCCTGACCAGCAAAGGACATCCCGCATGACAGCCGACGGCACGCCCCCGCCCGCCGAGGCGGATATCCAGCTGATCCAGCGTATCCTGCCGCACCGCTACCCGTTCTTGCTGGTCGACAAGGTGGTCGAGATGGACGGCTATGCCTCGGCCGTGGGGATCAAGAACGTGACCATGAACGAGCCGCACTTCCAGGGCCATTTCCCGGGCCTTCCGGTGATGCCCGGGGTGACCATCGTCGAGGCGATGGCGCAGACCACTGCCGTCATGGTGGGCGCGCACTTGGACATGGCCGACAAGAACATGAAAGTCTATTTCATGGCCATCGACAACTGCAAGTTCCGCCGCAAGGTGGGTCCCGGCGATGTGCTGCGGATGGAAGTGCGCACGATCCGCGGCAAGCCCGGCGGCAAGGTCTGGCGCTTTGGCGGTGTGGCCAAGGTCGGCGAGGAGGTCGCGGCCGAGGCCGAGTTCACGGCGATGATGGACCTTGGGTGACACCATGAGCCGCGTCCACCCGAGCGCGGTTGTCGAGGCCGGTGCGCGCGTCGATCCGACCGCGCGGATCGGGCCGTTCTGCGTCGTCGGACCCGAGGTCACCCTCGGCCCCGGCGTCGAGCTGCGCTCGCATGTGGTGGTGAGCGGGCGGACGACCATCGGCGCGGAGACCGTCGTGTTCCCGTTTTCGGTGATCGGAGAGATTCCGCAGGACCTCAAGTTCAAAGGCGAAAGCACCGAACTGGTCATCGGCGAACGCAACCGGATCCGCGAGCACGTCACGATGAACACCGGCACCGAAGGCGGTGGCGGGGTGACCCGGATCGGGGATGACGGCCTCTTCATGGCCGGATGCCACATCGCCCACGATGCACAGATCGGGAACCGCTGCATCATCGTCAATCAGGTCGCGATCGCCGGCCATTGCGTGCTCGAGGACGACGTGATCGTCGGTGGCCTGTCCGGCGTGCACCAGTTCGTGCGTATCGGGCGCGGGGCGATCATCGGCGCGGTGACGATGGTGACCAACGACGTGATCCCCTACGGTCTGGTACAGGCGCCGCGCGGCGTGCTCGACGGGCTGAACCTCGTCGGCCTCAAGCGCCGGGGCGTGTCGCGCGCCGACATCTCCGCGCTGCGGGCGGCGTTCCGCGAACTGTCGGACGGCGAGGGGACCTTCCACCAGCGCGCCGAACGCCTGAAGGCCGGAACAGAGAGCGACTATGTCCGCGAGATCGTCGATTTCGTGCTGGCCGGCACCGACCGGCACTTCCTGACACCCGGCTGATGCTGGCTCTGATCGCAGGCAGCGGGGGCCTGCCCGCTCATGTCGCGGCGGCCCGGTCAGAAAGACCGCTGATCTGCGCGCTCGAAGGCTATGCGCCGGACGGGCTGGCGCCGGACATGAGCTTTCGCATCGAGAAGTTCGGCAGCTTCCTCAAGGACCTGCGCAAGCGCGGGGTGACCGAGGTCTGCCTGTGTGGCGCCGTGGCACGGCCGCGCGTCGATCTCAAGGCTATCGACATGGCAACTCTGCCGCTGGTGACACAAATGCAGAAGGGCCTGCAGGCGGGCGACGACGGCGCGCTGCGCGTCGTGCTCGACATTCTCGCGTCCAAGGGCTTCACGGTGCGCGCCGCCCACGAGCTTGCCCCCGGCCTGCTGGCGCCGCCGGGTGTCCTGAGCCGCGCGCAGCCCGACAAGGCGATGCGCGCCGACGTCGATCGTGCCGTCGCGGTTCTCGACGCGCTGGCCCCGCATGACGTTGGACAGGGCTGCGTCGTGGGCGCGGGGCAGGTGGCCGCGATCGAGACCATCGGCGGGACGGATCACATGCTGGCGACCCTGCCGAAGATTGCCGCGCGGCTGCGCGCTGTGCTGGTCAAGCGCCCCAAGCGCGGGCAGGACCGGCGCGTGGATCTGCCGACCGTGGGCCCTGCGACGCTCGACGCGATTCAGGCCGCAGGCCTGGCCGGTCTGGTGATCGACGCCGGCGACGTACTGCTGCTCGACCGCGACGAGGCCATCGCCCGGGCCGACCGGCACGGGCTGGTCCTGTGGTCGCGGGATCCGCGGTGACGCGCGCCTTCGTGATCGCGGGCGAGCCGTCGGGCGACCGGCTGGGCGGAGCGCTCATGGCGGGGCTGAAAACGCTCGAACCCGGCATCGCTTTCGACGGGGTCGGCGGCGAGCGCATGCAGGCCGAGGGGCTGGACAGCCGCTTCCCGATGGATGAACTCAGCGTCATGGGGATCGCCGAGGTGCTGCCGAAGTACCGCGCTCTCATGGCCCGGATCGAAGAGACCGCCGAGACCGTGGTGGCGACCCGGCCCGACGTGATGATCACAATCGATTCGCCCGATTTCTCGTTGCGCGTCGCCAAGCGCGTGAAGGCCAGGGCGCCGGATCTGCGTACCGTGCATTACGTAGCACCGACCGTCTGGGCGTGGCGCGCGGGCCGGGCCGAGAAGATGAGCCGGATGATCGACCACGTCCTCGCGCTGTTTCCCTTCGAGCCGCCCTACATGACGGCGCACGGGATGGCCTGCGATTTCGTCGGCCACCCGGTGGTGTCCGAGCCGGTGGCGAGCGATGCCGAGGTCGCCGCGTTCCGCGACGCCTTCGGGTTGGGGGATGCGCCGCTCCTGCTGGTGCTGCCGGGCTCGCGGCGCGGCGAGGTCTCGCGGCTGGCCCCTGTGTTCGGCGCGGCCCTGCCGGACGTGCTGGCGCGCCACCCGGATCTGCGCATCGTCCTACCCGCGGCCGCACCGGTCGCACCGGCTGTGAAGGAGGCCGTGCGCGACTGGCCGGCGGAGGTCTGCGTGCTCGACCCGCGCGACCATCCAGAACCGGTTTTCGCACGGCACAAGCGCGCCGCATTCCGCGCGGCGCAGGTCGCGCTGGCGGCGTCCGGCACGGTCTCGCTGGAACTGGCCGCCGCGGGCACGCCGATGGTGATCGCCTATGACATGAACTGGCTCAGCCGGACGATCATCCGCATGATGATGAAGGTGGACACCGTGACACTGGTGAACCTCGTTTCAGAGAGCCGCGCGGTGCCCGAATTCATCGCCGGAAACTGCCGCGCCGAAAAGATCGCACCCGGACTACTCGAGGTCATGGCGCATCCCGAGGGCCAGTACGAGGCGATGGAGTTGACGATGCAACGGCTGGGGCGCGGCGGCGAGGCACCGGGGCTGCGCGCGGCGCGCGCGGTTCTGGACGGCCTCGCCGAAGCGCGCGCCTGACGGGGCTCAGCCCTTGTGGATCCAGCCGCCGCCGAAGATCCGGCTGCTTTCGATATCGTAGAAGACGCAGGCCTGACCCGGCGACACGCCCTGCTCGGGGCTCAGAAGCTCCACGGTCGCCTCGGTGTCGCTGACGGGGCGAATCACCGCCTCGGCCGGCGGACGGGTCGAACGCACGCGCACGGCGACATGCCATTCCTCTCGCGACGACAGCGGCGCGTCGCCCAGCCAGTTGATTTCGCGCACCGGGATGGAGCGGGTCGCCAGCATCGATTTCTGCCCCACGATCACGCGCTTCGTCTCGGGGTCGAGCCGGACCACGTAAAGCGGATCGGTCAGCCCGCCGATCCCCAGGCCCCGGCGCTGGCCCACGGTGTAGTTGATCACCCCGTCGTGGTGGCCCAGCACGGTGCCGTCGGCATGCACGATCTCGCCCGGATCGGCGGCCTCGGGCCGCAGCTTGCGGATCACCGCGGCATAATCGCCGTTCGGAACAAAGCAGATGTCCTGGCTGTCGGGCTTCATCGCCACGCTTAGCCCGTACTTTTCTGCCAGCGCACGGGTTTCTGCCTTCGACGCGAGGTGCCCGAGCGGGAACCGAAGGTAGTCCAGCTGTTCGGGCGTGGTCGAGAACAGGAAATAGCTCTGGTCGCGCGCCGCATCCGCCGCCGAATGCAGTTCGGGTCCGTTCGTCCCGAGCTTGCGCTGGATGTAGTGGCCGGTCGCCATGCAATCCGCGTCGAGATCCTTCGCGGTTTCGAGCAGGTCCTTGAACTTCACTCGCTCGTTGCAGCGGATGCAGGGCACCGGCGTCGCGCCGCCAAGGTAGCTGTCGGCGAACTCGTCGATGACCGCGTCGCGAAAGATGTTCTCGTAGTCGAGCACGTAATGCGGAAAGCCCATCTTCTCGGCCACGCGCCGCGCGTCGTGGATGTCGATCCCCGCGCAGCAGGCGCCTTTCTTGGCGAGAGCCGCGCCGTGATCGTAGAGCTGCAGCGTCACGCCGACCACGTCATAACCTTCCTCGGCCAGCATCGCGGCGACTACGGAACTGTCGACGCCACCCGACATCGCCACCACCACCCGCGTCTGCGCGGGCGGCTTGGGAAAGCCGAGTGAATTCAGCGGCGGCGTCTGGTCGAGCGGCATGGCAGGGCTCCGGGGCGTCGGGTCGGCTGGAATATAGGAAAATCCGACTCACTCTCAAGGGCCCGCTTCATCTGTCCTTAAGGCGGTGACGTCAAGTTCTCGCGCAAAGTGTGATGAGGCAGAGTGTTCGGGCGAGTGTGATGTACCTAAAAAAAGTGGACGGGCCAAGGGCGGTGACCCTTGCCGATGGCCGGATCATGACCCAGGCCGACCTTCCGCCGGCAAAGACCCGGCGCTGGGTCGCGTCGCGCAAGGCTTCCGTTGTGCGGGGCGTCGCCTACGGTCTGATCACGCAGGCCGAGGCGCTCAAGCGCTACCAGCTCAGCGCCGAGGAGTTTCAGGAGTGGGTCCGCGCCGTGTCCGAACACGGCGAAGAGGCGCTGAAAGCCACGGCGGTCCAGAAATTTCGACAACTTTAAGTTGATCGGTCTCGTTTTCTGCGTAGAATAACGTGTCATTAACTATTTTTGCCCAATTTGTCTGCCTAGGATTATCAGAACGGAATACGGGAAATATCCATGCGTGTATTGCTTGTCGAAGACGATCCCACCACGTCCAAAAGCATCGAGCTGATGCTGACGCATGCCAACCTGAACGTGTACGCGACGGACCTCGGGGAGGAGGGGATCGACCTTGCCAAGCTCTACGACTACGACCTGATCCTTCTCGACCTCGACCTGCCGGACATGAACGGGCACGAGGTGCTGCGGCAGCTGCGCCTGGCGCGGATCTCGACGCCGATCCTGATCCTGTCGGGCGCCGACGACACCGAGAACAAGATCAAGGGCTTCGGCTTTGGCGCCGATGACTACCTGACCAAGCCGTTCCACCGCGAGGAACTCGTGGCGCGCATCCATGCCATCATCCGACGGTCGAAGGGCCATTCGCAATCGGTGATCGAGACCGGCGAAATCTCGGTCAACCTCGACGCCAAGACGGTCAGCGTCAACGGCAAGTCGGTGCATCTGACGGGCAAGGAATACCAGATGCTGGAACTGCTGTCGCTGCGCAAGGGCACGACGCTCACGAAGGAGATGTTCCTCAACCATCTCTACGGCGGCATGGACGAGCCCGAACTCAAGATTATCGACGTCTTCATCTGCAAGCTGCGCAAGAAACTTAGCCTTGCTACCGGGGGCGAGAACTACATCGAAACTGTCTGGGGCCGTGGCTACGTGCTGCGCGATCCCGAGCCGGTGCGCTCGGACGACCCGCAGCGCCTCGCCGTCGGCGCCTGACGGCTGGGGCGGGCCGCACGCCCGGTCCGTCACCGGGACATTCCCGTCCCGGCGGGCAGTGTGGCCGAAATCCCTCGACTGGTGATCCTGGGTCCTGGCTCCGATCCCAACGATTCCTCTGCAAGCCTGCTCCCACCAGTGGGATCCTCTCCGTGAAAGCCGCTCGATGGCAACGGTTGCGGGTCCGCGCGCGGCGCTGCCGCCTCGGGCGCGGGGACATGTGCCGAAGCCGCTGGACCCAGCCCCCGATCACCGCATATCTAGGAGGCACGCGGACTGAAGAGGGCAGGTCGTGCCGACCCCGAAAGACATCGACACACTGGACGAGGCCGCGGCCCGGGCCGAGCTTGCCGACCTGGCGCGACGCCTGGCAGAGGCCAACGTGGCCTATCACGGCGACGACGCGCCCGAGATCAGCGACGCCGACTATGACCGCCTCAAGGCCCGCAATGCGGCCATCGAGGCGCGTTTTCCGCACCTGAAACGATCCGACAGCCCGACCGAGATGGTGGGAGCCGCCCCCGCAGAAGGCTTTTCCAAGGTCACCCATGCGGTTCCGATGCTGTCGCTTTCCAACGCCTTCGCGGCGGAAGAGATCGAAGAATTCGACCGGCGCATCCGCAGGTACCTGAACCTCGCCGACGATGCCTCGCTTGCCTACACGGCGGAGCCGAAGATCGACGGCCTGTCGCTGTCTTTGCGCTATGAAAAGGGCGTGCTGGTACAGGCCGCGACCCGCGGCGACGGCACGACCGGCGAGAACGTCACCGCGAACGCCCGCACCATCGCGGACATTCCCGAAAGGCTTGACGGCGCGCCCGAGCTTCTGGAAGTGCGCGGCGAAGTTTACATGTCGCATCCCGACTTCGCCGCGCTCAATGAGCGCCAATCGGCGCGCGGGGGCAAGACCTTCGCCAACCCGCGCAACGCCGCCGCAGGCTCGCTGCGCCAGCTCGACGCCGAGATCACACGGGACCGTCCGCTGCGCTTTTTCGCCTACGCCTGGGGCGCGCTTTCGGATCCTCTGGCCGAGACACAGAAAGGCGCGATCGATCGCCTCGAAGCACTCGGTTTCGCGACCAACCCGCTGACCGCGCTCAGCGATGGGCCCGCCGAGATGTTGCGCCACTACGCGGCGATCGAGGAACAGCGCGCGACCCTCGGCTATGACATCGACGGCGTCGTCTACAAGGTCGACGACCTCGCCCTGCAGCGCCGTCTCGGCTTTCGCTCGACGACGCCGCGCTGGGCGCTGGCTCACAAGTTCCCTGCTGAACTGGCCTGGACCCGGCTCGAGGCGATCGACATTCAGGTCGGCCGCACCGGGGCATTGTCGCCCGTGGCGCGGCTGACGCCGGTCACCGTGGGTGGCGTCGTGGTCTCGAACGCCACGCTGCACAACGAGGATTACATCGCCGGGCGCGACAGCAAAGGTCAGCAGATCCGCGACGGCAAGGACATCCGCGTCGGCGACTGGGTGCAGGTCTACCGGGCCGGCGACGTGATTCCGAAAGTTGCGGATGTCGATCTTTCGAAACGCCCCGACGATGCGCAACCCTACGCCTTTCCGACCGAATGTCCCGAGTGCGGCAGCGATGCCGTCCGCGAGGAGGGCGATGCCGTGCGGCGCTGCACCGGCGGGCTGATCTGCCCCGCGCAGGCGGTCGAGAAGCTCAAGCATTTCGTGTCGCGCGCGGCCTTCGACATCGAAGGGCTCGGTGCCAAGCAGGTCGAGCAGTTCCATGCCGACGGCTGGATCGCCGAGCCTGCCGACATCTTCAGCCTGCGCGACCGCTTCGGCTCGGGTATCCAGCAACTCAAGAACCGCGAAGGTTGGGGCGAGAAATCCGCGGCCAACCTCTTCGATGCCATCGACGACAAGCGACAGATTCCCTTGGCGCGGCTGATTTTCGCACTGGGCATCCGGCACGTGGGCGAGTCGGCCTCGAACCTGCTTGCGCTGCATTATGGGACCTGGGAGGCGCTCGAGACCGCGGTCTCGGAGGCGGCGGAGCAATCCGGCCCGGCTTGGGAGGATCTGATCGGGATCGACGGCGTCGGCGCGGTCATGGCGGGCTCTCTAGTCAGCACGCTCAACCAGGATGCGGAACGCGCCTCGATCGCCCGCCTGCTCGAACATCTCGAGGTCGAACCGGCGCAGCGCGCGGACACCGACGGCAGCCCGGTCGCGGGCAAGACCGTGGTCTTCACCGGCACGCTCGAGCGGATGACCCGCGCCGAGGCCAAGGCGATGGCCGAGCGGCTTGGCGCCAAGGTCTCGGGCTCGGTCTCGGCCCGGACGGATTACCTCGTCGCCGGACCGGGGGCGGGATCGAAGGCCAAGAAGGCCGCCGAACTCGGCATCGAGACGCTGGACGAGGAGGCGTGGCTCACCCTGATCGGCAACGCATGAGCGGACGTCCGGAACAGCTTTTCCCGCTGTTCGCGGGGCTGGAAACGCTGGAGGGGGTCGGGCCGAAGACCGCGCGTACGATGGCGGGCCACGGTATCGACGCGCCGCGCGACCTGCTGTTCACGCTGCCCCATGCGGTCATCGACCGACGCCGGGTTTCGGGACTTGCCGGGCGCAGCCTGCCAGCCGTGCTCACGCTGGCGGTGACCATCGGCGAGCACCATGCGCCGCGCAACAAGGGCGGCGCCTATCGCATCCATGCGAGCGACGGAGATGCCGCCTTGCAGCTGGTCTATTTTCACGCCCGCGGCGATTACCTCAGGCGCAGCCTGCCCACCGGTGCGCGCCGCGTCGTCTCGGGCAAGATCGAGCTTTTCGACGGCATGGCGCAGATGGTGCATCCGGATTTTGCGGTGCCGGAAGAGGAGGCCGGGCAGATCCCCGACTTCGAGCCGGTCTACCCGCTGGGCGCCGGGATCTCGCAAAAGCTGATGTACAAGGCGACGCGCGGGGCGCTGAGCCGCCTGCCGGAGCTTGTCGAGTGGATCGATCCCGAGCTGAAGCGCCGCAAGGATTGGCCTGACCTGCATCGCGCGTTCGAAGCTGCGCATACGCCGCACGCCCTCGACGATGTTGCCGCGACCGCCCCGGCGCACGAGCGCCTGGCCTATGACGAATTGCTGGCCCACCAGCTTACCCTTGCGCTGGCCCGGCGGCGCGCCCGGCGCAAGGCTGGCAAGGTCTCGACCGGCGACGGAACGCTGCAAGGCAAAGTGCTGGCGCAACTGCCGTACCGGCCCACCGGCGCGCAGGAACGCGCGATCGCGGAGATCAACGCCGATCTCGCGCGGCCCGAGAGGATGCACCGGCTGCTGCAGGGCGATGTCGGCGCGGGCAAGACGCTGGTCGCCTTCATGGCGCTTCTGCGCGCGGTCGAGGCGGGCGGGCAGGGGGTGATGATGGCGCCGACCGAGATCCTCGCGCGCCAGCATCTCGAGGGGCTGCAACCTCTGGCCGAGACAACGGGCGTGGTGCTTGAGATCCTGACCGGGCGCGACAAGGGGGCCGAGCGTCGCGCCAAGCTTGCGGCCCTGGCACGCGGCGACATCGCCGTGCTGGTCGGCACCCACGCGGTGTTCCAAAGCGACGTGGTTTTTGCCGACCTGCGCGTTGCGGTGGTCGACGAGCAGCACCGCTTCGGGGTGCGCCAGAGGCTGGAACTGGGGCGCAAGGGTGCGGCGGTCGACGTTCTGGTGATGACCGCGACCCCGATCCCGCGGTCCCTGTCGCTGGCGCAATACGGCGACATGGACGTGTCGGTGCTCGACGAGAAGCCGCCCGGACGCAAGCCGATCCGCACCGCGATGGTCAGCGCGGAGCGCATGGACGAGGTCGTCGAGCGACTGCGCGGGGCAATCTCGGAGGGCCGGCAATGCTACTGGGTTTGCCCGCTGGTCGAGGAAAGCGAATCGGTCGATTTGACGGCGGCCTCGGAACGCTTCAAGCGGCTGCGCGCAGTGCTGGGCGAGGGCGTGGTTGACCTTGTGCACGGGCAGATGCCCGTGGCCGAGAAGGACACGGCAATGGCGCGTTTCGTGTCCGGCGAAAGCCAGGTTCTGGTTGCGACGACGGTGATCGAGGTCGGGGTGAATGTGCCCAACGCGACCATCATGGTCATCGAACGCGCCGAAACCTTCGGGCTGGCGCAACTGCACCAGCTGCGCGGACGTGTCGGGCGGGGTGAGGCGCAGTCGACCTGCCTGCTGCTTTACCAGCCGCCGCTGGGCGAAACCGGGCGAAAGCGGCTGGAGGTGCTGCGCGCCACCGAGGACGGGTTCGAGATCGCCGAGACCGACCTCGCGATGCGCGGCGCCGGCGACCTCATCGGCACGGCGCAATCCGGGCTGCCGAAGTTCCGCATCGCCGACCTCGAAAGGCAGCCGGGCCTGATGGCCACCGCGCAAAGCGATGCGCGCGCCCTGCTGGAGGCCGATCCCGAGTTGTCCACGGAGCGCGGGGCTGCAGCGCGGGTCCTGTTGTGGCTGATGCGGCAGGACGAGGCGATCCGCCTGATTTCGGTCGGCTAGGGCGAAAGCTACCTTTGTTCACATATGTTCTTAAAAAGTTCTTTACACAGCGCGTAATTCGTGAGAACAAATAAGCAACAAATGTTGGAGGTGAGCATGACGACGCTGAAACAGATCAAGTCCATCGCCCTCAGGTCCCATGCGACGCTGGTGCAGGATGCCGTCGGCGCAGCGGCACTGGCCCTGATGCTGGTCGTCGGCCTTCACCTTCCTGCCTTTGCCTGATTTCTGCCTGCGCTGTCATGCCGGCGTCCTGCCCGTGCCGCCTGTCCCGTAAACGGCACCCGGGTGCAAGCACTGCCTGATTGCACCTTTCGCGGGGGATGACCCCGTCGCAGGACCTCGGAGTCCCCATGAGCATCGCTTGACTGGCGCCGCCATCCCGTCCCGGATGCGCGGCGCCTTTTTCTTGTCGGGAAGGGCTGTGTCAGGCGCAGTCGGATTGCAGCGCTTGGTGCATGGCTTCGGCAGTCGCTTCGATGCTGAGCAGGATCGAGGCGTGGCGATTGCGATACGCGCGCGCCGGTTCCAGCACCTCGAACCCTTCGAAAGGCGATTCCGGTATCGGCCCGTCCTGCGTCAGCATCGCACGCAACTGGTCGCGCGCCGTCTCGACCTCGTCGAACGTGCGCCCGATGACGGCGCCACCGGTCACCGCGGCGGCCGCCTGTCCGAGGGCGCAGGCCTTGACGTCTTGCCCGAATGCGCTGATCCGCCCGTCCTCGACCGCGACATCGACCGTGACGGTCGACCCGCACAGTGGCGAGCGGCGCTTGACCGTCGCATCCGGCGCATCGAGTCGGCCGAGATGCGGGATATCGGCTGCCAGCGCGAGAATACGGCCGGAGTAGAGCTTGATCAGGTCGTTGTCCGCGGACATGTCGCGCGCAGCCTTTGCGGTTTTCCTCGGTTCACTGACTGCATAGATAGGGGATCGCCGCCCAGATGCAAAAAGGTTTCCACCGATGGCCACACAGACCTTCGACCCCGCCAGCCTCACCTTCAACGCCGCGGGGCTGATCCCCGCCATCGCGCAGGACGAGACCAGCGGCGAGGTGCTGATGATGGCCTGGATGAACGCCGACTCCGTGGCGCGCACGCTCGATACGGGCCGCGTGACCTATTGGAGCCGGTCGCGCGCATCCTTCTGGGTCAAGGGCGAGACCAGCGGCAATGTCCAGGAACTCGTGGACCTGCGGGTGGATTGCGACCGCGACTGCCTGCTCGTCATCGTGCGCCAGACCGGCCCGGCCTGCCACACGGGCCGCAGGACCTGCTTTTACACCGCCGTCCGTGACGGCGCGGAGGTGGAGTTGATGAAGCTCGAATAACCGCGTCATTGCCCCGGCGGCAGACCGACCATGCGCCGGATGTCGTTTGGGCTGGCCCCTTCGGCGCGGTACTTCGCCAGCGCGCGGGCGTCGTCGCGCTTTGCAAGGCGCTTGCCGGTGTCGTCGCGGATCAGGCGATGGTGGTGATAGATCGGCGTCTGCAGGCCCAGCAGGCGCTGCAGGATGACATGGATGCCGGTGGCCTCGAAAAGATCGGCGCCCCGCACGACATGGGTGACGCCCTGCGCGGCATCGTCGAGAACCACCGACAAGTGGTAAGAGGTGCCCATGTCGGGCCGTGCCAGCACCACGTCGCCAATTCCCCGGACGGCGCTTTCGGGATCGACCGTGTCCGTGCGCGATGTCTCTCCGCCCTCTTCGACAAAGGTGAGCGGCGCGGCGCGGGCAACGGCACGGGCCATGTTCAGGCGCAACGCGCATCCGGCAGGCAACGCGGACGATCCCGTGCGAACATCGCGGTCGCGGCAGGTGCCGGGATAGACGATCCCGTCCGGCCCGGTCACCGGATCGCCGCCCTCCTGCGGGGCAGAGGCCGCGGCCCGCACGTCGCGCCGCGAACAGCTGCAGGCAAAGAGCAGCCCCTGCTGCCAGAGCGGCTCGAGCGCCGCGCGGTACTGGTCCAGCCGTTCGGACTGGCGCATCACCGGCTCGGGCCAGTCGAGGCCGAGCCAGCGCAGGTCGTCGAAGATCTGCGCTTCCCATTCGGTCCGGGCGCGGCCTTTGTCTATATCCTCGATCCGAAGCAAGAACCTGCCGCCCTGCGCCCGAGCAAGATCGAAGGCCAGCAGCGCCGAATAGGCATGCCCGAGGTGCAGCGGGCCGGTCGGGGACGGGGCGAAACGGGTGGTGAAGGTCAACTCTTGCGCAGCACGTAGACCGTGGATTTCAGGTCGATCCCAGGCAGGTGGGCGCCATGTTCGCTGAACAGGCAGCGCGCCGCACCGCAGTCGAGCCATTCGTTCATACGTCCCGTGATGGACCGGTCGGCAAGCGCGTGATCGTTGAAGGACAGGACGAACAACCCGCCGCGCGGCAATCCATGCATAATTTCGTCGAAGACCGTTGGCGGGGCCGCGCCGGCACCGATCACGCCGATGGCGGCCACGGCGGAATAGTTCGCGGCCTTCGCGGCTAGCCCGCCATCACCTTCGATGACCGAAAGGTCGCGGTAGACGCCCTTGGCGCGGGCCTGTGCGATCATGTCCTCGGAGATGTCGACACCGTCGATGGTGCGGAACCCTTCGCGGGCAAGCGCCTCGCCCGAAAGCCCCGTCCCGCATCCGAAGTCGAGGACCGGAAGCGTCAGGTCGTCCGAGAACTGCCCGAGCGCCGACGCGCAGCGCGCCGGGGTGGCGTAGCCCTGCTCGACAACCTCGTCCTCGTAGGTTTCCGACCACGCGTCGTAAAGATCGCGGGTCTCGTCCTGCGTGCGGGCTTGGTAGGCTTTCGCGAGAAACCCTGGCGACATGCTCCTCCCTCCTATGGCGATGGAGGGGCAGGATAGCCTCTAGGCTCGGGCGGCGTCCAGTGCCGCGCCCGCAAGCCAGCCGGTCCAGTCGGCTTTGGCCCGGTCAGTGTAGGCCTTGTAGCGGTCCTTGCGCCCGCGACGTCCGCCCTTGAGCCCGGCGACGGGCGGGAAGAGCCCGAAGTTCACGTTCATCGGCTGGAAGGTCTTGGCCTCGGCGCCTCCGGTGATGTGTGTGACAAGCGCGCCGGTGGCCGTGGTGGGCGGCGGCGCATCCAGCGGTCGCCCGGTCAATTCCGCAGCGGCCATCCGCCCGGCGAGCAGTCCCATCGCCGCTGATTCCACATAGCCCTCGACCCCGGTGATCTGGCCGGCAAAGCGGATATGCGGCGCCGACCGCAGTCGCAGTTGCGCGTCGATCAGGGTCGGAGAGTTCAGAAAGGTGTTGCGGTGGATCCCGCCGAGGCGCGCGAAACCGGCGTTTTCGAGGCCGGGAATGCGTCTGAAAACATCCGTTTGCGCGCCGTACTTCATCTTCGTCTGGAAGCCCACGATATTGTAGAGCGTTCCCAGCGCGTTGTCGCGGCGCAACTGCACAACGGCATGGGGCTTGACTTCCGGCTGGTGCGGATTGGTCAGTCCGATCGGTTTCATCGGCCCGAAACGCAGCGTCTCGCGGCCGCGCTCGGCCATGACCTCAATCGGCAGGCAGCCATCGAAGTAGCCGGCGGTCTCGCCTTGGTGGAACTCGGTCTTGTCGGCGGCAAGCAGCGCGTCGATGAAGGCTTCGTACTGGTCGCGGTCCATCGGACAGTTGAGATAGGCGGTGCGTTCCTCCTCGGTCTCGCCCTTGTCGTAGCGTGACTGCATCCAGGCCTTCGACATGTCGATGCTGTCGAAATAGACGATCGGCGCAATGGCGTCGAAAAAGGCCAGCGCGTCGGCGCCGGTCTCGGCGGCGATGGCCTGGCCGAGCGCGGAAGAGGTCAGCGGACCGGTGGCGATGATCCAGTGTCCGTCGCGGGGCAGTCCGGTGATCTCGCCCGCCTCGACGCGCACGTTGGGATGCGCGCGCAACCTGTCGGTGACGGTCTGGGCGAAGGGGTCGCGGTCCACCGCCAGCGCGCCGCCCGCAGGCAGGCGGTGACGGTCGGCACAGTCCATGATCAGCCCGCCGGCCTGGCGCATCTCCCAGTGCAGAAGGCCCACGGCATTCTGCTCGTTGTCGTCGGACCGGAAGGAGTTCGAGCACACCATCTCGCCCAACAGGCCTGTCTGGTGCGCGAAGGTGCCGACGCCGGGGCGCATCTCGTGCAGCACGACGCGGAGGCCCGCGTTCGCGGCCTGCCAGGCGGCCTCGGACCCGGCCATGCCGCCGCCGACGATGTGAAGTTCGGGTGTCATGAGCGGCATGTAGGGCAGGGCGCGTCATGGCGCAACTGCAACTGACTTTCGGGGCGCCGCGGCAGGCAGTGCGGGCCGGTGAGAGAGAACCTTCCCTGGAGGGACCTTCCGCCGCCGACGCCCCGAAGTCCTGGGTCATTCGTCTGCCCTAAAACTGCCATGTTTCGGCCAGATTTGGTAGATGCTCCGCACGAAACGGTGGGGGTGCGTATTGGAAACAATGGGAGCCCCGATCGCGCGCGGGCTTGTCACTGACGCCAGGTCGGGTCGCGTTTTTCGAGAAAGGCGGCGATGCCCTCTTCCGTGTCGCGATCGAGCATGTTCTCGACCATGACGCGGCCGGTGTAAGCGTACGCATCTTCGATGCTCATCTGCGCCTGCCCGTAGAAGGCGCGCTTGCCGGTGCGCACCGCGCTGCCGAGTTTGCCGGCGATGGTTTCGGCGAGTCCGCGAACCTCGGTTTCCAGCGCATCCACGGGGCAGGACCGGTTGATCAGGCCAAGTGCCGTGGCTTCGGACGTTTCAACGAAGCGGCCCGTGGTCAGCATCTCGAAGGCCGCCTTGCGCGGCACATTGCGGGTCAGCGCCACCATCGGAGTCGAACAGAAGAGGCCGATGTTGACCCCGTTCACGCCGAACCGCGTGCCTTCAGCGGCCAGCGCGAGATCGCAAGTCGCGACAAGCTGGCAACCCGCGGCGGTGGCGATTCCATGCACCTGCGCGATCACCGGCTGCGGTATCGACTGGATCGTCTGCATCACCCGCGCGCATCGGTCGAAGAGATCCTTGAAGGCCGCTGCGCCGCCATCCTCGGCCTGGCGCGCCGCGGTCATTTCCTTCAGGTCGTGCCCTGCGCAGAAGGCCTTGCCCGCTCCCGACAGGATCACCACGCGGATGTCTGGCGTGGCGGCAATCTCATCGAGCGATGTCTGCAAGGCGTCCAGCATCGCGTCCGACAGCGCGTTCAGCCGCTCCGGCGCGTTCATCCGCAGGTGCGCGACCGGGCCGCTGTCGTGACGTTCCAGAATTGCCATCTTGCCCTCCACCGCCAGTCGAGGCCAACACTAGGCCGGAAGCCGAGCGAGGAAAAGCATGGGTCTGCAGATGGACGTGGCGGCGCTGACCGCCTTCATGAAAGAGGCCTTCGAGCAGGTGGCCGAGGATTTTGTCGTCGAACGTGTCGCCGAGGGCGAGATCGCGGTGCGCCTGAAGACCGGTTACAGGCACCTGCGTCCCGGAGGGACGGTGTCCGGCCCGTCGATGTTCGCACTGGCGGACGTGTCGGCCTATCTGGTGACGCTGGCGATGATCGGTCCGAAGGCCCTGGCCGTGACGACCAACTGCTCGATCGACTTCATGCGCAAGCCCGCCGCAGGCGTGGACCTCGTGGCCGAGGCGCGGCTTTTGAAACTGGGCAAGCAGCTGTCTGTGACCGACGTGCTGATCCATTCCGAAGGTGGCGACAAACCTGTGGCGCGGGCGAGCCTGACCTACGCCCTGCCGCCGGCGCACGTGCGCTGAAAAAAGTGGCCGGGACGAAGCCCGGCCAACAGGATGCGCGTCGCCACGGGGATGGTCAGACGCGCCAGAACGATTTTGCCGCCTCGTCGCGGGCCTGATCCGGGGTCAGTCCGACATCGCGCAACTGCCAGGCGGTCAACTGTGCCAGCGCCTGGCGCGACCGGCGCCGGGTTTCCCATTTCGACAGGACGACCGCGAGCTTGATCGCGACCACCGCAACGACGGGCATCGTGCGCGTCTGCGAAAGGTAGGTCAGCGTCTCGGGGGCAAGGGTCATGGCCTGTGTCATCGGAAATCTCCTCAATGTATTGACACGAAGTTCAGGTGACGGTACGGAATAACGATACAAAGTTGATGTCGGAATGGCTACGGAAACATTGTTATGGATACAATCTTCCCCGATAACCTCGGTGACGCCCGCGGACCGAAGTACCGGACCGTCGCGTCCTGCATCCGCACCGCTATTGCCGACGGGACCCTGCAGGCCGGGGACCGGCTTCCCCCGGTCAGGGATCTGGCCTGGCGGTTGAAGATCACGCCGGGCACCGTGGCCCGGGCCTACACCGTTTTGACCGACGAGGGGTTGTTGAATGCCGAGGTCGGGCGCGGAACCTATGTCGCCGAGCCGAAGACCGACCGCGATGACGACGTCTGGGGCCGGCTGACCGAGCCGCAGGACGCCGAAATGGTCAGCCTGTTCAGCCCGCGGCTTCCCGACATGGGGCAGGTGGCCTTGATGCGCCGGGCGCTGGCCGGCGTGGCCGAAAGCCCGCCGCTCGATTTTCTCAACTACCCGACGCGCGATGCCTACCGCCCCGTGCGGCAGGCCGTCGTCGACTGGCTGGCAGTCCGTCCGCTTGGACCCGTCAGCGAGGACGAGATCGTTCTGTCCCACGGGGGTCAGAATGCGATTTCGCTGGTTCTGCAAGCCGTCCTGCGCGGCCCGCGGCCGATGGTGCTGGTCGAGGACCTGACCTATGCCGGTTTTCGGCGCGCAGCCGAGACCCTGCGCGCCGACGTGCAGGGCGTCGCGATGGACGAGGCGGGCGTTCTGCCGGAGGCGCTCGACGCCGCGATCCGCGCGTCCGAAGCGCAGGTCTTCTGCACCTCGCCCGACGTGCACAACCCGACCGGCCTTTGCACGCCGATCGAGCGCCGCAAGGAACTGGCCGAGGTTTGCCGCAGGCATGGCGTGCAGATCCTCGAGGACGATTGCTATTGCGTGGGCCAAGCCCGCGCTCCGCACTACCGCATGCTGCTGCCGGGGCAGTCCTGGTATGTCTCCTCGCTGTCGAAAAGCCTGACCCCGGCGCTGCGCTTCGGTTATGCCATCGCGCCTGCCGAACGGGCCGCCGACCTGCGCCGTGTCTCCGAACACGGGTTCTTCGGTCTCGCCCGGCCGCTGGCCGACATCGCGCATCGGCTGCTCGCCGATCCCGAAAGTCGCGCCATCTGCGACCGCGTTCGCGAGCGCATCGGCGAATATGTCGAGGTGGCGGTCAACGTCCTTGGCGGTTTCGACCTGACCTGGAGCCGGGATGTGTCGTTCCTGTGGCTGCGTCTGCCCTCGGGCTGGCGCGCGGCGGCCTTCTGCCGGGCTGCTGAGGGGCAGGGGGTGCAGATCCGCTCGGCGGATGAATTCGCCCTGCGCGACGGGCGCGCACCGCACGCGGTGCGCATCGCGATAAACGGCCAGGTCTCGCTGCGCTCCTTCGAGGCGGCGATGCAGCGCCTGCGGTCCCTGCTGGACAACCCACCCGAACAAATTATGGTCTGAAGGATTGGGGTAAAATGATACCTATTTATCAACTATATGATTTCGCTATGAAAATACGGACAAGTCGCGCTTGACCCGGCCGTCGGGTTCTTTATAACCCGCGCATCGCATTCGAGGTCTCCGCCCGCGGACGGCCTGCAACACCAAACGGGGAACCGTCCATGAAAACCTATTCTGCAACTCCCGCAGATATCGACAAGAAGTGGATCCTGATCGACGCCGAGGGTGTCGTTCTGGGTCGCCTCGCGTCGATCGTCGCCATGCGTCTGCGTGGCAAGCACAAGGCCACCTTCACGCCGCATATGGACATGGGTGACAACGTGATCGTCATCAATGCCGACAAGATCCAGCTGACCGGCAAGAAGCGCCAAGAGAACCACTACTGGCACACCGGGCATCCGGGCGGCATCAAGTCGCGCACCAAGGAGCAGATCCTCGAGGGCGCGCATCCCGAGCGCGTGGTGACGCTGGCCGTCAAGCGCATGCTGCCGGGCAACCGCCTCAGCCGCCAGGTGATGACCAACCTGCGCGTCTACGCAGGCGCCGACCATCCCCACGAGGCGCAGAGCCCCGAAGTTCTGGACGTCAAGTCCATGAACGCCAAGAACACCCGGAGTGCATGAGCATGGCTGATCAGATCAACACCCTCGAAGACCTCGACCAGGTCACCGCAGGTACCGAAGCCGAAGTCGTCGTCGAAGAAGCGATCTCGCGCGAGCCCGTCCGCGACGAACTGGGCCGCTCCTACGCCACGGGCAAGCGCAAGGACGCCGTCGCCCGCGTCTGGATCAAGCCGGGCTCCGGCAAGGTCACCGTGAACGGCAAGGCGATGAACGAGTACTTCGCCCGTCCCGTGCTGCAGATGATCCTGCGCCAGCCCTTCACCGTGTCGGGCACCGAGGACCAGTTCGACGTGGTCGCGACCGTCAAGGGCGGCGGCCTGTCGGGCCAGGCCGGCGCGGTCAAGCACGGCGTCTCGAAGGCGCTGCAGCTTTACGATCCCTCGCTGCGTGCGGCGCTGAAGGCGGCAGGCTTCCTGACCCGCGACAGCCGCGTCGTCGAGCGCAAGAAGTACGGCAAGGCCAAGGCGCGCAAGAGCTTCCAGTTCTCCAAGCGCTGACGCCTGTCGCAAGATTTCGGAAGGGCCGGGGATTTCCCCGGCCCTTTTTCGTTGGGACATCTGCGTCAGGGCGGCCTTGAGGCCCGGCGCGCGCCATGGGACAAGGCGGGCGGGCAAGGAAAGGTGTGCCATGCAGGGCCTCGAGACCGAAATCGAATTCGTCAATCACGCCTCGGTGCTGGTCTCGGGGCAGGGCGTCGGTCTGCTGTGCGACCCATGGTATTCGGGAGACGCCTTTCACAAGGGCTGGAATCTCTTGTGGGAGAACGACCCCGCTGACATCGAGGCCCTGCTCGAGCGCACCACCCACCTGTGGCTGTCGCATGAGCACCCCGATCATTTTTCCGTCGCTTTTTTCAAGCGTTACGGTGAACTCCTCAAGCGGCGCGGCATTCGCCTCCTGTTCCAGACCACCGACGACAAGCGGGTAAAGAGCTTTCTCGACAAGTCCGGCTTCGAGGTGAAGGAACTGCCCTTCGACCGCGAGGTCGAGGTGGCGCCGGGCTTCGGCGTGACCTGCCTCAAGGACGGGTTCTACGACAGCGGGCTGCTGATCCGGTCGGGCGAGGATAAGATCCTGAACCTCAACGACTGCGAGGTGACGACCGCGCCGCGGGCGCGCGAGGTGCACCGCGTGACCGGCGATGTCGACGTGCTTCTGACGCAGTTCAGCTTCGCGGCCTGGAAAGGCGGCGAGGAGAACCGGGGCTGGCGCGAGGAGGCGGCGCGCGAGAAGCTGCAGACGATGAAAATGCAGATCGAAACCTTTCATCCGCGTCTCGTGGTGCCCTTCGCGAGTTTTGTCTACTTCTCAAACCGGCGGAACGTCTATCTCAACGACGCGGTGAACACGCCCGCGGGGGTGCTCGAGGAGATGACCGGAGAGGATGCGCAGATCGTCGTGATGCAGCCTTACGACCGGCTTGGCGGCCCGAGCGAGCGCCTCGACGAGGCGGCGGCTCTGGCGTTCTGGGGCGAACGCTATGCAACCCTGTCCGAGGCGCCGCTGAATGATTTCGCGGGCACCGATATGGCGGCGTTGCAGGCGGGTTTTGAGACGTACAAGGCGCGGGTCATGCGCAACAACAGCCCCGGGCTGATGCGCGCGGTGCGCAAGCTGAGCCCCGTCAAGGCGTTCCAGCCCGTGGTCGTCGAACTCGACGACCTCGCAGAGCGCGTGGTCGTGGATCTTTTCGAGGACAACCTCGCGACGACATCGGAGACGCCACACCTGCGGATGAACTCCGAGTCGCTGCTTTTCATCTTCAACAACACCTTCGGCTACGACACGCTGACGGTTAACGGCTGCTTCGAAGAAGCTCAGCCGGGCGGATTTGTTCACGCCACCAAGACGCTGGCCATCGAGAACCTTAACAACCTCGGCATTCATTTCACGCCGGCAACGCTGTTCAACGCGCGGATCATCAAGCTGTGCGCAACCCGGCTGATCCGCGTCGCGCGCAAGCTGGAAGCCTGACTCAGCTAACGTTTACGGGCCTTTGCGAGGCGCAGTGCGGCTACTTGTCGGCGCCGATCAGACCCAGCCCGCGCAGGTAGATACCGATCCCGGTTTCCAGCAACTCGTCCGCCGGGAAGGGTGAGGCGCGTCCGGGCGAGTTGCGCGCGAAAAGCTCCACCACGCCGTGGCTGAGCGCCCAGATATGGGCCGAGAACATCGCAGCCGGCGGCCGCTTGCCCTCGGGAATGTGCTGGGACAGATCGCGCGCGGCCTTCTCCAGCACCGCGTTGGCCCGCCCCGCCACAGCTGCCAGTTCCGGCGTGCGGTTCACCGAGATGCCGCTTTCGAACATGGCGATGTAATGGCCCGGATGCTCGCGCGCGAAGGCGAGGTAGGCGCGGCCCGTGGCCTCGAAAGCCGACAGCGCCGAGGGCTGGCCGGACTGGTAGGCGTAATCCATCAGGTCGGCGAAGATCTCGTAGCCCTGCAGGGCGATCTCGGCGATCAGGTCCTCGCGCCCCTCGAAATGCCGGTAGACCGCCGCCGGGGTCACGCCGGCCTGCTTTGCAGCCTCCGACAGCGTAAAACCGGTGGGGCCCTTGGTCTCGATCAGTTCCAATGCGGCGTCGACGAGCGCCTGGCGCAGGTTGCCGTGATGGTACCCGCGTTTAGGCATTCCAGATGTCCGGCCCGCCACAGATCTCGGGATCGATCTTGCCGATCGCCTTCTTGTCGCGCCCGTCATAGTCGATGCCCAGAAGCACGCTGCGGATCGCGTTGAGCCGCGCGCGTTTCTTGTCGTCCGAACGCACCACCGTCCAGGGCGCCATCGCCGAGTGACTGCGGGTCAGCGTGTCCTCGATCGCGGCGGTGTAGTCGTCCCATTTCGACAGCCCCTTCACGTCGATCTCGCTGAGCTTCCACTGCTTCAGCGGATCGCTTTCGCGCGCCAGCATCCGGCGCAGCTGCTCACCGCGCCCGACATTGAGCCAGAACTTGAAGAGATGGATGCCGTCGGAGACCAGCATCTGCTCGAACGGGATCACCTGGCGGAAGAAATGCTCGCGCTGTTCGTCGGTGCAGAAGCCGAACACCGGCTCGACCACACCGCGATTGTACCAACTGCGATCGAAAAACACGATCTCGCCGCCCGAGGGCAGGTGTTCGACGTAGCGCTGGAAATACCATTGCGAGGCTTCGGTGTCCGAGGGTTTGGACAGCGCCACGATCCGCGCGCCGCGCGGGTTCAGGTTCTCGGTAAAGCGTTCGATGGTGCCGCCCTTGCCTGCGGTATCGCGGCCCTCGAAGATGCAGGCGATCCGCGCGCCGGTCTTTCGGGCCCAGTTCTGCAGTTTCCCGAGTTCGATCTGGAGCGGATAAAGCTCCTTTTCGTAGGCCTTGCCCTTCATCTCCTCGTCGTAGGGGTAGCTGTTGGGCAGGATATCGTCCTTGTCGGCACGCTTGATCGCCTGCCGGATGTCCTTGGGCGCGTCGTTCTCGAAAAATGCGCTGATCGCGCCGTCGAAAGGCAGATCCATCGGAGCCTCCGCTTGCGGCTGTTTCGCTTGCAATATGGGATGTTAACCCGATTAACGCAAACCGGATCGGCGGGCCGCGCGGTCTACGGCGTCCACGACCGGCTGCGGGGCAACATGGTGCGGCATGTGGCCGATGCCCTGAAGCCGGGTCAGCCGGGCTCCGGGGATCTCGGTTACCAGGCGTTCGGAGTGGATCCGCGCCGGAACCACTTCATCCGCGGTCCCGTGCACGATCTCGACCGGCAGGTTGAGACCGGGATAGCGCGCCGACATCTCGACGATGTAGGGGCGCAGGTTGCCGACCTGCTGCGCGTTTGCGCGCATCGACGCGCGCCGGAGACTCATGTCCGGTCCGACATGCGCGAGGTATCCCGCGGGCACCGCTTGCGGTTCGAAGATGCCGGCGGTGACGTCTTCGATCACCGATTGCGGGGCGGTCGCGGTGAGAACAGGGATCACCACCGCGCCGCCGACAGCGGTCTTGTTCACCTCGTAAAGCGTGCCCAACCCGCCGGGCCAGGGTTCGGAGACGGCCGAGACCAGCACCAACGCCGCGGCATTGTCAGGATGATCGAGCGCCCAGGCAAGCGCCACGGCACCGCCGTAGGAATGGCCGAGCACGATCGGCTTCTCGGCGCCCAACTGTGCGGCGGCGGCCTGCAGCAGGCGCGCCTGCACCGCGGGCGATTCCGCGCGGGTGTTGAAGGCACCTCCGTAGCCGTCGGGCCGGTCGCTCCAGCCCATGCCGGGCCTGTCCAGAAGGATCACCCGGTAGCGGTCGGTCAGGCGCTGGGCGAAGGAAAAGCTCATGTCCCGCAGCGAGCCCGAGGCCCCGTGGATCAGCACCAGGTCCGGCCCCTGACCCATCACCCGGGCATGGATGCGCGTACCGTCGACCTCGACGAACTGGCCCGAGGGCGGGTAGGCGGCCTCGGCCCGGTCCTCCCGCACCTGTGCGCAGCCCTGAAGAAGGGCGATGGCGGCGGCGAAGAGGAGGGCGACCCACATCATTGCCTAGGTTCCGATCGTGTCGAGATCGAAGGGCGTGGTCTGGTAGATCTGGTTGATCCAGTTGCCGTAGAGCAGATGCGCATGGCTGCGCCAGCGGTTGAGCGGCATCCGCGCGGGGTCGTTCTCCGGATAGTAGTTGTGCGGCACTTCGATCGGCGAGCCCGAGGCGACGTCGCGGTCATACTCCTGCTTCAGCGTGTCGCTGTCGTATTCGAAGTGGTTGAAAATGTAGAGCGCCCGGTGCGCGGCATCCTCGACCAGGCAGGGCCCGACCTCGTCGCTGCCGAGCAGGGTGGTGAGTGCGGACACGTTGTCGATCTCGTCCTGGCGCATCTCAGTCCAGCGCGACACCGGGATCACGCAATCGTCGGAGAAGCCGCGGAGGTACGGCGAGGCCGGTTGCAGGTTGGCGTGCCGGAAGCAGCCGAAGGCCTTTTCCGTCAGCATGTGTTTCTTCACCCCGTGAAAATGGCTGATCATCGCCATGCCGCCCCAGCAGACACCGAAGGTCGAATGCACGTTGCTCTGGGTCCAGTCGATCACCTGCACAAGCTCGTCCCAGTAGGTGACGTCGTGGAATTCGAGATGTTCGATCGGTGCGCCGGTGATGATGAGCCCGTCGAACTTCTCGTCGCGCACCTCTTCGAAGGGGCGGTAGAAGCTTTCCATGTGCTCGGCGGCCGTATTCTTGGTCTGATGCTCGGACATGCGGATCAGGCTCAGCTCGATCTGCAACGGGGTCGCCCCGATCAAGCGCGCGAACTGGTTCTCGGTCTGGATCTTCTTCGGCATCAGGTTGAGTAGTCCGATGCGCAGCGGACGGATGTCCTGCCGCGCGGCCGCGTCTTCGTCCATGACCATGACGCCTTCGTGCCGGAGCACGTCGTAGGCGGGCAGTTGGGCGGGGATCTTGATGGGCATGGGACGGTCCGTCGAAGTTGCGAACCGACTAGATAGACCCTGCCTTGCCCTCTGCCAAGGGCAGGCGGTGGCCCGGGTGTGCGCGGCCCGGTTTGATTTCGCGCCGAAGCGTGAGATGCTGGTGCGGTCACAAGGACTCGAGGAGGCCGCGATGCGCTGGTTGATTGTCGCGCTGGTGATGCTGGCAGGCGCTGCCCGGGCGCAGGACGACCCGATGGCACAGCAGCGCTGCGTCTGGAGGTGCCTCGCGGCGTCGCCCGGCAACGAAAGCCCCGAATATCATCAGTGCGTCGCGCGCGAGTGTTCCGTGCCGCCACAGGGGGATGGCGGTGCGCAGGCGCAGACGGCGTCGCCCGCAGCCCCCGCGGGCGATGCGATCGCTCAAGCCAACCAGAAGAAAGTGCGCAAGGGAAAGAAGGGTAAGCGGCTCGAGGACTGGACCCATGCGCTGGCCACGGACGGAGAACGCTACTTCGCGGGCGCCGAGGCCAAACAGCCCGGGCGCAGCTTCTATTACATCTGCACCGAGACGGGTCAGAGCTATTACGCGATCTTCGGCCTGACCATCGCCGGCGCAGAGCTGAGCCTGATGATCGATACGGTCGAATACGTCATCCCTTTCGACTGGGTCGATGGCGAATACCGGGTGTCACTGCCGCCCGGCGACACGTTCATGCAGGCGCTGCGCGCCGAGGCGCGCAAGAGGCTGCGAATCCGGGACGCCGCGGGCGAAAACCTCGTGACGGTAACGCTGCGCGGGTCGACCGAGGCCATCGACGCCGCGGTCGCGGCCTGCGCGGGCTGAACTCAGAGCTTATCGGCGACCAGATCGACGAAGTCCCGCGGCGTGTCGAGGGCCGCAACCTCGTCGGCTGTGACGGTGATGCCCCAGCGGGCCATCGCCTCGTAGCGCGGCTGACGGTGCGCCAGCGCCCGGGCATAGGTGAAGCGGATGAACTGGTCCGGATCGACCTTGTCCGGGGCAACCGCGTGTTCGCGCAGGAATTCGTCCCAGACCTGCGAGAGAAACTCCGGCTGGTAGGCCATCGGTTTCGGCGCGCGGTCGAAGCGGCGGATCAGCTCTTCGGTATGGTCGGCATCGCCCTTGATCCAGATCGGCAGGGCGGAGTCGGAGAGCGCGCGCAACAGCGGGTCGTCGTCATCGTCGGGGGTGACCCATTCGCAGATCGAGCCGCCGGTGTCGCAGATGAAATGCGGATAGCCGTAAAGCCGCTGGGCGCGGGCCGCGAAATGGGCGGTGTCGCGCAGCGCGGCGACCTCGGCGGCGCGGAACTGCTCTTGCCGCGCGCGGTATTCGTCGATCGGCAAGCCGCCCTTCGCGGGATCGCCCGGCTTGCCGAGCCAGGTCGCGACGGGCGCAAGGTTGGCGAAGGTGATGTTTGAGCCGATGTAGATGCTGTCGGACAGCAACAGGTCGCGCAGGAAGGGCACCTTCATCGCCTCGGCCTTGGCATTGTCGGTGATCGCCTCGCCGAGGTAGCGCGTGCCGATGCGGTAATCGATGGAATAGTGGAACCAGTCGCCACCCCCGCGCAGCAGGTTCGACAGGTGGGTCTTGCCGAGTCCCGACATGCCATAGACCAGCACGGACTTGTGCGGCGCGTCGCGCCACGCGCTGGCGGATGGATAGAGCATGCGCTGTCGGTCCCGGACCTGCCTCGTCGTTCGACCTGTCCTAGCCGCGCGGCGGAACCCGGTCAATCGCCGCGCTGCGGCGGCGCCCGAGGATGCGTCCGTCGAGCACCGCCAGGCCCGCACCCAGAAGCGCGAAGCCGGCATAGGCGCGCGGGTGCAGTGTCTCGCCGAGCACAAGCGCACCGAGCAGGATCGCGAAAGGGGCGATCAGCAGGGTGACGAGCAACAGGTTGCCGCTGCCGGCCATCGCCAGCACGCGATAATAGAGCATATAGGCGCCGGCGGTTGCGATCAGCGCGTAATAGGCGATGGCGGTCAGCGTCGCGGGGGCGAGCGACAAGCTCAGCGGACCCTCCAGTCCCCAGGCCAACGGCACGCTCAAGGCCGCCGAACAGGTCAGCATCCCGGTCGAGGCGGCCAGCGGCGAGAGGCCCGACAGGCGGCGGCGCGCCCAGACACCGGCCAGCGCGTAGGACACGGTGCCGGCCAGCACGGCAAGCTGCGCGGTGCTGCGCAGATTCAGGTCCGCGAGGTTCGCAAGGCCGATCACGGTGACCACGCCGGCAAAGCCCAGTCCCACGCCGGCGCCCTTGCGCAGAGTGAGGCGCTCGTCGGCCAGAAAGATCGCGGCGGCGACGACCCCGAAGATCGCCGTAGCGGCGTTCAGGATCGAGGTGAGGCCGGTCTCGATGTATTGCTGTCCCCAAGCCATCAGGGTGAAGGGAATGGCGTTGTTGAGCAGCCCCATGACGGCAAGTGCGGCCCATGTCTCCGGATCGCGCGGCATTGCGGTGCGTGTGACAAGAACCACGCCCCAGAGCAACAGCATCGCCCAGAACGTGCGATGTGCGACAACGCTGAGAGGGCCGATCTCGTTCAGGGCGACGCGGATCGCCAGAAACGACGCGCCCCAGATCATCGCAAGCAGCGTGATTTCGGCCCAGGCCCGGGGCGATATGGATTTCTGCGGCGCCATCCGGGCGGTTCTATCCCGGCTTCGGGGGCGAGGCGACCCGGATGTTGCGCATATGGGTGGGGTCGGATCGGGACCCAACGCTGACGAAAAAGGGCCGGCGCATCGGCGCCGGCCCTTTCTGCATTTGACAGACGTGCGTGCGTCAGAAGGTGTAGCCGACCTTCACGCCGAAGCCGATGGCATCGTTACCGTCGAAGGTGCCAGCCGGTTCGACAGCGCCTGCGCGTGTCTCCGTATCGCCGATCCAGCTGTAGCGGACACCGGAGGTGATCTTCATGTTGCCTTCGGTATAGACCGCCGAGAGGCCGACGCTCGTCATCCCGTCGGTGGGCCCGAGGTTGGTGAAGAAGCCGCCGTTCTGCTCTTCATACCCCACGGACGCCGCGACCGACCAGTTGTCGTTGATGCGGCGCCCGACGCCCAGCGACCACGTGTAGACGTCGTCGTTGTAGCTGACCAGCGATCCACCCGTCAGGGTCTGGTAGTCGGCCGGCGTGATGTCGAAATCCGACCAGTCGGCCCAGCGGACGCCGCCGAACAGCAGCGTGTCCTCGGCGATGCCGGTCTGGAACTCGAGGTTCACCGATTGCGGCGTGTCGACCTCGGTGACCGAGGTGTTCGGCCCGCCGAGCACCAGCGAGCTTTCGGTGGTGTCGAGCTTGTGAGTGATCTCGGAATTGTAGGTCAGCGAGATGCGCAGCGCGATATCGGGCCGCTCGTAGGCGACACCGGCAAGATAGCCGACGCCCCAGTCGCGGTCGCCTTCGCCGGTGTAGCCCGCGACGAACGGGATGTTCGACTTGGCTTCCAGCGACTGCGCGCGGATACCGCCGTAGAAGCTGACGTTCGATGGCATCTTGTAGCGCAGGATCCCGGTGAGGGCGTGGCTGTCCAGCTCGGCGGTCGAGCCCTGGGCGAAGTAGCCCGTGCCGCCCGGATAGTCGACGTCGGCGCCGAAGGGCTGGTCGTAGATCAGCGCGTAGGACCACTGGTCATTGATGTCGGCCTTGTAAGCCGCGCCGAACTGCAGGTAGGACGGCGCCATGTCGCCGGACTCGCCGCCGCCCAGCAGCACCGATCCGGTGCCCGAGACGTCGGGGTTGATGCTGCCGAGGCTGAATTCGACATAGCGCCCTTCCTCGAACAGGACGGCCACGGATTGACCGGACCGGTCGATGGCGCCGGCATGGGCCGCGGTCGCTCCGAACGCGAGTGCGGCTGCGCTGGTGTACAAGGATTTCATCGATAGTGCCTCCCAAAAAACGCGGTACGATCCCGCTTCTCACGGCCGGATCGGCTGGGCGATAAAGCGGAAGCGGTCCGGTGGCGTCAACGTGTGACGCCACGGCACGAATTCTAAGTGACCCAACGGCGCAATGCCGTCAACGGGCGCGCGTCTCGCGCCAGATATTGAGATAGTTCCCGCCGAAGATGATCGCGGCCCCCAGGAAAACCAGCGGGTCGAGCGGTTCGGCGTAAAGCAGCATTGCGATGATCGCGATGGCAGGAAGTCGGATGAAATCCATCGGCATGACGACCGTGGCCGGCGCGATCGACAGCGCCGTGGTCAGGCAGTAATGCGCGACGAGCCCGGCGACGGCGATGATGATGACCCAGGGCAGGGCAGAAGTTCCGGGCAGCGCGATGTTTCCGTCATACCCCGACGCGATCAGTCCGAAGACAAGCTGCGTCGCGGTGAGGTACACCATGATGCAGGTGATCGACTGGGTCCGGGTCAAGCGTTTCGTCAGGATCGCGGTGGTGGCGAAGAAGATCGCGCAAGAGGCCGCCGCCGCGATCCCGAGGTTGAGCCCGGCGGGATCGGGCCGGGCGACGATCAGGATGCCGACGAATCCCATCACGGCGGCAAAGGCGCGGGTCCGGGTCAGCCGTTCGCCGAGAAAGATCGGTGACAGCACGATGACCCAGAGCGGCGAGGTGAACTCGAGCGCGAAGACCTGCGCCAGCGGGATGACGGTCACCGCGTAGAACCACAGGTTCTGCCCGGTGAAATGCGCGATGTTCCGGGCAATCTGCGTGCCGAACGAGCGAGTGTTGACCTGGTGCAGCGTCCCGGCGACCCCGGCGACGACCAGCACGATGAAAAGGCCGATCAGGCTGCGGTAGGTCATGATCTCGAAAGTGTCGAGTTCGCCCGCGAGCTCGCGACCCGCCACCGCCATCGAGCTGAACGAGGCGATCGAGCCGAGCATCCAGAGCGCGGCGCGCAGCGTTTGTGCAGGCGTCGCTTCCTGCGGAACGTCAGGGGCCGCCGCCGTGCGCAGCGTCGCGGTTCCGGCGGTCCGCTCCGGCGTGGTCCCGGTCATCGCCAATGCCCGACGCGGCGGTGGTGCGTCAGGGCACGACTCACTCCCATTCGATCGTGCCCGGCGGCTTCGAGGTGATGTCGTAGGTCACGCGGTTGATTCCAGGTACCTCGTTGATGATCCGCGTCGCCGTTTCGCCGAGAAACTCGTGGCTGAACGGGTAGTAATCCGCGGTCATGCCGTCCACGGAGGTCACCGCGCGCAAGGCGCAGGCGTAATCGTAGGTCCGGTGATCGCCCATCACGCCCACCGTGCGCACCGGCAGGATCGCCGCGAAGGCCTGCCAGATCTCGTCGTAGAGACCGTGGCGGCGAATCTGGTCGATGTAGACGGCATCCGCCTCGCGCAGGATGTCGAGCTTTTCGCGGGTGATCTCTCCGGGGCAGCGGATGGCAAGGCCCGGACCGGGGAAGGGGTGGCGCCCGATGAAGCTGGGCGGCAGACCCAGCTCGCGCCCCAAGGCGCGGACCTCGTCCTTGAAGAGCTCGCGCAGCGGTTCAACGAGGCTGAGGCCCATCTTCTCTGGCAGGCCGCCGACGTTGTGATGCGACTTGATGGTGACCGAAGGGCCGCCCGAAAAGCTGACGCTTTCGATCACGTCGGGGTAGAGCGTGCCCTGGGCGAGGAACTTGACCCCGTCGATCTCGTCGGCGTGCTTCTGGAACACGTCGATGAAGAGCCGGCCGATGATCTTGCGCTTGGTCTCGGGGTCCGAGACGCCTTCGAGTTCGCCGAGGAACAGATCGGCCTCGTCGGCGTGGATCAATGGCAGGTTGTAGTGCTCGCGGAACATGGTCACGACCTCGTCGGCCTCGTTCTTCCGCAGCAGCCCATGATCGACGAAGACGCAGGTGAGCTGGTCGCCGATCGCCTCGTGCAGAAGGATCGCCGCGACCGAGCTGTCGACGCCGCCCGACAGAGCGCAGATCACCTTTTCCGAGCCGACCTGCTCGCGGATGCGCGCGATGGCCTCCTCGCGGTAGGCGCCCATCGTCCAGTCGCCCTTGAAGCCCGCGATCCGCACGAAATTCTCGTAGAGCCGGGCGCCGTTCGGCGTGTGATGCACCTCGGGGTGGAACTGGACGGCATAGAAATGCCGGTTCACGTCGGCGGTGACGGCAAAAGGCGCGTTGGGCGAGGTGCCGTAGACCTCGAACCCCGGCGCGATCTTGGAAACGTGGTCGCCGTGGCTCATCCAGACCTGTTCGCGGTCGGTCTCGAACCACCCTTCCAGCAGATCGAGTTTCGTGCCGCCCGGGGTCACGTAGGCGCGTCCGAACTCGGCGGTGCCCTTGCCGCGTTCGACATGGCCGCCGAGGCAATGCATCATCACTTGCTGGCCGTAACAGATGCCCAGGATCGGCACGCCCAGCTCGAAGACCGAAGCGGGCGGCATCGGCGCACCTTCGGCGAAGACCGAGGCCGGCCCGCCGGAGAAGATCACCGCCTTGGGCGCGAAGGCCTTCAGGAAGTCGTCGGTGACGGCGTTGAACGGGTGGATCTCGCAATAGACGTTGAGCTCGCGCAGGCGCCGCGCGATGAGCTGCGTCACCTGGCTGCCGAAATCGAGGATCAGAAGGCGGTCGTGATCAGACGTGTCCATGCAGGCTGATTAGGCAAGCGCGCAGCGGGTGGCAAGTGGTGTTGCCGCATGGCCGGCAAGGGCGTCGCGGAGGCATGTCGCTTTTTTCCCTGCATCGCCGCAATAGACGAGAAGCGGGTGCGACGAATGGAGTAGGCAGCACGAAACATTCGACATCGGGGACACACATGGCGGAAGCGGCAAGACGGACACGGGGCGGCGGCGGTGCCGCGCGCAGGGCCGAGCGCAGCGCGGTGTCCTTCGAGACCGCGAAATTCATCGAGCGGCGAATCCCCGACTTCGAAGTCCTGTCCGAAGAGGCGCTGGAGATCATCGAGGCCAATGCCGAACTGGTGCTCGAGGAGATCGGCGTCAATTTCCCGGAGAACCCGAAGGCTCTGGAGCGCTGGCGCGAGGCCGGGGCGGATGTGCAGGGCGACCGGGTGCGCATTCCGCGCGGTCTGGCCCGCAAGCTCTGCGCAACCGCGCCCTCCTCCTACACCCAACACGCGCGCAACCCCGAGCGCAACGTCGTCGTCGGCGGCCGAAACCTCGTCCTCGCCCCGGTCTATGGTCCGCCCTTCGTGCGCGATGCCGACGGCGGGCGACGCTACGCGACGATGGAGGATTTCCGGAATTTCGTGAAGCTCGGCTACATGTCGAAATGGCTGCACCACTCCGGCGGCACGGTCTGCGAGCCGACGGACGTGCCGGTGAACAAGCGCCACCTTGACATGCTGCACGCGCACATGACGCTCAGCGACAAGCCGTTCATGGGCTCGGTCACCGAACCCAGCCGGGCACAGGATTCGGTGGACATGTGCAAGGTACTTTTCGGCGCGGAGTTCGTTGCCGAGAACACGGTGATGACCTCGCTGATCAACATCAATTCGCCGATGACCTTCGACGACGTGATGATGGGCGCGCTCGAGGTTTATGCCGCGAACAATCAGGCCTGCATCATCTCGCCCTTCATCGTCGGCGGCGCGATGGCCCCGGTGTCGGTCGCCGGCACGCTGACCCAGGTTCTGGCTGAAGTGCTCGCAGGTATCGCCTATTCGCAGCTGATCCGCAAAGGCGCGCCGGTGATCTTCGGCGCTTTCGTCACCTCGATCGACATGAACTCCGGTGCGCCGACCTTCGGCACGCCCGAGGCGTCGCACATCACCTACGGCGCAGGTCAGCTCGCGCGGCGCATGGGCCTGCCGTTCCGCTCGGCTGGGTCGTTCTGCGGCTCGAAGCTGCCGGACGCGCAGGCCGCCTACGAGACCTCGAACAGCCTCAACATGGGGCTGCTGTCGGGCGTGAACTTCATGCTGCACGCCTGCGGTTGGCTCGAGGGCGGGCTGGTGTCTTCTTACGAAAAATTCGTGATGGATGCCGACCAGCTCGGCACGCTGCATCACCTCGCAAAGGGTATCGAGATCGACGAGACCGCGCAGGCGCTGGACGCGATCCGCGAGGTCGGGCCGGGCGGGCATTACCTCGGCTGCGCGCACACCCAGGCGAACTTCAAGAGCGCGTTCTGGAAAAGTGACCTGCTCGACTACAAGCCGTTCGAGACCTGGCAGGACGAGGGTGCGCGCGACACGCAGGCGCTGGCCAGCCTTCGGGTCGCCAAGCTGCTGGCCGACTACCGCCAGCCGGCGCTCGATCCCGCGGTTGGCGAGGCGCTTGACGCCTTCGTCGCCAAGCGCAAGTCCGATATGCCCGACGCCTTCGCCTGACCGAGAGGTGTCAGGCGGCCTGCGACGCCCGCAGGATGCGCGCCTCGGCCACCATTGCGATCAGCACGTCGACGTGGCGCACGAGGCTGTAGCCGGTGTCGCCGGACAGGCGCTGGGCGTTCAGTTCGGCTTCCAGTTCCATCAGCTTCAGCAGTGCCGACCCGTGCCGGGGCAGCTGCCCGTATCCGATCAGGCGCGGCAGATGGACTGACCGCCGGTAATCCTCGGCGCCGATCCGGGCGGCCCGCATCAGCAGCGGCGGGCGACGGAGGGCGTGCAGCATCGAGAGCAGGTCTTGCATGTCGTGTCCTTGTCCAGTCAGGCGCAGCCGGCAGCCGCGTCGGGTGACACAATATGGACCAGGCAAGGATGGTGTTGCGCGTCGCGGGTATCCCGAGACCGCAGGTTTAAACTCTATTTATCCTTTTAAACCAATGATTGCATTTGTCGAAAATCTTAATCATCGGGTAACCAGTGCATCTTTAGGTTGTGTGGATAATCACGGGGATAAGCCCTGCCGACTGACGAGTGCCGGGACGGATGACACATTCATTTACACAGGCTGGTCCGCGCGAAGCGCGCAGTGCCAACGGATTGCCGGACTGGGTTCCGGCGGCGGCGCGGATATACCTCGCGCACACCGAGGCAGGCCTGTCGATCCGGGCATTGGCGCGCAGCGCGGGGTGCCACGCCTCGACCGTGCTTCGCCAGATCCGAAGGGTCGAGACCCGGCGCGACGATCCGCTTGTGGACGCGGCGCTGCGCACTCTGGGCGCGCACATCGACAGGCCAGGGACAAGACGCCAAGCTGAGAAGGACGCAACACGCATGAGTATGGAACCGCGCCCGACACCGAAGGCCCCTGGTGGGGATGTTTCCGAAGCCACACTGCTGGCCGAGGCGGGCCGGGTGCTGCGGCGCCTGTGCGAAACCGGGGCGGTGCTTGCCGTTGCTGCCGACATGGAAAAGGCGGTCATCGTGCGCGAGGGACCCGGCGGAACCACGCGTACCGGTGTGGTCGAGCGTGCGACGGCCGAGGCGCTTGCGCTCAAGGACTGGATCACCGCGCAGACCGCTGGCCGGATTACGCGCTACACCGTCACCCCTGCGGGGCGCGCAGCCCTCGAGGACATGCTGGCCGAGGAGTCCGGAACTGCCGTGCCCGGTTTTGCCGACGCCCAGGCGACCTTCGTCGACCGCAATGCATGGGCTGATCGCGGAAACGGCGACGAGGGTCGAACGCGCCGCGCCCGCTACAACCTTTCGGAAAGCCCGCTGACGGCCCTGGCAAGACGCCGCGACAAGGACGGCGCGCCGTTTCTCGACGACGCCTTCGTGCGCGCGGGCGAACGGCTGCGCGAGGATTTCGAGCTGGCGCAGATGGGCCCGCGGGTGGCGCAGAATTGGGAGAGCTTTCTCACCGGTGGCGTCCGTCCGACGCAGCCCGGCGCCGCCGGTGGCGGGCGTGGGCCCGAGGCGGCGGCGGCCCGTGTCGCGGCTGCGCTCGACGATCTCGGTCCGGGTCTTGCGGACGTCGCGCTGCGCTGCTGCTGCTATCTCGAAGGTCTCGAGACGGCGGAAAAACGCATGGGCTGGTCGGCTCGGTCGGGCAAGATCGTGCTGCGCATCGCGCTGATGCGGCTCAAGCGGCATTATGACGAGACCCTCGGCCCCGGCGGACCGCTGATCGGCTGACCGCAACCTAAACGAATTCAACGAACTTTCCGAAGGGCATCTCGCGCAGGCGCCTGCCCGTGGCGGCAAAGATCGCATTGGCCAGTGCCGGCGGGGCGGGGGGCACCGGTGGCTCGCCGATCCCACGCACATTCGGATTGTTCGACAGCGTCCGAACATGGACGCGTGGCGCCTGGTGCATCCGCATGCCCGCGCCGTCGTGATAGTTCGTCTGCTGTGGAATCCCGTCAGTATAGGTGATCTCGGAATTGATCGCGTGACCGAGCCCCCAGATCACGCCGCCCTGGATCTGGTTTTCGATGTTGACCGGATCGACAATTGTTCCGGGATCGACCGCGACCCAGACATCGTCGATCCGGACCCCGGCGTCGGTTACCGTCACGTCCACGATCTCGGCCACCGGCACGCCGAAGCTTTCCACAAGCGCGACGCCCCGCCCGCGCCCTTCACCGATCGAAGGACCGTCCCAGCCGGCATCGGCGGCGACCGCTTCCAGAACCCCGCGCGCCACCGGGTCGGTCACGAAGCGCAGACGTTCCTCTACCGGATCGGCCCCGGCGGCGTGAATGAGCTCGTCGACCAGGCTTTCGAGGAAGAACCCGCCGAAGGACGCTCCGACCGAGCGCCACGAGGAGACCGGCGCAAGACCCGGCACCGCGTAGCCGCGCACCCGGAAATTCTCGATGCCGTAGGGCGCATTGAAGATCCCCGCGACGATCTGCGAATCGGGTCCCGAAGGCGGCAGGCCGGCGCGCGCGCCCTGCGAGGCCATGACCGGGGCCGCCGCGACGTCGATGTCGACCGAGGTGATGCGACCATCGGCAACGACACCGCGTCCGCGCGCCAGAGCGATGTGGCGTGGAAAGTCCTGCGCGAAATCCTCCTCGCGCGTGTAGGTCAGCTTGACCGGCGTGCCGCGCATCCCGTTCGCGATTTCGGCGCAGAGCCGGACGTTCTCGAACTCGAGCCGATGCCCGAAGCTGCCGCCCGACGTCTGGTTGTGCAGGATCACGTCCTCTGCGTCATGGCCGGTGATCCCGGCGACGATGCTTTGCAGAAAGCGTGGCATCTGGCTGCCGGTCCAGACCTCGACGCCGTCATCGGTAACGCGCATGATTGCGTTGAGCGGTTCGAGCGGTTGGTGCGCGACATAGGGCGCGCGATACTCGGCGGTCAGCGTGTCCCCCGCGGCGGCGACATCGCCATCCTCGCGCCAGACGGCATCGAGCAGGTCGGGCTCGAACCCCGCCTCGAGCGCCGCCCAATGCTGCGCCTGTTCAGCCGGATAGGGCGACGGACCCCAGTCGCAGTCGATGGCAGCGATGGCCCGGAACGCGTGCCAGGTGCCTGTTGCGGTCACGGCGACACCGTTGGTGACCTCGTGAACGCCAAGAACCCCGGGCAGGTCACGCGCGGCGCTGGCATCGAAGCCTTTCAGCGGCCCGCGGCGCGGGTTCACGCGCACCGCGGCATGGACCATGCCGTCGATCTCGAGGTCGATGCCGTAAGTCTGGGTGCCGGTCGACTTTGCCATGACGTCGGCGCGCAAGGTCGGTTTTCCGACCATGCGCCATTCGGACGGGTCGCGCAGGGTGACGTCTGTCACCGGGTCGATCCGGGCCGCGCGTGCGGCGAGGCTGGTGTAGGGCAGCGCGCTACCGTCGGGCAGCAGGACCCGGCCCGCCGACGTCCGCAGGTCGGCGACCGGCACGCCGGTCTCGGCACTTGCCGCCGCCTTCAGCGTCTCGCGGGCGACGGCGCCGGCTTTGCGCAGCTTGTCGAAACTGTCGGCGGTCGAGGTCGAGCCGCCGGTGCCCTGCACGCCCATGAGTTTGATCGCGGCCGACAGCGCCGTGGTCAGCGCGGCGGCGGGCAACGGCGTGACCGCGGCCAGAGCGTCGGCGCCCTCGGCGGCGAAGGCGGTGTTGTAATAGGCCGGGGCAGGCGGTCCGTAGGCGGTGTCGAACTGGCCGGGTTCGAGGTCCATCTCCTCGGCAATCAGCAAGGCCTGCATGTGGGTGACACCCTGTCCGATGTCGTGGTGCGGGGTGATGAGGGTAATACCCTCACTGTCGATCCGGACCCAGGGGTTGAAGCTCGCCGCACCCTCGCGGAGCCCTTGGGTCAGCGGATTCTCGTGCGGACGCGCGACGTGGTAGGCGCCGAAGGCGACGCCGCCGGCCACGGCGGCCGAGCCGATCAGGAAGGCGCGGCGGGCGATGGTGCGGGCGCGTCCCATCTCAGGTCTCCCCAATCGTTCTTGCCGCGGCGTGGATCGCCGCACGGATGCGGGGGTAGGTGCCACAGCGACAGAGGTTGCCCGACATGGCCGCGTCGATCTGTGCATCGTTGGGCGCCGGCAGGGTGTCGAGCAGGTGCGCCGCTTGCATGATCTGGCCTGACTGGCAGTAGCCGCATTGCGCGACCTGATGGTCGATCCAGGCGCATTGCACCGGATGCGGCGCATCGGGCGACCCGAGACCCTCGATGGTGACGACCATGCTGCCATCCGCGGCGCCGGCGGGGGTCACGCAGGACCGCACCGCCCGTCCGTCGAGATGCACCGTGCAGGCGCCGCACTGGGCGACGCCGCAACCGTATTTCGTGCCCTTGAGCCCGAGCACGTCGCGCAGCACCCACAAGAGCGGCATGTCGTCCTCGACCTCGATGTCCCTTGGCGTGCCGTTCACCGTCAGTTTCATGCTGCGTCCCCGTCGCTGCGCCCCGAAAAGTCTGGCTGTCGCCTTGTACCACACGCGCGGCGACAATCGCGCTCCGATTCGCGCCGCCGGGACCGCTGCCGTGGCGTCAGATCGCCCGGCGCGCAGGGTGCCGCCGCCGGCTCGCGCGAAACGAAAGTGATCCGGGCGCCAGCTGTCGGCGTAGTTGACCTGCACAATGACTGGAAAGGAAGTCCCATGAACCGCAGATCGCTCTTTCGCTCCGCCGCCGCTGCCGGCGCCCTCGCCCTTGTCGCGGGCTGCTCCGCAGGTGTGACGGGAGGCGGGGATATCGTCGACGTCGCGTCCTCCAACGACGATTTCTCGACCCTCGTCGCCGCGGTGAGCGCCGCCGACCTCGCCGAGACGCTGCAGGGCGACGGTCCGTTCACGGTTTTCGCCCCGACGAACGAGGCCTTTGCGGCGCTGCCGGCCGGAACGGTCGATTCCCTTCTGCTGCCGGAGAACAAGGCGCAGCTGGTCGAGGTCCTGACCTACCACGTGGCCCCGGGATACTACCCGGCAAGCGCGCTCGCCGGCGCGCAGGGCGGCGTGCCGACGGTGCAGGGCGGGACGCTGCGCGTCGACGGCACCAATGGCGTGAAGGTCGGCAACGCCAATGTCATTACGCCCGACGTGGCGGCCTCGAACGGCGTGATCCACGCCATCGACCGGGTGCTGCTGCCCTGATCGGGACTGTTTTCCCCAGCGATGGTCGCGTCCGAGCGGCCATCGCCAGCGGTCGGGCGGAAGCGTCCGGCCGTTTTTTTGTCATCCGGACGCCGCGAGTGCGCGCTGATGCAGTTGCTTCGGGACCGGCACCGAGTGGGGGGCGCTGCCCCCGTCGCGGCGCTGCCGCGACTCCCCCGGGATATTTCTCAACCAGAGAGGCGGCAGGGTCGCGCCCGGAACAGGTCGGCCTTGCGCCGGTGCGGCTTCAATCCCGGTGCGCATGTGCTAGAAGGGGGCGCGAGCAATTCCGGAAGGCCCCGACATGCGTGATCTGAAAATTCCCGCCCAACGACATCCGGAAAAGGCCCGGCGGCCGGACAACGTCCAGCCGAAGAAGCCGGACTGGATCCGGGTCAAGGCGCCGGGCGGCAAGGGCTATGCCGACACCGCGCGGATCATGCGCGAGAACCGCTTGGTCACGGTCTGCGAGGAAGCCGGCTGCCCCAACGTCGGCGAGTGCTGGAGCCAGGGACACGCCACGATGATGATCATGGGCGAGATCTGCACCCGGGGCTGCACCTTCTGCAACGTGGCCACCGGACGGCCCGATGCGCTCGACGTCTTCGAACCGGGGCGCGTGGCGGACGCGGTTCAGAAGCTGGGGCTCAATCACGTGGTGATCACCTCGGTCGATCGCGATGACGTCGACGACGGGGGCGCGGACCATTTCGCGCAGACCATCCGCGCCGTCCGGCATCGCTCACCCGCTACGACGATCGAGATCCTGACGCCGGATTTCATCAAGTGCGCACCCGAGGCGCTGGAGACGGTGGTCGCGGCCAAGCCGGACGTTTTCAACCACAATCTCGAGACCGTGCCGGGGCTTTACCCGGAAGTGCGCCCGGGCGCGCGCTATTTCCATTCCCTGCGGCTCCTGCAACGGGTCAAGGAACTCGACCCGTCGATGTTTACCAAGTCGGGGATCATGGTGGGTCTCGGCGAGGACCGTCAGTCGGTGACGCAGGTCATGGACGACATGCGCGCGGCGGATGTCGATTTCCTGACCATCGGGCAGTACCTGCAGCCGACGCCCAAGCATCACCGGGTCGATCGGTTCGTGCATCCCGACGAATTCGCGTCCTACGAAAAGGCGGCCTATGGCAAGGGGTTCCTGATGGTCTCGGCCACGCCGCTGACGCGGTCCTCCTACCACGCGGGTGACGACTTCGCGCGCCTGCGCTCGGCACGGCAGCGCCGGTTGGGGCTGGCCTGATCAGTCCGCGCTGTCGGGCGAGACGGCCGGCAGCTTGAGGACGTAGGCCGCAAGCGCCTGCCGGTCGCTTTCGGGCAGTTGCGCGAGATTGCGGACCACGGCGGCCATCTCGCCGCCGGCGGTGTCGTACTCCGGGGTGAAGCCGCTTGTGAAGTAGTAGACGAGATCGCTTTCGGACCAGTCGAGCGCGCCGGGCGTGATGTTGGGGATCCGACCCTTGCCGGACGGGTTGGGTGCGCCGCCGAGCCAGCGCGTACGATCAAGACCGCCCAGTGCGTTGCGAGGCGTGTGACATTCGCCGCAATGGGCCAAAGCCTCGGCGATGTAGCGCCCGCGCTCTTCGGCCTCGGTGAGGTCGCCGGCGAGAACGTAGTCGTCGTCCATGTAGAGCGTCTTCCAGAGTCCGAGGCCGCGCCGGATCGAGAACGGAAAGCCCACGTCATGCGATTTGCTGGCCGTGTCCGAGGCGGGCAGGGTCTGCAGGTAGGCCCAGAGATCGGCCACGTCTTCAGGCGCGGCATGGGCGTAGGCGGTGTAGGGGAAGGCCGGGTAGTAATGCGCGCCTTGCGGAGAGACGCCGCGGGTTAGGGCGCGCGCGAAGTCCTCGAAGGACCAAGCGCCGATCCCGGCCACCGCGTCGGGCGAGATGTTCGGGGCATAGAAAGTGCCGAAATCGCTCGGAAAGGCCAGACCGCCGGCGAGCACGACTTCGGCGTCCTCCTCCGCATCCGGGGCGGCGTGGCAGGACGCGCACCCGCCGGCCGCGAAGATCTGCGCGCCGTTTTCGGGATCGGGCGCGTGGCCGGCGGCATAACCCTCAGGCAGTGACGCCGGCCAGGTGAGCACCCACCCGACGCCCGCCGCGACAAGGGCCGCGGCGAGGATGAGCCCTCCGATAGTCTTCAGCACGGGGTGCGCTTACTTGTCCTTCGGACCGCGATAGGTTTCATGACAATCCCCGCAGGACTTGCCGACGGGCCCCATGGCGCCGCGCAGGGTTTCGAGATCGGTGCCGGCAGCTTCGACGAGGGTCGCAGTCGCCTCGCGCATGCTGTCGAATCCGGCCTTGAAGCCGTCCATGTCGGACCAGATCTCGGCCTTGGACCGGCTGGTCTTGGCCGCGCCCTGTTCGGTGCCCTCTGGCCAGAGCGCCACCACGTCAAGCATGGCCATTGCGTGCATGTTCTGCGCCGCAGACGCCGCGAGCGCGGCATCGTATTCGACCTCGCCCTTGGCCATGCCGCCGAGGATTCCCATGGCGAACCCGTTGACGTGCATCAGGTGGTTGCGCGCCTTCACCGACGGCGGCGCCTTGTCCTGGGCCGAGGCGATGCCGGCGGCGCCAATGGCTGCGGCGATCAAGGCTGCGGTTGCAAGCGCGGGGGTTCTTGGCATGGATGGCTCCTGTCGGTCGATGATAAGGGTGACGTCAGGGTAACCGATGCCGCGCGCAGTGGGAATAAACTTGGCGTGTTCACCGAAACGGTGCTCGGTCGCCCGATCAGGGAAAGCGGACCTTGCCGATGAACGGCAGGTTCCGGTTGCGCTGGGCATAATCGATCCCGTAGCCGACGACGAATTCGTCCGGGATCTCGAAGCCGGTCCAGTCGGCGCGGAAATCGACCTCACGGCGGCTCGGCTTGTCGAGCAGGGCGATGGATTTCAGGCGTTTCGGTGCCCGGCTCTGCAGCAGGCGGGTGACATGCGCGAGCGTGTGGCCGGTATCGACGATGTCCTCGACCACCAGTACGTCGCGGCCTTCGATGGCGCCGCGCAGGTCCTTGAGGATGCGCACCTCGCGGCTGCTTTCCATCGCGTCGCCATAGCTCGAGGCCTCGAGAAAGTCGACCTCGATCGGCAGGTCGAGTTCGCGCACCAGATCGGCGATGAAGACGAAGCTGCCGCGCAGGAGCCCTACCACGACCAGCTTGTCGGTGTCGGCGAACTCGGTCGCGATCTCGCGGCAGAGCGCCTCGATGCGCGCGGCGATCGCCTTGGCCGAGATCATTTCGTCGATGGCATAGGGTTTTTCGGCCATGGGTTTCGCCTTGCACTCCGGGGTCTGGTGTTGAACATGAGGGCTAACCAGACGGACATGACAAATCAATGCCAACCCATTCCGAGACCCGGACACTCCCTTACACCGCCGAACAGATGTATGACCTCGTGGCCGACGTCGAGTCCTACCCGGAGTTCCTTCCGTGGTGTGCGGCGGCGCGCATCGTGTCGCGTGAAAGCGAGGCGGACAAGGAGGTGCTGAAGGCGGATCTGGTGATCAGTTTCAAGGTCTTCCGTGAGAAGTTCACCAGCCGCGTGGAACTGGACGAGGCCCACCGGCGCATCGATACCGAATATCTCGACGGGCCGTTCCGCTACATGCGCTCGAACTGGGAATTCGCCGATACCGAGGCGGGCTGCGAGGTAAAATTCTTCGTCGATTTCGCCTTCCGCAACCTGATCCTGCAGCGGCTGATCGGCGTGGTCTTCAACGAGGCGATGCAGCGCATCGTGCGGGCCTTCGAAGCACGCGCCGCGGCGCTTTACGGCACCGGCGCGGCCTGAACTTTCTTGCCTCCGGCGGGGATATTTCCGAACCAGAGAGGGCGTCAGGTCTCGTCACGCAAGGCGTCGAAGAGAAGCTGCAAGGCGTGATCGCGGGCGGCGACGCGGACGCCCGCGCGCCCGAGCGGCCCGAAGTCGACGGTTTCCGTCCGCACGGGGCCTGCGCCGGCGAGGCCGAAGCAGACGCGGCCCTCCGGCTTGTGCTCCGACCCGCCGGGCCCCGCGATGCCGGTGATGGAAACGGCGAGCCGCGCGTGGGACCAATCGAGCGCACCCTGCGCCATCTCGGCGGCGACCTCTTCGGACACTGCGCCGACGGCATCTAGCGTGTCCTGCCGCACGCCGAGCATGTCGGTCTTGGCCGCGTTGGAATAGGTTACGAAGCCACGCTCGACGACCTGCGAGGCGCCGGCGATGTCGGTCAGTGCGGCGGCCACCATGCCTCCGGTGCAGCTTTCCGCCGTGGCGATCGTGACGCCCTGTTTCGTCGCTTTTTCAATGACCTGGGTGGCGAGGCTCATGTCATCCGACCCCGTGGTAGAGACCGGCGAGAATGACAACGAAGAGCGCCGCGATGACGCCGGCGAAGACATCGTCGAGCATGGTTCCCAACGCATCGCCGCGCCGGTCGGCCCATCCGACCGGGCCGGGTTTCCAGATGTCGAAGAGCCGGAATAGCACGAAGGCGGCGATCCAGCCTGGCCACATGACGAGGATGTCGAGGGCCATGGTCCAGGCGGCCCAGGAGAGCGGCAGCAGCGCGATCCACTGGCCGATCACTTCGTCGACGACGATCTCCGAGGGATCGTGATCGACGCTGCCTGCAGTCATCTTGGCGGTGGCCCACCAGCCCTTGAAAAAACCGATGACGATGCCCGCGAGCAGCAGCGGGAAGCCGCCGAGTACATGCAGCAGCCAGGCCCAGGGCAAGGCGACAAGCGAGCCCCATGTGCCGGGGGCAGGGCGCACGTATCCGACGCCGAGCACGGTGCCGATCAGGGTCGCGATCCTCATGCCCGCACCAGCGTCGCTGTGGCGATGCAGGCGATGCCTTCGCCGCGTCCGGTGAAGCCGAGCCGTTCGGACGTGGTCGCCTTTACCGAGATGCGATCCTCGTCGACACCGGCGATACGCGCCAGTTCCGCGCGCATCGCCGGGGCGTGGGGGCCGATCTTGGGCTGCTCGCAGATCAGGGTGCAGTCGATGTTGGCGATCGCGAACCCGTCGCTGCGCGCCATGTCGGCGGCATGGCGCAGGAAGTGCGCGCTGGCGGCGCCTTTCCATTGTGGGTCGGAGGGCGGGAAGTGCTGGCCGATGTCGCCCTTGGCCTGCGCGCCGTAAAGCGCGTCGGTCACCGCATGCATGCCGACATCGGCATCCGAATGGCCGACGAGACCCCTGTCATGGGTGACGCGGATGCCGCAGAGGGTAACGTGATCGCCCGGTCCGAAGGCATGCACGTCGAAGCCGTTGCCGAGTCTCACGTCCATGCCTGTCTCCAGAATGCGGGCCGCGCGGGCAAAATCGGCGGCGGTGGTGATCTTGAGATTGTCGGGATGCCCCTCGACGATGGCGACCTCGAGCCCCGCGGCGCGCGCCACGGCGACGTCGTCCGCTGCCGGCGCGTCGAAAGCAGCATGGGCCGCGACGATGGCCTCGAAGTGAAATCCCTGCGGGGTTTGCGCCCGGAACAGGCCGGTGCGATCCTTGGTTCCGGTCACCCGGCCCTCGGCGCCGGTCCAGAGCGCATCGCTGACCACGATCGCGGGGGCGGCGCCGGGCGCGGTGTCGAGCGCGGCGATCACCCGGTCGATGGTAGCTGCGTCGATGCAGGGCCGCGCGACGTCGTGGATCAGGACGCGCGAGGTGTCCGACCCCTGCAGTGCGTCAAGGCCCGCGCGGACCGAAGCGGCGCGGTCGGCGCCGCCCGCGACGACGTCGATGCCCTGAGCGGCAAAGGGTTCGGCCCGGTCCCGGTCCTCGGGATGCACGACGAGCACGACACGCGCGACTGCCGGATGGTCCCGGAAGGCAGCGACGCTGCGGGCGGCGACGCTGCGCCCGGCAAGCATGCGCCACTGCTTCGGCAGGCCGGCACCGGCCCGGGTGCCCCGCCCGGCGGCGACGATCACGGCGGCGATGCTCATGTTTGTCCTCTCGACTGGTCGGGCCTTATCTATGGCGTCGCGCGCGGGGAGGCAATCACCCGGTACTTCTGCCTGTTTTTTCAGCAACGCGCCTGGGTCTTGGGGCCGTGACAGCCTTGCGACATTGAGGTAATCCCCGCAGCGAATTACACGAAGATGGTCTGCACAAGGATTAGGCACGTGATCGGCACAGCGCCGTCCCTCGACATCGATACACCCGTACTGCTCGCGCCGATGGCCGGAATCACCGATCTGCCGTTTCGCGCACTGGTTGCGCGCTTTGGCGCGGGACTTGTGATCTCGGAGATGGTGGCGAGCCAGGACATGCTCAATGCGCGCCCCGGCACGCGCGAAAAGGCCGAGCTGGGTCTCGGTGTCGCGGGTACGGCGGTGCAACTTGCCGGGCGGGAGGCGCGGCCGATGGCCGAGGCGGCGCGGATGGTCGCGGACATGGGTGCGCGTGTCATCGACATCAACATGGGCTGCCCGGCGAAAAAGGTGACCCAGGGCTATTCCGGATCCGCACTGATGCGCGACCCCGACCATGCGCTGCGCCTGATCGAGGCGGTGGTCGGCGCGGTCGAGGTGCCGGTGACGCTGAAGACCCGGCTGGGCTGGGACGACACGTGTTTGAACGCCGCCGAGATCGCGCGCCGCGCCGAGGCCGCCGGCATCGCGATGGTGACGATCCACGGGCGCACGCGCTGCCAGTTCTACAAGGGACAGGCGGACTGGGCGGCGATCCGGACGGTGCGCGAAGCGGTGTCTATCCCGGTCATCGCCAACGGGGACATCCGTGACCCCGCAAGTGCCGGCCGGGCGCTGGCGCTCTCCGGCGCACATGGCGTCATGGTCGGGCGCGGCGCGCAGGGCCGACCCTGGCTTCTGGCCGAGATCGCGCATGCGCTGCACGGCACGCCCGCACCCGAGGTCCCGCAGGGCGCGGGTTTCGCCGATATGGTGCTGGAGCACTACGAGGCCATCCTGGGCTTTTACGGCACCGAACTGGGCCTGCGCACTGCGCGCAAGCATCTTGGCTGGTACATGGACACGGCCGGCACCCCGGGTGATCTGCGCCGCGCGGTGCTGACCGCCGGAACGCCGCGAGAGGTGTCGGCCCTTATCCGCCATGCGTGCGCGGCACCCACGCGGGCGGCGGCATGAGCGTTGCGGACCGGGATCTTTGGTCGAGCCTGCCGGTCCCGGCGGTGATCATCGCGCCGGACGACGGCATCGTCGACATCAACTCCGCTGCGGAAGGCTTCCTGAACGCGTCAGCCCGCAGCGTGAAAGGCGTGCCCGTCTGGGACCTGATCGCCGTCAACGATCCGCTCGAGCGCGCTTTCGAGCGCGCCCGCGAGACCGGCACGCCGCTTTTCGTCAATGATGTCGATATCGGCAGCGGTCAGCGTGCACCGATGCAGTCGGATCTTCAGGTCGCCCCGCTTGTCGGGCGCGAGGGCCATATGATCCTGATGATCTCGCCGCGCGAGCTGGCCGGGCGGATGACCCAGAACAACTCGGTCAAGGCGGCGGCCAAATCGGCGATCGGCATGGCCGAGATGCTGGCGCATGAAATCAAGAACCCTCTGGCGGGAATCACCGGGGCGGCGCAACTTCTGAGCATGAACCTCGATGCCGCCGACCTCGAGCTCACCGATCTGATCGTCGCCGAGAGCCGGCGCATCGTCAAACTGCTCGAGCAGGTCGAGCAGTTCGGCAACCTCACGCTGCCGGATTTCCGGCCCGTCAACATTCACGACGTGCTCGACCGGGCCCGGCGCTCGGCCCTGCTGGGTTTTGGAGCGCACATGAAGATCGTCGAGGATTACGACCCCTCGCTGCCGCTGGCGCATGGCGATCCCGACCAGTTGCTGCAGGTGGTGCTGAACTTGCTCAAAAATGCCTCGGAGGCGGCCGGGCAGACCCAGGGAACGATCCGGCTGCACACCTACTACGAACACTCGTTCCGGCTGCGCCGCGCGGACGGGTCGGGCCAGTCCCTGCCGCTTCAGATCGAGATCATCGACGACGGCCCGGGCCTGCCCGAGAGCATCCGCAGCGACGTCTTCGAGCCCTTCGTTTCGGGCCGCGAGAACGGCACCGGGCTTGGCCTCGCACTGGTCAGCAAGATCATCTCGGATCACGGCGGCTGGATCTCGGTCAGTTCCGTGCCCGGTCGCACCATTTTCAAGATTTCACTGGCGCGCGCCCCGAAAGACGCGACGCTTCACCTGGCAGAGGAGAGCTGAGCATGGATGGAACGGTATTGGTCGCGGACGATGATCGCACCATACGCACGGTCCTGACCCAGGCCCTGACCCGCGCCGGCTGCAAGGTCCATGCAACCTCGAGCCTGACGACGCTGATGCGATGGGTGGCCGAGGGCAAGGGCGACGTGGTGATCTCGGACGTGGTGATGCCGGACGGGAACGGGCTCGAGATGTTGCCCAAGATCAGCCAGGACCGGCCCGGCCTGCCGGTGATCGTGATCTCGGCCCAGAACACCATCATGACCGCCATCCAGGCCGCCGAGGCGGAGGCCTACGACTACCTGCCGAAACCCTTCGACCTGCCGGACCTGATGAAGCGCACGGCGCGCGCGCTGGAACAGCGCCAGACCATGCGCAAGTCGGCCCCGGTCGAGGAGGAACGCCCCGACGATCTGCCGCTGGTCGGGCGGACGCCGGTCATGCAGTCGCTCTACCGGGTGGTGGCGCGGGTGATGAATACGGACCTGCCGGTGCTGATCTGGGGCGAATCCGGCACCGGAAAGTCGCTGATCGCGCGCGCCCTGCACGATTTTTCCGACCGGCGCACGCTGCCCTTCATCACCGCCACCAGCGGTGACCTGCAGGAGCTGGAAGGGCCGGCGCGGCTGTTGGCGCGGGTCAAGGGCGGCACGCTGCTGATCGACGAGATCGCCGATGTTCCGGCCGATTTGCAGGCCCGCATCGTGCGCATGATGGACACGCCGGGCGAATACACGCCGCGGTTTCTGGCCACCAGCCAGTCCGACCTTACCGCCGCGATGAAGTCGGGCAAGATGCGCAAGGATCTCTACTACCGGCTCAGTGGCGCGACGTTGACCGTGCCGGCTCTGCGCGAGCGCGTCGACGACATCCCGCTGCTGGCCGAACATTTCCTGGCGCGGGCCGAGGCGGCGGGCGGGTCCCAGCGTCGCCTGTCGAAGGAAGCGGCGGAGATCTTCCGCACCTACAGCTGGCCCGGCAACGTCCGCCAGCTTGAAAACGCGATCCGCCGGCTCGGGCTGACCAGCCGCGCGCCCGAGATCACCGGCTCGGAGGTCGAGCAGGTGCTGGGCGCCCAGCCCGATCTCGAACCGATGCGTGCCGCCGGCGACACCGAGAAGCTCGGCGCAAGCGTCGAACGGCACCTGCGGCGTTATTTCGACCTGCACGGCAACATGCTGCCACCCGCCGGGCTTTACGCGCGCATCCTGCGCGAAGTCGAGGCACCGCTGATCGAGATCGCACTCGAGGCCACGGGCGGAAACCAGGCGAAATGCGCCGATCTTCTGGGAATCAACCGCAATACGCTCAGAAAGAAGATCACCGACCTCGATATAGAGGTGACACGGCGCCGCAAGTTGATGTAAAACCGCAACATAACCGTGGCCATCGGGGGACACCCCGTTGAGGACCACACCATAAGGCGGTTGGCGCCGCACGGCGCCACATCAGGATGAGGTAGACGGGTGGTCACCCGGACACGCAGTTCGCTGGCGTCCAAGCTGGGCTATTTGCATCGCATCAAGCGTGTCCGCAAGACGGCCTCGCTTGGGCTGGTCGTGCTCGGCCCGGTTCTGGCGCTGCTCACCTACACGATCCTCGGACCGCTGGGGCAGGTCGCCAACACGCTCAGCCTGCGCCTCATCCTGCTGGCCGACCTGGTCTACATCCTTGTGGTGGCGGCGCTGGTGCTGGTTCAGGTCGGACGCCTGATCGCCGCGCGACGTGCCAAATCTGCGGGATCGCGGCTGCACCTGCGCCTGACGGTCGTGTTCGCACTTCTGGCGCTGATCCCCACGGTTACGGTCGCGGTCTTTGCCGGTCTTACGGTGAACGTCGGGCTCGAAGGCTGGTTCTCGGACCGGGTGCGCAGCGTGGTGGGCTCGTCTCTGGCCGCCGCCGAGGCCTACGAGGCCGAAGAGCGCAGCGCGCTGGCGCAGGACACGATGACGCTCGCGCGCAGCATCGACCAGGCGCGGCGTGGCGGGATCAGTGCGCCGGACACCGAGGTGCTGGGCGAGGGGCAGCGCCAGATCCAGCGCGGGTTGCGCGAGGCCTACCTGATCGACGGGACCGGACAGATCCGGGCACGCGGCGACCGGTCCTACCTGTTCGATTTCGAGGAGCCGACGCGCGAGCAGATTTCCATGGCGGACGCCGAAGAGGTCGTCGTCATCGAGGACTGGCCGAACAACGAGTACCGCGCGCTGACCCGGCTCCGCTCTTATCCCGACCGATTGCTTTACGTCAGCCGCGAGGTGGACGGCGAAATCCTGTCGCTTCTCGACGAGACCCAGGAAACGGTCCGGCTCTACCAGCAACTCGAAAGCGAGCGCGGTCGTCTGCTGTTCGAATTCGGACTGCTCTACATCGGCTTCGCGCTGATCCTGATCCTCGCGGCGATCTGGCTGGGGCTTTGGTTTGCCGAACGCCTGTCGGGTCCGGTGGGCCGTCTGACCGGGGCGGCGCAACGAGTCGGTGCGGGCGATCTCGACGTGCAGGTGCGCGAGGAGGACGGCGACGACGAGATCGCGATGCTGGGGCGCTACTTCAACCAGATGACACGGCAGCTCAAGGGCCAGCGCGAGACCCTGATGGACAACACGCGGCAGATCGAGCGCCGCCGCCGGCTGTTCGATTCCGTGCTGAGCTCGGTGACCTCGGGTGTCGTTGGGCTCGACCCCGAGGGCCGCGTGACCTTCGTGAACCGCTCGGCCGAACGGCTGCTGGACTGGACCGATGATCAGCAATCGCTGGCGCTGGCGCATGCGGTGCCGGAATTCGGCCCGCTCTTCGAGACGCTGGTCGCAGGACAGAACGAGGTCGCGCAGGGCGAGATCAAGGTGTCGCGTCAGCGCCGGCTCGAACATCTGCTGGTGCGCATGGCGACCCGGCGCAGCGAGGACGGGCGGCTCGAAGGCTACGTGGTCGCCTTCGACGACGTGACCGATCTGGTCTCGGCGCAGCGCATGGCCGCCTGGGGCGACGTGGCGCGGCGGATCGCGCACGAGATCAAGAACCCGCTGACGCCGATCCAGCTGTCGGCCGAACGCATCAAGCGCAAGTTCGCGCCGCGGCTCGAGGGTGAGGATGCCGCGTCGCTGGAGCAGATGACTGGCGTGATCGTGCGCCAGACCGGAGATTTGCGCCGCATCGTCGACGAGTTCTCGAAATTCGCCCGGATGCCGGAACCCGAACGCAAGGCGGTGGACCTTGCAGAACTGGTCGCAGAAGCGGTCCTGATGCAGCAGTCCGGCCAGCCCGGCGTGAAAATCGGAGCCAGTCTGCCCGAGGGGCCGGTGCTGGCCGAGCTCGACGCGACGATGATCCACCAGGCGTTGACGAACCTGATAAAGAACGCCGGGGAAGCCATTGAAACGTTGTTTAAAAAAAGCGCTCCGGATGGGCATGAGCCGGAAATCCGCGTGGCGATGACTGTCGACGAGGACAGGGCCCGCATCGCAGTTTCGGACAATGGCATCGGCCTGCCCGAAGACCGCGCGCGGCTTTTCGAGCCTTACGTGACCACCCGCAGCGAAGGGACCGGCCTCGGCCTGCCCATCGTCAAGAAGATTATCGAGGAACACGGCGGCAGCCTGACCCTCGAAGACGCCGAACCGTTCGGGACGGCGTCGCATTTCGGGGCAATGGCAGTCATCGTGCTGCCGACGAGCAGCGCCCCCACAGAAACCACTCCGGAACTGGAAGGGACAACATCATGAGTGACATTCTGATCGTCGACGACGAGCGGGACATCCGCGAACTGATTTCCGACATTCTGCAGGACGAGGGCTTCGCCACCCGGCTCGCCGGCAACTCGGACGAGGCGATGGCAGCGATCAACGGCGAGGCGCCGGCGCTGATCATCCTCGACATCTGGCTCAAGGACAGCCGGATGGACGGGATCGACATCCTCAAGACGGTCAAGCGCGACAACCCGGACGTGCCGGTGGTGATCATCTCGGGCCACGGCAACATCGAGATCGCGGTCGCGGCGATCAAGCAGGGTGCCTACGACTTCATCGAGAAGCCTTTCAACATCGACCAGCTTCTCGTGGTCATCCGGCGCGCCATGGAAACCGCGCGCCTGCGCCGCGAGAACACCAGCCTGCGCCGCAAGGACAGCTCGCCCAGCGAGATGATCGGCGCCTCACCGACCTTCCGCGCCCTGATCGGCCAGCTCGAAAAGGTCACAAAATCGAACGGTCGGGTGATGCTGACGGGGCCCGCAGGGGCCGGCAAGGAGGTGGCCGCGCGCTACATCCATGCGCATTCCAACCGCGCCAACGCGCCGTTCGTCACGGTGAACTGCGCCGGCGTGGCCCCGGACAGCATGGAAGAGGTGCTCTTCGGGCGCGAGACCCCGGCGCGCGGAGTCGAACCCGGCCTTCTGGAACAGGCGCACGGCGGGGTGATCTACTTCGACGAAGTGGCCGACATGCCGATCGGGACGCAAAGCAAGATCCTGCGCGTGCTCGTCGATCAGCAGTTCACGCGCGTCGGCGGGACAGACAAGGTGCGGGTCGACCTGCGGGTGATCTCAAGCACCAACCGCGACCTCGAGGAGGCGATCCGCGCCGAGACCTTCCGACAGGAGCTGTATCACCGCCTCAACGTGGTGCCGATCGCCGTGCCCTCGCTGGCCGACCGGCGCGAGGACATCCCGCTGCTGGCCCAACACTTCATCACGGAGATGAACGCAGCACAGGGCCTGCCGATGCGCGAGCTCTCCGAGGACGCGGTGGCGCTGCTTCAGACGATGGTCTGGCCGGGCAACGTGCGCCAGTTGAAGAACCTCGTCGAGCGCGTGCTGATCCTCGGTGACGGCACCGGCCCGATCGAAGCGCGCGAACTGCCCGGCGACGAGGACGGCGGCGGCGAACAGGGCCGGGTGGTGCTGTCGGGCACGCTGGCCGCGCTACCGCTGCGCGAGGCGCGCGAAGCCTTCGAGCGCGAGTACCTGCTGACCCAGATCAACCGGTTCGGAGGCAACATCTCGCGCACCGCGAACTTCGTCGGCATGGAGCGTTCGGCGCTGCATCGCAAGCTCAAGTCGCTTGGCGTCGTCACCTCGGCCAAGTCGGGGACGCGGGTCGCCCATGTCGACCAGGAAGAAAGCGAAGCCGTCGGCTGACCCGCGCAGCGGTCAGGCGCCGGGGGTGACGATCTGCCAGCGCCCGCCGCCGCGCCGGATCGCACAGCTGCCCTGGCGCAGCGGCGGCAGGCGCGTAGTGCTGGCGGGCGCCACCGATTGTGCCACGCCGGGCGCGCAGTCGGGCAGGGTGACGCGGGAATAGCCCTGCTCGGCCATGCAGAGCGTCTCGGCCCGTTCGCGCAGCCCGCGGTTGACATCGACGGTGTAGACGTCGCCCGGGATCCAGTAGCCGCCGTAGACCCGGCAATCGCCGCGGTCGTTGCAGGACCGGCGCCCGGGCACATAGTAGGGGGCTTCGCGGCGGATCTGGTTGGAGGGCGGAACCTGTTGCAATGCCTTGATTTCACAGTTCGTCTGGTCGGTGGCGAGACGCGAGACCTCGACGCCCTCGCGGTAGTATGTCGTGAGCGGAGCGCAGGCGGTCAGCAGCGCGACAAGGGCGGGTACGGCAACGACGAACACAGGTCTCATGGGCTGTAAACTAGCCAAAAATCGCGTCCGGACAATTGAATTGACCGCCTCTGGGCCTTCTGCCATTCAAGGCCAACCAGGGGACGGCACGGGAACTTCTTCATGAAGGTCATCATTTGCGGCGCGGGTCAGGTGGGATGGCAGATCGCCCGCCACCTGTCAGGCGAACGCAACGACGTGACCGTGGTGGACAGCAACCCCGACCTCGTGCGTCGCGCCACCGACTCGCTCGACGTGCAGGGGATCGCGGGGTTTGCGAGCTACCCGGACGTGCTGCAACGCGCCGGCGCGCGCGATGCCGACATGATCATCGCAGCGACCCATTCCGACGAGGTCAACATGGTGACCTGCCAGGTCGCGCATTCGGTCTTCGGGATCAGCCGCAAGATTGCGCGGCTGCGCAGCCAGTCCTACCTCGACGCGATTTATTCCGACCTCTACCGGCGCGATCACATGCCGATCGACGTGGTGATCAGCCCCGAGCGCGAGGTGGCGGCGGCCGCTCTGCAACGGCTTGCGGCCCCGGCGGCGTTCGACACCGAGGTCTTCATGGACGGGCAGTCGCACCTGCTGGGCATCTCCATCGCCGAGGACTGCCCGATCGTTAACACGCCGCTGCGCCAGCTCACGGACCTGTTCTCGACCCTGCGCGCGACGGTTGTCGGTGTGCGCCGCGAGGGGACGCTGTTTGCGCCCGAGGCCGAGGACCAGCTTTTCGTCGGCGATGACTGCTATGTCTTCAGCCATGTCGAGGACATCAACCGCACGCTCGAGATCTTCGGCAAGAAGATCTCGAAACAGGAGCGCGTGGTGCTGGTGGGCGGCGGCAATGTCGGGCTTGCGGTCGCGCATTCGCTGGAAGGCCGGGCGCAGCGGGTGCGCACCAAGGTGATCGAACGCAGCCGCGAATGTGCCGAACGCGCCGCCGAGTCGCTGGAGCGCACCATCGTGCTCCACGGCGACGGTCTGGATGCCGCTCTGCTGGCCGAGGCGGGCATCTCACGGGCGGACGCCATGCTGTCGGTGACCGACGACGACAAGGTCAACATGCTGGCCTGCGTGCGCGCCAAGGCCGAAGGGTGTCCCTATGTCGTGGCACTGATCAACGACCCGACGCTGGTACCGCTGATGACGCCGCTGGGCATCGACGCCTATATCAACCCGCGCGCGACCACAGTCAGTTCGATCCTGCGCCACATCCGGCACGGGCGCGTGCGCGCGGTCTATTCGATCGGCGACGCGGAGGCCGAGGTGATCGAGGCCGAGGTGCTGTCGACTTCGCCGATGGCCGGCAAGCGGATTTCCGAGATCGACTTCCCGGAAGGCGTGCTGGTCGGCGCCGTGCGCAAGGGCGACAAGGTGGTGCGCCCCCTGGGCAAGATGCGGATCGACGAGGGCGACGTGATCGCGCTTTTCGCGCTGGCCGAGGACGTACCGGAGGTGGAGCGCCTGATGCAGGTCTCCATCGACTTCTTCTGACGCGATGGCGCGGCGCGGACACACGCTGACCCGGCCGGCAGGCTTCGCCCAGAGCTTGCGGGACCTGCCGCTCTTTCTGCTGATCCTCGGGATCGCCTCGGCCTCGATGCTGGTGCCGGCGGTCTACGGCGGCGTGGCGCGCGATCTCGAGGCGGCGCGGGCGTTCTTCTATACCGGCCTCCTGGGCTTGGTGGTCTTCCTGCTGGTGGCCATTGCCTATTCCGGCCGCCGCCCACGCCACGGTGCGTTGGGACCGGTCGTCTCGCTAAGCGCGACCTTCGTCGTTCTGCCGGTCGTGCTGGCCATGCCGTTCCACGAGGGCGCGCAGACGACCACCTTTCTCAACGCCTATCTCGAGATGGTCTCGGCCCTGACCACGACCGGGGCGACGGTTTTCGACGACCCCGGGCGTCTGCCGAACACGCTGCACCTCTGGCGCGCCCTTGTCGGATGGATGGGCGGCCTGCTGATGTGGATTGCGGCCTCGGCGATCCTTGCGCCGCTGAACCTCGGCGGGTTCGAGGTCACCGCGCAGGCCGAACCGGGCAGCAAGGAGACGCTGTTCCACTTCGTCGAACGCGCCGACCCGCGCGCGCGGCTGCTGCGGTCGGTCGGTGCGCTGCTGCCGATCTACCTCGTCCTGACGGTCATCCTGTGGGTGCTGCTCTACATCGGCGGCGACCGGTCCTTCGTGGCGCTTTGCCACGCGATGTCGGTGATGGCGACGTCGGGCATTTCGCCGGTCGGCGGCATGACCGGCAGCACCTCGGGCATCCCGGGCGAGATGGTGATGTTCCTCTTCATGCTTTTTGCCCTGTCGCGCCTGACCTTCTCGAGCGACACGGTCACGGCGACCCAAGGGGGGCTCGGCACTGATCCCGAGTTCCGCATCGGTCTGCTGATCGTCTTCGGCGTGCCGCTGGTGCTTTTCCTGCGCCACTTCATCGGCGCTTTCGAGGTCTCGACCGAAGAGAACCTCGGCCAGGCGTTGCAGGCGCTCTGGGGCTCGGTCTTCACGGTGATGTCCTTCCTGACCACGACCGGGTTCGCCAGCGAGCACTGGGTGCAGTCGCAAAGCTGGTCGGGGCTTGCCACGCCGGGGTTGATCCTGCTCGGGCTGTCGGTGATCGGCGGCGGGGTCGCGACGACGGCGGGCGGCGTCAAGCTCTTGCGGGTCTTCGCGCTTTATCTCAATGGCCGGCGCGAGATGGAGCGCCTGATCCATCCCAACTCGGTCAGCGGGGCCGGGATCGTCGAGCGTCGCGTGCAGCGCGATGGCGCCTTCATTGCCTGGATCTTCTTCATGCTCTTCGCGCTGACGCTGACGCTGATCACGGTGACGCTGGCGATCCTCGGCGTGTCTTTCGAAAACGCTCTGGTGATGAGCATCGCGGGGCTGTCCACGACCGGTCCGCTGATCGAGATGGCGGCGGATGCACCGATCCGCCTGGGCGAGCTGTCGGCATCGGCCAAGATCGTGTTCTGCGCCGCGATGGTGCTGGGCCGTCTCGAAACGCTTGCGGTGATCGCCCTGCTGACGCCGAACCTGTGGCGCAACTAGTGGCTTGTGCGCCATAAGTCCGATGCGGACGGTTTTTTGGGGTGGAATCTCCGTCGGGCCGTCTACATAATCGGGTCCGAGGGAGAGGTCCGGTCCGCGGATACCTGAAATTAAAGGCAACAAGAACAATGGCGTCTGACAGACAGAACCTTCAGGATGCGTTCCTGAATCACGTTCGAAAGACAAAAGTTCCGGTCACGATATTTCTGATCAACGGCGTGAAGCTTCAGGGCGTGATCACCTGGTTCGACAACTTCTGCGTGCTGCTGCGCAGGGACGGGCAGTCGCAGCTCGTCTACAAGCACGCGATCTCGACGATCATGCCCAGCCAGCCGATCAGTCTCTACGAGGGCGAAGACACTACTTGAGCCGTCAGCCCTTCCAGATCGACGAGACGGACGGACCCCGGACGACTCGTGCCTGGGTCTTGCATCCGGACATCAAATCTGGCCCCGCCGATCGCCATGCCGGTCTGGCGCTGGAAGAGGCCGTGGCGCTTGCCCGTGCGCTACCCGAGATCGAGGTCGTCGGGGCCGATACCGTTTCGCTCAAGACCGTGCGTGCCGGAATGCTGTTTGGCTCGGGCAAGATAGACGAACTCGGTCGCGTTTTCGAAGACAATGAGATCGAGCTGGTGCTGGTCGACGGGCCGGTCAGCCCGGTCCAGCAGCGCAACCTCGAGAAAGCCTGGAAGGTGAAGCTGCTCGACCGCACCGGTCTGATCCTCGAGATCTTTTCGGACCGCGCCGCGACCCGCGAGGGCGTGCTGCAGGTCGAGATGGCGGCGTTGTCCTACCAACGCACGCGGCTGGTGCGGGCCTGGACCCACCTTGAACGGCAGCGCGGCGGGCTCGGCTTCGTCGGCGGCCCCGGCGAAACCCAGATCGAGGCAGACCGCCGGGCCATCGACGAACAGCTTGTCCGGCTGCGCCGCCAGCTCGACAAGGTGGTCAAGACGCGCAGCCTGCACCGGGCGGCGCGGGCAAAGGTGCCATACCCGATCGTGGCGCTGGTGGGCTACACCAACGCCGGAAAGTCGACGCTTTTCAACCGGCTGACCGGGGCCGAGGTGATGGCCAAGGACATGCTTTTCGCCACGCTCGACCCGACGATGCGGCGTCTCGAGCTGCCCGAGGGGCCGGAGGTGATCCTGTCCGATACCGTGGGTTTCATCTCGGACCTGCCGACCGAACTGGTCGCGGCCTTCCGCGCAACGCTCGAAGAGGTCCTGGCGGCCGACATCGTCTGCCATGTCCGCGACATCTCGCACCCCGAGACCGAGGAGCAGGCGGGCGACGTCCGCGAAATCCTCGCCTCGCTCGGGGTGGAAGATGAGCGGCCGACCTTCGAGGTCTGGAACAAGGTCGACCTCGTGGGGCCGGACGCGGCCGAGGCGCTGCGGGCCCGGGCTGCCCGTGACGGCGACATCTTCACCATCTCTGCGATCACCGGGGAAGGGGTCGACGATCTGCTGGCGGCCGTCACCGACCGCCTGCAGGGCGTGCGCCACCGGGCCGAGCTGCGCCTCGGATTCGCCGACGGCAAGAAACGCGCCTGGCTCTTCGATCGCGATGTTGTGGAGGAGGAGCGCCAGACCGAGGACGGGTTCGACATCAGGGTGCGCTGGACGGTGCAGCAGGCGGAACAGTTCGCACGTCTTTGAACCGATCCGGGCCAAAAGGCGTATCTCTCTGAAAGCCCGGCCGGCGACATCTGGAGAGACCCCATGACCCTCATTCTGCTATATGCCCTGACGCTGGCGCTGTTTCTCGGCCTCGACGTGCTCGGCCTGACCTATGTCGTCAAGCCGATCTTCGAGCGTGATATCGGTGACATGCTTCTTGACAGCCCGCGCTACGGACCGGCGCTGATCTTCTATGCCTTCTACGTCGCGGCGCTGCTGGTCTTCGTTTCCTGGCCGGCGATCCAGGGCGACTGGCCGCTGGGACGGGTGTTCTGGATGGCCGGACTGATCGGCGCGATGGCCTACGGCACCTACGAGTTCACCAACCTCGCGACCTTGAAGGGCTGGTCCTGGCGCATGGTCCTGACCGACCTGACCTGGGGATCGCTGTTGACGGCAACCTCGGCCACGCTGGGCGTCTGGTTGACCCGCGTGACGCTCTGACGGCTCAGGGGCCCGTCACCGCGGCGAAGCGCCAGCTACCAGGGGTCAGGCGGTTCAGTTTCCAGTCGCCGATTTGCACGCGGATCAGGCGCAGGCAAGGCAGGCCGACATGGGCTGTCATGCGCCGGACCTGCCGGTTGCGGCCCTCGCGGATGGTGATCTGCAGCCAGGCATCGGGCACGGTCTTGCGGTACCGCACCGGTGGGTCGCGCGGCCAGAGCCAGTCGGGTGCGGGGATCGCCTCGATCTGCGCCGGTCGGGTCGGCCCGTCCTTCAGCGTCACGCCCCGGCGCAGGGCGGCGAGCGCGGCGTCATCCGGCGTGCCTTCGACCTGCACGACATAGGTCTTGGCGCGCTTGTGACGCGGGTCGGCGATCTGCGCCTGAAGCCGTCCGTCATCGGTCAGCACCATCAGGCCCTCGCTGTCGCGGTCGAGCCGTCCCGCGGGATAAAACCCTTTTTCGTCGATGAACCCCGACAAGGTCGGGCGCGGCGAGCCCTCGGTGCCTTTGTCGGTGAACTGCGACAGAACCCCGAAAGGCTTGTTGAAGAGGATCACGCGGGCCACGCGCTCAGCCCTCCGGCGGGCGGATCACCGTGACGCCGACGGCGGCGGCGCGCGCGAGCCCCTCGTCGAGCGACATCGGGATGTACTCGCCCCGCCGCCACAGCTGGGCGAGGTCGTCATAGTGCCGGGACAGCGGGTGGCCGGACTGGCCAGTCGAGGTGACAAAAACCGAGCTGTTGGGATCGGCAAAGTCGTAGACGCCGCGATAGCCCGCGCCGTGCACGTTGTGGAACGGGTCGGGCAGGCTGCCCTTTGTGAGACCGCGCTGCAGGGTGAAGTCACCGCCGCTGGTCGATTGCTGGATGTTGACGAAATAGCGCAGGACCGGCACCTCGCCGAGGACCGGATGATTGTGCGTGGCCTGGTGCGCGTCGCCCCAGCGCAGCCCTTCGAGGTTGTCGCCCCAAGTCTCGCCGATCCAGATCAGCGCGTCGTCCAATGCCAGGCGCGCAAGCTCTGCGCAGGTTTCGACCGGGGCCGATTGCAGCACGTCGCACCAGACCGAGGCGCCGTCCACGTCACGGAAAGCGCGTTCGATGAACAGAGGCTCGACGTGGGTGAACTCGGTAGCGAGCAGCCCCAGTTCGTCCTGCATCATGCGCGCCTGAAGGCTGCGCAGCCAGGCGGCATAGATCAGCGGCTCCGGCAAATGCTCGTTCATCTCGCCCGACCAGCTTGCAAGAAGGGTCAGCGCACGCTGGCGCTGGCGTTCGGGCGTGCCTTCGGGTGCCGCCTCGCCGGTGAACCACAGCTCCTTGCCGATGAGCGGCAGCAGCGAGCGCGCAGCGAAGCTGACGGTGTCCAGCTGGGCCTCGATGAAGCTGTCGCGGGTGTGAACCTGACGCGACTGCATCAGGCGCTGCCAGCGCTGGATGCGCTCGGTGTCGCCCCAGAGGAAAGACACGTGGTCGGGGAACGGCCGATCCACGGTCTTGTTGTTGGTGTTGCCGACGATGCCACCCGCGGGCGAGACAAACTCGGGATTGGTGTCATAGGGCATTCGGCCCTGCCAGCGGTTGGCTGCGATCCAGCCCGGGGTGGGCATGCGCCCCTCGCTCTGGTGGCGGGCGTCGCGGCGCGGGATCACGCCGATGGTCTTCATCGCGATCGTCTCGCGGTCGACCAGCATCAGGTTCTGCGCCGGGGCGATGAAGGTCTCGCCCGCCACGATGGCCTCTTCGACGGACCGCGCTTCCATCAGCTGCAGCGCGGACTGCATCGACGTGTCCTTGGCGCTCAGCACGGTCCAGGACAGGGCGGCGACATGGCCCGGCGGGGTGATCGCGCCGATGTTGTAATGGGTGCCGGGCAGCACGGGGCCGTTGTCGGTCCAGCGCAGCGTGACCGTCACCGGCGTTTCGTCCTTGATGTGGATGATCGAGCCGCGGGTGCGGAACGGCTTGAAGCCCGTAGGGGTGCGGTATTCCTCGGGGTTGTCGGGGTTCAGCTCCTCGATGCGCAGGTCCTGGTCGTCGACATAAGCCGAGGTCAGTCCCCAGCCGAGACGCGCGCTGCGGCCCGTCAGCACCAGCGGCATGCCCGGGATGGTACCGCCGATCACGCCGCCCGATTGCAACTGAAGCCGGGCGAGATACCAGATCGCAGGAGCGGTGAAGCCCAGATGCGGATCGTTGGCGAGCAACGTGCCGCCAGCGGCCGAGCGCGAGGGCGCAGCGGCCCAGGCGTTGGAGGCGTTGGAAAAGGCGGCGGGACGGAACGGCGACAGCGGGTGCGCGTCGAGCGGGATCGACGCGGCGTGGCGCGGCGCCTGCGGGAAAAGCGCTGCATACTCCGGCAGGGCCGCGACACCGGTGCCGGGGGCGTCAGGCAGGATGTCGACGATGCGCTCGGGGTCGGGCAGGGCGAGCGACACACGCGCGCGGCGAACCTCGGCGTCGAGATGGGCCGAAAGCTGCAGCCCCATGACCTTGACGATGGCCAGCGAATCCGCCGGGCGCCAGGGCGCCACCGGGTTGTCGAAGATGAACATCTCGGGCGCGCCACGCCCAAGCGCCTCGGTGTTGATCTGCTCGAGACGCGCGTTCACCCCGGCGGCATAAGCCTCGAGCACGGCGATGGTGCGCGCATCCTGCGCGTCGACCGAGGCCACGGCGAGGTTGTAGACGTCGAGCCGGCGCAGCAGCTTGTCGAGGTTGAGCGTGCGGGGCCCGAAGACCTCCGACAGCCGGCCCTGCGCCGTGCGCCGCAACATGGTCATCTGCCAGAGCCGGTCCTGTGCATGCGCAAAGCCGAGGGCGAAGAAAACGTCGGCGTCATTGTCGCCGAAGATGTGCGGCACGTTGGCGTTGTCGCGAACGATCTCGACCGGCGCCGATACATGCGGGACGATCAGCGTGGCGTCGTAATCGGGCAGGGAGCGCGAGGCGAGGTAATAGACAGCGACGACGCCGGCGACGATCAGAAGGACCATCAGGCCCGCGAAGCGCAGCAGCCATTTGAACACCAGACCCAAACCGGTCTCCTCAGCAGATCGCGCCCTCCCGAGGGGCTTCCGGGCCTCGACTGTTAGGCAGAGGATCGGGGCATTGCAAGGTCAAGCGCAGCGTCCGGCAGATGTCACGACGCACGTCAAGGTTCGCAACCGGACCACGCCTGCGAGCGCCGCACGAGTTCGAGGGAACCGGCCCCGCGCGGCACTCCATCCCCAGGGGTCGTGTCAGGGGATGATCCGGGTGTATTTGGTGCCCTGCAGCGTCGCCCCGGCCTTGATCCCGGCACGCCCGAAGACCGCGGCGAGCACGGGGGCAAGTGCAGTGGTGGTGTCGGCGCTGAGCCCGTCGCCCTTGTCCGAGATCACGTACTCGAGATCGCCGCCGGCCGCCCATCCCGGCGAGCGCCGGAAGTCGGTCAGTGCGTCTTCGGTCATGAAGAACAGCACATGCGCATATTGCTGCGCGCCGATCTGCAGGCCGCCACTGACCTGCGTGGCCGAATAGTAGTCCACCGTCACCCCGCCGACCCTCAGGGCGCCGCGCCCGTAGGCGCCGCCGAGGCCGAAGCCCGCCTCGGTGACCAGCGGCATGACCAGCATGCCGTTGGCCTTGTCGGCAAGGCTCTGGGTATTGGGATAGCGCCGGTACATCTCGGCCAGCGCGGAATCCACGCGCGCGTCGATCATCGCCGCGCCGCTGCCGCCGACCCCGTTGCCGCAGGCGGCGGTCACGCTCACACCTGCCAGAGCGCCGAAGGTGAAGAAGCGCCTTGAAACGAACGTCTTGTCCATAATTCTGCCTGTCTGTAATTGCTCGAATGCCGGTTTGTCCCGACTTGGGCGCGACAATACGCCCATTGTGTGCCGCTGTCACCCTCAAGCGCTGCCTTCCGCGGGGTTCAGGCGGGTTTCGACAGAAGCCGGGCGGCCGCGGGGGCGAAATAGGTCAGGATGCCGTCGCAGCCGGACCGCTTGAAGGCCATCAGGCTTTCCATCATCACCCGGTCGCCGTCGATCCAGCCGTTCTGCGCCGCGGCCTGGATCATCGCGTATTCGCCCGAGACCTGGTAGGCAAAGGTCGGCGCGCCGAAGCTCTCCTTCACGCGCCGGCAGATGTCGAGGTAGGCTAAGCCGGGCTTGATCATGACCATGTCGGCCCCCTCGCGCAGGTCGCGCGCGATCAGGCGCAGCGCCTCGTCCGAGTTTCCGGGATCCATCTGGTAGGTCTTCTTGTCGCCCGTGAGCGCCGCTGAGGCGCCCACCGCGTCGCGGAATGGGCCATAGAAGGCCGAGGCATACTTGGCGGCGTAGCTCAGGATCATCACGTTGTGGTGCCCGGCGTTTTCGAGCGCCGCGCGCATCGCACCAATGCGCCCGTCCATCATGTCCGACGGCCCGATGATGTCGGCCCCGGCTTCGGCCTGGGCCAGCGTCATCCTGACCAGCGCCTCGACCGTGCGGTCGTTGACGATCTCGCCATCCTCGACGAACCCGTCATGGCCGTTGATGTTGTATGTGTCGAGCGCCACGTCGGTCATCACCGCGATCTCCGGCACCGCCGCCTTGATCGCCCGGATCGCCCGGTTGGCGTGGTTCTCCGGATCCCAGGCTCCGGCGCAATCCTCGGTCCGTTCCTCGAGCGCGGTATAGGGAAAGATGCAGATCGCGCGGATACCGAGATCGGCCGCCTCGCGCGCCGCCTCGACGACCCGGTCGACCGAGCGCCGCATCACGCCCGGCATCGACGGCACCGGCTCTTCGATCCCCGCGCCGGAGCGCACGAAGACCGGCCAGATGAAGTCGTCGACGCTCAGCGTGCTTTCGCGGACAAGCGCGCGGATCGCCGGGCTCTGGCGCGCGCGCCGGAAGCGGGTGAGGGGAAAGTCGGCCTGGCTGGGAAGCATCGTTTCGGTCCGTCGATGGTAAGGCTTCTGATTGCCACGTAACTTTCCGCAAGCCAAGGGTAGGAATTGGCGAAAGCCGAGGCTATGAGAAGGACAAGAACAACGCAAAAGCGCGATCCTTGGACTGGCACCAGACTCTCTTCGAACTGATCGACATGCGCTCGTTCTCGAACCTGTGGTTCTGGATCGCGCTGGCGGTGATGTGGTCGACGGCCAGCCATTGGGTGCTCGGCGTGCCCTTCGACATGATCCAGCGTGCCGGACGCAAAGGCGGTCAGGCCGAGGCCGACCTCGAGGATCTCGTGCGGATCAACACCAACCGGATGCTCTACATCGGCGAGGTTTCGGGGCTGTGGCTGCTCGGTCTTGGGTCGTTCCTGCTGACCATGCTCGCCGTGCTCGGGTTCTTCTATGACGTCGAGATCGCGCAGGCGGTGTTCCTGCTGTTCCTGCCGATGTCGCTGGTCGGGCTCATGTCGATGCGCACCGCGAGGCTGTTGCGCGCCGAGGACGCGCACGGCGCGCAACTGCGCCGCCGCCTCGTGCGGCATCGTTTTTTCGTTCAGGTCATCGGCATGATCTCGATCTTCGTGACCGCAATGTGGGGCATGCTGCAGAATCTTAGCATCGGCGCCCTGCACGGTTGACACCGCGGTCGCGAAGGCCAAATGAAGCGGCCCATGGCTGATCCTGCACATATCACGCTTTCGGGCGCGCCCGAGGGGTTCGATGCGCGCCTGCTGATCGAGGAGCTGGAGAAATCCAGCGCCCCGGTGCTGCATGTCGCAAGGGACGACAAGCGGCTGGCGGCGATGCGCGCGGCGTTGCGCCATTACGCCCCGGAACTGCCGGTCGTGGTCTTCCCGGCCTGGGATTGCCTGCCCTATGACCGCGTGTCGCCCAATGCCGACATTTCGGCGCAGCGCATGGCGACGTTGGCCGGGCTGGTGCACGGGATGCCCGAGCGCTTCGCGCTGCTGACCACGCTCAATGCCGCGACCCAGCGCGTGCCAGCCCGGGCGGTACTGCGCGACGCGGCCTTCTCGGCGCGGGTCGGCGCGCGGATTGACGAAGGCGGGTTGCGCGACTTCCTTGTGAGGATGGGCTTCGTGCAGAGCCCGACGGTGACCGAGCCGGGCGATTACGCCGTGCGCGGCGGGATCATCGACATCTACCCGCCGGGCGACCTCGGTCCGGTTCGGCTCGATCTGTTCGGTGACGTGCTCGACGGCGCGCGCCGTTTCGATCCGGCGACGCAGCGCACCACCGAGAAGCTCGACGTGGTCGAGCTTGCCCCGGTCTCGGAGGTGATCCTCGACGAGGCGGCGATCACCCGGTTCCGGCAGAATTACCGGATCGAGTTCGGGGCCGCCGGCACCGACGATCCGCTCTACGAAGCGATCAGCGCTGGGCGCAAGCACCAGGGCGCCGAGCACTGGCTGCCGTTCTTCCACGCAGAACTCGAGACCCTGTTCGACTACATGCCAAAAGCCACGGTCATGCTGGACGACCAGCTGACGCCGACGCGGCTGGCGCGCTGGGACAGCATTGCAGACCAGTACGAGACCCGGCGCCTGGCGATGGCGGACCGGTCGCGCATGGACAGCGTCTACAAGCCCTGTCCGCCGACACCCTTCTACCTCGACGACGACGCCTGGAAGGCCGAGACGGCCAAACGGCGCGTCATCCAGTTCGCTGCCCTGCCGCAGCCGACCGGACCCGGCGTGCTGGACGCGGGCGGGCGCATCGGTCGCAACTTCGCGCCCGAGCGTCAGCAGGAATCGCTGAGCCTCTTCGGGGCGCTCGCCGAGCACATCGGCAAGCGGCTGGAACGCGGGCCGGTGGTCATCGCCTCCTACTCGGAAGGCGCGCGCGAGCGCCTGACCGGGCTGATCGAGGACGAGAGCCGGTTCGAGGCGATCCCGATCCCGGATGCGCGCAGCGTCGGCAAGCGTGGGCTGCACCTGGCCGTCTGGGCCCTGGAACACGGGTTCGAGGCGCCGGGGCTCACGGTCATCTCCGAACAGGACGTGCTGGGCGACCGGTTGATCCGCGCGCCCAAGCGCAAGCGCCGGGCCGAGAACTTCCTGACGGAAACCCAGTCGCTCAGCCCTGGCGATCTGATCGTGCACGTCGATCACGGTATCGGGCGCTACCAGGGCATGGAGGTGATCACCGCCGCAGGGGCCGCGCACGAGTGCCTGTCGCTGGAATATGCCGAGGGCGCAAAGCTCTACCTGCCGGTCGAGAACATCGAGCTGCTGTCGAAATACGGGCACGAGGAGGGCCTGCTCGACCGTCTCGGCGGCGGGGCGTGGCAGGCCAAGAAGGCCAAGCTCAAGGAGCGCATCCGCGAGATGGCCGAACGGCTGATCCGCGTCGCCGCAGAACGCGCGTTGCGCAAGGCGCCGGTGCTCGAGCCGCCGCCGGGCATGTGGGACGCCTTCTCCGCGCGTTTTCCCTATCAGGAGACCGACGATCAGCTGAGCGCGATCTCGGACGTGATCGAGGACATGACCTCGGGCCAGCCGATGGACCGGCTGATCTGCGGCGACGTGGGTTTCGGCAAGACCGAGGTCGCGATGCGCGCCGCCTTCGTGGCGGCGATGTCCGGCGTGCAGGTTGCCGTGATCGCGCCAACCACGCTGCTGGCGCGCCAGCACTACAAAAGCTTTGCCGAACGCTTCCGCGGTTTCCCCATCGAGGTGCGTCCGCTCAGCCGCTTCGTTTCGGCCCGTGACGCCAACATCACCCGCGACATGATGGCCAAGGGGACGGTGGACATCGTGATCGGCACCCATGCGCTGCTGGCGAAAGGCGTGCGGTTCAAGAACCTCGGATTGCTGGTGATCGACGAGGAGCAGCATTTCGGTGTCGCCCACAAGGAGCGGCTCAAGCAGCTGCGCTCGGACGTGCATGTGCTGACGCTGACCGCCACGCCGATCCCGCGCACGCTGCAGTTGTCGCTGACCGGCGTGCGCGACCTCAGCATCATCGGCACGCCGCCTGTCGACCGTCTGGCGATCCGCACCTATGTGAGCGAATTCGACAGCGTGACGCTGCGCGAGGCACTGCTGCGCGAGCATTACCGCGGCGGGCAGAGCTTCTTTGTCGTGCCGCGCATATCCGACCTGCCGGAGATCGAGGAGTTCCTGAAGGCGCAACTGCCCGAGCTCAGCTATGTCGTGGCGCACGGGCAGATGGCGGCGGGCGAGCTCGACGGGCGGATGAACGCCTTCTACGACGGCAAGTTCGACGTTCTGCTGGCTACCACCATCGTCGAATCCGGTCTCGACATTCCGACCGCGAACACGATGGTCGTGCATCGCGCCGACATGTTCGGTCTGGCCCAACTCTACCAGATCCGCGGCCGGGTGGGACGCTCGAAAACCCGCGCCTACGCCTACCTGACCACCAAGCCGCGCGCCCGGCTCACGCCCGCCGCCGAGAAGCGCCTGCGGGTGCTGTCGAGCCTCGACGCGTTGGGCGCAGGCTTCACGCTGGCCAGCCAGGACCTCGACATCCGGGGGGCCGGTAACCTGCTGGGCGAGGAACAGTCCGGCCAGATGCGGGACGTGGGTTTTGAACTCTACCAGTCGATGCTGGAAGAGGCGATCGCCAAGATCCGGGCGGGCGAGATGGAGGGGCTTTCGGAGGCCGACGACCAGTGGGCGCCGCAGATCAACCTCGGCGTGCCGGTGCTGATCCCCGAAGACTACGTGCCCGATCTCGACGTGCGTCTGGGTCTCTACCGGCGCCTCAGCAGCCTGACCACCAAGGTCGAGCTCGAGGGTTTCGCCGCCGAGCTGATCGACCGTTTCGGCAAGCTGCCGCGCGAGGTCAATACGCTGATGCTGGTGGTGCGGATCAAGGCGATGTGCAAGCGCGCCGGCATCGCAAAGCTCGACGGCGGGCCTAAGGGCGCCACGATCCAGTTTCACAACGACAAGTTCGCCTCGCCCGAGGGGCTTGTCGAGTTCATCCAGGACCAGCGCGGGCTGGCCAAGGTCAAGGACAACAAGATCGTCGTGCGGCGCGACTGGAAGAACGACGCCGACAAGATCAAGGGCGCCTTCGCCATCGCCCGCGATCTCGCCGAGAAGGTCGCGGCAAGCCGCAAGGCCAAGAAGAAGGCGGTCTAGGGCCTACTCGGCGGGCGCGCGCCGTTCGACCTTGCCCATCCAGAGCATCAGCGTGAAACCGGCGATCGCCATGATGAAGACCGACACGATCAGCGGCCGGATCGTCCCGTCGAAAAGCAGCCCGATCGGCGAGGCGAGCATCGCGGCACCGACGGTCGAAACGGCTCCGATGACGCTGGCCGCCATGCCCGCGATATGGCCCATCGGCTCCATCGCGATGGCATTGAGGTTGCCGACCGTCAGGCCGGCCTGGAAGAACAGCAGGAACTGCCATAGGGCGAACATCGCGAAAGCGTAGGGTCCGGAATAGCCGAAGGACAGGATCATCATCAGCGAGCATGCGATCTGCAGGCCAAGGGCGAAGGTCACCAGCCGCCGCATCCCGAAGCGCACGACGAGAAAGGCGTTGAGCATGCTCGACAGGCCCGAGGCCATGGCAATTCCGCCGAACCAGTAGGGGAAGGTGTCAGCCTTGCCGAAGACGGTCTCGTAGATCGGCTGCACGAACATCAGCAGCGAGAACAGCATCGACATCGCGAGGGTCTGGACCATGATCGATATCCGAACCGTGGGATGCGCGAACATCTGGCCAACCGCGTCGAACATCAAGGGCAGGCGCAGCGGGCGGCGGTCCTCTTCGGCAAGTGTTTCGGGCAGACGCACGGCCAGCCAGAGCGCCGAAATCATCGAAAAGACAATGAAGGCGGCGAAGATCGCGCGCCAGCCCGACAGGGTGATGATCGCGAGGCCAAGCGCGGGCGCGAAGGCCGGAAAGAGGGTGAAAATGATCATCACGATGGACAGGATTCGGGCCATCTCGCGCCCGGCGAAGAGGTCACGCATGATCGCGACCGACACGATCCGCGGACCCGAGGCGCCAAGCCCCTGGACGAGGCGCGCGGCCAGGATCAACTCAAGCGACTGGCTGGCCCAGGCGACGGCGGCCGAGACGATGTAGAGTGCCGCCCCCGAGAACATGACCGTGCGTCGCCCGTAGGCATCGGACAGCGGCCCCGTGAAGAAGGTTCCGATCCCCATGCCCAGAACGAAGGAGGTGATGATCAGCGCCGCGCGCTGCGGGTCGTCCGGGGTGAGCTCGTCGGCGATTTCGGGCAAGGCGGGTAGCATCGCGTCGATGGAAAACGCGATCGTCGCGAACATCATCGCCATGAGCGCCACGAATTCGATCCGGGCCATCGGCAGGGCAACAGGCGGTCGACTCAAACGCGGAACTCCGTACATCGGCGGCGTGCTCGTCGCACACCCAGATCAGGCTTTAACCCAGAGTTGCATGGAGTACAATTGTAGGGAAGTGCTCGCGGCGAGAGATGACGTGTGGTAATCTTCAGTTGAAAGTTCCGTGCCTGTACTCACCCATTGGTTGCATGGCTGGGTCGGAGCTTCCAAGCGGTACATAAAGCACGTCGACAATGTCCTGCAGATCGTCGAAGGCGCCGCGCCAGTCCTCGGTCATGGCGAAGATCGAGACGTTGTAATTCACGATATCGGTGCGTTTCTGCTCCCAGCAGGTCTCGGGGATGACGCGGCTCACGTAGCGGCAGGCCTCGAGCGTTTCGCGGCGCCGGCGAAACCCGTCGCGGCAGGGCGCGCCGTTGGCATCGGCGAATTCATCCGTCGAACAGCCCACGATAAGATCGGCGCCCATGCAGCACAGGCGTTTGAGCAGGGCGGCTTCTGCGGCTCCGAAGCCGTCGAACCGGCCATACGTCAGGATCGTGCGACGCGGAATGATGGGTCTCGCGGCGAAGGCGGTCATTTGCGCCTCCCGTGTCCGATGGTCACCAAAGCCAGAGAAATCGCGCCGGTCCGCACCGGCCATGCCTGTCCACGCATCCTGTCACCTGCTCGTTTTTTTGTTCTGCGCCGGGGCCTTGCACCCTCTGGACACGGATTCTACGCCATCGGGCGGCGGCTGGCAAAGGATTTGCGCGGCCTCAATCGGCCTCGGCCCCGGCGGCCAGTTCGGCGATGACCCGATCCCAGAGCTCGGGCGGCTGCGCACCGGGTACGGCATGCCGGCCGGCGACGATGAAAGTCGGCACCGATGTCACGCCCATCTGCCGGCTGTGCGCGTCGCGCTTGCGGATGTCCTCGGCGTCGGCGTCCGACTGCAAAAGGCGCGTCACGACAGAGGCATCCATCTCGAGCCCGTCGGCGATATCGGCCAGCACCTCGGGGTCGCCGATGTCGCGGGTCTCGACGAAATAGGCCTTGAACAGCGCCGACACGGCCGCGGTCTGGCGGCCTTCGATGCCCGCCCAGTGGATCAGGCGGTGCGCATCTAGCGTGTTGGGCGTCTTTTCGATTCCGGCGAAGTCGATCTTCAGCCCGGCCTTCTCGGCATGCTCGACCACGGGCGCATAGGCCTTGAGCGCGCCTTGCTTGCCGCCGAACTTTCCTTCGAGATAGGCGCGCCGGTCCATGCCGCCAGCCGGCATGTCGGGGTTGAGCTGGAACGGATGCCATTCGATCTCGAACGGGTGCTCGGGGTGTCGCTCGAGCGCCCGGTCGAGATGGGTCTTGCCGATGTAGCACCACGGGCAGATCGGGTCGGACATGATGTCGAGCTTGACGGTTCCGGTCATTCTTTCGCCTCGAAGCTCTCGCGCAGTCGGCGGCGCAGAAGCTTTCCGTTGGCGCCGAAGGGAAGCTCCGGCAGGTGAACAAAGAGGCGCGGCTGTTTGTAGCGCGCCAGGCGTTCCCTCGCATACCGGCGCAGGGCGTCCTCGTCCAGAGGGCCGGCGGCGCTGTAGAAGGCGGCGATGACCCGGGTGTCCCGCTTGATCTCGACATCCGCCGCGCCGACGCCGGTGAGGCCGGGAAATCCGGCCAGGGCCTGTTCGACCTCGATCGGCGAGACGCGGTAGCCGCCGGCGTTCATCATGTCGTCGCCGCGACCCAAGTAGGTGATGCTGTCGTCGTCGTGCATCGCCCCCTGGTCGCCGGTCAGGAACCATGGCCCGCGCATCCGCGCGCAGGTTTCTTCGGGTGCGCCCAGATAGCCCAGCATCAGGCCCGGGTCGTCGCGGTGGACGGCGATGGTGCCTTCGGCACCGCGCGGAACCGGCCCGTCGGGCCCGAGGATCGCGACCCGGCGTCCCGGCTGTGGCCTGCCGATGCAATCCGAGGGCACCGGACCGCCCGGGCCGGCGGAGATGAAGGTCGAGCATTCCGACATGCCGTAAGCCTCGTAGACCGGTTTTCCGCTCGCCGCCGTCCAGTCCGCGGCGAGACGCGGGGCGAGCTTTTCGCCGGCGCTGAGGCCGTGGCGCAGATGCGGCAGGTCCAGCCTGTCGCGGTCGCTCAGGATTTGCCGGTAGACGCCGGGAGCGGCGGCGAAGATCGTCGCGCGATGTGCAGCCAGCAGGTCGGGCAGCAGCGCCGAAGGGCTTCCGGGGGCGGGAATCAGCGCGGTGGCACCGCGGGTCCAGGGGTCCATCAGCCCGGTGCCGAGCGTGTAGGTCCAGTTGAAGGCGCCGGCGTGCATCAGGCGGTCGTCGGTGCGCAGGCCGTGCCAGCCGTCGAACATCATGCGTCGCGCCCAGATCGCCCGGTGCGCGTGACCGACGGCGCGCGGGACGCCGGACGTGCCGGAGGTGTAGATCACGTAAGCCAGCCGGTCGGGATCGCCCAGATGAAACGCTGCAGGCGGCAACTCGCGCATGGCCTGCAGCGCCCCGAGCGCGATCTCGGTATCGTGCGGGGCGCTTGCGACCGCGGGGTCGCGCAACACCGCCTTGGGTTTCAGGCCTTCGAGGATCGCCGCGACCTCGCGCGGCGTCAGCGCGGCGGAGGTCGGGCAGGGCACCAGCCCGGCGGCGATGGCCCCGAGGTAGGCGAGGGGAAAGTCGACGGTATTGCCAAGCCGCATCAGCACCACGTCGCCGGGCGCCAGCCCTTGGGCCAGAAGCCCCGTCGCGGTCCCCAGCACGGCGGCACGCAGCCGCGCGAAACTCCAGTCCTCGGATCCGGTCGCGCCCAGTACCATCAGCGCTGTCTTCTCCGGCGTGGCCGCGCCCGCGGCAAGCACATGCGCGGCCATGTTGAAGGGGCGCGGGCAGGGCGGTGGCGGGCCATGATCGAAGATCGAGAGCATCGCCGCCCAGCTAGCCGCTGCCCGCGCGCGTTGCAAGCGTCCGCGCCTGCGCCTATAGCACTGCACATGGCCGGACAGGATCCCAGAACGCTGATCTCGATCGCGCGCGAAAGCGGCGACACCGAACCGGGTGCGCCGCTCGACCTCGGGGCGCGGGTGCGCGAGCTGCGCAAGGCGCACGACTGGACGCTGGAGCAGGCCGCGAACCAGGCCGGTCTGGCCCGCTCGACCCTGTCGAAGATCGAGAACGGGCAGATGTCGCCGACGTATGATGCGCTGAAGAAGCTGGCGGTCGGGTTACGGATCTCGGTGCCGCAGCTTTTCACGCCGCCGCGCCGCGAGCAGGTCAACGGGCGCATGTCGCTGACCAAGGCCGGGCAGGGCAACGCCCATGCCACGGCGACCTACGAGCACGAACTTCTGGCCGAGACCCTGACCAAGAAGCAGATGCTGCCCTATCGCGCGCGGGTGCGGGCCCGTGCGATGGAAGAGTTCGACGGCTGGGTGCGGCACGACGGCGAGGAATTTCTCTACGTCCTGACCGGCGTGATCCGCTTGTTCACCGAGTTCTACGAACCGGTCGAGATGCGCCGCGGCGACAGTGCCTATTACGACGCAACGATGGGCCACAACGTCATCTCGCTCAGCGACGAGGATGCGACGATCCTCTGGGTGACCTCGCTGACCTGACCGGCCTCGCGTCTATCGGCCTACCGCAGCATCGACGGTAGCCAGAGCGAGACCGCCGGCACATAGGTGACCAGCATCAGCGCCACGAAGATCGCGATGTAGAAAGGCCAGATCGAGCGCAGCGCGTCCTCGATGCGGATGCGCCCCACGGCGCACCCCACGAAAAGACACGTCCCGACCGGGGGCGTGCAGAGGCCGATGCCGAGATTGATCAGCAGCATGATGCCGAACTGGGTCGGGTCCATGCCGAGCCCCTTCGCGATCGGCAGGAAGATCGGCGTGCAGATCAGGATCAGCGCCGCCATGTCCATGATCATGCCCAGCATCAGCAGGATGACGTTGATCATCAGCAGGATGATTATCGGGTTCTCCGAGATCGAGACCAGCAGGGTCGAGAGCCGCTCGGGCACCTGGTAGAGTGCCAGGAGGTAGGCAAAAGAGCTGGCGAAGGCGATCAGGATCATGACCATCGCGGTGGTGCGAACGGCGCCGACCACGGAGGTCCGGAAGGCCTCCCAGCTCAGCGAGCGGTAGTAGAACGCGGTTAGCAGCAGCGCGTAGATCGCACCGAAAGCGCCGGACTCCGTGACCGTGAAGACACCCGAGAGCGTGCCGCCGACGATGATCACCGCCGTCATGAAGCCCGGGATCGCGTCGCGCGCGGTGGCGCCCACGACGGACCAGCCGGGGAAGGGCTCGGACGGGTAGTTATGCTTGACCGACAGGATGTAGGCGGCGACCGCGAGGCTCAGGCACATCAGGATGCCGGGGATCACGCCGGCGAGAAAAAGCCCCGAGACCGAAATGCCGCCGCCCGCCGCGACGGCGAAGATGATCATGTTGTGGCTCGGCGGGATCACGATCCCGGCGATGGACGAGGTCACCGTCACGTTGACCGCAAAGTCGGGCCGGTAGCCGCGTTCCTTCATCACCGGGACCAGCAGCGAGCCGAGCGCCGAGATGTCGGCCACGGCCGAGCCCGAGATCCCGCCGAACAGCATCGACGAGAAGATGTTGACCATCGCGAGGCCGCCCTTCAGGTGCCCGACCAGCGCCGAGGCGAGCCGCACGAGGCGCTTGGCGATCCCGCCGTGCAGCATGATCTCGCCAGCGAAGATGAAGAACGGGATCGCCAGAAGCGAGAACACCGACACGCCGGCGGTGGCGCGCTGGAAGGTGATGAGCGGCGGAAAGCCCTCGAACCAGAACGCGGCGGCCGAGGCGATGCCCATGGCAAAGGCGACAGGAGCGCCGATGATGACGCCGATGGCGAACACGCCAAGCAGGATAAGCAGGCCCAAGGTCAGACGTCCTCGAAATGGTCAGCCGGTGTCCAGGACCGGAAATGGAGAATTCGTTGCAGGGCGCGGATGCCGGCAAACAGAAACATCAGCGCGCCCAGCGAGGTGATCGCGGCGGTGCGCACGCTTTCGGGCAGGTTCAGCATCGGCAGCATCGTGTCCCAGCCGAAGCGCATCAGGGTGATCCCGGCGGCCAGCATCGCGGCGCCGAAGGCGGCGAGGGCGAGATCGGTGAAGATCATCACGATCTTGCGCAGCTTCTCGGGCATCATGTCCCGGAAGAGGGCGACGCCGATATGGGTGTCCTCGTGGACCCCGGCGGCGGCCCCCAGAAATGCGATGTAGCAGATCAGCAAAAGCGCCAGCTGCTCGACCCAGGTCGGCGTCGCGTTCAGCACGTAGCGCCCGAACACCAGCCAGCCGAACGAGACGACCAGAACGACGAGGCACAAGGAGGCGACGAGAAGGCAAAGCGAACGCACCAGCCCGAGGGCCTGGTCGACGCGGCGCGACAGGGGGCTGTCCGGGGTCATGGGAAGCTTTCGGAAACGGAAGGGTCGGGCCGGCGCTGGGCCGGCCCGCGCCCCGGTTCGGGTGGATCAGTCCGCGTTGCGGATAAGGTTGACGAGGTCCGTCAGGCCCGGGTTCTGCTCGAGGAAGGCGTCATAGACCGGGGACATGGCCTCCTGGAAGGGCGCCTTGTCGTCGATCGTGTTGATCTCGGTGCCGCCGGCCTTGACGGTCTCGAGGCTCGCCGCCTCACGCTCGGCCCAGAGCTCGCGCTGGTACTCGGCGCTGGCGCGGGCGGCATCCATCACGATCTGCTGCTGCTCGGGGGTGAGCTTTTCCCAGCTGGTCAGGCTCATGCACAGGCATTCGGGGATGATCAGGTGCTCGGAAAGCGAGTAGTACTTGGCGACCTCGTAGTGGTTGGTCGACTCGTAGGACGGCGGGTTGTTCTCGGCCCCGTCGACGACGCCGGTTTTCAGCGACTGGTAGACCTCGGCGAAGGCCATCGGGGTGGCGTTGCCGTCCATCGCCTCGATCATCTGCACGAAGAGGTCGTTGGACATCACCCGGACCTTCAGGCCTTCGACATCCGCCGGCGTGTTGATCGGTTTCACCGAGTTGTAGAACGACCGCGCGCCTGCGGCATACCAGCCGAGTGCCACGATGCCCTTGGCCTTCATGCCCTCGCCGATGGCGTCGCCGACCTCACCGTCCATCAGCCGGTACATGTCCGGCACGCTGGAGAAGATGAAGGGCAGCGAGACGACATTGGTTTCCGGCACCGCCTGGCCCATCGGCCCGAGGCTGAAGACCGCAAAGTCGATCGCGCCGAGGCGCACCTGCTCGATCGCGTCGGGCTGCGAGCCGAGAACGCCGTTGTGGTAGACTTTGCCGGTGACCTCGCCGCCGGTCTTCTCGCTGACTTCCTCGAGAAACGATTCCATCCCGATGGAGACCGGGTAATCCTCGACGTGGATGTTCCAGCCGCGCATCTCCAGCGCCTGCGCGCTGGTCGCGATGCCGACCGTGAATGTGAACGCAGCGCCCAGGGCTGCGAGTGTTCGTGTGGTGGCCATGCCAATCCTCCCTTTTGTCCACCGGAGCGCTGTTCGGGCGAATCCGGTCCGTGGCGCAACTGTGCTTGTATTCCATCTAGCATACAAGAAGAAAATCAGTTCGGCGCGCCCGGCGTGGAGGCTAGGTCGGGTCGTCCTCGAAATAGGCGGCGCTCGACTTGCGGATGGCGGCGATGGTCTCGTCGAGGCGCGACAGGTGCAGCGCGCCCGCCGCGGCCGCCGCTTCCGCGTCGCCGCTGCGGATCGCGTCTGCGATCCGGGCGTGGTCCTCGATCAGTTGCGGCATCCGGTCCTCTTTCGAGATCTGCAACATGCAGAGCCGGTCGACCTTCTCCTTCTCGGCGCGAATGATGTCGAAGGCATAAGGCACGCCTGCGATGTCGCAGATCGTGCGATGGAAGTCGTAGTCGAGTTCTGCGAAGGCGTCGCTCGATTTCTCGGCCTGCGCCTTGCGCTGCAACGCAAGCTGGGCGTCGAGCGCGTAACCGTCTGCTTCTGAGCAATTTTCTGCTGCCTTTCGCAGCGCCGCGGATTCGATTGCGCTGCGCACGAAGCGGCTTTTCTCGATCGAGAGGGTGGAGAACCTGCGCACCTCGGTGGCTTTCTTCGGCCGGACCAGGATCAGGTCCATGGCGGCGAGACGGCTGAACGCCTCGCGCACGGGCTGGCGCGAGACCCCGAACTGAGCGGCGACGTCGGTCTCGGAAATCCGTGTGCCCGGCAAAAGCCGCATCGCGGTGATCTCGCGGTAGAGAAAGTCAACGATCCTTTCGACGCTGCGCGGACGCGCCTGCGATGCTGCGGAATCGTTCAAGCTGCCGTCTCCTCGGTCATCTCATGCGGTGGGCATAATCCTAAGCGCGCCCAAATCGCACGCCCGGACCCATTTTCTGCCGCCGGGTTTCAATGCCGGCGAATCTAGCATACAAGTTTTGTCGACGCGAGTCGCGGATGCAAGAAGTCGCAACAGAGGACACGGGATACATGAGATTTTCAGGACAGAGCGCAATCGTCACCGGCGGCGGGCGCGACATCGGAGCGGCCTGCGCGCTGCGGCTGGCCCGCGAAGGCGCCAGCGTGGCGATCAGCTATCATTCCAGCAATGCGGGCGCCGACGCCGTGGTGGCGGAGATCGAGAAATCCGGGGGCAGGGCGATGGCGCTGCAGGGCGATCTGTGCAAGGAAGCCGACGTCGACGCGCTTGTCAGTGCGACGGTCGAGGCCTTCGGGGGTGTGGACGTGCTGGTCAACAACGCCGGCGGGCTGGTGGGGCGCAAGACCGTCGCCGAGATGCCGACCGAGCATTGGCACAAGGTGATGGACCTCAACCTCACGAGCACGTTCCTGATGATCCGGGCCTGCCTGCCGCACATGAAAAAGGGTGCCATCGTCAATATCGCGAGCCAGGCCGGTCGCGACGGCGGCGGACCGGGTGCGGTGGCCTATGCCACCTCGAAGGGGGCCGTGATGACGATGACCCGCGGGCTGGCGAAGGAACTCGGCCCGGATATCCGGGTGAACGCGCTCTGCCCCGGCATGATCGACACCGATTTCCACAACGTCTTCACCAAGGACGAGGTGCGCCGCAAGGTCGAGGCGGCAACGCCGCTGAAGCGTCAGGGCGCGCCGGAGGATGTGGCCGACCTCGTGGCCTATCTCGCCAGCAGCGAGGCGGCCTTCGTCACCGGGGCCAATATCGACATCAACGGCGGCACTGTGTTCAGCTGACGCCGGGCAGGGCGGGGGCTCTGCCCCCGTCGCGCGGTGCGCGACTCCCCCGGGATATTTATAAACCAGAGAGGGGCGGGCGGCTCAGTCTACTTCGTACCACCAGAGCTCGGGCATGTAGGTGTTGCCGTCGCCAAGCGCCGGGAAAGGCTGCGGGTACTTCATCTCGTGGACATGGGCGATCCGGCTGGTGGAGAACTGCCAGAACGGGATCACGTAGCGTCCGGCGGTAAGCAGCCGGTCGAGCGCGCGCGTGGCGGCGACGAAATCCTCCTTTTCGGTGACCGAGAGCATGGTGTCGATCATCGCGTCGATCGCCGGGGATCGTGCGCCCATCAGGTTGCGCGAGCCTTCCTGGTCCGCGGCCTCCGAGCCCCAGTAATAGCGCTGCTCGTTTCCGGGCGAGAGCGACAGCGCGCGGCGGTAGTAGGTCATGTCGAAGTCGAAGCTGTTGGTGCGCGCGACGTATTGCGCATCGTCGATGACCGCCACCGTGACGCCGATGCCGAGCCGTTCGAGCGCGCGGGCATAAAGCTCGGCCACGGCGATATTCTCGCTGCTGCCCTGCTGCACCAGGATGGTGAAGGCCATCGCGGCGCCAGTGGCATCGCGCAGGCTGCCGTCCGAGGCGGTCCAGCCGGCCTCGGCCAGCAGATCGAGCGCGCGCGCGATGCCCTTGCGATTGCGCGCCGAGCCGTCGGACACGGGCAGTTCGTAGCCTTCAAGCGTGCCGGGTGGCAGGTCGCCGGCGAAAGGCGCGAGCAGGTCGGCGACCTTGCCGGTGGCAGGTCCGGGCCGCATCGCAAGCTCGGAACCCGAGAAATAGGAGGTGATGCGGGGCTGCGCGCCGCCGGTCATGGTGTCGTTGATGAACTCGAAGTTGAAGGCGTGAATCAGCGCCTCGCGCACGCGCCAGTCATCGAACGGCGCACGGCGGGTGTTCATCACGAAACCAGTGATTCCGGAGGGAAGGGCATTCGGGATCTCGGTTTTCACCACAACGCCGCGCGTGACGGCGGGGAAATCGTATTCGGTGGCCCAGGCCTCGGCGTTGAATTCGCGCAGGGCGCTGATCTCGCCGGCCTTGAAGGCCTCGAAGAGAACCGAGGCGTCGCCGTAGAAATCGAGCGTCACGGTGTCGAAGTTGTGCGTGCCGCGCCGCACGGGCAGGTCCATGCCCCAGTAGTCGGAGTCGCGCTCCAGCGTGACGTAGCGCCCGGCCTCGTAGCCCGAGATGACATAAGGGCCGCTGCCCAGCGGAATTTCGGCAATCGGGGCGTTGGCGAAGTCCTCGCCCTCCCACTGCGCCTTGCTGAGCACCGGGCGCATGCCGGCCAGCAGCGCAAGTTCGCGGTTGTCGGTGTTGAAGGTGATCCGCAGGCTGCGCGGACCGGTCTGCTCGAGGCTCTCGATCTGGCTGGCGAGGCTGTGGTACTTCGGATGCCCTTCGCTGCCGAGCAATTCGTAGGAAAAGATCACGTCCTCGATCGTGACCGGCGTTCCGTCCGAGAATCGCGCCTCGGCGCGCAGGGTGAATTCGACCCAGGACCGGTCATCGGGCACCTCGACCGATTCGGCCAGAAGGCCGTAAAGCGTGAACGGTTCGTCGAGCGAACGCGCCATCAGGCTCTCGTGGGTAAACGTCGAGAGCTGCCAGGGAACCGTGCCCTTGCGGATGTAGGGGTTCAGACTGTCGAAGCCGCCGGTGTTGCCCAGGGTGATGGCGCCGCCCTTGGGCGCATCGGCGCGAACGTAAGGCAGCGACACAAAATCCGGTGGCAGGGCAGGGTCGCCGTACATAGATAGCCCGTGCTGCGGTTCTGCCTGCGCGAAACCCGCGCAGAGAATCAGCAGAGAGGCGCCCAGACGGCGCCCCGTGTTATGGAAAATCTCCATTGCCATTGTCGCGACAATCCCGCCCTGCTCTTTTGTTGTTGGGCGTTAACCTACCGGTGAATTTACGTCTTATCAAACTTTTAGCTTGGACTGCGGCGTCCGATTGCTTATACAGGAGTCACTGCTCGATAGGTTTCTTGCCTGTATGAAACCTGCCTCAATAACTGAACGCCTGCCTCGTGCAGGCGTTTTTTTTCGGCCTCACGGGGCAGGCCGCTGGCCTTCGCGGCTGCAGCACGTATCTTCTGCACAAGCAACATCGCAGGAGAGTTTCCATGGCATCCACGATCGACCTGTCCGGCAAGACGGCGGTGATCACAGGCTCGACCTCGGGCATCGGGCTTGGCATCGCGCAGGGCCTGGCAGAGGCCGGGGCCGACGTCGTGCTCAACAGCTTCACCGACCGGGACGAAGATCACGCGCTGGCCGAGGAGATCGCCAAGGCGCATGGCGTGACGGCACGCTACATCAAAGCCGACATGTCGAAGGGCGCGGAGTGCCGTTTGTTGATCGAGCAGTCGGGCGCCTGCGACATCCTGGTCAACAACGCCGGCATCCAGCACGTCGCGCCGATCGACAAGTTTCCGACCGAGAAATGGGACGCGATCATCGCGATCAACCTCAGTTCGGCCTTCCACACCACCGCTGCAGCACTGCCGCTGATGCGCACGGCCGGCTGGGGACGGGTCATCAACGTGGCCTCTGCCCACGGGCTGCGGGCCTCGCCCTACAAGTCGGCCTATATCTCGGCCAAGCACGGCATCCTCGGCATGACCAAGACCGTCGGGCTGGAAACGGCGCGGGAGAACATCACCGCCAACGCGATCTGCCCGGGCTACGTGCTGACCCCGCTGGTGGAGGCGCAGATTCCCGACACGGCCAAGGAATACGACATGTCCGAGGATGAGGTGATCGAGAAGGTGATCCTCGAAAAGCAACCCTCGAAGGAGTTCGTGACCGTCGAGCAGCTTGCCGGTATCGCAGTGTTCCTGTGTTCGGAGATGGCGGCACAGGTCACGGGCACCTCGATCAGCGCCGACGGCGGCTGGACCTCGGCTTGAGTGTCAAGCGCATCAACCTTGCGCTCCAGGGTGGCGGCGCGCATGGCGCCTTCACCTGGGGCGTTCTCGACCGGCTGCTCTGCGAGGAGGATATCGAGATTGCGGCGATCTCGGGCTGCAGCGCAGGCGCGCTCAACGGAGCGGCGCTCAAGGCGGGATATGTCGAAGGCAAGAATGCCGGCGCGCGCGCGCGGCTCGACTGGCTCTGGGGCGAGGTCGGATCGCGGCCGGAGCTGAAACTGCAGGAATGGATGACGCCGTTTTCCTTGTCGGACGTGTCGCGGGCGATCGAGTATTCCTGGCCGGTGCTGGCGGCGGATGCCTGGACGCGGGCGGTTTCGCCCTATTCCTGGGGACCGCTCTACGTCAATCCGCTCGAACCGATCGTGCGCGGTCTCGATTTCGACCGGGTCTGCGCCGAGACGGTCGGGGCGCCCAGCCTGTTCGTCTGCGCGACGCGGGTGAAAAGCGGCAAGGTCAAGGTGTTCCGCGATGCCGAGATCAGCGCCGAAGCGATCCTAGCGTCGGCCTGTCTACCGACGGTTTTCCAGGCCGTGGACGTATGCGACGAGGCGACCGGCGAGGTCGAGGCGTTCTGGGATGGCGGCTATACCGGCAACCCGGCGCTCTTCCCGCTGTTCGACGGCGCGTTTCCTAGTGACATCGTGGTCATCAACATCAACCCCCTAGAGCGCACCGATCTTCCGCGCACCGCCCAGCAGATCCAGAACCGGATCAACGAGATCAGCTTCAACTCTTCGCTGCTGCGCGAATTGCGGGCGATCGAGTTCGTGCAGCGCCTGCTGGACCAGGGCAAGCTGAAACAGGACGAGAAGGCGCGGGTTCTGATCCACATGATCGCCGACGATGCGCTGATGAACGAGCTGTCGGTGGCGACCAAGCTCTATCCCACACCCTACACGCTAGCCAAGCTGAAGAGCGCGGGCCAGAGTGCTGCGGAAAATTTCCTGAGCGCGCACAAGGCGGATCTGAACGAGCGCGGGACGGTCGATCTGGTCGAGATGTTCGCCTGACCTAGCGTTCCTGCGCGGGATCCTTCGGCGCTTCGGCGGGTGCGTCAGCGCCCTGCCACCAGCGCATCACCGTCTGTTCTTGCTCGGCCTCCTTGGGATTCGGATAGACGAGGCCTGCCGAGATCACCAGCTTGGCCGCATCCTCGACGGACATGTCGAGCGGGATGACGTCTTTTTCGGGCACGAAGAGCAGAAAGCCTGAGGTCGGGTTCGGCGTCGTCGGCAAGAACACCGAAACCATCGGTTCGCCGTTGTTGGCGCGCCGGGCCAGCTCTCCCTTGGTGCTGGTCGAAACGAACCCCAGCGCCCAGATCCCCTTGCGCGGATATTCCAGGAGGCAGGCGGTCTCGAAGGAGCGGTCGGACTGGGCAAAGACGGTCTCGGAAATCTGCTTGATGCCGGAATAGATCGAGCGCACCACCGGCGTGCGTTCCACGAGGCTTTCGGCAAAGCGGATCAAAGAGCGCCCAATGATGCCCTTGGCGGCCCAGCCGACGATGGTGGTGAAGATCAGGAAGATCACCACGCCGATACCACGGATGTTGATCTGCACCGACGGGTCGAGCCCGAGGTAATCCTGGATCAGGCGGTCGGGCTTGTACTGCTCCGGCACGAAGGGCAGGACGAACCCGTCGATCCAGCCGATCACTGACCAGATCAGCCAGATCGTCAGCCCGACGGGTGCGATCACGACGATCCCGGTCAGGAACGAGGCCCGGAGCCGCGCGAAGAGGCTGGAGCGGGGTTTCGGCAGGGGATCGGGATCGAAGGGCGTGTTCATCTAGGGTCCGACAGGAAGTGCAGAAAATAACTAAGCATCTTCTTCAGGATCAACAATCCCTGGACAGATGCGGTTGCGCCCATTCCCGTTCAGCGTGTCAGGCTGCCCAGTTCCTGTGCGATGGCTGCGGCGAGCCGCGCGTTGTTGCGGACGAGCGCGATGTTGGCCGTCAGAGATCTTCCCTCGGTCAGCTCGAAGATGCGCTGCAGCAGGTAGGGCGTCACCGCCTTACCGCGGATGCCGTGGCGGGTCGCGTCCTTCTGTGCCTGCGTGATCACCGGCCCCATCTCGTCCGCGGCGATCTCGTCTTCGCGCGGGATCGGGTTGGCGACCAATTGACCGCCCGGCAGACCGAGCTGGCCGCGCAGCCGGTGGGCGCGGGCGATCTCGGCGGCGTCGTCCATGCGCAGCGGGGCCTTGAGCGGCGAGGAAGCCGACCAGAAGGCGGGAAAGCTGTCCTGCCCGAAGGCGATCACCGGCACGCCTTGCGTTTCGAGCACCTCGAGCGTCTTGTCGACGTCGAGGATCGCCTTGGCGCCCGCGGCGACGACCGTGACCGGGGTCTGGGCCAGTTCCATCAGGTCGGCGGAAATGTCGAAGCTGCTTTCGGCGCCCTTGTGCACGCCGCCGATCCCGCCCGTGGCGAAAACCTCGATCCCGGCCAGCCGCGCGGCGATCATCGTCGCCGCGACCGTGGTGGCACCCGTGCCGCCGGTGGCAAGGCAGGCGGCCATGTCGGCCCGCGACAGTTTTGCGACGCCGCGAGCCTGCGCCAGCGTGGTCAGCTGGTCCGGCTCAAGCCCGACATGCAGGGTGCCGTCGATCACGGCGATGGTCGCGGGCACCGCGCCGGCGCCACGGATGTCGTCCTCGACCTGGCGCGCGACCTCGAGGTTCTGCGGATAGGGCATCCCGTGGGTGATGATCGTGCTTTCCAGCGCCACCAAGGGCTTGCCGGCCTTTTCCGCGGCGGCGGATTCGGAGGATCGGATCATGGGAACGGTCATAGGGCGGTCTCTCCGGATACGTAGGTGGCGGCGGCCTGCAGCGCGCGCTCCAGTGCCGCCTCGGGCGATGCGCCTTCGGTCTCGGCGGCAATATGGGCAGCCATGAAGGTGTCGCCCGCGCCGGTCACGCGGGTGACGAGGACCTTGGGAGGGGTGCGGGTCAGGATGCCGTCGGAGCGGCCTTCGCTGGCGTCTTCGCCGCCGTCGGTGACGAGCACACGCGCGGCACCGCGCCCGAGCAGTGCCTCGGCCGCCGCGCGCGAATTGTCGAAGCGCGCCTGGCAGAGCAGCCCGGCCTCTTCGAGATTGACGTAGAGCGTGCCGCGCCCCTTCTGCACGAAGGGTCCTAGGCGTTCGGCCTTGCCCGGCGAGGCCGGGGCGACGCGCAGGTCGGCATGGGCCAGAAGCGGGCTCGACGCGATGTCGCTGAGCAGATCGAGCGTCAGATTGCCGTCAAGTGCCACCGGGCCGCGATAGGGCGCGTCGGCGCTGGCGAGGCTGCCGTCAGACAAGGGCGCGAGGATCTTGGCACCGGCGGCCTCGAGCGAATGCGCGTCGGCGATCGCGGCGATAAGCCCGTTGGCGCCCTCGACGGCCATGTAGCGGTCGGTCGGAAGGTCGTCCGAGCGGTAGATCGTGCGGGTGATCAGACCGCGGGCGGCGCAGGCCGCGACCAGCTCGTCGCCTTCGGCATCGCGCCCGATGGCGGTCAAAAGGGCGGGCGTCAGGCCGAAACGGGCAAGCGTCATCGCGATGTTCATCGCCACACCGCCGGGCAGGCGGGTGATCCGGCCCGGCACGTCCGAGCCCTGCCGCATGACGCTGGCGGAGCGCCCGATCACGTCCCAGAGAACGGACCCGATGCACAGGATGTCCGGATGGTCCTTCATGGGCGTCTTGTGCCGGGAACCGGGCAGGGGATCAAGCGCGTTCCGGGCCGGGTTGTCGGGCTCAGCTCATCGCCTGCACAATCGCGTCGAGCGCCGAGGCGGGATCGTCGGCCTCCCAGATCTCGGTTCCGATGCCGAAGAAATCGGTGCTGGGCGCAAGGCTGCGCACGGTTTCGGCATCAAGCCCGCCTTCGGCCACGACCGGGATCTCGATCATCTCCGACCACCACTGGAAGAGATCGGGCTCGGCGTAAGAGCCGTCGTCCAGCGCCGAGGGCCGCACCGGCCCGAAACTGACGTAATCCGCGCCTGCCTCGCCAGCCGAAAGGCCATCGTGGCGCGAGGTGCCGCAGAAGCTGCCGACAATGGCATCCTCGCCAAGCGCCTTTCGCGCCTGCCGGACCGACCGCGCGGCGTCGCCGAGATGCACACCATCGAGCCCGAGTCGTTCGGCCAGCAGCGTGTGATCCGAGATCACGAGGGCCACATCGCGGGCGTGCGTCACCTCGCGCAACGCATCGGCCGCGCGCGACAGCGTGTCCTCGTCCCGCGTCGAGAGCGCCAGCCGCACGCAGGCCACCGATTGTGCGTCAAGCACCCGCGCCAGCCGGTCGGGAAAGCTCGACAGTTCGAACTGCGGCGGCGTGATCAGGTAGATCTGCGGGGTCTCGGGGGCGTCCATACTGCTCTCTCCGGTGGCGTTCGCGCAGACCTATCGCAAGTCTCGGGAAATGCAAACGTTCCGCTGGGCGGACAGGGTGCCGGCTTTCTTGCGGGTCGCCCTGAGCAGGGGTAAGAGGCGGCATGCCCGAACCCGTCACGCCCGCCGCCATTCCCGCAATCGTTCTCGTGCGCCCGCAAATGGGCGAAAACATCGGCGCCGCCGCGCGCGCGATGTGGAACTTCGGGCTCGACCGGATGCGCGTCGTGGCTCCGCGCGACGGCTGGCCCAGCCAGGCCGCGGTGGCGATGGCCAGTGGCGCGGGACGTCTGCTCGACGAGGCGCAACTCAGCGATGACCTCGCCGGCGCGGTGGCCGATTGCGACTACGTCTTCGCCACCACCGCCCGGTCGCGCGACCTGACCAAGCCGGTCTACAGCCCCGAGGGCGCGATGGCGCTGGCGGCCGAGAAGATCGTGCAGGGCCAGCGCGTCGCGGTTCTGTTCGGGCCCGAGCGTGCGGGGCTCGAAAACGAGGACATCGCGCGGGCCAACGCGCTCATTTCGGTGCCGGTGAACCCCGCCTTCGCCTCGCTGAATCTCGCGCAATGCGTTCTGCTGGTGGGTTACGAATGGATGCGCCAGCAGGCCGAGATCACCCACAAGCGGGTCGAGATGGCCGGCAGCCCCTGGGCCAACGCGGGCGAGGTCGAGGCGCTGGCGCAGCATTACGAGACCCAACTCGAGGAGGCCGGGTTCTTTTTCCCCGAGCACAAGGTGCAGTCGATGAAGACCAACCTGCGCAACATGTGGAGCCGGATGCCGCTGACGCGAGCCGACGTGCAGATGCTGCACGGGATGATGCGGCAGATCGTCCGCTGGGCCGGGCGCTGAACCCGGCGGCGCTGGACGAACCCCGCGCCACGGCTTAGGACTCTGCGGCGACAAGGAGGTCGGTAGGCCATGGCAGGCAAACGCAAGCTTTTCGAGGAGGTCGGCAGCGCCGAGGCAACGCGCCCGGCGGCCCAGCCCGGCCTGATCGATGCCGGACGGGGCAATGCGCGCGGCGCGATCCGCGTCTGGCTCATGGTGCTGTTCGCGCTTGTCGTGCTGATCATCGCGGTGGGCGGGTTGACCCGGCTCACAGACAGCGGCCTCAGCATCACCGAGTGGAAGCCGATCACCGGGGCGCTGCCGCCGATGAGCGCCGAGGACTGGGACTCGGAATTCGCCAAGTACCAGGAGATCGACGAGTTCCGCATCCAGAACCAGTGGATGGAGCTCGAAGACTTCAAGTTCATCTACTGGTGGGAATGGGGACATCGCCAGCTGGGCCGCCTCGTCGGGCTGGTCTGGGCGGCCGGTTTCGCCTGGTTCGGGCTGCGCCGGCAGATCCCGGCGGGCTGGACGCCGAAGTTGCTGCTGCTGGGCGGGCTTGGCGCGGCACAGGGTGCGATCGGCTGGTGGATGGTGTCCTCGGGCGTCACCCAGGGCGAAGGTATGACGGACGTGGCGAGCTATCGTCTGGCCACGCATCTCGGGCTCGCCTTCGCGATCCTGGGCACCATCGCCTGGTTCATTTTCGAGCTTGGGCGCGCGCCGCGCGACCTGATGCAGGCGCGTCGCGCACGCGAGGCGAAACCGTGGAGCATGGCGACAGGGCTCATGCATTTCGCTTTCCTCCAGATCCTGATCGGCGCGATGGTTGCCGGCATCGACGCCGGCCGCAGCTATACCGACTGGCCACTGATGGGCGGAGCGTTCTTCCCGGACACCGGCTTCGCGCTCGAACCGGCCTGGCGGAACTTCTTCGAAAACCCCGGTCTGGTGCAGTTCATCCACCGCATGGTGGGCTACGCGCTTTTCGCCTTCACGATCTTCGCCTGGACTCGCGGTCGTAGGTCGAGCCACCCGCGCACGCGCTTTGCCTTCAATGCTGTCCTCGCGGCCATGTCGCTGCAAATCCTGCTTGGCATCGTCACCGTGCTTTACGGCGCGCCGGTTCAGATCGCGATCCTGCACCAGCTTCTGGCGGTCGTCGTCTGGGTCCTGATCCTCCGCGCGCGCTTCCTGAGCGGCTATCCCATCGCAACGTCCCTGAGAGGAACCTGACCACGTGAGTGCATTTGACGAGTTGATGGCGCATGCGCGCGAAACCCAGGCGCTGGCGCAGGTCGCGGGCCGGCTGGGCTGGGACCAGGAAACCATGATGCCGCGCGGCGCGGCCCCGCAGCGCGGAGAGGAGATGGCGGCGATGGAGGGTGTTCTGCACGCGCGCCGCATCGACCCGCGCGTCGCCGAATGGCTGCTGGCGGTGGAAAGCGAGACGCTCGATTCCGCCGGCACCGCGCAGGTGCGCCACATCCGCCGCAGCTTCGAACGTGCCACCAAGGTTCCGGCCAGGCTGGCGGCCCGCATCGCCCGCGTTACCTCGGAAGCGCAGGGTAAATGGGCGGACGCCCGCGCGCAGGACGATTTCGCGACCTTCGCGCCTGTGCTCGAGGAGGTGATCGCGCTGAAGCGCGAGGAGGGCCAGGCACTGGCAGCCGGCGGCGATGTCTACGACGCGATGCTCGAGGATTACGAGCCGGGCATCACCGGTGCCGAGTTGCAGTCGATGTTCGACGCCATGCGGCCTGAGATCGCCGACCTGCGCGCCGCCGTGCGCAACGTGCGCCCGCCCGCGACGGTGTCGGGCTCGTTCGACGAGCTGATCCAGCTTCAGCTGTCGCGCCGGCTGGCCGGTGTTTTCGGTTACGACATGCAGCACGGGCGCGTCGACAAGGCGGTGCATCCGTTCTCGTCCGGCTCGGGGCTCGACGTGCGCATCACCACCCGCACCAACCTCGACGACCCGTTCAACTGCTTCTATTCGACAATCCACGAGGTCGGCCATGCCGCCTACGAGCAGGGCATCGACCGCGCCTACCTGCTGACGCCGGTGGGGCAGGGCGTTTCGATGGGCGTGCACGAAAGCCAGAGCCGGATTTACGAAAACCAGATCGGGCGCAGCCGCGCCTTCACCGGCTGGCTTTACGGCCAGATGCGCGACGCCTTCGGCGATTTCGGCATCGACGACGCCGAGACGTTCTATGCCGCCGTGAATCGTGTCGCCGACGGCTTCATCCGGACCGAGGCGGACGAGTTGCAGTACAACCTGCACATCATGCTGCGCTTCGACCTGGAACGCGCGCTGATGTCGGGCGATCTGCTGGTGCAGGATCTCGAGGCCGCCTGGAACGACCGCTTCGCCGCCGATTTCGGCTTCCCGGTCGACAAACCCTCCAACGGCGTTTTGCAGGACGTGCACTGGTCGGTCGGGCTGTTCGGATACTTCCCGACCTACAGTCTCGGCAACGTCTATGCGGGTTGCCTGCACGAGGCGATGCGCGCGGCCTTGCCCGACCTCGATACGCAACTGGCCGAAGGGGACACCTCCGGAGCGACGAGCTGGCTGCGCGAGAATGTCCAGCGCCACGGCGGGCTTTTCGAGCCGCGCGAGGTGATCGAGCGTGCCTGCGGCTTCGCGCCTTCGGAAAAGCCGCTGCTGGCTTATCTCAAGACCAAGTTTTCGGGTATCTACGGCCTCTGAGCGGATTGCGGTTCGCAAGGCCGGTAGCGCAAGCGGGCGACCCCTATCAGGACCGCCCGCATTTTTCCTTAGAAACCAACAGGTCCGGCGTCAGTCCTTGCTGCTTTCGGGCGCCTCCGGGGCTTCGGGCGTCTCGGCCTCGACCTCTTCGGTCTGCTCGGCGATCCGCGCGACGCTGACCACTTCTTCGCCGGCACCGGTGTTGAACACCTTCACGCCGCCGGCTGTCCGCGAGCGGAACGAGATCCCCTCCACCGGGACCCGGATCGACTGTCCACGCGAGGTGGCGAGCATGATCTGATCGTCGAGATCGACCGGGAACGAGGCGACCAGCAGCCCGCCGCGCATCGCCTTGTCCATCGCCATGACACCTTGGCCGCCGCGCCCGCGCACCGGGTAGTCGTGCGAGGACGACAGCTTGCCCGAACCATTGGCGGTGATCGTCAGAATGGTGTCCTCGGCGGCCGACATGCGCGCGTAATCCTCGCGCGTGAAGTCCAGCGCCTCCTGCGCCCCGTCTTCGTCGTCCTCGCCTTCGGCATCTTCCGTCAGGCCGGCCATGGCCCGGCGCATCTTGAGGTAGGCCACGCGCTCCTCCGGCGTCGCCTCGAAGTGCCGGATCACCGACATCGACACCACCCGGTCGCCGGGCTGCAGGCGGATGCCGCGGACCCCTGTCGAATTCCGGCTGTTGAAGACCCGCATGATCGCGTTGCCCTGCGCATCGGTGCCGCCGATGTGGAAACGCAGCGCGCGCCCCTTGGCGGTCACCAGCATCATGTCGTCGTCTTCCGAGCAGATCCGCGCGTTCACAAGGCTGACCGATCCATCCTCGGGCAGCTTCATCGCGATCTTGCCGTTGCGCATGACGTTGGTGAAATCCGACAGGCGGTTTCGCCGCACGTCGCCCGCCGAGGTCGCGAAGACGATGTTGAGATCTTCCCAGTCGCTCTCGTCACGATCCACAGGCATGATCGCCGCGATCGAGATGCCGGACGGGATCGGCAGGATGTTGACGATCGCCTTGCCCTTGGCGGTCCGGCCGCCCAGCGGCAGGCGCCAGGTCTTGAGCTTGTAGACCATCCCGTCGGTGGTGAAAAACAGCAGCTGCGTGTGGGTGTTGGCCACGAAAAGCGTTGTGACGACGTCCTCGTCCTTGGTCGCCATGCCCGACAGGCCCTTGCCGCCGCGACGCTGGCTGCGGAACTCGCCCAGCGGTGTACGTTTGATGTACCCCGACTGGGTCACGGTCACGACCATGTCCTCGCGCGCGATGAGGTCCTCGTCCTCCATGTCGCCCGACCAGTCGGCGATTTCGGTGCGCCGCGGCACGGCGAACAGCTCGCGCACCTCGCGCAGTTCGTCGGCGATGATCCCCATGATGCGCTCGCGCGAGCCGAGGATTTCGAGGTATTCCTTGATCTTGCCGGCCAGCTCCTCGAGCTCGTCGGTGACCTCCTTGACCCCGATCTGTGTCAGGCGCTGCAGCCGCAGATCGAGGATCGCCCGCGCCTGCGTTTCGGAGAGGTTATAGGTGCCGTCCTCGTTCGCGGTATGGGTCGGATCGTCGATCAGCGCGATGTAGGGCAGGATGTCCTGCGCCGGCCAGCGCCGGGTCATCAGCCGTTCGCGCGCCTCCGCCGCATCCGCCGAGGCCCGGATCGTGCCGACCACCTCGTCGATGTTGGTCACCGCCACGGCGAGACCGCACAGGATGTGGCTGCGCTCGCGCGCCTTGCGCAGCAGGTAGGCGGTGCGCCGCGCCACGACATCCTCGCGGAAGTCGATGAAATAGGTCAGGAAGTTGCGCAGCGTCAGCTGCTCCGGCCGGCCGCCGTTCAGCGCCAACATGTTGCAGCCGAACGAGGTCTGCATCGGCGTGAAGCGGTAGAGCTGGTTCAGCACCACGTCCGCCACCGCCTCGCGCTTGAGCTCGACCACCACCCGCACGCCGTTGCGGTCGGATTCGTCCTGGACATGCGCGATGCCCTCGATCTTCTTCTCCCGCACCTGCTCGGCGATGCGCTCGATCATCGTCGCCTTGTTGACCTGGTAGGGGATCTCGTCGATCACGATCGCCCAGCGGTCCTTGCGGATTTCCTCGACCCGGGTCTTGGCCCGGATGATCACCGAGCCGCGCCCTTCGAGGTAGGCTTTCCGCGCGCCGGACCGGCCCAGCATGATCCCGCCCGTCGGGAAGTCGGGGCCGGGGATGTACTCGATCAGCTGCTCCGAGCTGAGATCCGGATCCTCGATCAGCGCCAGGGTCGCGTCGACCACTTCGCCAAGGTTGTGCGGCGGAATATTCGTGGCCATCCCGACAGCGATGCCGCCGGCCCCGTTGACCAGCATGTTCGGAAACCGCGCCGGCAGCACCGTCGGTTCCTGCTGCTTGCCGTCATAGTTGTCCTGGAAGTCGACGGTTTCCTTGTCGATGTCGGCCAGCAGGTAGGCCGCGGGCTTATCCATGCGGACTTCGGTGTAACGCATGGCCGCCGGGTTGTCCCCGTCCATCGAGCCGAAATTGCCCTGGCCGTCGAGCAGCGGCAGCGACATCGAGAAGTCCTGCGCCATGCGCACCAGCGCGTCGTAGATCGCGCTGTCGCCATGCGGGTGGTACTGGCCCATCACGTCGCCCACCGGGCGCGCCGACTTGCGGTAGGGCTTGTCATGGGTGTTGCCGGTCTCGTGCATCGCGAAGAGAATGCGCCGGTGCACCGGTTTTAGGCCGTCGCGCAGGTCGGGGATCGCCCGGCTGACGATGACCGACATCGCGTAGTCGAGATACGACGTGCGCATCTCGTGTTCGATCGAGACGCTGGGCCCGTCGAAGGCCGGCCTTCCCGGACCCTCGCCACCGGTTTCGTCATCGTTCTCAGGGGGTTCCGGTGTATCGTTCACGTGCACTGCCCGATTTTTTAGCGCTGACTATATCTTGTGGGCAAACCCTATCAGACCGCGCATATCGGGTGCAATCCCTGCTGGACACGCCGTCTGGCAGCCACGGCGCTGGATTGCCAACACACTGTTTTCGTTGATTATTAATCCGACCGTGGCAAACTCTTGATGCAAGAGCAGCTTACGAGGTGCCGCATGTCGCGAAAAGAAACCGAATTGATGCTGAAGGGCTACGGGCTGACCACTGCGGAATTCTTCTACCGAATTCCCGATTTCAGGAACGTTCTCAACACGTTCGTCTGGCAGGATTACGACATCGCCCCGGACCATCCGCGGCTCTTCAAGTTCGTCGAGTTCTGGCAGAAGGAGATCGAGGGGCCGTTGCACTCGGTGCGCTTCATCCACCGAAAGCTGGTGGCGCCCGGCGAGTGGCGCAACGTCACCGGCGAATTCACCCTGCACTAGGGCGCGCTGCCCCTCTCTGGTTGCCAAATATCCTCGGGGGAGCGCGAGGGGGCAGACAGCCCCCCTCGTTCCGCCAATGCGAAGTCAGCGCCTCAGGCCGAGCAGGACGCCCCGCCCAGCACGCAGAACTTGGCGCAATGCGGATGGTTCAGCGGCACGTCGCGCTCCGCATCCGCCAGGGTCTCGCCAAGCTCGAACCGCGCATCGTATGGCAGTAGCGTGCAGGCCAGCACCGCCGGGCGCTCGGCCCCCTTGCGTTTGACCACCATGCGCGAGGACGAACACATCACCGCCTCGGGCGACTTGCCGAGGATACCCCAGCAGGCGGTGGTGATCTCCGGTACCTCGACCGCCGCATCCATCTCTGGAAACAGTACCGTCATCGCCGGATCATAGGCATCGACGTCAAAGCCGTGCCGTTCGAAGAAAGCGGCGTATCCGGCCCGGCTTTCCTCTTCCGAAGCCGCCATCTCCAGCCGCCCGGCCACCGCCATCCGGATGCCCGCGTCGCGGATCCAGCACATGCCTTCGACGGTCTTGTCGTAGGTGCCTGCGCCGCGTTCGGCGTCATGGACCTCGGCGCGGTGATGATCCAGCGACACGCGCAGCGTCAGCTTGCCGGGAAACGCGGCGTCGAGCCCCGCCAAACCTTTCCGCACGCCGGCGCGCATCATCGGGCGCATGGCGTTGGTCAGGACCAGCACTTCGAAGCCGCGCTCCAGCGCCGCGCGGGCCATGTCGTTCATCTGCGGGTTCATGAAAGGCTCGCCGCCGGTGAACGCAATCTCGCGCACCGGCCAGCCGCGCTCGGCGATCTGGTCGAGGTAGTCGCGCACCTCGTCGGCGGTGATGTAGACCAGCCGGTCGTTCGACGGGCTGCTTTCGATGTAGCATCCGGCGCATTCGATGTTGCACAGCGTCCCGGTGTTGAACCACAGCGTCTTGGGCTCGCGCAGCGCAACCCGCGCGCGCGCCTCGCCTTTTGCCGTCCGGTCGGGGTCGTCGAATTTGCCTGCGTTGGCCTCGCTCCGCGCAGAATCGCCGGGCAGATCTTTCATGTCGCGTCCTGTCTCGTGCCTTCCTATGCCGTGAAACTGTGCTAGGCTTGCCGCAAAAGCAATGAAACCCCGGCGCCCGGGCCTGCACGCTCTTGTGATGAGGGCGGCCTTGGGGCATGTTTGCGCTAACAGCTGGCCCGGCAAAGGGTTGGCCCGTTGCAGACAGCGGCCGGACGGCCGAATACAGGGTGTCCCTCTCATGGTTTCTCGCGTCATTCCGGTCGAACCCTTCGACCTTGTCATTTTCGGCGGCACCGGGGATCTGTCGCGCCGCAAGATCCTGCCCGGTCTCTTCAAGCGGTTCCTCGCCGGCCAGATGCCGCCCGAGGCCCGTGTCATCGGGGCAGCGCGCAGCGAGATGCCGAGAGAGGAGTTCCAAGACCTCGCAGCCGAGGCGATCCGCGAGTTCGCCGAAGAAGCGATCGGCGACGGCGACGGCGACGGGCTCGCGGCGTTTCTTGACCGTATTCACTACATCTCGATCGACGCGCGGGGCGAGAAAGGCTGGAACGAGCTTCAGGACATGATGTCCGACAAGAGCCGGATCGAGGCCTATTATTTCTCCGTCGCGCCCTCTCTTTTCGGCGATCTTGCGGAAAAGCTGCAAAGCTACGGGATGGCCGATGACGAGTCGCGCATCGTCGTGGAAAAGCCCTTCGGCCGCGATCTCGAAAGCGCCAGGGAGCTGAATGCGACACTCGCGCGCTATTTCGACGAGCGCCAGATCTACCGGATCGATCACTACCTCGGCAAGGAAACCGTCCAGAACCTGATGGCGGTGCGGTTCGGCAACATGCTGTTCGAGCCGCTCTGGAACAGCCAGTACGTCGATCACATCCAGATCACGGTGGCCGAAACGGTGGGTGTCGGCGGGCGTGGCGAATATTACGACAAGTCGGGCGCGATGCGCGACATGGTCCAGAACCACCTCATGCAGCTTTTGTGCCTGATCGCGATGGAGCCGCCCGCGCGATTCTCGCCCGATGCCGTGCGCGACGAAAAACTCAAGGTGATCCGCGCGCTCGACCCGGTCCCGCCGCACCACATCGCGCGCGGCCAGTACGGAGAGGGTCAGAACGGTGACGATCACCCCGACTACCGGACCGCGGTGGGTGATCCGCGGTCAAAGACCGAGAGCTTCATCGCGATCCGCACGATGGTCTCGAACTGGCGCTGGGCCGGGACGCCCTTTTACCTGCGCACCGGCAAGCGGATGGGCGCGCGGTCAAGCGAGATCACCGTGGTCTTCAAGGACACGCCGCACTCGATCTTCGGCGAGGATGCGGGATCGCACCGCAATGTGCTGTCGATCCGGCTGCAGCCCAACGAAGGGATCACGCTGGGCGTGACGATCAAGGAACCCGGACCGGGCGGCATGCGTCTTGTCGATGTGCCGCTCGACATGACCTTCGCAGACGCGCTGGGGCCGGACGGCGGAGAACAGGTCGAGGCGTATGAAAGGCTCATCATGGACGTCATCCGCGGCAACCAGACCCTCTTCATGCGCGGTGACGAGGTCGAGGCGGCCTGGGCCTGGACCGATCCGATCATCGAAGGCTGGATCAAGCGCGGCGACGTGCCGAAACCCTACGAGAGCGGCAGCACGGGACCCACGGATTCGGACCAGCTGCTGAAACGCGAAGGCCGGGAGTGGCGAAAGATAGCACCATGAACATCGAGGAATACGCCGACCGCGAGATGCTGGTCATCAACCTGGCCAACAAGATCGCCGGAGAGATCAGGAATTGCCTGTTGCACCATGAGTTCGCGAGCTTTGCCGTGCCGGGCGGGACGACGCCGGGGCCGATTTTCGACGCACTTTGCTCGGTCGATCTGGACTGGTCGCGGGTGCATGTCCTGCTGACCGACGAACGCTGGGTGCCCGAAGAAAATGCCCGGTCCAACACCGCGCTGGTGCGCGAGCGTCTGCTGACCGAGCGCGCTGCCGCGGCGACCTTCGTTCCGTTCTATCGCGACGGGCTTTCGGCGGCCGAGGCCGCTCCGGAGATTGCCGAAGCACTGGCCCCGGAACTGCCCGTGTCAGTGCTGCTGCTCGGCATGGGCGAGGACATGCACACCGCTTCGCTTTTCCCCGGCGCGCCGGGTCTGTCCCAAGCGCTCGATCCGGACGCCCCGGCGGTGGTCGCGGTGTCGCCCGACAGTCAGCCGGAAGAACGGATTTCGCTCAGCGGACCGGTGCTTGACGGAGCGATGTCGAAACATCTGGTGATCTTCGGGCAGGCCAAGCGCGACGCACTCGAACGTGCCGCCACGCTGTCCGGAGAAGACGCGCCCATCGGGGCGGTGATCGGGGGAGGGACGGTGCATTGGGCCGCTTGAGCAAGGAATGGTCGGCGCTGACAAGACGCCGCGGCGAAACGGCGGACCGCAAGATCCTGTCGCTGTTCGATGACGCCGATCGCGCGGAGGCGTTCAGCGTCCGGCTCGGTGACATGCTTTTTGACTACTCGAAGACCAACATCGACGCCGGGACGCGCGATGCGCTGATCGCACTTGTCGAAGCGTCTGACGTTGCGGGCAAGCGCGATGCCATGTTTTCGGGTGCGCCGATCAACGACACCGAGGGCCGGGCCGTGCTGCACACCGCCTTGCGCAACCTCGACGGAGGCCCCGTGACCGTGGCCGGCGCCGATGTGATGCCCGGGGTTCTCGACACCCTTGAGCGGATGCGCGCGTTCGCCGAGGACGTGCGCGAGGGGCTTTACACCGATGTGGTCAACATTGGCATCGGCGGGTCTGATCTTGGCCCAGCGATGGCGGTACAAGCGCTGTCGCCCTATCACGACGGGCCGCGTTGCCATTTCGTGTCGAACGTCGACGGGGCGCATATCTCGGACACGCTGCGCGGGCTCGACGCCAAAACGACGCTGGTGATCGTCGCCTCGAAGACCTTCACCACCATCGAGACCATGACCAATGCCCGCACCGCCAAGGCCTGGATGGTCGAGAACGGCGGCGATCCGGCGAACCAGTTCGCGGCGCTCAGTACGGCCGATGACAAGACCGCGGATTTCGGAATCCCTGCCGAACGCGTCTTCGGCTTCGAGGACTGGGTGGGCGGACGGTATTCGATGTGGGGCCCGATCGGGCTGTCGCTGATGATCGCCATCGGCGCCAAGGCTTTCGATGCCTTCCTGCGCGGCGGGCAGGAGATGGACCGTCATTTCCGCGCCGCCGACTGGCGCGAGAACATGCCGGTGATGCTGGCGCTGACGGGTGTCTGGCACAACCAGGTCTGCGGCCACGCGACCCGGGCGGTGCTGCCTTATGACCAGCGACTCGGACAGTTGCCGGACTATCTCCAGCAGCTCGAAATGGAATCGAACGGCAAGGGGGTGACGATGGACGGCACCCCCCTCGAGGTGCCGTCAGGCCCGGTGGTCTGGGGCGCTGCTGGCACGAACGGGCAGCATGCCTTCTACCAGCTCATCCACCAGGGCACGCGGGTCGTGCCGTGCGAATTCATGGTCGCGGCCGAAGGTCACGAGACTGACCTCGCGCATCATCACCAGCTGCTGGTCGCCAACTGTCTGGCGCAGTCCGAGGCTCTGATGCGCGGGCGCGCGGTCGAGGTGGCGCGCGAGATGATGCAGATGAAGGGGTACGAGGGCGAAGAGCTGGAACGGCAGGCGCGGCACCGGGTCTTTCCGGGGAACCGGCCATCCACGACCCTGGCCTACCCCAAGCTCGACCCGTTCACGCTCGGCCAGATCGTGGCGCTCTACGAGCACCGGGTGTTTGTCGAGGGTGTGATCCTGGGGATCAATTCCTTCGACCAGTGGGGCGTGGAACTGGGCAAGGAGCTTGCGACCTCGTTGCAACCGCTCGTCGAAGGCAAGGAGCCGCCGGACGGCAAGGACGGATCGACCGCCGCGCTGGTCGAGTTCATTCTGCGCAACCGCGCATAACGCAAAGCCGGGTCAGGTCTCGGGCCGGGCCCCGTCGATCTCGCGGAACCGGGTCTTGAGCGCCTCGGGCAGGGCGAAACGCGCCGAGCCGTCGTGTTCGAGCAGCACGATCACGCAGTCGAAGGTTGCCCGCAGGGTGCCGCCCGACCACAGGCGCTGGGCCAGCGTGAAGGACGTGTTGCGGAACGCCGCACAGGCGCAGGTCACCACGTAGGTTTCGTCCATCAGCATTTCCTGCCGGTAATGGATCGTGCCCGAGCGGATCACGATGCGGGGGTCCGATCCGTCGTCGCGGTAGCGCGACAACCCGCACTCCTGCACGTATCGCACCCTCAGACGCTCGAACCACTCCATGTAGACCGCATTGTTGACATGTTGCAGGGCGTCGAGTTCGGAAAACCGCACCTGGTCGGCCATGGCGAGCGGGGCCACGGGGTCGATGCCGAGCGCGCGCTGATCTTCGGGTGAAAGCGGGGTGTGGTAACGCAGGTCCATGTCTTTCGCATAGCCCCCGCGTCAAGCGATGCCAAGTCTTGCAAGGCGCCGGGCAGCGGGGCAGGCTGCCGCGACGGGGCGGCACCGGCGGGGAGGCCGGGCAGGGCCTCTTTGCATACCACCGGAGGACCGCCATGCTTGGCCAGATGATGCCCACCCAGCTGCTGATCTCGACCCTGATCGACCACGCGGCGCGCTATCACGGCGATGCGGAGATCTATTCGGTGAACACCGGCGGCGGAGTCGAGACGACCTGCTGGCGCGAGATCGGCCGCAACGCGCGCCGACTCGGCTCGGCGCTGACGGCGCTTGGCCTCGACCCGCAGGCGCGCTGCGCCACGATCGCCTGGAACAACCGTCGCCACCTCGAGATCTACTTCGGCGTATCCGGGGCGGGCTTTGTCTGCCACACGATCAATCCGCGGCTGTTCCCCGAGCAGCTTGTCTACATCATCAACCATGCCGAGGACCAGGTTATGTTCCTCGACCGGACCTTCGTGCCGCTGGTCGCCGCGATCCGGGACAAGATTGGCTGTGTGAAGCACTTCGTCCTGCTGGAGTCGGAGGTCGATGCAGAAGCCGCCGAGGCGCTGCCGGGACTGCGCGCCTACGACGACCTCATCGCCGACGGAGACGCCGATTTCACCTGGCCAGATATGGATGAGAACACCGCCTCAAGCCTCTGTTATACCTCGGGAACCACCGGAAACCCGAAAGGCGTGCTCTACTCGCACCGCTCGACCGTGCTGCACTGTCTGGGAAGCAACACGCGCGACGTGATCGGCTTTTCGGCGCTCGACACCGCCATGCCGGTGGTGCCGATGTTCCACGTCAACGCCTGGGGCTCGCCCTACGCCTGCGCCATGTCGGGCTCGCGGATGGTTCTGCCGGGGCCGGGTCTCGACGGGCCGTCACTGGTCCGGCTGATCGACACCTACGGCGTGACGGTCTCTCTTGGCGTTCCGACGATCTGGCTCGGACTGCTGCACGAGGCGGAAAAGGCGGGCAGCACGCTTGAAAGCCTAGAGCGCACCGTGGTCGGCGGCTCCGCCTGTCCACCGTCGATGATCACCGCCTTCCGCGAAAAATACGGGGTCGAGACAATCCATGCCTGGGGCATGACCGAGATGTCGCCGCTGGGTTCGCTGAACCGGCCCCTGGCCAAGCACCTCGACCTGCCCGAGGAAGAGCAGCACAGGCTGCGCGAAAGCCAGGGACGCCCGTGCTGGGGGATCGAGCTCGAGATCCGGGACGATCACGGGCAGGCGCTGCCGCATGACGGCAAGACGCAGGGCGATCTCGTCGTCCGCGGTCCGTGGATTCTCGAGTCGTACTTCCGTGCAACGGTCGAGGATACGCTTGAGGACGGCTGGTTCAACACCGGCGACGTGGCATCGCTCGACCCGGACGGCTACCTCGTGATCAAGGACCGCTCGAAGGACATCATCAAGTCGGGCGGCGAATGGATCAGCTCGGTCGAGCTGGAGAACATCGCCATCGCCCATCCGATGCTCAAGGATGCGGCGGTGATCGGAGCGCGCCATCCGAAATGGGACGAACGTCCGGTGCTGGTCGCGGTCAAGGCCGACGACGCGGACCCGACGCCGGAGGAGGTTCTGACCGTCTTCGACGGCAAGATTGCCAAGTGGCAGCTGCCCGACGCGGTGGTGTTCGTCGACGTGTTGCCGCGCAACGCCACCGGCAAGGTGCTCAAGCGCGACCTGCGCGACGAATTCGGCGGCGTTCTGGAGAACTAGGGGCGTCGCGCACATGGAGAGGGCGAAGGATGGAGCGGGTAACGGGAATCGAACCCGTAACTGAAGCTTGGGAAGCTTTCGTGATACCTTTTCACCATACCCGCGAGATTTGCGCTGATTACCACCCGCTGCGTTGGGGGATCAAGTAGAATCGGTGATCGGGGCAGGGGCGTGGCCTGCGTCAGCCTGCCTCCGGCCAGCCGATCAGGATAGCGCGGAAGTCGTTGACATTGGTCAGGGTCGGGCCGGTGACGATCTGCGCGTCGATGCCGGCAAAGAAGCTGTGCGCGTCATTGGCCTCGAGCATCTTTTCGGCATCAAGCCCGGCTTCGGCGCCCCGCGCCAGCGTGTCGGGTCCGACATGCGCCCCGGCGACTTCCGCCGCCCCGTCCACACCGTCGGTGTCGCAGGCGATGGCGTGAATGCCGGGCGTGCCGTCAAGCGCGCGGGCGAGGGCGAGGCAATACTCGGCATTCGGTCCGCCGATGCCGTCTCCACGCCGGGTCACGGTCAACTCGCCGCCCGACAGCAGCAGAACGGGCGCATCGCCCGGTACGCGCCGCGCGGCGATGTCCAGTGCCAGCGTCGCGTGCGCTTGAGCGACCTCGCGCGCCTCGCCCTCGAGGTCGCAGCCAAGATCGCGGACCTCGCACCCGGTGGCGCGCGCGGCTTCGGTCGCGGCCGCCAGCGACTGCGACGGGGCCGCGTAGATCACGTTCTCGACCCGCGACAGCCGCGGATCGCCGGGCGCGACCACGCCGCTTTCGCCCTCGAGAACAGCCCGGACGCTCGCCGGCACGTCGATGTTCCAGCGCTCGAGGATCGCGCGGGCGTCGGCGGGGGTCGACGGGTCTCCCACCGTCGGCCCCGAACCGATGAAGGCGGGGTCGTCCCTCGGCACGTCCGAGATCATCAGCGCCAGCATCCGCGCCGGATGGGCAGCGGCGGCAAGCTGGCCGCCCTTGACCCGGCTCAGATGCTTGCGAACGGTGTTCATCCGGTCGATCGGCGCACCCGAGGCCAGAAGTGCGGCGTTCACCGCCTGCTTCTCGGCCAGGCTGATCGCGCCCGCCGGGGCCACCAGCAGCGCCGATGCGCCGCCCGAAATGAGAGCCAGCACGAAATCGGCCTCCCCGAGGCCCGACAACAGCTCGAGCATCCGCCCGGTTGCCTCCGCCCCGGCTTCGTCCGGAACCGGATGGGCCGCCTCGACGATCTCGATCCCCTTGCACGGCCGTCCGTAGCCGTAGCGCGTGATGACAAGACCTTCGCAAGGCCCCCAGGCCGCCTCGACCGCTTCCGCCATCCGCGCCGAGGCCTTGCCCGCGCCGATCACGACAATGCGGCCCGCGGGTTTTTCGGGCAGATGACGGGCCAGCGACTGCATCGGGTCGGCGACCTCGACGGCCCGGTCGAAAAGCCTGCGCAGGAGGTCGCGCGCGGTGTGGGTCATGGCGATCTTTCTTGAGGTTGGGGTCCGCTACGGGTTTCCGGTGCAACTCCCGATCTGCAACCTGCCCAAGGCAAAACGGCTGATGACATGTCAGTCCGGCGCTTTCGCGCGGCAGAAATTGATCTGCGCCGGAACCCGCAGACCATCGGGCGTCACGAAACGGGTGAAAAGCTTCTCGATACCGCGCCGGACCGCCAGTCTGGCGTCCTCGTCGGCCTGAAAGTGCGTGATCGTGCGGCCGGCGGGTCCGATGACCGAATTGAACGCGGCGGTCTCTTCGAGACTTCCCTCGGGCGTCAGCGTATGATGTTCCACCGCGATCTCGATATCCGTGAACCCGGCGTCGTTCAGGATACGACGGACCCGGTCGGGATCCCGGAAGGCAAAGGGGCCCGGCTCGTCCGGATCGACGGGCGGTGGCGCGCCGAGCACGGCTTTCGCGGCCTGCGCCGGCAGCACGAACCAAGGGTTCTCCTCGATCGCGCCCCAGGCCGCGAAGGTGACCGCCGCGCCGGGCTTCAGGGATCGGCCGATGTTGGCAAAGGCCGCCGCCGGATCGGTGAAGAACATGACCCCGAAGCGCGACACCGCGCCGTCGAAGCTAGATCCCGAGAATTCGTAGGTCGCGGCATCGGCCCGCGCGACGCGCACCTGCGACAGTGTCTGAACACGCACCTCGGCGCTCGCCAGCATCGTGGTGGAGATGTCGACGCCCAGCACGCGCCCCTCCGGGCCGACCGCCTCGGCGAGACGCTGCAGACTCGCCCCGGTGCCACAACCGATATCGAGGATGTGCGCCCCGGTCGCTATCTCGGCCAGCTCCACCACCCTTTCGAGCACCGGGCGAAGCGTCCGGTCCATGCCGTCGGCATGACGGACCCAAAGCGGGCCGGCCTCATCGGACCAGAAGGTTTCCTGTTCGCTGTTCGCGCTCTGCGCCATCCCCTCACTCCCCATGATCCGCGGCAATCCTAGGCCGCAGCCGCGATACGCGTCTAGCGTTCCGGCCGGACGTCCTCAGCCGCGCCGCCTGCGCCGCCCGCCCCCGTCTCCGCCGCCGGTGTTGAAAATGACCGCGGGCAGGGTGACGATGGATTTCAGGATCGGGAACGGGTCGACGGCATTGGGCATTGCCGACGCGTTCACGAAATGCTCCTGAAACCGCGGCTCGATGGCGGTCTCGACCTTGTGGATCGCCTTCACGGTCGCCTCGATCTCGGCCCTTGCCCCGGTGTTGAGCAGCGCGATCCGCGCGCCGGTGCCGGCGGCGTTGCCGGCCGAGGTCACCTTGTCGAGCGGGGCGTCCGGGATCATGCCCAGGATCATTGCGTGTTTCGGGCTGATATGCGCCCCGAAGGCGCCCGCCAGAACGATGCGGTCGACGGTGTCGACGCCGAACTTGTCCATCAGCAGGCGCGCGCCGGAGTAAAGCGCCGCCTTGGCCATCTGGATCTCGCGGATGTCGCGGTTGGTCACGGTGATGCGCGGACCGCCCGATTGAGTGGAGTCATGCACCAGGTAGCTGAAGGTGCGCCCGTCGGCAAAGCACAGGTCGGTCCCGGTCTGGTCCGGCCCGCCGATCAGCCCGGCGGCATCGACGATGCCGTTGAGCCGCATCTCGGCCACCATCTCGATTATGCCGGAGCCGCAGATTCCGGTGATCCCGGTCGCGGCCGTGGCCTCGGCAAAGCCCCCCTCGTCCGACCACAGATCGCAGCCGATGACGCGAAAGCGCGGCACCTTGGTCACAGGATCGATCTCGACCCGCTCGATGGCCCCCGGGGCGGCGCGCTGGCCCGAGCTGATCTGCGCGCCTTCGAAGGCGGGACCAGTGGGCGAGGAACAGGCCAGCACTTTCTCGCGGTTGCCGAGCAGGATTTCGGCGTTGGTTCCAACGTCGACGACCAGTACGAGGTCCTCGGATTTCTCCGGCGCTTCGGACAGCGCGACGGCGGCCGCATCGGCACCGACATGCCCGGCGATGCAGGGCAGCACGTAAACCCGCGCCGAAGGATGGATGTTGAGCTCCACGTCATCGGCGCGCAGGCGCAGGGCCGAGTTCGTGGCCAGCGCGAAAGGCGCTTGGCCAAGCTCGTAAGGGTCGATGCCGAGAAAGAGGTGATGCATTACCGGGTTGCACACGAACACCGCGTCCACGACGAGTTGCCGGTCGACGCCCGCCTCCTCGCAGATCTGGGCAAAGAGGGCGCGCATGCCCGCGCGCACGGCGCGGGTCATCTCCGCCGCCCCTCCTGGGTTCATCATCGAATAGCTGACCCGGCTCATCAGGTCCTCGCCGAACCGGATCTGCGGATTCATCACGCCAGACGAGGCCAGAACCTCCCCGGTCGAGAGGTCGCACAGGTGCGCGGCGATGGTGGTCGAGCCGAGATCGACCGCCAGCCCATAGACGTGACCCTCGTGGTAACCGGGCCAGATATGCATGATCCGCGGCGGGTTCTCCTGGTCGCCGAGATGGATCGCGACGGTGACCTTCCACTGACCCTTGCGCAGCACTGGCTGCATCTCGTGCAGGATATGCAGGTCGGCGACCACCTTCTCCAGGCCCCACTGTTCCTGCAACGCGTCGCGCAGGCGCTCCATGTCGCCGGTGGGGTCGTGCATGTCCGGCTCGGCCACCTCGACGTAGTAGAGCTTGGTCGAGGGATCGAGCACGATCTGGCGCGCTTCGGCGCGCTTGCGCACGACCTGCTTGTGGACCTGGCTCTCGGGCGGTACGTCGATTACCACGTCGCCCTGCACCGTGGCCTGGCAGCCCAGCCGCCGGCCGTCCAGCATCCCGCGCTTGTCCTTGTAACGCTGCTCGACGGCGTTCCAGGGCGACAGCGCGTTCTCGGCCACGGTGATTCCATGTTTCGAAAAGGTGCCGTAGCCGGGGCTCACCTGGCACTTCGAACAGATGCCGCGCCCGCCGCAGACCGAGTCGAGATCGACACCGAGCTGGCGCGCCGCGGTCAGGACCGGGGTACCGACAGGAAACCGTCCGCGCTTGCCGGAGGGGGTGAAGAGGACGAGAGGATCGGTGCTCATGGATACCGTGCGGGCAGGGTCTTCGGCTGGTTCCCTGCACCATAACGCCCCGGAAGCCAAGCGAAAGTCGCTTCCCGCCGCTCTCGCGCGGATCCGCGACTACGTCCCGGCCGGGCGTGCCTCTCTGGTTGGCAAATATCCCGGGGGAGGCGCGCCACGCGCGCCGGGGGCAGCGCCCCCGACCCGGGACGTTGCCGCGCGCCAACGCCCAAGCACCGCGCCCGGCTTGCCCCTTTCCATTTCCGCGCGCCCGTGAGATAGGAAACCGCCAAATGAATGTCCCCAGCGAGGTACCGATGGAGATTCGTGAGGCCCTTACTTTCGACGACGTGCTCTTGGTTCCTGCGGCCTCCGCGGTCCTGCCCTCGACGGCGGACACGCGCACCCGCGTGACCCGCGCCATCGCGCTCAACATCCCGCTGCTCAGCTCCGCCATGGACACGGTCACCGAAAGCCGCATGGCCATCGCCATGGCTCAGGCCGGTGGCATGGGCGTGGTGCATCGCAACCTCGGCATTGCCGAACAGGCCGAGCAGATCCGCCGCGTCAAGCGCTTCGAAAGCGGTATCGTCTACAATCCGGTCACCCTGCGGCCCGACCAGACGCTGGCCGATGCCAAGGCGCTGCAGGAACGCTACAACGTCACCGGTTTTCCGGTGGTCGACGCGGTGGGCCGGGTGGTCGGCATCGTGACCAACCGCGACATGCGCTTTGCCAGCGACGACAAGACGCCGGTCTCGGTGATGATGACCTCGGACCGGCTCGCCATCCTGCACGAACCCGCCGACCGCGAGGAGGCGATCAGCCTGATGAAGGCGCGCCGGATCGAGAAGCTGCTTGTCACGGACGCAGAGGGAAAGCTCACCGGACTTCTGACGCTCAAGGACACCGAGCAGGCCGTGCTCAACCCGACCGCCTGCAAGGACCGGCTCGGCCGGCTGCGCGTGGCTGCCGCCACGACGGTGGGCGACGCGGGCTTCGAGCGTTCCGAGGCGCTGGTCGATGCCGGCGTCGACATGATCGTGATCGACACCGCCCATGGCCATTCCGAAGGCGTGGCCGCTGCCGTGCGCCGCGCCAAGTCGCTCTCGAACGAAGTCCAGATCGTCGCCGGCAACGTCGCCACGGGTGCTGCCACGCAGGCGCTGATCGACGCCGGCGCGGATGCCGTCAAGGTCGGCATCGGCCCGGGCTCGATCTGCACCACGCGCATGGTCGCCGGTGTCGGCATGCCGCAACTCACCGCGATCATGGATTGCGCCGCCGCCGCCGGCGACGTGCCGGTGATCGCCGATGGCGGCATCAAGTTTTCCGGCGACTTCGCCAAAGCGATCGCCGCCGGGGCTTCCTGCGCGATGGTCGGCTCGATGATCGCCGGGACCGACGAAAGCCCGGGCGAGGTCATCCTCTACCAGGGCCGCAGCTTCAAATCCTACCGCGGAATGGGCAGCCTCGGTGCCATGGCGCGCGGCTCGGCCGACCGCTACTTCCAGAAGGACGCGGCCTCGGACAAGCTGGTGCCGGAAGGGATCGAGGGGCAGGTGCCCTACAAGGGCTCGGCGGGCGCGGTGATCCACCAGCTGGTCGGCGGCCTGCGCGCGGCGATGGGCTATACCGGCTGCGCCACCGTCGACGAGATGCGCACGCGCTGCCAGTTCGTGAAGATCACGGGTGCGGGACTCAAGGAAAGCCACGTGCACGACGTTCAGATCACCCGCGAAAGCCCGAACTACCGGGTCGGCTGATGGTGCGGACAGGCGCATTCTGCCGGCTGCCCGGCACGTGACCCCGGCGGCGCGGGTCCAGGCCGCGATCGAGGTGCTGGACGACATGCGCACAGGTGTCGCCGCCGAGCAGGCGCTGACGCGCTGGGCGCGGCGCAGCCGCTTCGCCGGATCCAAGGATCGCGCCGCGGTGCGGGACCATGTCTTCGACGTGCTGCGCCGCAGACGCGCGGCGGCGGCTTACGGGGGTGACGACACCGGGCGCGCCCTGATGCTGGGCCTGTTGCGGCTCGATGACGTCGCCCTTTCCGAGGTGTTCACGGGGCAAGGCCATGCGCCGGCGGCGCTCGCGGCCGGCGAGCTCCCACCCGATCCCGAGTTGTCGCAAGGCGCGGCGTGGAACCTGCCGGACTGGCTGATGCCGGAGTTCGCCCGTGCGCTGGGACCGGATGCCGAAGACGTCGTGCTCGCTTTGCAGTCGCGCGCCCCGGTCAGCCTGCGGGTCAACACGCGCAGGATCGCGCGAGATGCCGCGCGCGACCTGCTTGCCGGCGAAGAGATCGACACCCGGCCCAACCCGCTTGCCTCGGCCGCGCTCACGGTGATGTCGGGGGCTCGAAAGCTGCGCAATTCGCACGTCTACACCGATGGCCTCGTCGAGTTGCAGGATGCCGCGTCGCAGGCTGTCGTGGCCGATCTGCCGCCCGGCGGTCGCGTTCTCGACTATTGCGCCGGGGGCGGCGGCAAGTCGCTTGCCCTCGCAATGGACGCCACGCGCGAGGTCTTCGCCCATGACGCCGATCCCGGCCGCATGAAGGATCTCGCACCGCGGGCCGTCCGTGCCCGGACGCCGGTGCGTGAAGTCACGGGCGGCGATCTCGACGGGCTTGCCCCGTTCGACCTCGTGCTGTGCGACGCGCCCTGTTCGGGCAGCGGGTCCTGGCGTCGCGCGCCGGAGGGCAAGTGGACGCTCACTCCGGAGCGACTGGCCGAGCTCAACGCGGTCCAGGACGAGATCCTGCGCCGCGCGGCAACGCTCGTCGGGCCCGCGGGCCGGCTGGTCTATGTCACCTGCTCGGTTCTGGCCTGCGAGAATGACGACCGGATCGCGGCCTTCCTGACGGATCATCCGGAGTGGCGTCTGACCCATAGGCGGCGTTTCCTGCCCGATACGCACGGCGACGGCTTTTTCGCGGCTCACTTGACGCAAGAGTAACCTCCGCCATACTCAACCGGAAGCAGTGTCCGAAGCTGGTTAAACCCGGTTTAACCCGACCCGCATGTAAATGGAGCGTGATTCGAACAAGCAGGGAGCGTGAATGTGCCGCGTGGCGCCATGACATCGCCTGGACTGATCCGATTTGCCGAGACCGTTGAAGCACGCATCGGCACGCTCCTGATTGTTGCCGGCGCCATCGCCGGTGCCGGTCTTGTAGCCCCCGTGGCGATTGCGGAGCGTGGGCTGTTTGCCGCCGCCGTGGCGGTCGCTCTCTTCGCCGCCCTGATGTCGGGCCTGGCGCTACTAAGCCGTAGGCGACGGGGCAAGACCCTGCGATCGGTCTCCGGGCTCATCGCGAACGACGGCGCGCCAACCATCCTCGCAGGTGCCGACGGCGCGGTGCAGGCGGTCAACGCCGCTGCAAGGACGCGTTTCGGCGACGAGCTCTGCGAGACTCTGTCCGGCGCGCTCGGCAAGAGCCTGGCCAACCCGGGCGGTACCGTCTTTCGCATGCAGACCCTGGCCGACAAGGACGGCTTTGCGCACGAGGACATGATCACCCGGCGCGGCCAGGTGCGCCTTTCGGTGAACCGTGTGGCCTCCGACGCCTATCTCTGGCGCGTCGAGGAGATGGGCGGGGCTGCGCAACCCTCTGACGGGCCCGCTTTGCCGATGCTGATGACCGGCCGCACAGGGGCGGTGCTCTACATGAACGAAGCCGCCCGGCAACTGGCCGGCGGCCGGGTCAAATCGCTGGACCGCCTGTTCGTCGAGCCGGAGATATCGGGCGGTATGGTCTGCGATCTGTCAGGACCCGAGGGCAAGTCGCGGGTGCTGATCGCCGAAGTCGATGCCGGCGCCGGGCGCCGGGCCTTGTACCTGTTGCCGCCGCCCGAGGGCGAAAGCGTCTCGCGGGAGGGCTGGAACGTCTTCATGCACCTTCCCGTTCCGCTTCTGAAGGTCGGCACGGACGGAGAGGTGCAGGCCTTCAACCGGATGGCCGAGACCCTGATCGGCACATCGCTGTCCGACGGTGTCCCGTTGTCGGAGCTGATGGAGGGGCTGGGCCGGTCGATGACAGACTGGCTGGGTGAGGCGATCTCGGGGCGTCTGGTGCAGCACTCGGAATTCCTGCGACTCAAGCGCGCGGACCGGGAGGTTTTCGTCAAGGTGACGCTGAACCGCGTCAGCGACGAGGGCGCGCCGGCGCTGATCGTCGTGTTGCACGACGCGACCGCGCTCAAAACGCTCGAGGCGCAGTTCGTGCAAAGCCAGAAGATGCAGGCCATCGGCCAGCTTGCGGGCGGCGTCGCGCATGATTTCAACAACCTGCTGACCGCGATTTCGGGGCATTGCGACCTGCTGCTGCTGCGCCACGACCAGGGCGATCCCGACTACAGCGACCTCGTGCAGATCAACCAGAACGCCAATCGCGCCGCGGCCCTCGTCGGCCAGTTGCTGGCCTTCTCGCGCAAGCAGACTCTGCGGCCCGAGACGCTGGACATGCGCGACACGCTGTCGGACCTGACCCACCTGCTGAACCGGCTCGTGGGCGAGAAGATCACGCTCACGCTCAGCCATGAACCGGTGCTCCCGTCGATCCGGGCTGACAAGCGGCAGCTCGAACAGGTCATGATGAACCTCGTCGTGAACGCGCGCGACGCCATGCAGCAGGGCGGGGAGATCCGCATCGTGACCGAGGCGGCGACACTGACCGAGCCGCTGGAGCGCGACCGCGCCAGCGTCCCGCCGGGGCGCTACGTGACGGTGACGGTCTCGGACGAGGGCGTCGGCATCGCGCAGGACAAGCTGCAGAAGGTGTTCGAGCCGTTCTTCACCACCAAGCGCACGGGCGAGGGCACCGGGCTGGGGCTTTCCACCGCCTACGGCATCGTCAAGCAGACCGGCGGCTACATCTTCGTGGACAGCACCGTCGGCAGCGGAACTTGCTTCACGCTCTACTTCCCGGTGCTCGAGGAAACCGAGACCGAGCGGTCCGCGCCGCCGGCCGCCCTGCCGAAACCGGGACCGAAACACCGCGACGGGGTGATCCTGCTGGTCGAGGACGAAGCCCCGGTCCGCGCCTTCGCCAGCCGCGCGCTGCGCCTGCGCGGCTACACGGTGCTTGAGGCCGATTCCGCCGAAGCCGCGCTCAAGACGCTCGAGGACCGCTCGCTCAGCATCGACGTCTTCGTGACGGATGTGGTGATGCCGGGGATGGACGGGCCGAGCTGGGTCCGCGAGGCGCTCAAGGACCGCCCCGGCGTGCGGGTCGTCTTCGTCTCGGGTTATGCCGAGGACAGTTTTGGCGAGACGCAAGTGAAGATCCCGAACTCGGTTTTCCTGCCGAAACCGTTCTCGTTGAATGATCTCACCGAAACGGTGCACCGCCAGCTGCACTGACGTCGACGCGGCGTGCAACGGGCAAGCGCCGCCATCTCCCGTGCTTGCGCCTCGGACGTTTCGGCTGAGCGGCTACCCCGCGCTTCGCGAAAGTCACCGCCCGACAACCTGCGATGCCTATCCGCGCGCCCAGATGCACGGCGATGTTCGTGGCATCCGGCGGCGGGACGAGGATTTCGCGGACAGATCCAACTGGCGCGGGACGCATCTCGCCGTGGTTTTTGTCGGGCAGCAAGGTTCATTCGGGCTATTCGTGACCCGCGCGGATGCAGGGCGGACTTCGACAAAGTTCGCATCCGAAAGAACGCGCTTGAAAGCAGCCTGCGGCGGTCCGCCCCGCAGCCATGCGCGCGGTGTATCCACCGCCACACCGAAGCCGGAGGGTCGCCAACGCTTCGCGAAACGGTTCGCGCGGCTCCGGGCTGCGGCCATTTGCAATTGCTCACGCGCAACCGCCAAACGCTCCGAAGCGCATCGGCACGCGATTCCGCAGGTCTGGCGATCCAGCGGGCGAAGCGAAATCCGCTGCGCGTCAACCAGACCTTAACTCACCTTGCGCCAGTCTGGCTTTGCGAGAATTCGATTGAAATGTTCTCCATTTGATCTCATAAGGAACACAATGAGAACATCCTGCGTCACGGGTGCCGGTTCGATTGCCGCCACCCCCCGAATATGACAGTAAGAGGAAACGGCATGGCAACGGCAGATCTTTTGAGCATGAACAACAAGAAATCAGCGGACCGGCAGAAGGCGCTTGACTCGGCGCTGGCGCAGATCGAGCGTCAGTTCGGCAAGGGTTCGATCATGAAACTCGGCGCCGAGGGCGCCGTTCAGGACATCAAGGCAAGCTCGACCGGTTCGCTCGGCCTCGACATCGCGCTGGGCATCGGCGGGCTGCCGATGGGCCGCATCGTCGAGATCTACGGGCCGGAAAGCTCGGGCAAGACCACGCTGACTCTGCATTGCGTGGCCGAGCAGCAGAAGGCGGGCGGCGTCTGCGCCTTCGTCGACGCCGAACACGCGCTCGATCCGAGCTACGCGCGCAAGCTGGGCGTCGATATCGACGAACTGCTGATTTCGCAACCCGACACCGGCGAACAGGCCCTCGAGATTACCGACACGCTGGTGCGCTCGGGTGCCGTGAACATGGTCGTGGTCGATTCGGTCGCTGCCCTGACCCCGAAGTCCGAACTCGAAGGCGATATGGGCGACAGCTCGGTCGGCGTGCAGGCCCGCCTGATGAGCCAGGCGATGCGCAAGCTGACCGGCTCGATCAGCCGCTCGAATTGCATGGTGATCTTCATCAACCAGATCCGCATGAAGATCGGCGTGATGTTCGGCTCCCCAGAAACCACCACGGGCGGCAACGCGCTCAAGTTCTACTCGTCCGTGCGGCTCGACATTCGCCGCATCGGTTCGATCAAGGACCGCGACGAAGTGGTGGGCAACCAGACCCGCGTGAAGATCGTAAAGAACAAGGTCGCGGCCCCGTTCAAGCAGGTCGAGTTCGACATCATGTACGGCGAAGGCATCTCGAAGACCGGCGAGCTTCTGGATCTCGGCGTGCTGGCCGGCGTGGTCGAGAAATCCGGCGCCTGGTACTCCTACGGCGACGAGCGCATCGGCCAGGGACGCGAGAACGCCAAGCAGTTCCTGCGCGACAATGCCAAGATCGCCTATGACATTGAGGACAAGATCCGCGCCGCCCACGGGCTCGACTTCCACGCCCCCTTCGAGGAGGCGGAAAGCGACGACATCCTGGAGGCCTGACCGGGCCGGTCGTCCGCGGGCCGGGCGAATGATCCAAACACGGGGCGTGCCGGCAGGGCGCGCCCCGTTTTCGTTTGCGCCGTCGCGCCATCTTCGCATGCCACGGGGCCAAGGCGCTGTGGACAGCCGAACCGCTGGGGGCTATTCCACCTCAGACCCAAACCCCACGCCCGAAGGCCCCGCGCAATGAAAACGCTCAACGACATCCGCTCCACCTTCCTGTCCTATTTCGAGCGGCAGGGACATGCGGTGGTGCCGTCGAGCCCGCTGGTCCCGCGGAACGACCCGACACTGATGTTCACCAACTCGGGCATGGTGCAGTTCAAGAACCTGTTCACCGGGGTCGAGACCCGCGACTACAGCCGTGCGACCACGGCACAGAAATGCGTCCGGGCCGGGGGCAAGCACAACGATCTGGACAACGTCGGCTACACCGCGCGGCATCACACCTTTTTCGAGATGCTGGGCAATTTCAGCTTCGGCGACTATTTCAAGGACGACGCGATCCGCTTTGCCTGGGAGCTGATCACCCGCGATCTGGGGATCGACAAGGACCGGCTCTGCGTGACGGTCTACCACACCGACGACGAGGCGGCAGAAATCTGGAAGAAGGTCGCGGGGCTGTCCGACGACAAGATCATCCGCATCGCGACGGCCGACAACTTCTGGATGATGGGCCCGACCGGTCCCTGCGGCCCCTGTACCGAGATCTTCTACGATCACGGCGACCACATCTGGGGCGGCCCGCCGGGCAGCCCGGAGGAGGACGGCGACCGCTTCGTCGAGATCTGGAACCTCGTCTTCATGCAATACGAGCAGTTCGAGGACGGCACGCGCCGTGATCTCGACGCCCAGTCGATCGATACCGGCATGGGGATCGAGCGTGTCGCGGCGCTGCTGCAGGGCACCAACGACAACTACGCCACCGATCTGATGCGCAGTCTGATCGAGGCCTCGGCAGATGCGACCAGCACGGACCCCGACGGACCGGGCAAGACGCACCATCGCGTGATCGCGGATCACCTGCGCTCGACCTCTTTCCTGATCGCCGACGGGGTGACGCCTTCGAACGACGGGCGCGGCTATGTCCTGCGCCGGATCATGCGGCGCGCGATGCGCCATGCGCACCTGCTGGGTGCGAAAGAGCCGCTGATGTATCGCCTGGTCCCGGCGCTGGTCCGCCAGATGGGCGCGGCCTACCCGGAACTGGGGCAGGGCGAGGCGATGATCCGCGAGACCCTGCTGCAGGAAGAAACCCGGTTCCGCCAGACGCTGGACCGGGGCCTTAAGCTGCTCGACGACGAACTCGCCGGATTGCCGGAGGGCGCCGACCTGCCGGGTGCCTCCGCCTTCAAGCTCTACGACACCTACGGATTCCCGCTCGATCTCACCCAGGACGCGCTGCGGGAAAAAGGCCGGGCTGTCGAAACCGAGGGCTTCGATGCGGCTATGGCCGAGCAAAAAGCCAAGGCGCGCGCGGCCTGGGCGGGCTCTGGCGAAGCGGCGGACTCCACCGTCTGGTTCGACGTCGCGGACAAGCACGGTGCGACCGATTTTCTCGGCTACGACACAGAAGAAGCCGAAGGGCAGATCGCGGCCATCGTGAAGGACGGTGCGCTGGTGGAACAGGCCGGGGCCGGAGAGACGGTGCAGATCGCGCTGAACCAGACACCGTTCTACGCCGAGGCCGGCGGCCAGGTCGGCGACACCGGCACCATCCGCACGCCGAACGGCCTTGCCGAGATCACCGACTGCCGCAAGACGGCGGGCGTCTTCATCCATTTCGCAACCGTGACCGATGGCGAGATCGCAACCGGCGAGGCGGCTCAGCTGGTCGTGGACCATGGCCGTCGCACGGCGATCCGTGCCAATCACTCGGCCACGCACCTCTTGCACGAGGCCCTGCGTGCGGCGCTCGGGGACCACGTGGCGCAGCGCGGCTCGCTCAACGCGCCGGACAGGCTGCGCTTTGACTTCAGTCACAACCAGGCGGTTACGCGCGAACAGCTGAACGGGATCGAGGCCGAGGTGAACGGTTTCATCCGCCAGAATGCTGCCGTCGAGACGCGCATCATGACGCCCGACGATGCCCGTGCGCTCGGGGCGCAGGCGCTTTTCGGCGAGAAATACGGCGACGAGGTCCGTGTGGTCTCGATGGGACACAAGGACCGCTCGGGCAAGGGGGCGGACAAGTCGACCTACTCGATCGAGCTCTGCGGGGGAACGCACGTGCGTCGGACGGGAGACATCGGAGCTTTCGTGCTGCTTGGCGACAGCGCCAGCAGCGCCGGGGTGCGGCGAATCGAGGCGCTGACCGGAACGCCGGCGCTGGCGCACCTGCGGGCGCAGGAGCGGGTTCTGCAAGACACCGCCGAGGCGCTCAAGACCTCAGGGGCGGACGTTCCTGAGCGCGTGCGCGCGCTGCTCGACGAACGGCGCAGCCTGGCCAACGAGGTCGCGCAGCTGCGCCGCGAACTGGCGATGTCGGGCGGCACCAAGGGCCCCGAGGCCCGGCAGGTGAACGGCACGGCATTCATGGCGCAGGTGTTGTCGGGTGTTTCGGGCAAGGATCTGCCGGCGCTGGTGGACGAGTACAAGTCCCGTCTCGGCAGTGGTGCGGTGCTGCTGATCGCGGATGCCGACGGCAAGGCGGCGGTGGCCGCCGGGGTGACGCCGGACCTTACGGGAAGCCTGTCGGCGATCGACATCGTGCGCGCGGCGGTCGAGAAGCTGGGCGGAAAGGGTGGCGGCGGCCGGGCGGACATGGCCCAGGGCGGCGCCAAGGACGCAGCGAACGCCGACGCGGCCATCGCGGCCGCCGAAGCGGTACTGGGAGGATAGAGGATGGGCGCACTCTGGATCGCGCATGTGACGGTCACGGACGAAGAGGCCTATGGCAAGTACGCCAAGCTCGCCACGCAGGCCATTGCCGAGCACGGCGGTGAATTCATCGCGCGTGGCGGTCGGTACGTGCAGCTGGAAGGCAAAGAACGGCCCCGCAATGTCGTGGCCCGGTTCCCGGACGTCGAATCCGCTGAAAGGTGTTACAATTCAGATGTCTATCAGTCGGCCTTGAACCATGCGCGCGGCGCGTCCGAGCGCGAGTTGCTGATCGTCGAGACCAGCGAGTAATCTGTCGACTGGACGCCGGTGCGCGGGCGGCTACGTGCTGCTGCATGCCGGCGCGATTGCTCTTTTGCCTGATCCTGCTTGTGGCCCCGATTGGCGTCGTGGCGCAGGATCTGGCTGTCCTGCTGAAACCCGGAACGATTGTCGTGATGCGCCATGCGCTCGCGCCGGGGACCGGTGATCCCAAGACCTTTCGGATCGATGATTGCAGCACACAGCGCAACCTCGACGCGGAAGGCCGGGCGCAGGCCAGCAAGATCGGCAAGCGTTTTCGGGCGGCAGGGGTCAGGTTCGACCATGTCTGGAATAGCCGGTGGTGCCGCGCGCGCGACACCGCAAAGCTCCTCGACGTCGGCCCGCCGCAGGACCGCAAGGCGCTCGATTCGTTCTTCGCGCACCGTGACCAGGGGGCGGCGCAGACCGCGCAGACGCTCGAGCTGATCCGTGCCCTGCCGCACAGCGACACCGCGATCCTCGTCACCCACCAGGTCAATATCACGGCGCTGACTGGACGCAGGTTGCGCTCGGGCGAGATCGTGGTGATCGAGCGGTCCGGCGACGGCACCCTGTCCGTCACCGACGAGATCAGTTTCTGACCGTCAGGAGGCTTTCGCCATCCTTTTGCGCTCGTGCGGGTCGAGGTAGCGCTTGCGCAGCCGGATCGCGTTCGGTGTGACCTCGACGAGTTCGTCGTCGTCGATATAGGCGATCGCCTGTTCCAGCGTCAGCGTCACGGGCGGCGTCAGGCGCACAGCCTCGTCGGTGCCCGAGGCCCGCACGTTGGTCAGCTTCTTGCCCTTGAGCGGGTTGACCTCGAGATCGTTGTCCCGGCTGTGCTCGCCGATGATCATGCCCTCGTAGACCTGTTCCTGCGCGCCGATGAACATCTTGCCGCGCTCTTCGAGGTTCCACAGCGCATAAGCGACCGAAACTCCGTTCTCCATCGAGATCAGCGCACCCTGCCGGCGGCCTTCGATGGGTCCCTTGTGCGGGGTCCAGCCGTGGAATACCCGGTTCAGCACGCCGGTGCCGCGCGTATCGGTCAGGAACTCGCCGTGATAACCGATCAGCCCGCGCGACGGCACATGTGCGACGATGCGGGTCTTGCCGGCGCCGGCGGGTTTCATTTCGACCAGTTCGCCCTTGCGCGGCCCGGTGATCTTTTCGATCACGACACCGGAATAGTCGTCGTCGACGTCGATGGTGGCCTCTTCGACCGGCTCCAGCGTCTGGCCGTCCTCGTCGCGGAAGATCACGCGGGGGCGCGAGATCGACAGCTCGAACCCCTCGCGGCGCATGTTCTCGATGAGCACGCCCATCTGCAACTCGCCCCGGCCCGAGACCACGAAGGCCTCGCCTCCTGGCGTGTCCTCGATGCGGATGGCGACGTTCGATTCCGCCTCCTTCATCAGCCGGTCGCGGATCACGCGCGACTGCACCTTCTTGCCGTCGCGTCCGGCAAGCGGGCTGTCGTTGATGCCGAAGGTGACCGAGATGGTCGGCGGGTCGATCGGCTGGGCGGGCAGGGGTTCGTTCACCGACGGCGCCACGATGCTGTCGGCGACGGTCGCCTTCGACATGCCGGCAAGCGTGACGATGTCGCCCGCCTCGGCGAGGTCGATGGGCTGCTGCGTCAGGCCGCGGAAGGCGAGGATCTTGGTCACGCGGAAATTCTCGAGCGCCTCGCCCTTGCGCGACAGGGCCTTGACCGTCTCGCCCACTTTCAGCGTGCCGGATTCGACGCGGCCGGTGAGGATGCGACCCATGAAGGGATCGGCGCCGAGCGTCGTGGCAAGCATCCGGAACGGCGCGTCGCGCTGTGCGACCTGCGTGGGGGCCGGGACGTGATCGACGATCAGGTCGAAGAGCGCCGACAGGTCCTTCCGCGGCCCGTCGAGCTCGGCATCTGCCCAGCCGCTGCGTCCCGAGGCGTACATGTGCGGAAAATCGAGTTGATCATCTTTGGCGCCCAGGTTGGCAAAAAGATCGAAGCATTCGTCGAGCGCCCGGTCGGGTTCGGCGTCGGGCTTGTCCACCTTGTTCAGGACGACGATGGGGCGCAGGCCAAGGGCAAGCGCCTTGGATGTCACGAACTTGGTCTGCGGCATCGGTCCTTCGGCGGCGTCGACCAGCAACACGACCCCGTCGACCATGCTGAGGATGCGCTCGACCTCGCCGCCGAAATCGGCGTGGCCGGGCGTGTCGACGATGTTGATGCGCGTGCCTTTCCACTCGACCGAGGTCGCCTTGGCGAGGATGGTGATGCCACGCTCGCGCTCGAGGTCGTTGCTGTCCATGGCGCGCTCGGCTGTCGCCTGGTTCTCGCGGAAGGTGCCGGACTGCTTGAGCAGTTCGTCCACGAGCGTTGTCTTGCCGTGGTCCACGTGTGCGATGATCGCGATATTGCGAAGGTCCATGATGCCAGCCTTTCGGGAAGTTGCCCGCGCCATAGCGCGCTGCGGTGCAGAAAGCCAGAGGGAAAAGGCGGTACGGACGGCGCGACGTGACGGCGCGTCAGTGGGTGGTGCTGTCCGAGAAGACGTGGATGACGAGGATCCCGGTGACGATCAGGCATAGGCCAATCACTGCGGCCAGGTCGAGCTTCTGCCCGAAATAGACCCAGCCGATGGCGGCGATGAAGACGATCCCGAGCCCCGACCAGATCGCGTAGACGATGCCGACGGGCATGGCGATCAGAGCGTGGCTCAGCAGGTAGAAGGCGGCGGCATAGGAGGTGACGACCAGCAGCGACGGCCAGAACCGTGTGAACTGCTGGCTCGACTGCAGCGCCGAGGTGCCGACGGTCTCGGCCAGGATCGCGAAGAACAGGTAAAGGTAGTGCATGGCAGGTCCCGGTCAGAGCGGCAGTTCGTGGGTGTCCTTGATCTCTTCCATCACGAAGCTGGCCGAGACGTCCGAAAGCGGCACCTTGCGGATGAGCGCCTGATAGAGCCGGTCGTAGTCGGCCATGTCCGCGACTCGCGCCTTGATGAGATAGTCGAGTTCTCCGGTCATGCGGTAGACACCGAGGATCTGCGGCATCGCACGCGTCGCGGCACTGAACCGGTCGAGCCAGTCCGGCGCATGGGCGTTGGTGCGCACCTGGATGAAGACGGTCAGGCCCAGACCCAGCTTCTCGGCATCGAGCAGCAGCGCACGGCCGCGGATCACCCCGGCCTCTTCCAGTGCCCGGATCCGGCGCCAGCAGGCATTGCGGCTGAGGTTCACGGCCTCGCCGAGCGATTCCAGCGATTGGCCGGCATCGCGTTGCAATGCGGTCAGGATTCGGCGGTCTGCATCATCGATTGTTGCCATGATGCGAGGCTTACGTGGAAATTTTCCCATGAGCAATGCGAGAAATTCGGCGATTGGGAAATCCTCCACGCCGTCCTGGGCTAGCTTGCCCGAAACGCGACCGAAGGAGCCTCCCGACATGTTTCAGCGCATTTTTCTCGATCACCCGGCGACGGTCGACGAGAGCTATTTCCAGCACATGGCCTTTGCCGCGAGGTTTGCCCTGTCGCTCTTCGCTGCCGCCGGTGCGGCGCTGGTCCATGCGGTGATCCCGTGCCTTTTCGAAAAGACCGCCAGCGGCATCATCAACCGGCTGCATCACCGGATGCACAACCGGCATTGATCGGTTTGCTTTACGGAGACGAAAAAGGGGCTGCTAAGGCAGCCCCTTTTCTTTGATAAAGGCGGGCTTTGATCAGCCGGCCAGAGCCTTGTTGAGGTTCTCGTCGACCTTCTCGAGGAAGCCCATCGTGGTCAGCCACTTCTGGTCCGGACCCACGAGCAGAGCGAGGTCCTTGGTCATGAAGCCGCTCTCGACGGTTTCGACGATGACCTTCTCGAGCGTGCTGGCGAAGTTGGCCAGTGCCTCGTTGCCGTCGAGCTTGGCGCGGTGCTTGAGGCCACCGGTCCAGGCGTAGATCGAGGCGATCGAGTTGGTCGAGGTCTGCTCGCCCTTCTGGTGCTGGCGGTAGTGGCGCGTGACGGTGCCGTGCGCGGCCTCGGCCTCGACGATCTTTCCATCCGGCGTCATCAGCTGCGAGGTCATCAGGCCAAGTGAGCCGAAGCCTTGGGCCACGGTGTCGGACTGCACGTCGCCGTCGTAGTTCTTGCAGGCCCAGACATAGCCGCCCGACCACTTCATCGAGGCCGCGACCATGTCGTCGATCAGGCGGTGTTCGTACCAGATCTTTGCGGCCTTGAACTTCTCTTCGAATTCTTCCTCGTAGACCTTCTGGAAGATGTCCTTGAAACGCCCGTCATAGGCCTTGAGGATGGTGTTCTTGGTCGAGAGGTACACCGGGTAGTTGCGGTTCAGGCCGTAGTTCAGCGAGGCGCGCGCGAAGTCGTAGATCGAGGCATCGAGGTTGTACATCGACATCGCGACGCCCGAACCCGGTGCGTCGAAGACCTCCTTCTCGATGACCTTTCCGTCCTCGCCTTCGAACTTGATCGTCAGCTTGCCCTTGCCGGGGAACAGGAAGTCGGTGGCGCGGTACTGGTCGCCGAAGGCATGGCGGCCGACGACGATGGGCTGGGTCCAGCCCGGCACGAGGCGCGGCACGTTCTTGCAGATGATCGGCTCGCGGAAGATGACGCCGCCGAGGATGTTGCGGATCGTGCCATTGGGCGAGCGGTACATGCGCTTGAGGCCGAATTCCTCGACCCGCGCCTCGTCCGGCGTGATCGTCGCGCATTTCACGCCGACGCCGACTTCCTTGATCTTGTTGGCGGCGTCTATGGTGATCTGGTCGTCGGTCTCGTCGCGCGCCTCAATGCCGAGGTCATAGTAGAGCAGGTCGATGTCGAGATAGGGAAGGATCAGCTTCTTCTTGATGAAGTCCCAGATGATCCGGGTCATCTCATCGCCGTCGAGTTCGACGACCGGGTTCTCAACCTTGATCTTGGTCATGCAGGTGCGCTCCTGTTGATTTGGGTGACGAGTCACAGTTGCGCGGGGTGTAGCGCAGAATGTCGCGGCTTGGAAGGTCGTATACGAAGGTATACCGGCACAATCTCAACCGTTGGTTTACCGAACCGTGCCGGTCGTGCTTTGATGACGCCTGCCGCCGGGCGGTACCAATGGGAGGATCAAGATGACGAAATACGTTCTGGTGCACGGCGCCTGGCACAGCGGAGAGCTTCTGAGCCCGGTGGCGGAGTACGTGCGCGCGGCGCGCAAAGAGACCCATGTGCCGACGCTGGCCGGCAACCGTGCGGGCGAGACCAAGGACGTCGGTCTGGAGGACGCCATCACCTCGGTCACCGACTACCTCGAGGAAAACGACCTGACGGGCGTCGTGCTCGCCGGACACAGCTACGGCGGCATGGTCATCACCGGGGTGGCCGATCGCGTGCCCGAGCGGATCCGGCGCCTTGTCTACTGGAACGCCTTCGTGCCGAATGCGGGCGAAAGCCTGATCGACATGGTGCCCGAGGTCTTCGGCGGCATGTTCGCGCAGCTCGCCGAGGGGTCCGGCGACAACACCATCACGTTGCCCTTCCCGATCTGGCGCGAGGTGTTTTTCAACGAGGGCGATCTGCCGGCGGCGCAGGCGGCCTACGAGCGGCTCAACCCGCAGCCTTACCGGACCTTCGCCGACAAGATCGAACTGTCGAAGAACCCGGCCGAGATGGAGATCCCGAAAAGCTACATCAACGGGCTCAACGACGCGGCCCTGCCGCACTCTCTGGGCTGGCATCCGCGGCTGTCGGAAAAGCTCGGACTGTTCCGGCTGGTGCAGATGATGGGCGGGCACGAGACCTGTTTCACCGATCCGAAAGGCACCGCCGAGGCGATCCTGATGGCCGGTCGGGACTGACGCTCAGCCGCGGTTGTTGCGGGTGAACCAGTCCACGATGAGACCGCGCGCGTAGTCCCAGAGTGCCGGGGCGCCGATGGCGATCTTGGCGCCGACCTTTTGTTCCACGTCCTGGAAACGGACGTCGTAATCCACCCAGCTGCCGCCGCCGGACCTGAGGTTCTGCATCGGCGGCTGAAAGCGGTCGAGCGACTTGGCAAATTGCGCGGCGGGTGTCTCGGCGGCCTCGAACTCTTCCCAGATTCCGCGCAGGTCGCGGGCGATGTCGTCGGGCAAAAGGCCAAAGATCCGGTCGGCGGCCTTCTGTTCGCGCGCCGCGACGTCCGCCGCATCGTAGGTGGCGAAGATCGGCGTGTCGCCCGCGTCGATCTCGACCAGATCGTGCAGGATCAGCATGCGGATCACGCGGTCGATATCGACCTCCGGTCCGGCCTGGTCCGCCAGCACGAGGGCGTAGAGCGACAGATGCCAGCTGTGCTCTGCGCTGTTCTCGCGCCGCGAGGCGTCACAAAGCGTCGTGCCACGTACCACCGATTTCAGCCGGTCCGCTTCGTTGAGGAAGGCGATCTGCGCGTCGAGCCGTTCGGTCATGCGCCGGACGCGTCAGGCGCTTTTCCGTGCTGGGACAGAAGCTCGCGCGCGCGCTTTTCGGCGCGGCGCACGCGCACGGCCGTCAGATAGGCCTCTTCCATCGTCTGGGAGGAGCCGCCGATGGTGTCGGCCACCTGCTTGACGATGGCGTCGTCGCCCGTCGCCTCGATGATCTTCAGCGTCTCGCGCGCCAGGTCGTCTGCGATGTCCTCGGTCACACCCATGAGGTTACCGCGTGGTCTCGGTCAAGCGGCGCTTCACGTAGTCGGTGGTGGAATCGATCAGCGTGTCGAGATGGTTCTCGAAGAAATGCCCGGCACCATCGACCTGCTGGTGGGTGATGGTGATGCCCTTCTGCTCGTGCAGCTTGCCCACCAGCGCCTCGGTGTCGGCGGGCGGCGCCACGCGGTCGGCGGTCCCGTTGATGATCAGCCCGGATGCCGGGCAGGGGGCAAGGAAGGAAAAGTCGTACATGTTGGCCGGGGGCGCGACCGAGATGAAGCCGGTGATCTCGGGCCGGCGCATCAGAAGCTGCATTCCGATCCAGGCGCCGAAGGAAAAGCCCGCGACCCAGCAATGCTTGGAGTTGTTGTTCATCGACTGCAGGTAGTCGAGCGCCGAGGCGGCGTCACTGAGCTCTCCGATACCCTGGTCGTATTCGCCCTGGCTGCGTCCGACCCCGCGAAAATTAAAGCGCAGAACGGTGAAGCCCATGTTGTAGAAGGCATAGTGAAGCTTGTGCACCACGACATTGTTCATCGTGCCGCCGAACTGCGGATGCGGATGCAGGACGATGGCGATGGGGGCGTCACGTTCCTTTTGCGGGTGGTAGCGGCCTTCAAGGCGGCCTTCGGGTCCGGGAAAGATGACCTCGGGCATGAGCGTCCCTGTAACAAGTCTGCAGCGCCCGGAATTCTTGACGACTTCTCTCAGGCACCTTAGAACGGTTCTAATAAGGTGACCCCCGCGGGAGCGGCGGTGAAACACGGACTTAGGCACTTCGGCGGCATACGTCAATCATCTGGCGGCGGGGCGCGCCGATTCGGAGAAGCAGGCGATGAAGCTGTCGACCAAGGGGCGTTACGCGATGGTGGCATTGGCCGATATCGCCCTGCAACCCGACGAAAAGTTGGTCTCGCTCGGCGACATTTCCGAGCGCCAGGCGATTTCGCTGCCCTACCTCGAACAGCTTTTCGTCAAACTGCGCCGCGCGGACCTGGTGGTTTCGGTACGTGGCCCGGGCGGGGGCTACAGGCTGGCGCGTCCCGCCTCGGACATCCGAGTGGTCGATGTGCTCTCTGCCGTCGACGAGACCGTTAACGCGATGCACAAGGGCGCCGGGGCCTCGGGCGGCGCGTCGGGCAGCAAGGCGCAATCGCTGACCAACCGGCTCTGGGAAGGTCTGAGCGCGCATGTCTACGTGTTTTTGCACCAGACGCGCCTGTCGGACGTGATCGAGAACGATCTCGCGCCCTGTCCGGCGGTGCCGAACCTCTTCGCCGTCGTGGACGAGGTGTGAGCGTGGCGCGCGTCTACCTCGATCACAACGCGACCGCGCCGCTGCGCCCGGAAGCGCGGCAGGCGATGCTCGAGGCGATGGATCTAGTCGGGAATCCGTCCTCGGTCCACGCCGAGGGGCGCGCCGCCAAGGCGCTGCTCGAACACGCCCGGTCCCGGATCGCGACGGCGCTTGGTGCCGAGGGTGCGGATATCGTCTTTACCTCCGGCGCTACCGAGGCCGCGGCGCTGGCCTGCGCCGGGCGCGGGTTGCACGGGGGCGCGGTTGAACATGACGCGGTCGGCTCTTGGGTCGACGATACGCTAACCGTGGACGGCGATGGCGGCGTGACCGTGGCCGAACCGGGCATGTCGGTGTTGCAGGCCGCAAACTCGGAAACAGGCGTCTTGCAGGACCTCCCCGAGGAGCTTGCGGTCAGCGACATGACCCAGGCCTTCGGCAAGGTGCCTGTCGATTTCGATGCCTCCGGGGTGCGTATGGTGCTGATCTCGGCGCACAAGCTTGGCGGGCCGAAAGGCGTTGGTGCGCTGGTGCTGCGGCGCGGGCAGGAAGTCCCGGCCCGGATCCGCGGTGGCGGGCAGGAGATGGGACGCCGGTCAGGCACCGAGAATCTTGTCGGCATCGCGGGTTTCGCCGCCGCCGCCGAGGCTGCGGCCGGCGATGTGGCGTCGGGCCGGTGGGAGCGTATCGAGCAACTTAGAAATATTCTAGAAAAGGCTCTTGAGGCTGCCGCCAAGACGACTATTTTTGTCGGGAAAGGTCGGCCCCGCCTTCCCAACACGTCATGCTTCACGACACCGGGATGGAAGGGTGAGAGCCAGGTCATTCAGATGGACCTCGCCGGATACGCGATCAGCGCAGGCTCGGCCTGTTCGAGCGGCAAGGTGCGCGCCAGCCGCGTGCTGAGTGCCATGGGGTTCGATGGGGATGCGGCGGCCAGCGCGGTGCGCGTGTCGCTGGGGCTTGAGACGACCGAGAACGACGTGCTGCGCTTTGCTGAAAGCTGGCTCGCCAAGGAACACAAACATCGCGCCCGCGCGGCGTGAGGAATGGAGACTGACATGGCTGCACTCGATCACCCGGTGATGGACGCAACACAGGTCAAGGAAGGCGTGGACCAGGAAACGGTCGACGCGGTGCGCGAGGTCGGCGGCAAGTACAAGTACGGCTGGTCGACCGATGTCGAGATGGAATACGCGCCGAAAGGCCTGACCCCAGAGATCGTGCGCCTGATCAGCGAAAAGAACGAGGAGCCCGAGTGGATGACCGAATGGCGGCTCGGCGCCTACGAGCGCTGGCTGACCAAGACCGAACCGGACTGGGCCATGGTCGACTATCCCGAGATCGACTTCCAGGACCAGTACTATTACGCCCGGCCGAAGTCGATGGAGGTGAAGCCGAAGTCACTCGACGAGGTCGATCCGAAGCTGCTCGAGACCTACGACAAGCTCGGCATCCCGCTGAAAGAGCAGATGATCCTCGCCGGTGTCGAAGGCGCCGAGGATGCGCCCGCCGAAGCGCGCAAGGTCGCCGTCGACGCGGTGTTCGATTCGGTCTCGGTCGGCACGACCTTCCAGAAAGAGCTGCGGGACGCGGGCGTGATCTTCTGCTCGATCTCCGAGGCGGTCCGCGAGCATCCCGAACTGGTTAAAAAGTACCTCGGCTCCGTCGTACCCGTCAGCGACAACTTCTACGCCACGCTAAACTCGGCTGTGTTTTCGGACGGCTCGTTCGTCTACGTGCCGCCGGGCGTGCGCTGCCCGATGGAGCTGTCGACCTACTTCCGGATCAACGCCGAGAACACCGGCCAGTTCGAGCGCACGTTGATCATCGCCGACAAGGGATCCTACGTGAGCTACCTCGAAGGCTGCACGGCGCCGCAGCGCGACACCTCGCAGTTGCACGCCGCCGTGGTCGAGATCATCGTCGAGGAAGATGCCGAGGTGAAATACTCCACCGTGCAGAACTGGTACCCCGGCGACGAGGACGGCAAGGGTGGCATCTACAACTTCGTCACCAAGCGCGCCGATTGCCGCGGCGACCGGGCCAAGGTGATGTGGACCCAGGTCGAGACGGGCTCGGCCGTGACCTGGAAGTACCCGTCCTGCATCCTGCGCGGCGACGACAGCCAGGGCGAATTCTACTCGATCGCCATCACCAACAATCACCAGCAGGCCGATACCGGCACCAAGATGGTGCACCTGGGCAAGCGCACCAAGTCGCGCATCGTCTCCAAGGGCATCTCGGCGGGCAAGGCGCAGAACACCTATCGCGGGCTGGTCTCGATGCACCCGAAGGCCAAGGAGTCGCGCAACTATACGCAATGCGACAGCCTTCTGATCGGCTCGGACTGCGGAGCGCACACGGTGCCCTACATCGAGGTCAAGAACAACTCGAGCCGGGTCGAGCACGAGGCGACGACCTCGAAGGTCGATGACGATCAGCTCTTCTATTGCCGTTCGCGCGGCATGGATGAGGAAGAGGCGGTGGCGCTCGTGGTCAACGGCTTCTGCAAGGACGTGCTGCAAGCGCTGCCCATGGAGTTCGCGATGGAAGCCCAGCAGCTGGTCGCCATCTCGCTCGAAGGGTCGGTCGGCTGACCGGAATTTTGCAAAATTCCGGGCCGGTTTCTTGCAAGAAACCGGAGCCGGGCGAAACGGGACCGCGCGGATGATCGTCACCACGACCCACACTGTCGAAGGCCATGCCATCACCGCCTATAAGGGTATCGTGGTGGGCGAGGCGATCATGGGCGCGAACGTCTTCCGCGATTTCTTCGCCCAGATCACCGACGTGGTCGGCGGGCGCTCGGGCGCCTACGAGAGCAAGCTGCAGGACGCGCGCGAAACCGCGCTGGGCGAGCTCGAAGCGCGCGCCCGCACGCTCGGGGCCAATGCGGTCGTCGGCGTCGATCTAGACTACGAGGTTGTTGGGGACTCGATGCTGATGGTCTCGGCTTCAGGGACCGGCGTGGTGATCCAGGAAACATGAGCTTTGGCCCGCAAGGGCCTGTGATAGAAAAGATTTTATCCGCCAGCGCGGCGGGTGCCGAGAAGAGGACGAAAAAATGCTGAGCATCCGGAACCTGCAGGTCAAACTCGAAGAAGAGGACAAGCAGATCCTGAAGGGCGTCGATCTCGACGTCGAACCGGGCAAGGTCCATGCGATCATGGGGCCGAACGGGTCGGGCAAGTCGACGTTGTCTTACGTGCTGTCCGGCAAGGACGGCTACGAGGTCACGGGCGGCACCGCGACGCTCGACGCGGCGGATCTGCTCGAGATGGAACCCGAGGAACGCGCCGCGGCAGGCCTGTTCCTGGCGTTTCAGTACCCGGTGGAAATTCCCGGCGTCGGCAACATGACCTTCATGCGCACAGCCGTGAACGCACAGCGCAAGGCGCGCGGGCAGGAGGAGATGTCGGCAGCCGAGTTTCTCAAGGCTGTGCGCGCCCGCGCCAAGGATCTCAAGATCGACGCCGAGATGCTCAAGCGTCCGGTGAACGTCGGCTTCTCCGGCGGCGAAAAAAAGCGGAACGAGATCCTACAGATGGCGATGCTCGAGCCCAAGATGTGCATCCTCGACGAAACGGACTCGGGACTCGACGTCGACGCGATGAAGCTGGTGGCGGACGGTGTGAACGCGCTGCGGTCCGAGGGACGCGGCTTTCTGGTGATCACGCACTATCAGCGCCTGCTCGACCATATCAAACCGGACGTGGTGCATATCATGGCCGACGGCCGCATCGTGAAAAGCGGCGGGCCGGAACTGGCGCTCGAGGTCGAGAACAACGGCTACGCCGACATCCTCGCCGAGGTGGCGTGATGGCCGAGGCGGCACGCAACCAGGACCCGACCGAGGCACGGATTGCCGCGCTCGACCTGCCGCGCGGCGGCTGGAGTGCCGCGGCGCGCGACGAGGCGCTCGCGCGGGTGCGCGCGTCCGGCCTACCGCAGCGGCGCGACGAGTACTGGAAATACACCCGGCCCGACACGTTGGTTCAGCCCGAGGCACCGGCCGCATCGCTGTTCGAGGCCGACGAGGCGCCGCTGTTCGGTGAGATCGACCGCCTGAAGATCGTCTTCGTCGACGGCGTGTTCGACGCCGAAGCTTCGGACGATCTGGCGGGCGAGAACATCCGCATCGAACGTCTGGCCGAGGCCACCGCAGACATCCACTGGGCGCGTGATCTCTATGGCGTGCTCGAGGCGCGCGGGCAGAACCCGGTGGCGCGGCCGCTCGCGGCGCTCAACACCGCCTTTGCGCAGGACGGGTTGCTCATGCACGTCACAGGCAAGGTTTCTCGCCCGGTCAGCGTGCAGTATCACCACCGCTCCGAGACTTCCGACGCGATGCTGCACCACGTCGTGCGGCTCGATCAAGGTGCCGAGCTGACGCTGCTCGAGAACGGCCCGGCGGCGGCCCGGTTCAACAAGGTGCTCGAGGTCGACGTGGCCGACGGCGCGACCTTCCACCACGTGCGCGCTCAGGGCCGCGACCACGAACGCCGGGCGGCCACGCATATTTTTGCCCGGCTCGGGACCGAGTCGGTGTTCAAGTCCTTCACCCTGACGGCCAACGGCGTGCTGACCCGCAACGACTGCGTGATCGAACTGACCGGCGACGACGCGGTGGCGCATGTCGCGGGTGCCTGTGTCGGGGACGGCGATTTCCACCACGACGATACGGTGTTCATCACCCATGATGCCGAGCGCTGCGAAAGCCGGCAGGTGTTCAAGAAGGTCCTGCGCAACGGTGCCACGGGTGTCTTCCAGGGCAAGATCCTCGTGAAACCGGGCGCGCAGAAGACCGATGGCTACCAGATCAGCCAGTCATTGCTGCTCGACGACGACAGCCAGTTCCTGGCGAAGCCCGAACTCGAGATCTATGCCGACGACGTGGCCTGCTCGCACGGTTCGACCTCGGGGGCGATCGACGAGACGGCGCTGTTCTACCTGCGCTCGCGCGGTGTGCCGCATGTGCAGGCGGTGAACCTGCTGACGCTCGCCTTTCTGGCCGAGGCGGTGGAGGAGATTGACGACGAGACTCTGCGGGACGAGATCGTCGGACGCCTCGAAGGCTGGCTGGACCGGCACATCGGCTGATGGCGGTCACGCAGGATATCTGGCAGACCTACCGCGGCCCGTCCCGCGTGGTCGGGCGTCTGTTGCAGGACGGCCGGCAGGAGGTGCGCGCGCTGCTTTTCGCGCTGATCGCCTGCGCGCTCGTCTTCGTGGCCCTTGCGCCCTACCAGGCGCGCGAGGCGGCGCTGAACCCCGAAGGACCGCTGTCGGTTCGACTCTACTGGAGCGCCTTCCTGTGGATTTTCGTCATGCCGCTCCTGCTTTATGTGGTCTCGACCGCGATCTGGCTGATATTCAGGCTTTTTGGTTCGCGCAGAACCGCTTACGAGGTGCGGCTCACGCTGTTCTGGGCGCTGCTTGCGGCGTCTCCCGTGCTGCTTCTGCTGGGTCTTGTGCTGGGTCTGATCGGGCCCGGACTACAGGCGCAGATCGTCGGCGTGGTATGGGCTGCGGTGGTGCTCTGGTTCTGGATCGGCGGACTTTTCGGCGCGGGGCGGGCGACGGCATGAGCACGCGGATCGACTGGGGCGGGCTTGCCCTGCTGACCCTGCGCGCGCCCTCCGAGGCGGCGCACATCGTGACTGGCTTGAACCTACCGCGCGACGTGCTCTGGAGCGCGCTGGCGCTGGTCGCCATTTTCAACACGGTGCTCTTCTCGGTCTCCGAGATGATCTCTCCGGTTTCGACACCGATCCCGGACACCTTCGCCAACCCATTCGTGTTCTTTGTGATCGTGGCCGGCGGTCTCCTGGTCAGCGTCGCCGCCTTCTACTGGACCGGCCGGGTGCTCGGGTCTTCGGCGTCCTCCATCGACGACCTTCTGGCGCTGATGGTCTGGCTGCAGGCGTTGCGCGCCGCGGCGCAGGCGGTGGTCATCGTGCTGATGGTTGTCTCGCCGGTACTCGGCTCGCTGCTGGTCTTCGCGGCCAGTATTTTCGCGGTCTGGATCCTGCTGCATTTTCTCAGCGTCGGGCTGAAGCTCGATTCGCTCTGGCGCGCCTTCGGCGTTCTCGTCGCCGGTTCGCTCGCGCTGATCCTGGGGCTTTCCGTGATCCTCTCCTTCACCGGCATCGGAGCTATGGGGCTGAACTCGAATGTATGATGTGAACGCGATCCGTGCCGATTTCCCGATCCTGTCGCGCGAGGTGAACGGCAAGCCCTTGGTCTACCTCGACAACGGCGCCTCGGCACAGAAGCCGCAGGTGGTGATCGACGCCGTGACCACCGCCTATGCGCAGGAATATTCCAACGTCCATCGCGGGCTGCACTTCCTGTCCAACCTCGCAACCGAGAAATACGAGGCCGTGCGCGGCACCGTGGCCCGCTTTCTCAATGCCGGGTCCGAGCGCGAGATCGTTCTGAACTCGGGCACCACCGAAGGCATCAACATGGTCGCCTACGGCTGGGCGATGCCGCGGATGCAGGCCGGCGACGAGATCGTTCTGTCGGTGATGGAGCATCACGCCAACATCGTGCCCTGGCACTTCCTGCGCGAGCGGCAGGGCGTCGTGCTGAAATGGGTCGACACGGACGCCACGGGGGCGCTCGATCCGCAGGCGGTGATCGACGCCATCGGGCCGAAAACCCGGCTGGTGTCGGTAACGCACCTGTCGAACGTTCTCGGAACCCGGGTCGACGTGAAGGCGATCACGCAAGCGGCGCACGAGAAGGGCGTGCCGGTGCTGGTCGATGGCTCGCAGGGTGCCGTACACCAGCCGGTCGACGTGCAGGACATCGGCTGCGATTTCTACGCCATCACCGGTCACAAGCTCTACGGTCCGTCGGGTTCCGGTGCGATCTACGTTCGCAAGGAGCGCCTCGACGAGATGCGCCCCTTCATGGGCGGGGGCGACATGATCCGCGAGGTCAGTAAGGATACCGTGACCTACGCCGATCCGCCGATGAAGTTCGAGGCCGGCACGCCGGGCATCGTTCAGACCATCGGTCTTGGCGCGGCTTTGGAATACCTGATGGCGCTCGGCATGGACCACGTGGCCACGCACGAGAACCGGCTGCGCGACTACGCGCTAGAGCGGCTTGGCGGGCTGAACTGGCTGCAGATGCAGGGCACGACGCCCGACAAGGGCGCGATCTTCAGCTTCACGCTCGACGGCGCCGCTCACGCCCATGACATCTCGACCATTCTCGACAAGAAGGGCGTCGCGGTCCGAGCAGGGCATCACTGCGCCGGGCCGCTGATGGATCACCTCGGCCTGACCGCGACCTGCCGCGCCTCCTTCGGGCTCTACAATACCACCGGTGAGGTCGACGTGCTGGTCGACGCGCTCCAACTGGCGCACGAGCTCTTCCAGTAGCCTGCGGTCTTTCGGATTTTGCGATTGCGGGCACGCGGCGCCGTCGGTATACGAGCCTCGTGCGGACCCATAGCTCAGCTGGATAGAGCGCTGCCCTCCGAAGGCGGATGTCAAGTCTGGCGATGACGAAAGGTGCCGGAAGAAAGAAGTGACTAAACAACGGCTTGAGCGGATATCGGGTTCGCTCTTCAAGGAGCCGAAAATCTCGCGTAAGCATGGCGTAAGCATCTCGCGAACGGTATGCACCCGTAGCTCAGCTGGATAGAGCGCTGCCCTCCGAAGGCGGATGTCAAGTCTGGCGATGACGAAAGGTGCCGGAAGAAAGAAGTGACTAAACAACGGCTTGAGCGGATATCGGGTTCGCTCTTCAAGGAGCCGAAAATCTCGCGTAAGCATGGCGTAAGCATCTCGCGAACGGTATGCACCCGTAGCTCAGCTGGATAGAGCGCTGCCCTCCGAAGGCGGATGTCAAGTCTGGCGATGACGAAAGGTGCCGGAAGAAAGAAGTGACTAAACAACGGCTTGAGCGGATATCGGGTTCGCTCTTCAAGGAGCCGAAAATCTCGCGTAAGCATGGCGTAAGCATCTCGCGAACGGTATGCACCCGTAGCTCAGCTGGATAGAGCGCTGCCCTCCGAAGGCAGAGGCCAGAGGTTCGAATCCTCTCGGGTGCGCCAATTAACTCAACAAAATCAGAATGATACGGCTTATGTCCGAAATGGATCGGTGGGCGTGCAAAAGTCTGACGTAAGCATTACGCGTCGGTCGCTTCGAGATATTCCAGGATTTTCAATACGATGACCGGTTCGTCACGTAAGCACGCCATTTCCCGAGGCGGTGCGACAACTTTCCTCATAAAAACAGCCTTTAGAATTTCCTGCTCATCGCGAACCAGTGCTTACGCGGCCATTCCGCGGAAGTAAGCAGCTCACTCGGGCGAGCTCTGTTGCGTTAGTGCGCAGCCCGTCAAGTGGCCCTTCTGCTCATTGGGACTACGCAGCAGCCTTGAACAGGTTTGCAACGAATGCCGCTTCGTTCAAGACACCGGGCTCGTTGTTCGCGAAATGGCCCTTCTTGATGGCCTGGTGGGTTTCGATGCCTTTCAGAGTGTTCGTGGCTGAGGTCATCTTTCGGAAGTCCCGTTTTGGACGAAGGAGCTGTTTCAAAGCGGCGTGGTCGGCTTCGATCTTGTTGTTAAGATGTTTGCGGTCGACATGTCGGTTGCGATCGTCGGGACCATTCCCAAAATTCATCTCTTCGATCACTTTCGCATAGCTATGTGCCTTATCTGTTATGATGGTCATCGGGTGGTAAAATCGGACTGTTTCGCTAGCTTGGCGCATGAACGCCCTTGCAGCGCTGGCGTTTCGGCGTGCCGTTAGCCGGAAATCGATGAGCTGTCCGCGCTGATCCACGGCTCGCCACAGGTAACACCACCGACCGTTCACTCGAACATAGGTTTCATCCACATGCCATTGGAGCCCACGCCAAGATCGATGTCGGCCATGTGCGCGCTTACGGATCTCTGGTCCAAACTTTTGGACCCACCGGTAAATCGTCGCCGCGTCGACTGTTATTCCTTGTTCGGCCAAAAGATCGCGCACATCACGGTAGGACAGAGGGTACCGACAATACCAACGAACCGCCATGAGGATCACATCCTTCGGAATTCGGTGCTGATTGAACGGATTTCGACGCGGCATGCGCACCTCCTGAATGCTTGGACCAAGCCTGCCTTGCCAACTAGGCTAACGCAACAGAACCCGCTCACCAGACTCAGGACTTGAAAGGGCAAGAAAGATGAAGATCGGAATCATTGGAGCACGAAATATGGGGCGCGCTATCGGCGTGCGTCTCTCCCACGCCGGACATGAAGTTGCCTTTGGATCGCGACGGGCAGCGCAGTGACAGCATGCCATTGTTCGTGTGTTTGCGCCTCGGGTTGTAGAACAGCTCAATGTATTCGAAGACGTCCTGCCTTGAGTCGCCGCGGGTCGGATATGTCCTGCGCTTGATCCTCTCGCGCTTCAGCAGCTGGAAGAAACTTTCGGCGACCGCGTTGTCGTGGCAATTGCCTCGTCTGCTCACGCTGGGTTCCAAGTTGTGCTGGCGCAGGAACGTCTGCCATTCCCGGCTGGTGAACTGAGAGCCCTGATCGGAATGTACTGTGACCTAGTCAGTTGGCTTGCGCCGCCAGACGGCCATCAACAGGGCCTATATGCAAGAGCGGCGCTGCGTCCGCGCAAAGGAGTTGCAGGTTGGCACACGCCTGCCGTTGATCGAAGTTGCGTTACGCTACGGTTTCTCCAGCGGGGCCCACTTAATCGTGCGATCTGCAAGAGATACAAAATTTCGGTAACGTCCATTTCTGAAAATTTTTTTGCAGTGAATCGAACACGTCGCAACTTTCCCACCTATTGTAATTCTTCACTCCACTTTTGAGGTTCAAGCAATTACGGAACTCGGCCCCTTTCTGCATATTGCCGGTCTGTTGAATCGTGTTGGTTGTCAACAATACCTGACATCATGGAGCATTTCTTCTCACCTGACCGGGCGTTGCGCCAAGGACCTTCGTGAAGACTTCCGTCATGTGGCTTTGCGATGCGAAGCCGCAATCGTAAGCAATCTCTACGATCGGGTCGTCCGATTGCCTCAATCGGCGCTTCGCGTGCGCCAACCTGCGTTCAACGACGTATCGGTGAGGACTCCTGCCGGTCGCTTCGCGAAACATCCGTGCGAAATGGTACGTGCTCACGCCGGCGACCGCGGCGAGACTCTTGAGCGTGTGGTTCGCCTGAAGGTCCTGCTCGATGTGATCAAGGACGCTCTGGACTCGTCTGGAGACTGCAGACGGGCTGGGCTCAGGGTGTTTTGGCGCTCCAAGGTTCTTCGAGACGCGCATCAGGAGCAATGTCGCGACCGCGTCCACCTGTTCTAGAGTAGGCCGTTCAGACTGTGACTGCCAACAGCTTGAAAGTTGTCTTGCAATCACGACCAACGCCTCGTCCCTTTCGTGAAGGCATGGCCCCAGTTTGACTGCATCGGGGACGTTTCCACCATTCGAACCATTGCATGGCTTTGCATGAAGCAGGCTCGGTTCAAACGACATCTGGATACTCCACCCGGACCGGGAGGCGGTTATTTCGCGTTCTTCCGCGCCTGGCAGGAATACAAATGTCGAAGGCGGCGCCGGGCCGGTCGCCGTGGCTATTCCGGAAATCTCGTACGCGGCTTCGGATTTGCCTAGGTGGATGTCCAGAAAATGCCGGCCGGCAGGAACTGTAATTCGACATGCTCCGGGCGGCCGCACCACCAATGTGTAATCAGGCTGCTCGAAGAAGTGAAAACCCGCGGAAGAGTGATCACGCCTATGCATCGCTATATGGTCCCGAATGACGGCATGCTCGGTAATATGCGAGCTGAGCGCACCCAACTCTTCTGGCCCTCGCTACTTTTCGAAATCTTGCTCCACGCGGCGCGCCGAGGTGCTCGACACCTCGCGACAACAGGATTCAGCAAACCTGCGAAAGACCGGTGTGGCTCGCGCGATCTAGGTTCGTTGAACGACGGTTGAGATCGGGACCAAATGGCCCGGTCGGCGGGATTGGGAGGTGAGCGTGCAACACGACAATCATCTAAAGCTTCGCGGTGTCGCGCACGACATCAATGGACTGATGGCGCGGGCAGGCCTTGCAGCCGAACTGCTCTGTGACCATTCCGATCTTGCAGTGAAGAAGCATGCCGATCGAATCAGGCGATCGATTGACCTCGTGGCAGAGATTTGCTCGCAGATACGGAACGATCTGTCGCATCGATCCGAGCGCCCCATGACGACGCAGTGCATTGAGCTTCAAGTCCTACAGGTCGTGCGTCTCGTCGAAGTCGAAGCGCTTGCGAGGAGGTGGGACATCGATTTCAGAACACAAATCGATCCGAGCCTCTCCCTCACCTGCGATCCAACGTCCTTGTTTCGAATCCTTTTCAATCTGACAGTAAACGCGGCAGCAGCGGTCGCCGCTCACGGGGGGTCCTTCGTCTCGGTTGGTGTCACGTGCTACAAATCCGAAGTCCGTTTCGAAATCCGGGATGACGGGCCCGGATTGCCCGACCATGTCGTTGGCTTCCTTCTGCCCCGTGCCGACGGCATAGTCCCATCCGGTGGAAGACTGGGGTCGGGCTTGATCACCTGCTGTGCCCTCGCCCGAGATATGGCGGGCGAACTGCGCCTTCTTGACACCTCCCCAACTGGCACCGCGTTCCGGCTTGTCCTTCCAAGAGGATCGACGTCCGGTGACCCCTCGTTGTTCACGAAAAGACGCTGCCCATGTTCGGGTGATGTAGCAGATCATCCAGCGTGCGAACATGTCGGATACTGAAGAGCTCCCTGTGACTGCCCGCAGCGCCGGAACAGCCCCTGTTCCGACCTTTCTCCCCATACTCCCGCGGGCAGACCTGAGGCGGGCGGCGCTGCCGTCCGCCTCCTTTTCTTCAAAGATTGGCAAGCCAGCCGACGCCGGATGCGACTGCGCGCGCCCCGATTATGGCGTAAAAGATGATGTCAATCGACGGATGGAGACAATCTTGAACGCAACCAGACTCAACTCCCGTAACGACCCACGTCTTCTCGCCGAGCAAGGTCTCATCGCGGAGGCCGCCAAGAAGATCGTCCAGACCCGCCCCACTGGAGCACGGGACGTCGACGACGTCGCCTGGTTCGACTTGGACGGACTCTGCGGCCTTCTGGTCGAGATCGATGGTGCCGTTGCAAACGGTCGGACGTCTGCGACTGAACCCTACGCGCTGAACCTTCAATCCGAGGGTCAAATTGAGTTCCAATGCAGCGCTTCGACCCTCGTCGGGATCGCCTTCAATCTCATGGCGAACGCGTCTGCAGCCCTCGAAGGACGGGACGGTGGCCGACTAGACATATTTGTCTGTCAGCATGACGGACGAGTGTTTCTGCAGGTCGCCGACAATGGACCCGGCATGCCCGTTCAAGTGTGCGAATGGTTCGTTGCGGTGCGACGCGCTCCGTCCGAAGCGATCGGAAGCGTGGGAACCGGTCTCCAAACGGTCCGGTCACTTGTCAGCGAGGCTGGCGGCACCTTCAATCTGCTCCATACTGGCGGGGAAGGAACCCGTCTCGGGATCGACATGCCGGCTGCGGGTGCCCCCCGCCCCGATGGTCCTGTTTCGGGCGGACGGGTCGCCGGCATAACAGATGTCGCCGCTCTTGCCTCGCGAGCCGTGAGAGGTGCGCGATGAACGGCCAGACCGACCTATGTGACGCGCTCTGCCATGTATTGGGCAACACCTGCCGGATCGGCCGAACCACCAAGAGCTATGAATGGAATGTCCAGGGCAAGGGCGCTCTTATGGCCGAGGCGTGCTTTCGGGAGCAAGCCTCTGAACTGGAGGTCGCGATCGAGCACCTCGCGAGGCACATCGTTGGTCTCGGCGGCCGAGCCATTCTCGACTATTCCGATGCGGTTGTGGAGGTGAATCCTCCAACGACTTCCGACGTCCCGGACCTCGCCACAATGGTCCGCAACCTGAAAGAAGGCCACACGCAGGCAGGCTTATCGGTGAACGCGGCCAACGATCTGGCCAGAGAGGCCGATGAGGTTGCATCCGTCAAGCTGCTGGCTGACCGCCTCGAGGCACACCGCGGGCATGGCAGACGGCTGTTCTTGCTCGCAGCCGACGTGTGAACCCTGGCTTCGCAAGAATTTGAAAAACTAGATTCTCAGAAATGATATTCTTTCCGGAAGCGTAATTGAGACACGAACAGGAAAGAGAAGTCGCGAACCGCCGAAAGGCGACGCTTCTGTGCTATATCGCACCGGAGGAGACGCGCGAACACATGGATGTCACCGAGAAGCCGAGACTGAGCGATCGCGCCTTTGCCGCGTTCCTGAGCGCCGAGACGCGTTCAAAGGTCGGGCTGACGACAATCGGGTCGGATTGGTCGAGACTTCAGGTCTTGCTGGTTGAACAGGGCGACGATGTCTTCCACGCGCCGCCGCTCGACAGTCATTTTCTCGCGCTCTGTGTCGACGGACTTGCTGTCGCCGACGTTTCGTTCGCGTCACTGATTGGCTGCGGACGGACGATCTTTCAGCCGGACACCATCTGCTTCATGCCGGCCGGTGACGCATCGGATGTCGCCGCCGAGGGCCGGATCCAGATGATCCACGTTCTTCTCCGTCCGACATTGGTGCGCGACCTCATCGCCGACAAGACAAGGGGCGATCCGGACAGGGTAGCACTGCCCGGTTTTGTCGGTGGACGCAACGACTTCATACGGTCCATCTGTCTTGACATCCTGAAAGAGGCCGGTGGCGCGGCCGACGCTTTGGCGGCGGATCGCCTTGCGCTGAAGGTTGCATCGCATCTCGTCGGGCATGTCTGTGATTTGGCGCCCGCCGACAGTGCAAAGCGCGATCTCACCCCGATGCAGTTTTCGAGGGCGATTGATTACATCGAGGCGAATATCACCACTGACTTCGGTTTGGGCGAGATCGCCGCCTATGTAGGCGTCGATGCCGACCGTATGGCGGAGGGTTTCGAGCGCGCGGTCGGCTACGGCCTCGATCTTTTCCGTACGGAGCGGCGAATCAGCATCGCGCAGGACCTCGCGTCGGCGTGCCTCGGCAAAGCCTCGTCCCAAGATATCGCGGTGCGATCAGGCTTCGGGGATGTGAGCGGACTGGATGCAGCGTTTCGCGCCCATGTCGGCGTCTCGTTCGAGAACTATCGCGCGGGAAGGCTGATATGACGGACGGCCGAACAGCAGTCGCATGTCAGAAGGTCTCGGGTCGTGACATCGTCGATGTCGCGGGAAAATTGGTTCAAAAAGATAATGCTTCCCTTCTTGAAAAGTCCCAAACCTCGGCAGGAATCGAAGCGGCACGCGCAAGTTTAGGAAATCACGAGTCAGAGATCCGGCCCGCCTTACGATCGAAATTGATTGTATCGCAAAGGGCCAACGGGGTTCTCAACGCAACAATCGGTGACGCTCCGTTCTCCGCCAAGGTTCGCACCGGCATGCTGACATTTGCACCCGCCGGCACGGAACAGCTGTATGAGTTTGACGGAAAGGTCAATAACACCTTCCTGATGATCGACGACGCGCTGCTCCGCCGAGCCTCCGACAGCGATCGAAAGCTGGGCGCGGTAGGCGCACTGGAACCGCGTGCGAATATCTATTGGCCGCGGCTGGAACGCGCAGCGCTCGACTATGCTGATTGTGTTTTTTCTGGCGAAGTCGGTTGGCGGATACTCACCGAATCTCTCACCCTTCGGATCGCCTGTGAAATCCTGGTTGGTCTTGGTCATGGAGCGTACGAGACCGGAAGCGTGGCGCCGCTTTCGTTCGATGAAGTAATGCGCCTGATCGACTTCATCGACGCCGAACTTGAATCCAATTTCGGCTTACCAGATCTGGCGAGAGTGCTTGATCGCGACCCGTTCGGGTTTTCGCGCTCGTTCAAGGCTGCAACCGGCGAGAGCCCGCATCAATACGTTATCCAGCGCCGCCTGATGAAGGTGAAGGAACTGCTCCAGCACACCGACGACCGCCTCGTCGACATCACCTACGCCACCGGCTTCTCCAACCAGGCGCACATGACCACGACCTTCTCCAAGCACTTTGGCATACCGGCGGAGGCGTGGCGCAGAATGGTGAGGGCGTGATGGCTATTTCGCAGCGCATGGCGGAGCGTAAGCGCGCGGAGACGTTTCTCTCGGGGCAAGGCTGGATTGATGCCGCGCGGAAGATCGATCGAGCCGCAGTTGTGGTTCGACCTGAAGTCGAGATCGAATGCGCGCGATTTACGATTGCCGATCACTCATCCGAGATCAATCCCTCGGAGGTTGCGACTCTTGCATTATCGACGTCCTCCGACGGCCAACTACGTACTGAGATTTCGGGTGTCGCTGAAGATTCCAGAATAAGGCCCGGGACGTTGACCTTTGTCCCTCCCGGCAATTCTCAGACATTCGACTTCACTGGCAAGACGACGAATACCCTCCTCAGCATCAGAAGCAGCATTCTTGAGAAGGTCGCTAGTGTCGGCCCTGGATTGGGCACGATTGGTGGATTGGAGCCGCGCCCCGCCTTCAACCGTCCAGCGCTGCATCGCCTGGTTGAAGAGCAGTACGCGGTCATGTCGGCGGGAGATAACGGCTGGCGCGTTCTGTCGGAATCGATCGCCCTGCGCATCGCCTGCGAACTGCTGACGATCTTCAATGGCGAGCCGGCGAAGAAGCCCGACGCGCCCCCCATCTCGGCCGCCGAAATCGAGCGCCTTATCGACTTCATCGACGCCGAACTTGAATCCAATTTCGGCTTATCAGATCTGGCGCGAGTGATTGATCGCGACCCGTTCGGGTTTTCCCGCTCGTTCAAGGCTGCAACCGGCGAGAGTCCACATCAATATGTCATCCAGCGGCGCCTCATGAAGGTGAAGGAACTGCTGCAGCACACCGACAACCGACTCGTCGACATCACCTACGCGACCGGCTTCTCCAACCAGGCGCACATGACCACGACCTTCTCGAAGCATTTCGGCATGCCACCGGGGGCGTGGCGCAGGATGGTACGACAGTAATGAACACGCCAGCGGAAACTGCTGCCATCAGGGCTACCGAGAGCATCCTATCCGGCAGGGACTGGCTCGAATTCGCCGACAAGCTCGAACCGAAACCGGTTGTTCTGCGACCGGAGGCCGACATCGGCTGCGCGTGTTTCACGGTTGGAACGCACGTTTCGGAAATCGCTGAGTCCGACGTCGCAGCGCTGGTCCTGTCAACGGCCGCTGCTGGGGATCTGCATGCCGACGTCGACGGTGCTGGAATGGATACCGCAATCAGATCCGGCGGCGTGACATTCATTCCGCCTGGATACGCTCAGAAATTTGACTTCCGAGGCCAGACGACGAACACGGTGCTCAGCATCAAGGGACCTCTTTTCGAACGGGTCACACGGATGAGCCCTCAACTGGGTGGCCCCGGAAATCTGGAGCCGCGACTGGGATTCGTGCACCCGGCGCTGCACCGTCTGATCGAAGAGTACTACGCGGTCATGGCGGCCGGCGACAGCGGCTGGCGCGTTCTGTCGGAATCGCTGGCACTGCGCATCGCCTATGAACTGTTGACGCTGTTCCACGGTGAAGCCTCGCGCAAACTGGAGGCGACACCCATCTCGGCCACCGAAATCGATTGCCTGATCGGGTTCATCGACGCGGAACTGGAAAACAACTTCGATTTGTCCGATCTCGCACCCGTTCTCGATCGTGACCCGTTCGGGTTTTCGCGCTCGTTCAAGGCTGCAACCGGCGAGAGCCCGCATCAATACGTTATCCAGCGCCGCTTGATGAAGGTGAAGGAACTGCTCCAGCATACCGATGACCGCCTCGTCGACATCACCTACGCCACCGGATTCGCCAATCAAGCGCACATGACCACGACGTTTTCGAAGCATTTCGGCATGCCGCCGGGCGCATGGCGCAGGACGGCGAAATCATGAGTGGGCAGCTCATCACCCGGCAGGCGATGGTCGATGCAATGTCGACCCAATACAATGCTGAGCTGCATGAGATTCTCGGCGCTAACTGGAGACGCGTGAACACCAGCGTGCTGTCGCAGACGGACAATGAAATCCATGGCGACTTCATCGATTTTCATCTTATCGAGTTATGTATGGGAGGCTCCCACTTCCTGAGGATGGAGAGCGATCTTGAAGCCGGAAGCCATTTTTCTACCAAGCTGTTGCCGACCGCCATGGGGTATGTGCAGCCGCATGCGCCTGTGCAACAGACAGTCGAAGGCAAGGCTAAACTTCAACAGATCTACATTGACGACGTCATTTTCCGCGATGTGGCAACCGCGCTTGCCAAGGGCGATCCCGATAATCTGAAATCGCTGGGGTTTCAGGGCGTTTTCGATCCGCAGCTCAAACGGCTCGCCGATCTCATCATGGACGAAGCGCGCAAGGGAGCGCCGGGCGGTGAGCTCTACGCCGATCTTCTTGCGCAACAGATCGCGCTTATCATTCTGCGACGGCGGCTTGGAGACGATGAGAAGAAAGTACGCATCAGTCCGCTTTCCGATGCCGAGGTTGCGCGGGTGATGGAATTTCTCGAAGAGAACCTCGAAGAAACCGGCGGCCTCGAAACCCTTGCGCGGTTGATTGACATGGACGTGTTCAGCTTCACCCGTGCCTTCAAGGCGAAAACGGGCGAAGCGCCGCACCAATATGTCATCCAGCGCCGCCTGATGAAGGTGAAGGAGCTGCTCCAGCACACCGACGACCGCCTCGTCGACATCACTTACGCGACCGGCTTCTCGAACCAGGCGCACATGACCACAACCTTCTCCAAGCATTTTGGGATACCGCCGGGGGCGTGGCGCAGGATGGTAAGGTCATGAGCCCGACCAGGAACATCGCAGCCGACAAGGCGGAAGCCGACATGCTGTCGGCCGAATACACCTTCGACGGATGTACCGGCTTCGGCCTGCTGCAACGCGAACGCGATCTGCTGCTCGGTGATCTTCGATTTCTTCATCGGCTACGGCCCCTCCTCGATGGCCTATCGTAGCCGGAAATCTCTCATTCAGACCGGTCCAAGTTTCCGGGGGAGACCACTCAACCGCGGATTCCGGTGACCCCTGGATGAACAATCGGGGTCACGTCATGACGAGCCGGCCGTCCGCCAAGACTTCTCCACCGCTGGCCCAGCCCGAAGGAGCGTGGACGGATCGGACTTCGCCATTCTCATCGATCCCCAAGATCCGGTTTGCGAAAATATCCGAAAACGACCATCGACCCTCGTGCCATACAGGACCTTCGGCGAAGCCGAACCCCGTTGCGATCGGCGACACTCCCGCCAGCACATCTGAAGAAAATGGACAGTCGGCGGCAGGGACAGGGACTGCGTACATGCCACCGACCATAACTGCCGCCAAGATGCGAATTCCCGGGAACAGCAAATCAATTTGACCTTCTCCCTTGATCAGGGCCGCGCTGAACTGGAATTCTCCGGTTGGTGGTTTGCGGTGAGCGCCCGCGCGGAGCCCGCAAGAGGCTCAAGCGACGGCGCGGTGGTGAGACTGAGAAACTCCTTCGGTGACAGGTAGCCGAGCGCTGAATGCGGGCGCACGGCGTTGTAGTGGCTTCGCCACGCAGCGATTTCCTTGCGGGCGTGGCGGAGCGAGCGGAACCAGTGCAGGTTCAGGCACTCATCTCGGAGCTTCCCGTTCAGGCTCTCGACGAAGGCGTTCTGGATTGGCTTGCCCGGCTCGATGAAGCGCAGGCGCACGCCGGCGCGCTCCGACCACTCGAACATGGCTCGGCTCGTGCCTTCGGGCCCGTTGTCGAGGACGATCTCCTCGGGCAGGCCATAAACCTCACCGAGCTCGTCCAGATACCGCGCCACCCTGGCGCCGGAGATCGAGAGGTCCACGATCTGGCCCGGGCAGAACCGACTGTGGTCGTCAACGATGTTGAGCACGCGGAACCGGCGATAGTCGGCGAGCTGGTCGCTCATGAAGTCGAGAGACCAACGCTGCATCGGCCGCTCCGGCACCTGCGGCGCGATCCGGTCCCGGCGTGGCAGCTTGCGCCGCTTCTTCGTGCGAACCTGCAGACCCTCTGCGGTGTAGAGCCGCCAGGTGCGCTTGCGGTTCACGACCAAACCCTCGCGCCTGAGCATGGCGTGGAGCCGGAGATAGCCGTAGCGGCGGTTCTCCGACGCCAGCGCGCGCATCCTCTCCAGCATGGCCGCGTCGTTGCGCTCGGCCGGCCGATACTGCTGCACCGATCGCGCGAGACCGACAATCCGGCAACTACGCCGCTCGCTCAAGCCGAGTTCGGTCATCAGGAAGCCCACGGCTTTGCGCTTCGCCATGGGCCTACCAATGTTTTTGCAGCAGTTCCTTCATCGCCGTCATGTCGAGCATCTGATCGGCGACGATGCGCTTCAGCCGCGCGTTCTCGGCCTCGAGATCGCGGAGCTTCTTTGCATCCGACGCCTCCATGCCGCCGAACTTCTTCCGCCAGGCGTAAAACGTCGCGCTCGACATCCCGTGCCGGCGGCACAGTTCGTCGACCTTCGCTCCTGCCTCGTTCTCCTTCAGGACCGCGATGATCTGCTCATCGCTGAACCGGCTGCGCTTCATGGGACATCCTCCTTCGTCCATTCAAAGGTGGAAAATCCCAGCCCGCAACGGCCCGGATAGCGGGGAGAAGGTCAAATTCTCATTTTTTCCTCCTAATCAATGATTTGGCGAGAGGTCGACGTCGGTCATCCTGCCGTCGCCGACTGATCGCTGTTTCTTCGTCGAAATCGATCACCGCGCTGCGGCGAGCCAATCCTCGACTGTCGCCGAATTATCCGCCATCCAGCTTTCCGCAGCCTCGCGTGGCGTCGCACCGTCCTCGTTCACGCGGCGGTCCATTTCAGTGACGTCATCGACGGACAGCCGGATCGCCGAAAGCACCGTCATCGTCCCTTCGTCGACGATGCCTCGCAGGGTTTCGTGACCCAGGAGCCACGCCTTGTCGGGTGCGCCGTAGGAGCCGAGCGGATCATCAAGGACACGTACGTCGTGGGCCGCGTTGACCCATTGCGGCGCCCAGAGCGGGAAAACGACCCAGTCCTCATTCGCGATGGCTGCCTGAAACGCGCCGATCCATTCGGCAGGCGGCGCGGCGTCCAGCGTATAGCCCGCGTCGCCGAGGCCGTAGTCGCGCATGATCTCGCGGCCGACGGCGGTCAATCCTGTCGCCTCCGGCAGACTGACGATCCGCTGCGGCATCCGGTCGCGCACGTGAGTCTTCGTCAGATCAGACAGGCTCTGGACGTCGGCCACGGGCACGTAGTCCGGCACGACCCAGAAGAACGACGCGTCGTCGTAGAGCGGCGCGATCTGGAAGGTGACCGGCTCTGCGGGAGCATAGAGCGCCGCGTGCCCCGCCGGAAGCCAGGCCGCAGCGAAGATGTCGACCTCTCCCGCCGCAAGCTTCGGGAAGATTTCGGCATGAGAGCCTTCGACAACGTCGACCTCATATCCGCGGCGCTCGAGGATCTCCTGAACGACCCCGCCGACGACGGCATAGAAGCTGAGATTGACTTGCCCAAGCGTGATATTCCTGTCTGCGTTCTGAGCTCCGGAGTGCGTCGGCAGCAGTGTCAGCAGCGCAACCGCAGCAAGGCCAATGAGAGCGTATTTCATAGAAAGTTCCTCCGAATTGGGGTGAGATTTGAGTAGTGTCTGAAGCTCATGATTTGAGCGTCGTTGTTCTGCCGAGCTCGTGTGCCTGTCGCCTCGAACCTTCGGTTTCAGTCCGCGGCGTTCCCCACATCCGCGCGAACACCCCATCCCGTTTCACCAGGAGGTGTTTGAGCGCCCCGCCTACGTGAAGAGCGAGCACGACGTAGAGCGCGATTGCGCCAGTCTCGTGGATCCATCTTAAAAGCGCTGCTGCATCGGGCGCCCTGATCGAGGCTTCCGGGACCGAGAACAGCATGAAGACAGCGATCGCCTCTCCTTCCAACGTGTACATGGCGATCCCAGTCACCGGCTGGATCACCACCAGCGCAAGCAGGGCGGCGTGGACGATGTTCGACAGGCGACGCTCCAAGCGCGAAAGATTGCCTGCGGGATCGGGAAGCGTGTCGATCGCGCGCCAGACCAGGCGTGCTGCGAAGACCGGGATCGCCAGGACGCCCAATCCGCGGTGAATGTCGTAAAGCTGTGCCCGCAAGGCTCCTCGCGGGAGGACGTCGGCAAAAAGGCCCGTCAGCAGAAGAAAGATCACGATGAAGGCGACGACGCAGTGCAATAATCTTTCGATTGGCCCGTATCGATCTGAACTGCTCTTGAGGCGGAGCATTCCGGCGACCTCCCGAAACTAGAAGCGAAACGAGAACGTCAGTTCGACGAAGTCGATGTCTTCCGAGTTCGCCGTCGCGTCGATCACGTCACCCGCAAACACGCGAGTGTAGATCCCGGCGAGGGCGACCCGCTCCGTCAGCGCGTATTCGGCTGTGAAGGACAGAGCCGAGGCAACGAACCTGTCTTCTCCCCCTGAAGGGACAATCAGGTTCCCTGCCGGAGAATACACGCCGTCTTCCTCTTCGAGCCGCCAGAACATATTGTAGTCGGTCTGAAGCGTCAGCCGGTCAGTCGGTGTGACCGTCAGGAAAGCGTGCAGGTTGTAGAAATTCCGGGGGCCGAGGACGGCGGCCTCGGAAAAGTAGTTCCCGCGCGGAAAGATGGGATTGAAGGTGCCGAGATCGTTGTCGCCGGAGTCGCTGTCGCCGCTGGCGATATTGGCGCCCAACCCGAGCCGCGGTCTCCACGCGGCCTGTTCGAACGTGTAACCGGTGTCGGTCGCGAGCGTCCAGGCGTTGATATCGCCGTCACCAAAGGAGCCGAACTGATAGGCCGCTTCCCAGTTCCAGTCCCAGGGACCCGACGTCCCGGCGTGCCGTATCCCGAGCGTATGCCTTTCTTCGTCCGCAGTGCCCTGCGCGAATGAGGCTCCGTCGTTTCGAAATCCCAGATAGTAGAGATCGAGGGTCCCATCCGCGACGAATGCGTTGTCTTTGGTGGCATAAAGCGCCCACAACTCCTGATCGTCGTTCTGCCTGTCGTCAAAGATCCCCGGTTCCGTAATTCGGGGGCGGGCCCAAAGTCCGTCTATTCTCCAGTCGTCGACTTGGAATGAAGGGCGAACGGCGTCGAACGTCCGTCGGACATTGGGTCCTTCGCGGACATCTATGAAACGGCCCGAACCGAACTGAAGCTCCTGGCGCCCGAACCGGAGATTGGCGTGTCCGCCAGCGATGGGCCCGCGAACATCGACGAATGCGTTCTGGACGGTCAGGTCATTCCGATCGACAGGGCTTGCCCCTCCGGCCCGGCCTTCCTCGAACGCGCTGAAAAGCTGGCCAAAGAGACGGATGTGCTCACCGACTTTTAGGTCGCCGTGAAGTGTGAACCGCTGAAGCCAAACTCCGTTCTCGTCCTGCGGGTCAGCGCTGAACGCTGGGTTTCGCGTGTACTCGTAACGTTCGCGCAACTCGCCGCCGATACTCAGGACAACATCCGGCGCGATCTCGATGTCCTTTAAAGCGTCAAAGCCAGTGAGATCCTCCTGGGTTCTGAAGCAATCGGTGTCGTCGTCGAAACGCAGCTTCTCGAACCCGAGTGCGCAGCCCTCCTGGGCGGTCGCCAGCGACGGCGCCAGGGCAGACGCGAGGAGAGATGCAGAGAAAAGGAAGCGGTGCAAATCCATGTGTGGCTACCATTCAGGTCCGTACCTGACGTCGACGTGCGGTGTGGTCATAGGCAAGCAGGACGAGACCGCCCATGATGGCGACGTGCTCGAGCGTGGTGGTGAGCTGGCGGGTGAATTCCGGGCCGTCAAATGTCCAGAATGGATGCCCGATCAGGGTGGCCGCGAACGTGAACACCGCGAGCGCGATAGCGGCCGGAAAGACAAACAAGCCGGCTGCGACCGCCAGACCGCCGACGAGTTGCACAATTATCGTCCCCGCGGCGGCAAGAGACGGAAATGGCAGTCCCAGACCCGCCATTTCCGTGACGGCTGCGTCGAATCCGATCAACTTCGTGGCGGCGCTGTAGAGAAACACAGCCGAAAAGCTCAGTCGGATCGCGACCGGAACGGCGTGCGGACTTTGGCTCAGGCCCCGGAGTTGCATCACGATGCCATCCCGATCAGGACGTAGTCCGTGCCGATGAAACCGAGCGTCATGAAGACGACCAGAAGGGCACCCACGATCTTTGGTGGTGCCGGAAGTGGCAGATCGAACCATCGGCAGCCGGCGCCAATGAGGAAGCCGAGAACGATGCCTATGAGTGCGGAGGTCATTGCGATGTCTCCCCGGTCGGGCCGCCGCAAAGCGGCTTCGTGGTGGCCTTCCTGTGGCTCGCGAACCGGTCGGTCAGTGTGTAGCCGAGCGTCATTGCCAGAACGAGGAGAGCGCCGATCAGGACGGGTGGCGCCGGTAAGGGAATCACAGCGAGACGGCAGGCAATGCCGATGACGAGCGCGAGGGCGAGGCCGAGTATGGTTTTCATGTGTCAGCTTCCTTCTTCGAAGGTTGGAGGAAATGCCTGGCGCGAGGTGTCTCGGACCCGCGATGCAGGGCGTGCACTTCGTCCTGGATGGCGCGGTCCTCTTCCGAGACGCGCTCGTGATGGCGGAGGTGATCGGTCCACGAGGCTTCGAACCAGGTCTCGACAAAGCGGCGTGGCTCCTCCGTGTCCTGCAGGATCGTCCAGCCATAGCCGCCGTTGCGCTTGCGCGCGTGCGCGAGCCGGTCCATCGCTGCCTGAAAGGCGGCCTCGTCTTCCGCCGCGATTTCGTAGGCGATCTGCAGCATCACCGGGCCACGATCGGTAGGCGCGTCTATGTTAACGATCGGGGCGGACCAGTGCCCGGACGGGGTCAAGTCGAGTGACTCTCCCTGGCTGAGCTTGGCGCGGCAGCTGAGAGGGATCATGATGATGATACCCGTCGCGGCGATCAGCAAAGCGGTCGGGATGCCGGCAATGCTCGCGACTTGACCCCAGATCAATGCGCCGATGGACATCGAGCCGAAGAAAACGGTCAGGAAAACCGAGAGCCCCCGCGCGCGGACCCAGTCCGGTAGTGCCGTCTGCGCCGAGACGTTCATGCTTGAAAGGACCGCGATCCAGCTGAAACCCGCAACGGCGGAGGCGATGGCAGCGACGGCCTGATCCGGGACCAGGGCGAAGGCCACCAGGACAAGAGCGGTCCCGATCGTGCCTGCCGCCACCGTCCGGTTGGGACCCAGTTTCTTTCTTATCTTCGGCAGGACAATGGCCCCGCCGACAGCACCGGCTCCGACCGAGGCCAGCAGCACGCCGTAGAGAGACGGGCCGCCCTGGAGCACATCCTTCGCGATGAGCGGGAGCATCGCCCAATACGCGCTGGCGAAGAGGAAAAAGGCGCCCGCCCGGATCAGCGTCGCTTTCAGGGGCGCGCTGTTGATCGCGTAGCGCAGACCCGCGCGAATGGCGCCGGTCACATGTTCCGGCGGCAGTCGGCGTTCGCCGTCACCTGGAGGACGCCACCAGAGCAGCGCCGCGATGATCACAAGGATGCTGGCCGCGTTGAGCGCGAAGGGTGACCATATGCCCAAGCCGACGATCAGGAATCCGGCGAGCGCCGGGCCGATGGCGCGACTGATGTTCACGCCGAGCGAGTTCAGCGCGATGGCGGATGGCAGTTCGGGGCGCGGCACGAGCTTTGGCACGACCGCCTGCCAGGCCGGCGCCATGAACGCCGCACCGGTGCCGAAAAGGAAGGTGAAGACAAGCAGAAGCGCGGGCGTTATCGCACCGATGGCAACCACGAAGGAGACGCCGGTCGCAAGTATGCACAGCATGACGTTCACCACCAGGAGCATCCGGCGACGGTCGACGATGTCCGCGATCGCGCCCGCCAGCAGCGCGAACAGAAAGATCGGCAGCGTCGTGGCCGCCTGAACGGCGGCGACGATGAAGGGGGAAGGAGACAGTTCGGTCATTAGCCAGCCTGCGCCGACGTCGTTCATCCAGGTGCCCACGTTGGAGATGACCGTCGCGATCCAGAGGACGGAAAACGGCGCATGGCGAAATGGCGACCAGGGTCCTGGTGCGGTCGTCGTCTCCGGTGGAGTTGTTGTCGTGCTCATGGCGCTATGCTCGATCTCTTTCGCCTGATCTCGTCATTGCGCCAGGCGGTCGGCCCACTCGGGATGACGGCCCGCCTGCGCTCTGAAGAACGGACACAAAGGCACGATCTTAAAGTCGTTCTCTCTGGCGTCGGCTACGACACGGGCCGCGAGCGCGGCGCCGACGCCCATGCCCCGCAGGCTGTCGGGCACTTTGGTATGATCCACGATGACGAGCCGGTCCGACGCACGGGAGAAGGTCAGTTCGGCGACACCGGATGTTCCTTCGACGCGCGCGACATAGCGACCTTTGCTGTCCGACTCTTCGAGGCTGATTTCGACATCAATCGACATCTTCAGACCGCGAAGCAGGAGCAGCCCAACGCCCCCCAGAACGACTTCAGATCCGATACCGGCAGTGGGTTCTTCCAGGCAATCCCGTGGTCATGCCCGTGCAGGCCGCAGGCGTTTGCGCACCCGTCATGGCAGGACTGCGCGAACGTCGGCGCTCCATGTGTTTCGGTCATCGCTGCCTGACGTTGTGCCGGGCTCGGTTCGGTCAGGATCGGGCTCCAGTCCGGGCGCGCCGGAGGAAGCGGCGGCGACATCGAACCGTAGGGTCCCTCCGCGTACACGATCTTTCCATCGACAACCGTCATGAGCGCATTGATCTGCCTGATCTCGGGCGCCGGCACGGCCATGTAGTCGGCCGACAGCACGGCGAGATCCGCGTACATGCCGGGCGCGAGCGTTCCCTTGACGGACTGTTCCCCCGAGAACCAGGCGGAGCCCTGCGTCCATATTCTCAGCCCGTCCTCGCGGGAGAGCACGTTCTCTTCGTCGTAGAGCGCGAGCCCGCCGATCGTCTGGCCCGTGGTGAGCCAGTGCAACCCGACCCACGGATCGTAGGAGGCGACGCGGGTCGCATCCGTGCCGCCGCCGACGGGAACGCCCATGTCGAGCATGGTCGCGATCGGGGGCGTCGCCTTGGCCGCGTCCGCGCCGTACCGATCAACGAAGTATTCACCCTGGAACGCCATGCGATGCTGCGTCGCGATCCCGCCACCCAGAGCGCCGATCCTTTCGATGTTCCGTGGCGTGATGGTCTCCGCATGATCGATGATGAAGCGGGTCCTGAAAGGCGACTTGCCATTGACCCGCTCGAAGACCGAGAGGAAGCGGCCGATGCTCTCGTCATAGGTCGCGTGGATGCGAAACGGCCATTCGTTCTGCGCCAGGAGTTCGACGATCGGCTCGAGCTCTTCTTCCATCGTGGGAGCAAGGTCCGGCCGTGGCTCCAGGAAGTTCTCGAAGTCAGCCGCGGACCAGGTGAGGTTCTCACCCGCGCCGTTCATGCGCAGCATGTTCGAGCCGGCCCCGGGCTCGGTCATCGCGATCCAGCGCTCGTAATCGGAAAGTTCGGCGCCCGCCGACTGGGCGAAAAGATTGTAGGCGACGCGAACGGTCATGTGACCGTCGTCATGCAGCCGCTGGATGACATCGTAGTCCTCGGGGTAGTTCTGCCCTCCGCCGCCGGCGTCTATGACAGAGGTGATACCGAGGCGGTTCATCTCGCGCATGTAGTGGCGCGTTGAATTGATCTGATCCTCGACGGGCAGCGTGGGACCCTTGGCGAGGGTGGAATAGAGGATCGCCGCCGACGGCTTCGCGATGAGCATGCCTGTGGGTTGCCCCTTGGCGTCCTTCTCGATGACGCCGCCCGGCGGGTTGGGCGTATCTTTGGTGATGCCAAGAACCTTGAGCGCTGCCCCGTTCAGCAATGCGCGGGCATAGAGATGCAACACGAACACCGGGGTGTCCGGTGCCGCCTGATTGATTTCCTCGAGCGTCGGCATGCGCCGTTCGGCAAATTGGAATTCGGACCAACCGCCGACCACGCGAACCCACTGCGGCGCCGGTGTCCGGTCCGCCTGGTCCTTCAGCATGCGAAGCGCGTCGGCGACGGAGGGCACGTTCTCCCACCGAAGCTCCATGTTGTAGTTGAGGCCACCCCGGATCAAATGCGTGTGGCTGTCGTTGAGGCCGGGAATGACGCGACGGCCGTCGAGATCCACAAGCCGTGTGCGCGACCCGGCGAGCGGCATGATTTCCGCGTCGGCCCCTGCCTCGACGATGCGCCCGGCTGAGATGGCGATGGCCTGGGCTTCGGGGTTCTCGGGGTCGAGGGTCGTGATCTTGCCGCCGTGCAAGATCAGTTCTGGCGTATCGCTCATGGTCTTGCTCCAGGCGCTGCGAGGGTGGAGACCGAGCACCGCCGCTCCTGCAGCGAGCCCCTTCAAGGTGGTTCGGCGGGACGTCGGCATGATCCGTCTCCTGGTCGATGGTGATGGACGAAATCGGCCCGACCCCTCAGGGCCGGGCCAGGGAGGGGGTGGCTATTCGGCCGCGGCGGCCGCAACTGCGGGGACAGGGTCAAGCCGCTTGCCGCCAGCCACCCGGGGGGGAGCCTTGTGGACCAATGTATAGGCATAATCGACGCCCATACCGTAGGCACCGCCGTGCTCCTTCACGACGTCCATGATGGCGTCATAGGTGTCACGATTGGCCCAATCCCGCTGGAGTTCGAGAAAGGTCTGAACGGTGGTCATGGGTCGTACGCCGGCCTGGATCATCCGCTCCATGGCGCGTTCGTGGGCCTCAAGCGAGGTGCCCCCCGAGGCGTCGGCCACCATGTAGATCTCGTAGCCTTCGTCCTCCATCGCGGAAAGCGCGAACATGGTGTTGCAGACTTCCGTCCAGAGGCCCGAGACGATGATCTTGCGCCGACCGCTGGCCTTCAGAGCATCGCGGACTTTCTGGTCGTCCCAGGAATTCATGGAGGTCCGCTCGAGGATGTCGAGATCGGGAAAAACGGCCAGTAGCTCAGGATAGGTATTGCCGGAGAAGGCATCGGTCTCGACCGTCGTGATCGTCGTCGGCAAGCCGTAGATCTTCGCGGCCTTGGCGAGCATGACTGTATTGTTCTTGAGCGTCTGGCGATCGATCGACTGCACACCGAAGGCCATCTGCGGCTGATGATCGATGAAGATGATCTGGCAGTTGTCTTTCGTGAGGATCTCGGAGGTTTTTGTCATATTGGATGTTCCCTGGGTTAGAATGGCAAAGCACGTTGCAGAAACACAAAGGGCACTTTGCAGTCGATTATCGGAGGCCCTTGTCGAGCACTATCATGTGCCGGATGGCCAGTATTCTGTACCATCCCGCGGATTCCGAAAAAATTGTGAAGGGTGTCAACCTGAACCTGGCAGCAGCTGCATCGCGGTTCTTACATTTTGAAGTCGTTTACCTTTGTCGATGGAACCACGGCCGCACAGCCGTCGTCCAGATCTGCGGCAGATTGCTTTCAATCTGAGGCAGGCTGAAGATGTGCATGGTGTTGAGCGTGTGTGCCAGAAGGCAGGCAGTCCTCAGCAGATCTATTTCAGCTGGCGCAAAAAACATGGGGGACTGACGCCGTCAAAGGTGTGGCGGCTGAAGCTGCTCGAAAATCTCTACCGATTGGAGGCGTCTTCTGATTTGCTCAGCCGAATTAATAACGCTGTGCTGGACGAGATCGAGATATGGCGTTAACGGGCGCGCGACATGTGCGGCAAGCGCGGGCAAGCTGCTTCGACCTTTGTGCGATCAGCAGTAAGCCGAAAATGGCCTTAGCGGTGAAAACTGATGAAATGAAGGCACGTCGCAGAGAAGAGTTTTAACTTCATCGCGCCGCCAATGTCAGCCGCTTTATTTCTTCATCCGTTTAGTTGAGAAGACCCGCCGGGGAGGTTCGGGCCAAGGGGCATGGCGCCGCAACGGGCCTTCTCGCGCGCATCGATGCAGAGTTGGGGGAACCCGGCATCGCGGCTTACCCCTCTGCGAGGGGTTTTCAGCATATCGCCCTACGTGATGCCACCGATGGCCAGCCTTGCCCGGTCAGCGGGGAGAACCGGTCCGGTGCCTGTCGTCGCTCCATCCAGGTCATCAGTGGTCGGAGGCGTCATGCGGTCTTGCGCGCCATGCCCGATGCATCCTCGGCTCCGTAGCCGAAGAGATGCTCGTTGAAGACGCTCTGGATCGGCTCCTTGTTCGGACCGTTGTGATCGAGGAGCAGCTCCGCACCGACTGACACCCAGGTGGTCATCACGCAGCCGGCATTGTTCATCCGCATGACGCACGCATCCTCGGCCCGTTTCGACCAGGCGCCCGACGCATCGAGCACGCAGTAGACCTCGAATCCTTCCTTAGCGGCCTGCACCGCGGGGAAGACCAGGCAGACGTCGGTCGTCAGCGCCGACATGATGAGCTTCTTGCGCCCCGTCGCCTTGACGGCGGCGACATAGGTCGGGTCTTCCCAGCAATTGACGAGGTGGCGGTTGATGATCGGCAGGTCGGGGAACTCGGCGACCACTTCAGGCAGGATCTCGCCGTTGATGCCTTGGGCGAAACTCGATGTGAGGACCGTGGGCATTTTTGTCCGCGAGGCGATCTTGGCGAGCGCGATGATATTGTTGCGCAGCTCGTCGCTGTCGATGGACTTGATGCCGGGTAGGAAGCCCTCCTGATGGTCGATCAGCAACATCGCTGCGTTCTCGACCCGAAGGGGCTCGTGGAAGGGGTCCAATCGCTTATCGGTCATTGTCAGTCTCCGTTTGAGGAAGGTTGGGGGGTGTGTGCCCAGAGGGTGCCAAGGGCCGCTGGGAGCCGGCCGTCCGCTCACCCCTCGACGAGGGGCTTCAGGATTTCCTCGTACATGATGCCCTGGATGGCCTGTCCGGTCGGGCTCGCCCAGTCGGTCGCAAGTTCGGCCATCACCTGATTGGTGGAGGTGATCGTCACCCCGGCGCTGCGCATCCGCTCGACCGAGATGTCGTCGGCTGCCTGTGTCGGCGAGCCGCCGCCATCGACAACCACCTGAACATCGTATCCGTCCTCCAGCGCGCTGATCGCCGGATACACGGTGCAGACATCGTTGGTCAGTCCGGCCATGATCAGCTTCTTGCGCCCTGTCGCCTCGACAGCCGACTTGAAAGGCCCATAGGTCCAGGCGTCCACGACGCCGGGCCGCTTGATCCGGGCCTCGTGGGCCTCTGGCGCGATCTCGGCGAGGTCGTCGTAGAGCGGACCCTGGAAGTGGTCTTCCTGCGACGTGGTCAGCACAAGCGGCATGCCGGACGCAACGGCGGTGCGCGCCAGCGCGCGGACGTTGGCCAGAAGGTGTGCGGGGTCGATGTTCCGGGCGAGCTTGGACGTGCCGACCTGATGGTCGATCAGCAGCATGGCGGCGTTTTCGGGGGTAAAAAGATTCTTCATGGAGGTGCTTTCCCTATTGTTCGGACTTGAGCCTGAAGCCGTCGCCAGACGGGAAATCTGCGTCGGTCTCGCGGCGATAGGCGGGGTTGGCGTCAGGAGCCGGCACGCTCTCGGCCGTCTCCATTGTGCTGGCACCGGACCGGAAAGCAGCGAGCAATTCAGGGCTTGGCGAAACGTTGCCGGACGCGAAGAGCGGCGCGTCGGCCGCCTTGATCGCGGCTGTGACGCGCGCGACGTTGGCGCCGTGGTGATAGGCGCAGTCGAGCGCCGAAGCGGTGGGCCAGATCGCCTCCATCTTCGGCCCGCCCGTGCGCACGGCCGGGCCCCAATGCAGGCAGGCATGATCGCCGCCGGGCGTCGATTTCGGGAGGGTGACGAGGATCATTCCATTGGCTGCCATCGCAGCCGACATGGAAAGCTGGCAGAGTTCCGCGCCCGCACCGGCATCGCCATGCCCGCCGCCAACCGAAAATGTACCGCCGACCATGCCGACCATGGCGTCGTCGAGCCAGAGCTGCTCGAGCACGTCCTCCACGAAGACCTTGACGCGGTGGTGCATGGTGCGATGACGTACGGGCGTGCCCATGATGAGGCCGTCACAGGCGAGCATGTCCTCGCGGCTGACCTCCCGGCCCGTCACCAGCAGACGCGGATCGGCAATGCCGACCGAATTCACGCCGGCGATGACCCGCTCCGCGACGCGGCGGGTGGTGTTCGTGTCGGTCGTGTAGACGACCATGATCCGCGGCTTCGAAGGACCGGCTGATGCGTTTTGCGCGGCGGCCGGGCGCGCCCCAGCCAGGCCAGCCATGCCGGCAGCACCCAGAGCGGCCGCCCCAAGGAACCGGCGGCGGGTTCGATCAACAAGCTCACGCTTGGCGTCGTCATCGCCCGCGGCGATCACTTCCTGCTCAAGGATTTCGATCATCCGCTCGGGCGAGAGATCGTGATCCTTCATCAACCGTCCGGACATCCGGCACCTCGCAAATCGCCAAGTCTATCGAAACCCTAACGATTGGTCCGGGTGCGGTATTCCAGGCGCCATTTCCGTTCGGAATTCTTGCGCGGCGGAGAGGTTTCAGAGAGGCGGTTGATCCCGCACGATCTCGTAGAGCGCGGGATCGAAGGTGCAGACCTTGGCGTAGGCGCCCGCCAGCCTGCGGAGGTCCGGGTTCGCGAGCGCCTCGGCGTAGAGTTCGGCGCTTTCCCATTCGGCGACGTTGATGTGTGTGAATGGCGCGGTCTGGCCGGAAGGCTGCTCCTGCGATGCCTTGCAGAGCCGCGCGGAGATATAGCCCTCGGAACGGCGGAAGATGTTGCCGGTTTGGTCCCAGAGATCGAGGAACTCGGTCTCCTTGCCCTTGAAGACCCGGAACGGGTTGATGAGCAGGATCACGCTTTGATCTGGGCCCTGAACTTGCCGGGCGTCGTTCCGACCTTCTCGCGGAAAACGTCGGTCATGTGGCTCTGGGATGAGAACCCGGCAGCGATGGCGACTTCGGCGAGCGGCATCGCCTTGTCCCTCAGCAGGTCCTTCGCCCGGATGATCCGTCGGCGCAGAACATATTGATGGGGGCTGAGGCCGGTTGACTGCTTGAAGGCACGCGCGAAATGCCAGTCTGAGAGCGAAGTGGCCCGCGCCAGATCGGCGATGTTGAGATTGTCTTCGAGACGTTCATCGATGATGCGCGCAACCTTGGCGATGTCCTGGTCCGACAGCGGATGCGGGGCCTCACCATCGGGGACCATCATGCCGCTGCGGCAAAGCAGGCTCGTGAGGATTGTGTTCGTCGCCTGGTCGAGGAACAGGTCGGACACGGGATGATCCATCATCGCCTGTTCTAGCATGCGCAGCATCAAGGTTTCCACGATCGGGTCGTGAAAGGTTTGCTCGTGCAGCCTGCCGAAATCGCTGGGCAACTCGANATCGTGAAATTTCTGCTCGTGAAGTCTGCCGAAGTCGCTTGGTAACTTAAACTCCGCCTGGTCGCGAAAGCGATCCGTAGCTTTTTGGTTGACTGCCAAGGCGAGAACCCTGTGTGGACCGTCAATCTCATACTGGCAGGACGCATCGGCTGGCGCGAGATAAATCCCACCCGGCGAGAGGTTCGTGTCGAAAGGCGAACCTCCCAGTTCCATCCGTGCCGAGGCATCGCCCCTGACGACGAGCTGGATCTGGAATTCCGGCATGGGCGGATCGGGGAATGCGCCTGCAGGCTGTTCGAAGACTGCGAGGGTGTGGGGACTGTTCTTGCCCGGATGCAGCGTTTCCACGAACGGCGCCCATTCGCCGTCCGCCCAGAACTCGGCAAAGGAGGAAAACTGTCTGTCAGCATTCTGATCCAGGCTCGTCATTAATCTTCCTCCTTTCTCCTTGATCCATTAGTAGTTGTTCCAACAATTGACCAATGGTGAGACGTCCGTCGCGTGAGCGACTTTCTATAACATAGTGCGTGACGCCTGCCGGGTAAGTCCCCGTACAATCGCAGCACCATCGTCGGATATCTCGGGACACCACCGAAACCGTTCCCGGGCGGTTTCCGAGGAGAAGTGCTGATTGATCGTCAGCGCACCTGCGAACGGTCCGAACAGCCGCGCTTCCGCCTCCGAACAGACCGGCCGCGACGGCACGCCGAGCACCTGTCCCAGGATATCGGCCACAGGTTTCATCTGGATGGCCCGGCCCGCGGCGAAGAGGCAGACGTTCTCGCGCATCTCATGCTCGACAGCGTCCACCAGAAGCGCTCCGAAATCGGAGACATGGGCGCTCGACCAGACCTGATCGCCGCGCCCGAAAAAGAGGGCGGCTTCGCGCTCCATTGCGGCGTGGATGATTGCCGCGGGTATTGCGGCACCTTCGCCGCCATAGATGAACGAGCCGTAGACGATGCGGGTCGAGATGTCGGCGCGGGCGGCGTTCAGGATCTCGCGCTCGAATTCGGCCCGGTCCTCCAGCAGTTCTGGCGGACGGAACTGCGGGGACGCCAAAGGTTCATAGCCGGTGTCACCGAAGACCATGCTGCCGCCCTGCATCGCGAACCGGCCACCCTTGGGCAGACCTCGGATCAGGGCCTCGCTTGCCGCTTTCGACAGCGCAAGGAAGGCAGGATTTTCACTCGCGGCACAGTGGATGACCGTGTCAACCTCGCGGGCGATTTCGGAAAGGAGATCGGTATCGGCCAGATCGGCGGTTACGTCCGCAGGTCCATGATGCGGCGAGCCCGGACGAAGGATGCGGACCAGTGCGTGGCCGCGTTCCACGGCACAGCGCGCAGCGGCAGCACCGACGAATCCGGTTGCACCGGTGATAGCGATCCTCATGCGTTCTCCTTGCACGCCTCCAGTGTCAGGCGCCGCGGTGGAGTGGCGGCAGCGCCGAAAGCCACAGAAAAGGGAACCCGCTGTTCCAGTCTTCCATGGGCGCTTCGGGATTCTGGATTTCCGGGCCGCGCGCAAAAAATCCGGAATCGTACCTTCGACCCGGAAGATTTCCGGGATTCTGTCATGCAATTCATGACGGGCGGACACAGGTGGATGCGTCCCCAGAACGGAGAAGACGCGTCACGCCGGGGGTTCCCATGGCCGTCATCGGTCCACCCATTTCTCGCGGTTTCTGAACGCGAGCCAGGCGAATTCGGTGGCATGCTGGGTATCCCACCGGCGACCTTGTGCATGACTTGGATCATTCGCTGCGTTCGTTTCTTGCGCACGAAGCGTCTGCACATGGCGGCGAGTATCGAACCTGGGATGACTGGCGCCGCGACCCTGTAAGCGGGATTCTTTGAAGTAGAGCAATAGAAAACGAGGTCCGATCGAGAAGGAGAAGTACCGTGGTCCCGGAAATTGAAACGCGCCAACTTGCGAACTTTCTCGCAGTTGCCGAGACCGGTAGTTTCCGCGGTGCTGCTACGGCTTTATCCGTAGGGCAATCCAGCGTTAGCCGTCAGATACAAAGGCTGGAAGACGTCGTCGGTGTTTCGCTATTTGAACGAAAAGCGGACGGGGCCCGCCTGACTACCGCGGGTCGGTGCTTCGCAACAAGGGCGAGGCGAATTGTCGATGACTTGAAAACCGCTCACGAGAGCGCTCTCTCCGCGGGATTGGGACGGACCGGTTATCTCACAGTCGGTCTTATTGCTTCTCTGTCGCGCGGTCCCTTGCGAGAGATAGTCTCCGCCTTCAGAGGCGAACAACCTGAAGTGGAGCTTCTCCTCATCGAGTCGAATCGAAGCGACCTGCTCTCGCAACTCAGTCATCGGCAAGTCGACATCATCGCAGCCGCGGGTCAGCCTCATTCCAACGTGGGAGATGGCCTTGTCATATCCCACGACGGCGTTTTTCTCGCGGTCGCTTCCGACATGGCTTTAGCTTCGAAGTCGCGTCTGTCGTGGCAGGATATCAAAGATGCGAGTTTCGTCGTGAGCTCATGCGAACCCGGACCCGAGATCTACGATTACATCGTTCGCAAAATCGGGCGTGTCGGCCGTAGCATTGCAGTTCGCAGGCACCTGATGGGACGGGAGGGCATCATGACGCTGGTAGGGCTAGGAATGGGGGTCAGTCTTGTCGCCGAGAGTTGGAGGGGCGTCCGGTATCCGAACGTCTCGTTTGTGCCTATTGGTGATGAAGGGGACAGAGTTCCCTTCTCCGTCACCTGGCTTCCAGAGAACGACAATCCCGCCCTCCGGCGCTTCATCAGCCTGGCGCGGATCGAGGCGAAGAGGAAGGGCGCTCTTTCCTGAGCTTCGCAAACCCGCGATCGGTGGCCATGAACCGCGCGAGCATCGGGGCGATGAGCCTCGCAGGCTCATGGTTATTACCGGTCTCGCGCGCCAAAACCTCTGCATAGGCGGCGAGGTCGCGGTGTACATCGGCGGGCAAATCGACCGTTAGTTTGACAGGCTTGTCGTCGGGGATCGCACCGAGCTTGAGTTTCGTCATCGTCTTTCTCCTATCGGCTCGAGGATCAAATCCCGTGTGACCATCACCCGCACAGGGAAGCCCGGACGGATCGTAAGTGTTGGAGGGATCTGGAGCTGCCGTCGGACGATCTCCTCGCCGGTGCGGCCGATCGTGTCCTGAGTGCCTTCACGGATGGCACGGGCGATGTCGCTGTCATCGTCGCGCCCGGTTTCGAGGCCGATGTTAAGCACCGTCGCCAAGCCGGCGGCAAGGAACACCCGGCCCCAATGGTTTTCGACGCGGTCCTGGAGGCCCGCATAGCCCGCCTCGTCGGTGCCGGGCTGGCGATCGAGCATGATCGACCGGCCGTCGGGCAGGATAAGCCGCGTCCAAGCCAGCAGCAGCCGGGACTGGCCGGTGGCAATGCGGCTGTCATATTCGCCGAGGAGGCGCGCGCCCTGCGGGATCAGCAGGAAGCGACCCGTCGGGCTGTCATAGACATTGGCGGTTACCTGAGCGCTGATCTGGCCGGGCAGGTCGGAGCGCAGGCCGGTGAGTAGCGCTGCCTCGATCACCGAACCCGCCTGCAGCACGTAGGGGCTCGGCGGCGGCTGCAGCCTGTCGACGGCGGTGGTGCGGCGATCGACCTCTCGGTTCAGGAAGTCTTCTCTGCGGTCCGTCTCATCGGGCTGCGTCGCCTGCTGCGCCGTGGCCGGGAACAGCGCGCCAAATTCTCCTGCCGTAGGCGCGACCATACTCCTTGGAGGCGCGGCCGCGTTCACGGCGGTGTTGGCCTCGGCGAACAGGCGGCTCAGTCGGGCAGCTTCCTCCTCCTGAAGGCGGAGTTGCTCCGCAGGATCGACCGCCGGCGCGGCGGGCGTGAGCACCGGTGGGACCGGATCGCCACGCCGCTGCGCCGAGAGGACCGGACGGCCGAGCTCTCCCGGGAGCGGCGGGCCGAGCTGCGGGACACCGCCATAGTCGCGCGGGAGGCCGAACAGACCCTCGGCCTGTTGGACGCGCTCGGTCGAGAAGAGCTCCGCCGGGCCGTCGATGGAACTGCGATCCTGGAGTGCGACGATCAGGATTGCGGCGAGGCCGAGCCCGCCCGCGCCCGCGAGCACCGCCATGGCCTTGCGCGAAAGCCGCATGACCCGCGGCGGATCGGGCCGCAGGCGAAGCTCGGCGGCGATGTCCTTTTCGGAGCGCGGCGCATTGCGGACGGTTTCGTCCGAAGTGCCCATCCCCTCCCGGTCATTGCCCTGATCGCTCATGGCGTTCACCGGTCGCCGTCCGGCCGCCAGGCCGAGACGACTGTCTCGTCGCGTTGCGAAGCGCGCCGGACCCCATCGGTGCGCACGATGCGTACGACGCGCTGGCGGTCGCCGAGACGCAGCTCGGCGGCGGCGAAGAGCCGATCGACGACCATGTAGTTGCGGCGGATTCGGTAGTTGACGAGTTGGCCCTCGCCCTCGGGTCCGATCACGAAGAGCGGCGGCATCTCGCCCTGACCGATCCCGCGCGGGAACTCGATGAAGACCTGTCGACCGTCGTCGAAGGCGCGGCGCGGGCGCCAGGGCGGCCGGTCGCCATCGATCCGGTAGCGGAAGTTGAGGTTTTCGATCGCGACCTCGCGCGAGATCGGCAGCGCCGCTTCCGCCTCTGCGTTCCGTCTGCGCAGCGCGATCAGCGCGTCCTCGGCATAGGTCCAGGAGACCGACGCCATATAGGCCGACGGCGTGGCGCGCAGTTCGAGGTGATAGGTTCGCCGGTCGGTGTTTATGACGAGGTTCGTCGTGAGATCGGGCCGGGTCGGCTTGACGAGGATGTGGATGCGGCGGGTGTCGCCGGAGCCGCTCTCCGTGTCTCCGATGATCCAACGGGCAGTGTCACCGGCCGCGATGGGGCCTGAGCCGACTAGGCTTTCGCCAGGCTGCAGGGCGATGTCGGTGATCTGCCCGGGCGATGTATAGACCTGATAGAGCGCGCCCGCCGAGTAAGGATAAAGCTGGACGGCGTTGATGAACCCGTCGCGCACCGGTTCGATGCGCGCGGAAGCATTGGCCTGGTCGATCCGCTCGGCAGGTTCCGCGGTTTCGGGCGGGCGATCGTCGGCATCCACGCGCATGAGTTGGCCGGGAAGCGGTAGCGGTTCGGGGCGCTCGACGATCTCAATTGGGTGAGGAGGATCGGCGATCAGCGTCGCGGCGACCGGATCGTCATAGGCAAATTCGGGCGGGCGGTTTGTGGCGCAACCGGCAAGTGCCGTCGCAGCGACAAAGGCGCACGCGGTTAGTTTGGCTGACATGCAGTGTTTCATTGCGCGTTCTCCCGAGACCAGTTTATGGCGTGCACGAAGACGCCGAGTGGGTTCTTGCGCAGCGCTTCCGCGGTGCGGGGCGGCTGCAGGACGACGGTGAGTATTGCGGTCCAGCGCTCGGTGCGGGCGAGTTGACCGTTGAGGTATCTCCGCTCTGTCCAAGCGACGCGGAAACTCGAGTCCGAGGCGCGGATGACCGACGAGATCTCGACCGCGACCTGCTCGTCGCCGACGCGGGCGAAGGGGTCGTTGACGCGGGCATAGTCGTTGAGCGCGACCGAGCCGCGATCGGTGGTGAAGTCATAGGCGCGCAGCCAGTTCTGCCGCAGCACGATCGGGTCTGCGGGAACCTGCCGGACATTCTCGACGAAGCGCGCGAGGTGGAAGGCGATCTGCGGATCGGTTGGACTGTAGTCTGCGGTGGCGGGCGCGACAGACTGCGCCGCACCGAGCCGGTCGACTTCGACCACGTAGGGAACCACGGTGCTGCGAGTCGATTGCCAGACCAGCGCGGCGGAGGTGCCGGTGGTGAGGATCAGACACCCCATCGCCATGAGCCGCCAGTTGCGCGCCTGGACGCGGGCGGACCCGATCCGGTCGTCCCAGACCTGGGCGGCCTTCTGATAGGGCGTGAGCGGTTCGGGGGTCTTGGAATATCTGACGCTGGGGCGTTTGAAGAGGCTCATGGTTTCTCCGAGAGGCTGACGGACGTCCCGCCGCCGCCATGGTCGCCCGAGCGGACGACATGGGCGGCGGTGGCGAACCCGTGATGGAGGGATTGCTGGCGTTTCATCCGTCGCGCCCAGGCGGGCGGGCCGTCATTCGCTGGCGCTGGCATGGCGGACAGGCTGTTCGAGAATTGGCCTCCCGTCGCGGTGAAGGCGGCGCGTGAGCCGGAGCGGTAACTCGCGCCGAGGCTCTTCTTCAGCGGGCTGATCGCGGCGTTCATGCCCGCCTGGCCGACGGCGGTCATGCCGCCGGCAACCTTGCCGGCGGTGGTCGATCCCGAGGCCGCGCCGATCCGGTAGGCGGTCGAGGCGCCACCCGCGACCGAGGCGCCGCCCCTGGCGGCGGCCCCCGCGGCGGCTAGGCCCATCCTGGCGCCAGCGGCGCCGGCAACCAGCGTCCCGCCCGCCGCGAGGGCTGTGCCAACCGGCGCCCCGGCGCCGAGCTGCGGGCCGCCCGAGACGATGCCGTTGGCGATGCCGGGGCCGAAGATGCCGAGGGCGAGCAGCGACAACGCGCCAAGCACCACGGCCATCGCGTCCTCGATGGTCGGCTCGGCCGCGAAACCGGCGGTGAACTCACCGAAGATGGTCGAACCGATGCCGACGATCACCGCGAGCACCAGCACCTTGACGCCCGAGGAGATGACGAGCCCGAGCACGCGCTCGGCCATGAAGGCGGTCTTGTTGAAGAGACCGAAGGGCACGAGGATGAAGCCCGCGAGCGTCGCGAGCTTGAACTCGATCAGCGTCACGAAGAGCTGGATCGCGAGGATGAAGAAGGCGAGCACGACCACGGTCCAGGCGAACATCAGGATCGCGATCTGGATGAAGTTCTCGAAGAAGGAGACGAAGCCCATGAGGTCGGCGATCGAGGCGAGGATCGGTTGGCCCGCCTCGAGCCCGACCTCGGCGATGCGGCCGGGTTGCAGGAGTTCCGCGGCGCTGATGCTGCCGCCGGTGGCGACAAGCCCGAGTCCGGCGAAGCTCTCGAAGACGATGCGCGCGAGCGCGTTCCAGTTGCCGATGATGTAGGCGAAGATGCCGACAAAGAGCGTCTTCTTGACGAGCCGGCCGATGATGTCGTCATCCGCGCCCCAGGCCCAGAAGAGCGCGGCGAGCGTCACGTCTATGACGATGAGCGTGGTCGCAAGGAAGGCAACATCGCCCGCGAGCAGGCCGAAGCCTGAATCGATGTAGGAGGCGAAGACCTCCAGGAACCGATCGATGACGCCGACGCCGCCCATGTCCTATTCGTCCAGGCCGCGCGGCACCGCGCCGTCGAAGAAGCGACGGCGGTTCTCGGCCCAGGCTTCGCGGCAGGCGACGTCGGTCACGAGCTCGTCCGGTGTCAGCGCCCGGCAGCGGGTGAGCTCGGCGCGCAGCGGATCGCTGGCGGGGACCGATACCTCGGTGCCCCGCTCCTTCTTCACGGCGTCCTGAAGTTCCATCGCCGCCAAGAGGACGACGAGGCCGCCCATGGCGATGGCGATGAGCTCCAGCACCTTCTCGGGACCGTTCCGCATCAGCTCAGCCGCCGAACATGCGCACGGTGGTCGGCTCGTAGCCGGACCCGTAGTCGAGGAAGCGCGCGAGGTTCTCGCGCCCTTGCGCCTCGGCCGAAACGCGCCGCGCGGTCTCCAGCGCCTGGGCGCGGTTCTGCGCGGCGATCGCGGCGGTTAGGTCGGCGATCTGGCCCGATTGCAGCGCGAGGAGCTGGTTGCCCGCCTGCGCCGCCTGCAGCGCGCCGGTGGCCGCCTGGCTCTCGGCGACGAGCGCGCCCATCTCGGCCCGCGCGGTCTCGATATTGCCGACGACGCCGGCCTGGACCTTGAGCGAGTCCTCGAGCCCCGCGACCGAGGTCTGCCAGCGGGCTTGCGCACCCGCGATCATCTGGTCGAAATCGCCGCGCGCAGCGGCGGCCCCGTAGTCCCCCGTGAAGGCGCGGTCGATCTCGGCGACGTCGTGGGCGATGCGCTGCGCCTCGCCGAGCAGTCGCTGCGTCTCCTGGACCGAGGACTGGAGCCGCGACAGCGAGGAATATGGCAGGCTTGCGAGGTTGCGCGCCTGGTTCACCAGCATCTGCGCCTCGTTCTGGAGCTGGGCGATCTGGTTGTTGATCTGCTCCAGCGTCCGTGCGGCGGTTAGCAGGTTCTCGGCGTGGTTGGTCGGATCGTAGACGATGCCGCCGAACCCGCCGAAGAGCGCGTGGGCGGGCGGCGCGGTGGCCGGCGAGAGCGCGATGGCGCTCGACAGGAGCAACGCCGCGGCGGCGCGGCCGGCGAGCTTACGGGTTCTGGTCATGGGAAGTCTCCTTGTCTTGGTTTGCTTCAGGGGTGGTGGGTGACTGCGACCGCGTGGCTTTGATCACGGCGTCCGAGGGGCCGAGCAGTTCGACGGCCCAGCCGAGACCGCGGCGTTTGAGCCAGGCGGCGGCGAAGCCGTCGCGGCCGTGCTCGGCGAGGGTCTCGTCGATGGCAGCGTGGTCGGATTTGGACGAGGCTGCGGTGAAGGCGAGCGCTACCTCGCCAAGGCCGAGTGCGAAGAGCCGGTTGCCGCGCCGCGACTGGCAGTAATAGTCGCGCTTCGGCAGGCTCCGCGCGACGATCTCGATCTGCCGGTCGTTCAATCCGAACCGGCGATAGATCTCGGCGATCTGCGGCTCGAAGGCGCGCTCGTTGGGCAGGAAGATCCGCGTCGGGCAACTCTCGACTATGGCCGGCGCAATGGCGGAGCCGTCGATGTCGGCAAGCGATTGGGTGGCGAAGACGACAGACGCGTTCTTCTTGCGCAGCGTCTTCAGCCATTCGCGCAGCTGCCCGCCGAAGGTTATGTCGTCGAGCGCGAGCCAGCCTTCGTCGACGAGGATGAGTGTGGGCCGTCCGGTCAGCCGCGCCTCGATCCTGTGGAAGAGATAGGCGAGCACCGCGGGCGCTGCGGCGGAACCGATCAGTCCCTCGGTCTCGAAGGCCTGGACGTCCGCGATTCCGAGCGCTTCGCCCTCGGCGTCGAGCAGCCGCCCGAACGGCCCGCCGAGGCAGAACGGGGCGAGCGCGCGTTTGAGTTCGGTCGATTGCAGCAGCACCGACAGGCCGGTGAGCGTGCGCTCTTCGGCGGGCGCCGAGGCGAGCGACGTGAGCGCCGACCAGAGATGGTCGCGCGCGACCGGATCGACGCTTACCCCTTCCCGGGCGAGCAGTCCGGCGAGCCAATCCTGCGCCCAGGCGCGCTCGGCGGCATTGTCGATCTTGCGGAGCGGCTGCAACTGTACTGCCGCTCCGTCTTCCGACAGTGCGGTGCCGAGATCCTCCCAGTCGCCGCCCATCGCCAGCGTCGCGCAGCGGATCGAGCCGCCGAAGTCGAAGGCGAAGCACTGGGCGTCTTCATAGCGACGGAACTGCAGCGCCATCAGTGCGAGCAGAACCGACTTGCCCGCGCCGGTCGGGCCGACAACGAGCGTGTGGGCGACATCACCGACATGGGTGGAGAAGCGGAACGGGGTCGAACCGTCGGTCTCGGCGTAGAAGAGCGGCGGGCCGCCCAGATGATCGTTGCGCGCCGGTCCGGCCCAGACCGCCGAGATCGGGATCATATGCGCGAGGTTGAGCGTCGAGACCGGCGGCTGGCGCACATTGGCGTAAAGGTGGCCGGGGAGCGAACCGAGCCAGGCCTCGAGCGCGTTCAGGGCCTCGGGGATGCAGGTGAAGTCGCGGCCCTGGACGACCTTCTCGGCGGCCTTGAGCTTCGCGTCGGCGGTGCGTTCGTCCGCATCCCACACGGTGATGGTCGCGGTGACGTAGGCCGCGCCGACCAGATCGGAGCCGAGCTCCTGCAGCGCCTCGTCGGCATCCAGCGCCTTGTTGGCGGCGTCGCTGTCGAGGAGTGTCGAGGCCTCGTTGGTCATCACCTCCTTGAGGATCGCGGCGACCGACTTGCGCTTGGCGAACCACTGACGGCGGATGCGGCCGAAGAGCTTTGTCGCGTCGGTCTTGTCGAGGCAGATCGCGCGGGTCGCCCAGCGATACTCGAAGGCCAGTCCGTTGAGCTCGTCGAGCAGCCCCGGCCAGGTGGCGGTTGGAAAACCGATGATCGACAGCGTCCGCAGATGCGCGGCCCCGAGGCGTGGTGCCAGCCCGCCGACCAGCGGCTCGTCGGCCAGGAGCGCGTCGAGATACATCGGCGTTTCGGGGACGCGCACGCGCTGCGCTCGCGTCGAAACCGTCGAATGCAGATAGGACAACATGTCCTCGTCCGAGAGCCACTCGGCCTCGGGCATGAACCCTTCAAGAAGATCGAACAGCCGCTCGCTGCGCGACGCGAAGCTCGCGAGGTGCTCGCGCGGATTGGCCCCCTTCGCAGGCGCGTCCTCGTAGAGCCATTTGCCCGCGCGGCTCGCCTCGTCGGCGGGGGGCATCCAGACGAGGGTCAGGTAGTAGTGGCTCTCGAAGTGGCTCGAAGCTTCCTCGAACTGTGCGCGGCGTTCGGCGTCGACCAGCGCCGAGGCAGGATCGGGAAAAGTGGAGAGCGGATAATCCCGCGCCGGGACGCGCCGCGCCTCGACGAACACCGCCCAGCCCGAGCCGAGCCGCCGGAGCGCGCCGTTGAGCCGTCCAGCGGTCGCGACCAGTTCGGCGGGTGTCGAGGAGTCGAGATCGGGGCCGCGAAACCGCGTGGTGCGTTGGAGGCTGCCATCCTTGTTGAGAACCACGCCCTCGGCGATCAGTGCTGCCCAGGGCAGGAAGTCGGCTAGGAGCGAAGCCTTGGAGCGGTATTCTGCGAGGCGCAACATATAGCTATACTCCGAACCAGGTCGGGAAGCGCAGATGCCGCCGCGCGACATCGACGATCTGCGCGTCGCGCTTGGCCGCCCAGACCGCGAGCAGATGGCCGACCAGCCAAACAACGAGCCCGACCGCCCAAAGCCTGAGGCCGAGGCCGACCGCAGCGGCGAGCGTCCCGTTGGCGATCGCCCAGGTGCGCGGCGCGCCCCCGAGAAGGATCGGCTCGGTCAGCGCCCGGTGGACCGGTGCGGTGAAGCCGGGGATGTCGGCGCCGTCCATCAGACCAGCGCCCCGCCGCCGAACGAGAAGAAGGACAGGAAGAAGCTGGAGGCCGCGAAGGCGATCGAGAGGCCGAAGACGATCTGGACCAGGCGGCGGAAGCCGCCCGACGTATCGCCGAAGGCGAGTGTGAGGCCGGTGACGATGATGATGATCACAGCAACGATCTTGGCGACCGGCCCTTCGATGGATTCGAGGATCGACTGCAGCGGCGCTTCCCACGGCATGCCGGAACCCGCGGCGTGAGCCGGATCGGCGGCGAGCAGGAGGCCGAGCGCCAGTGCGCTCACATAGTGGGGCCAGCGCGGATAGAGGGTCGTGGTTCGGGTCACTTGGTGGATCCTTTCGGTTGTCTGAGGAGAGGTTCGAGGGCGTAGTCGCCGGCGCCATCGAGGCCGGTGACTCTGGCGAGCTCTGCGAGGCGGCGATCGGTGCCTCGGCCCGCGAGTACCGCGACCATGTCGATGGTCTCGGCGATGAGCGCGCGCGGGACGGTGACCACGGCTTCTTGGATGAGTTGTTCGAGACGGCGGAGCGCGCCGAGAGCCGAGCCGGCATGGATCGTGCCGATCCCGCCGGGATGCCCGGTGCCCCAGGCCTTGAGGAGATCGAGGGCCTCCGCGCCCCGTACCTCGCCGATCGGGATGCGGTCGGGGCGGAGGCGCAGCGAGGAGCGCACGAGATCAGAAAGCGTCGCGACACCGTCCTTGGTTCGCAGCGCCACGAGGTTGGGCGTCAGGCACTGCAGCTCGCGCGTGTCCTCGATCAGGACGACGCGGTCGGTCGTCTTCGCGACTTCGGCGAGCAGTGCGTTGGTGAGCGTGGTCTTGCCGGTCGAGGTGCCGCCGGCGACGAGGATGTTAGCGCGGGACTCAACGGCTTTTCTCAACGTCTCCGCTGAGGCCTCGTCCATGATGCCGGCGGCGACATAGTCTGCGAGCGTGAATACCGCGACGGCGGGCTTGCGGATCGCGAAGGCGGGTGCGGCGACGACAGGTGGCAAGAGGCCTTCGAAGCGCTCCCCCGTTCCTGGCAGTTCGGCCGAGACGCGCGGAGCGCCGGCATGAACCTCGGCCCCGACATGGTGCGCGACAAGCCGGACGATGCGTTCGCCGTCATCCGCCGAGAGCCGCCCGCCCGTATCCGAGAGCCCGTCACCGAGCCGGTCGACCCAGAGCCGACCGTCTGGGTTAAGCATCACCTCGACGACCGCCGGGTCTGCGAGCCAGGCGGCGACATCCGGCCCGAGCGCCGTCCGGAGCATGCGGGAGCCGCGCTCGATCGCTTCTGATTTGAAAGTGTGGACGGTCACTGGCGGCCCCGCATCTGGTTACGGGGTCGATCAAGAAGACCGTTAAATGGTCAACGTAAACAGTGTTGAGGGCGTAGTAGTGGTGCGGCGCGTGAAGGCAGGTAAGGAGTTCGGGGGAAACTTGGCGAGCGCAGCCAAGTGTCGGTGGCAATCGACCAAGCTGCCATTCGCAATCGACTCGCAAATGTTTGCGAAGCGATCGGCGGGTAATCTGGAAGAATAGATTGGATCGCGGCGAAGAGGCGGCGGCGCTGCCTCTTCGCGTAGTCCCTAGTCTAACACCGCAGCTACAAACCGCTCCGGCGCTTCGATCATCGGGCAGTGCCCGGTCTTTTCGATCTGGACCAGTTCGGCCCTATCAACCGTATTTACGATTGCGGCAGAGTGCGCCTCTGAGAAGAACTTGTCCTCGGAGGACCAGATGACCCTCGTGGGCACGGCGATGGTGCCGAGCCGGTCAAGTGTGCTAGTGGCGAGCAGGACGTCGATTTGTCGCTTGAGCGCGCCGGGTTTCTGCACCGGGCCGCCTTCCAGAACCTGGTTTGCGACGGCCGAGAGTGGCATATGCTCCAGCGTCGACCGGCCAAGGCCGTAGAAATAGAGCGCGCGCAGGAAGGTCAGGTCGTCGGCGACGGCATCGCGCAGATCGCCGATCAGGGCGAAGTGTTCGCGCGTGCCGTGGTCGTTCGCCGCGAAGGTGTTTGCGAGCGTCAGGCGGGACACCCGATCCGGCGCGAGAATTGCCAGTTCCTGCGCGATGACCCCGCCAAGGGAATGGCCAAGGACATGTGCACGCTCGACGCCGGCCGAATCCAGAACGGCCAGTGCGTCACGCGCGAGGTTGGTTGCCGTATAGGAGGTCGTCGCGCAGTCGCTGGCGCCCGCGTCTCGATTGTCGAGCGCAATGGTGCGAAACCGTTCCGCGAGGTCGTAGCGGACAAGGGACCAAAGGCTGCGGTCGGCGGACATGCCGGCAATCAGCAGAATCGGATCGCCTTGCCCCTGCACGTCGTAGGCGATCGAAAGACCATCGGGCGTGGTGGCTTTGGCCTGAGTGATATCGAGCATCGGTTTCCCTCACACGTGGCTCAGCAGGAGTTTGTGGGTGAGGCCGGGCGCCGCGAGCATGGCATGCGCCTTGGCGCCCTCTGCCAGTGGCAGGACGGCCTCGATCTTCGGATCGAGCGATCCGTCTGCCAGCCACGCGACGATCCGTTCCAGATCCGTCTCGGTGGGGCTGTTTTCGATCGTGATCGGGGTGATGCCGCGCGCGGTTTGATACTGCCCGCCCGGTTTCCACCACTCCGGGATCGTGGTCGCGTAGGCCCCGCTATTCTTGACGGTTGCGAAGGCCGCCAACGCCTTTTCTTCGCCCCATACGTCGATGGCCCCGTCCATTGATGCGGGCGCGGGATCGTCAACAACCTTCAAGCCGAGAGCCCGCGCAATCTGCGCGGCCGCGCGTCCGACCGCACCTTCCACGTTGTTGATGTGGATCGTTTGCCCCGGCCGCAAACCCAAGGCCTCGACGCTGTTGAGCGCCGTGATCGATGCGAGCGGCGCAGCGGCCGCCTGCTCGAAAGTGACACTGTCCGGTAGTTTGACTACCTGAGCCTTTGGGAGCGCCACCACGTCCTGATGGGTACCGATACCCGAAGACGGCTGCTTGGTCAGAACCATGACCCGGTCTCCGACCGACAGCCCTGCGACACCGCTGCCGACCGCATCGACGATCCCTGCGCCGTCCCAGCCGAGCACCATCGGAAAGCGTTCCGGTTCGTCGGGAAGAACCCCGCCGGCGCGCACACCGATGTCGATGGGATTCACGCCAGAGATATGGATCGTGACGGTGACAAGATCACCATCGCCACCGCTCGTTTGCGGCTCTGGAAGATCGGCCAGGTTCAGGACGTCCGGGTCACCGTACCGGTTTAGGATGAGGGCTTTCATAAGGTCGTCTCCAGTTTTTGCGACTCGGCGCGCGAGTCGGGGTTGCAAAGAGACCTCCCATTAGTCACACATGGATCGATCCGAAAAGTAGGTACCTTAAAGTAACCAATACTATGACTGTGGACGAACCATCAGCCGATCGCCGCAGGGCCGTGACTGAACCGGGATTTGAATGCTGGGGTGTCTACAGCCGCGATTGCGCCACGCGCCGCACGCTTGCTCGGATCGCGGACAAATGGACGATCCTGATCGTAGGCCGACTTTCGCAACGGGCCTGCCGCTTTGGCGAGTTGCGCCGATCAATCGAGGGCATCTCATCGAAGGTGCTGACCGAGCATCTGCGCGACCTCGAAGCCGATGGACTCATTTTCCGTACCGTGGAGCCGACGTCACCGCCGTCGGTAACATACGAATTGACCGACCTTGGCGTCAGCCTTGGCCGGTTGGCGATCAGCGTGAAGGATTGGGCGGAAGAGCATGCCGACGCGATTCACCGGCGACCGACGTAGGTCTCATGCCTTGTGTTCTTCCGATACCTCCTTCGCCAGAGTCCCGCCCTTCGCCAGCCGACGCGCGAGTGTTTCGACGAACCCCTCGTAGCGCTCGCGCCCGCTCGCCTGCGCCGCCTCGCGCATCGTGTCGGGCAGCGGCGGTGTGGTGCTCAGCCAGAACTTTACGAACAGCGCGACCGCCTCGTTGCCGATGGTGACATCACGTTCGAGCCGCTCGATCGAGCGGGTCAAACGATCTAACCGGCGGACGATCGCCGCCTCGCGCTGATCGGCGCCGTCAGGCGAAAGGAACGCGGCGAGCGCGGCCTCGACGATCTGTGACTTCGAGACCTTGCGTCGTGCGGCAAGGGCGTCAAGCTCAGCCGACAGCGCGGCGTCAAAATAGACGTTCAGTCGTTCTTTTCTCATTTGGTCTTTCTCACCATTCCTTCCTCCTTCCGGCCATCGCTCAGAGCTCGATCCCGTCATCGGGATCGAGCGAAGCCTGGCGCGCGACGCCGCGGAACCGGTCCTGCATTGCCCGCGCGCGCTGCGCGTCGTCGTCGGGCTCGTCGTCGAGGCCCGCGAACTCCTCCCTCACGGGCGCGGTCTCGGGCGCGATTGCCTCGTGCTCGGGCAACGCGGGCTCGCGGCGCACGCCGCCATCGCTGTCTTCGTCGCCGCCCACGCGTTTCTTCTTCGCTGGCGGCGGCGCGGCGATCGGCGGGCAGCCGCTCCAATCGTCGGTGGACTGAGCGGTGGAGCCTGGTGTCTCAGAGGAAGGTGATGGCGGCGGCGCGATAATCCGCGCCTTGAACTGTCGGTCCTCATAGTAGCGCGCCTTCTTCGCGCGGACGGGCGGCGCGCCGGAGACCAGCACGATCTCGTCGGACGACGGCAACTGCATCATCTCGCCGGGGGTGAGCAGCGGGCGCGCGGTCTCCTGCCGGGAAACCATCAAATGGCCGAGCCAAGGGCTAAGCCTGTGCCCGGCATAGTTCTTCATCGCGCGCATCTCGGTCGCCGTTCCGAGCGCGTCGGACACCCGTTTCGCGGTGCGCTCGTCATTGGTCGCGAAGGCGACGCGGACGTGGCAGTTGTCGAGGATGGCGTTGTTCTGCCCGTAGGCCTTCTCGATCTGGTTCAGCGACTGCGCGATCAGGAATGCCTTGAGGCCGTAGCCCGCCATGAACGCGAGCTGGCTCTCGAAGAAATCGAGCCGACCGAGCGCGGGGAACTCATCGAGCATGAGCAGGAGGCGGTGACGTCGGCCATTCGCTTCCAGCTCTTCGGTCAGCCTGCGGCCGATCTGATTGAGCACGAGCCTTACGAGCGGCTTGGTCCGCGAAATGTCCGAGGGCGGCACCACGAGGTAGAGCGTGACGGGTCGATCGCTCGAGACGAGATCGTCGATCCGCCAGTCACAGCGGCTCGTGACCTTCGCGACGACGGGGTCGCGGTAGAGTCCGAGGAAACTCATCGCGGTCGAGAGCACGCCGGAGCGTTCATTCTCCGACTTGTTGAGCAGCTCGCGCGCCGCCTGGGCGACCACCGGGTGCGGGCGGTCGCCCAGATGCGGCGTGCGCATCATGGCCGCGAGGGTCGCCTCGATCGGGCGTTTCGGATCGGAGAGGAAGGCCGCGACCCCGGCGAGCGTCTTGTCCGCCTCGGCGTAGAGCACGTGCAGGATCGCGCCGACGAGCAGCGAGTGGCTGGTCTTCTCCCAATGGTTTCGGCGTTCGAGCTGGCCTTCCGGATCGACCAGGATGTCGGCGACGTTCTGGACGTCGCGCACCTCGCCGTCGCCGCGGCGGACTGTCAGGAGCGGATTGTAGGCCGCGCTCGCCGGATCGGTCGGGTCGAACAGGAGGACGCGGCTGAACCGCGAGCGCCAGCCGGCGGTGAGCTGCCAGTTCTCGCCCTTGATGTCGTGGACAATGGCCGAGCCCGGCCAGGTCAGGAGCGAGGGTACGACCAGCCCGACGCCCTTGCCCGAACGCGTCGGCGCGAAGCAGAGCACGTGCTCGGGTCCGTCGTGGCGGAGATAGCGGGTCTCATATCGGCCGAGCACGACGCCGTCGTCGTCAAGCAGCCCCGCCGCCTCCACGTCCTTGCGGCTTGCCCAGCGGGCCGAGCCGTAGGTGGTCACGTCGCTCGCCTCGCGCGCGCGCAGGACAGAGAGGAAGATCGCGACGCCGATCGCGGCGATGCCGCCCGCGCCGGCGACAATCGCGCCCTCCATGAAGACGCGGGGCGCGTAGGCGTCATACCAGTACCACCAGACGAAGACGTTCCACGGGGCGTAGACCGGCAGACCGAACACTTCCGCCATCGGCTCTCCGAGCTGCGGCTGAAAACCGAGCCGGAACGCGACCCATTGCGTCGCCGCCCAGACGAAGGACAGCGCGACGCTCGTGACGATGACGACCTGGCCCCAGAGGATTTTCGTGGCGGGCGAGGTGTGGCTCTTGCTCATGGGCGGCGCTCCATCAGATGCCGAGTCCGCGCTTGCGGCCGAGCGTCCAGGCGATCCCGCCGCCGGGTGTGATGGTGCTGGAGCCGGTTTGGCCGAGATGCTTCTCGAGCTGCGGCTTCCAGGGGACGAGTTCGAAGCCCATGCCGTCGTCCAGCATGGCGAAGCGGCCCGAGGCGAGGTCGAGGCGCTGGCGGTAGATGCCCGCAACGCTTTCGCCTTCCAAGGGTTTGCGGAACGGCAGGCCGGTCTCGGCCTCGAGTTTCGCCGCGGCTTTATCGATCTCGCGGTTGCGCAGGGTCGCGATTAGGTCGCGGGCAAAGGTGACGCGCTTGCCCCGCCGGGTGGCAAGACCCTCGGCGACGAGATGGTCGGCGCGGCATTCGAGCGCGCTCCGGACCTCGGCCCCGAACCCGCCGTTCGACAGAGGCGACCGTTCCTTGGCGAGCGCCAGCCGGTCGAGCCAGGTCGCGCCGTCCGCGCCCACCTGTGCGTCGAGCGCGAAGTCGGACCGTCCGACCAGAGCGAGCCGCTGGCGACCGCCCTCCTTGGGCGACCAGCTCCGTGTCTCGACGATGCCGCCCCCCGGCGTGTCTCCCGTCGCATCGAGGTCGGCGAAGCGCACGTGATGAACGCGTCCGTCGACGCCGTCGATCACGGCGTAGGCCTCGCCCTTGAGCTCATCCTGCAGGCCGCGCTCGACGAGGCGTCCGAGGATCGGCTCGCTTGGTGCCGTCTGAATAGCGAAGTCGGAAGCCGCGCGGGTCCGGCCTCCCATCGCGCGGTGCATGGTCTTGATGATGTCGTTGCGGATGGCGAGGTCGCGCAGCGTCTCCTCCATCCCGGGCCTGAGCTGCCAGACCGACGCCGCGAGCTTTTCAGCAAGGCCGAGGCGTTCGAGCGTCTGGGCGCGCCCGATCATGCGGTTCTTGAAGTCGCGATCTTCGAGGCCGGGCGCGCCGGGACGCAGGTCGGCGACGCCGAGCGCGTCGTCCGCATAGGCGCGCAAGGCGCGGTCAAGCCCGGTCCAGCGCTCGGCCTTCACCTCCAGGTCGAGTCCTGCCGCGATCTCCTTCTCGCTGCGCGGCCCGAGTTCGAGACCGACCAGCTCTTCCGCGCGTCCGCGCACACCGCGGGAGATATAATCGCGCGAGATGACGAGGTCCTTGCCGTCGTCCGCCTTGCCGTGGACGAGGATGTGGACATGCGGGTTGTCGGTGTTCCAGTGATCGACGCCGATCCAGTCGAGCTTCGTGCCGAGGTCGCGCTCGGCCTGGACCATGAGATCGCGGGTGAAGGCGCGCAGATCCTCCATCTGCCCGGCGTCCTCGGGCGAGACAATGAACCGGAAATGGTGCCGGTCGTCCTCGCAGGAGGTGGCGAAGTCGCGCTCGTCGACCGCGTCCCGGTCGGCGGTGAACATCGCTGCGTCGCGTCCATCGCGACTGACGCCCTCGCGCTTCAGGTAGGCGATGTGCTTGGCGAGCGGCGCTGACCGGAAACGCTGACCGCGATGCCGGACGATGCGCGCCTTGACGACGACCCGTCGCCGGAGGCTCGACAGGCCGCGGGCTGTTTCGGCGAAGCGACCCCGTCCGAAGGTCGAGCGGCCAGCGCGGGACGATCCGCCGAACCTGTAGCCGGTGTGCCCCGCCTTGCGGGCAGCGCGCATGACCTGGCCGACGAAGCTCTGCGCATTGCGGCCCGAAGGCCCGCGATCGCGAACGCGGCCGGGGCGGATGCGGATGTCGTCGTCGCGCCCGCTCATAAGCTTGCCCCGGACGCCGCGGCACGGTGGAATCCACGCGAAATCAACGTATTGAAGGAAGGCACGGCACTGCGGACCATGCCGAAGTGCGTAAAATGCTGCAGTAAAACAACCACATAGCGCGCATACGTGCCGCGCCTTTTATCTCGCCCTCTCTCCGTTGTTCCACTGTCCGTCCCCCGCACTCCTTCCGAAACTGCGAGGGGGCACGCCAGCACGCGCCAGACTGCGATTGCGGTGTTCATCGCTCTGGCCTCCGTTGGACGGAGACGAAAAGAGTGTTGGCGGGAAGATTGTCTGCACCCTGAATGTCGGTCGCTTGGGTGACTGATTGCGCATCGGGTGCAGCTTCTCGGTCGATAGGAACACGCTCGGCACGAGTCGCGAAGAGCGGCGCCTCCCACCAATCGGACGGGACCGAAGCGCGCGCGGTCTGCACGTTCGCTGTAGTGGGCGCACCAATGCGTGGCGCGAGTTGAGCGACATAGGCGCGGGTTTCGCGCGCCAGCGGACGACCTGTCCGAAGGTGTTCGGCGTAGCGTCCGGGACCTGCATTGTAGGCCGCGAGGAAGCCCGGTGCGCCGAACCGGTCGTACATCGCGCGCAGGTACATCGCGCCCGCAAGGACGTTGTCGCGCACGTCGAACGGGTCGTCTCCAAGCGAGTATTGCGCGCGAAGCTCGGCCCAGGTGCCGGGCATGATCTGCATCAGGCCCATTGCGCCCTTGGAACTCACCGCGCGCCGGTTGCCCGCACTTTCTGCCCGCATGACCGCACGGATCCAGTTCTCGGGGAGACCGGATCGACGCGAGGCTGCGGCGACTGCGGCGTCGATGTCGTCCGCTCCGATTGTTCTCTCGGCGGAGAATTGGTGCTGCTCGGGCGCGACGTCCTGCGCCTTCGCGGACGGCGAACCGGCGCAGCCGGAAAGCGCGTGGAGCGCGATGACTACGGTAAAAAGGAGACGGCCGGAAGGAGCAACGAGGAGCATGGCTCAGTCCTCCCGCGTCCAGATAGGGGTCGCTTGTCCGATGATCGTGTCGACGTCGAGCGGCCCGAAATACCGCCCGTCGAGGCTCGACGAATGCTCGGCGTTGAGGAAAAAAATCTCGCCATTGCGCAACGTCCGGCAGCCCCGCCAGACGGGCAGCGGTCGGTCGAGCCGGTCGCGCTCGCGCGCCTCGGCGACGACAATGCCGTCGATCAGGATGGTGGTTCCGTGGCGGCAGACCTCGCTTTCCGGAAGCGCCGCAATGCGTTTCAGGAGCGGCGTGTCGCGGCCGAGATAGCCGCTCTCGGACAGCCAGTCGGCCAGCGGGTCGGGCGGGTGCGCGGCAACGAGATCACCGACCGTCGGATGCGCGATCGGCGTGATCGCGTAGAAGCCGATTGGCACGCTTGCCGACGCGTTCCAGATGACCAGCGGATCGCTGCGAACGGCGGCGGAGGCGCCGATCAGCGCCAGCGCTGCACCGGTCGCGACGAGCGTTTTGCGCGCGCGGATCATGCGGTCACTGCGCGGCGCTTGAGCCATGCGTCATGCCGCAGCTCGGTATAGGCGCGCGGGTCGAGACCGGTGGTCAGCCGGTTGTGGACGTGCCGCCAATGATCGGGACAGACACCCTCCGGCGCGAGCCCGAGCGCCTCGATCTGGTCGATAGCGAGGAGCGCGGCTTCGACCTTCGGCCAGCCCGAGAGGCGGAGCAGCATCTCGCCGCCGGGGGTAATATGGGGGACGGTCGAGCAGCGCTCGCCGGGAAGAACGGCGCGCAGGATGTCGATCCTGCTTTCGACTGTTCCGTAGTCGTTCGAGGCCCAGCGGACGAAGGCGAAGATCGCGCCCGGATCGAAGCCGACGGTGCTTTCGCTGCGGCTATGCAGCGTCTCCTGGACGATGCGGCCGAAGCGGATCCAGCGCTCGGTACGGCCTTCGATCCACTTGAGATCGACTGTTGTGCGGCCGCTCATGCTCCGCTCTTCTTCGCGTAGGCCGGCGAGATCGCCGCGTGCCGTTTGGCGGGAAGCACGGTGTCGCCGGTGTCGTCGGAGGTTGACGACTTCTCGCCCCGGCCGACCCAGGCCTGAAGGTCGTCGACCGCATAGACGACGCGCCCGCCGATTTTTGAATACTTCGGGCCGGTGCCGTAGGTGCGGTGTTTTTCGAGCGTTCGGCCGGACAGGCCGAGAAAGCGTGCGGCTTCGGGCGTTCTGAGGTAGCGCGGCGGAAGGCCGGCGTTGGGGTCTGGCATGGGTAGCGCCTCCGGTGTCTGCGCCGCGCCGCGGGAGGCGGCGGGCTGTCGGAGGTCACTGAAGCGGAGAAGGTGGCCCGGGAGGGATGACGATCAGCGCGGGCCAAAAACGTCACCCCATTGTTCATGCTTGAGATCGTGATGTGAAAGCTTTTTAAGTGCAGTGGAGGGCCATCAGTTGTTGATTGCAGACGCTAAGGATTGCTGCAGCGAGCCCTTCTTTCAGCTTTTCTGCACAGCGGCGAAGGATGGCTATCGGGATTCTCTGCTAGATCGTTGACCTACGCAGTTCGGCGACCGCGAAGTCGATGAACACGCGCAGTTTGAGCATGATCTGCGTGCGCCCCGGATAGTAGATGTGGAAGCCCGGTATGTCGGGCAGGTGGTCTTTCAGAACCGCTACCAACTCACCTCGGTCAAGATACGGCTGAACAATCGGACCAACCTCGTAGGCAAGTCCAAGCCCTGCGCGGGCCGCATGCATCTTGGCATTTGGATCGTTCACGGTAACACTGCCCGTCACCGGCACGTGTCGATCCACACCTGCTTCCAAAAAGCGCCAATGATAGATTGTTTTTTGAGTCGGGCGGCGAAAGTTGATGCACCGATGCTGGGCAAGGTCATCCGGTGTTCGCGGTGTACCATGTACGGCCAAGTATTCAGGAGAAGCGCAGACCACCATCCGGGAAGGCGGTGTCAGCGCACGGGCGATCATGTCGGGCGCTACCAACTGACCCAGCCTGATCCCCGCGTCGAACCCGTCGCGTACGATGTCGGCAAGCCCATCGTCCAGAAAGACCTCAACCTCCACGTCCGGAAACGCCTCAAGAAAAGCTGGCAGGATCGGCTCAAAAATGACCGGGTAGGCGATGCGCGGGGCGTTGATACGCAAAAGCCCCGAGGGCCGCTCTCCGAACTCCCGGATTGAGGCGAGCGTATCGCTGACCTCGGCCATTGCCGGCCGAACGCGTTCGACAAAGATCTGACCGGCTTGTGTCAGCCCCACACTGCGTGTCGTGCGTGTCAGAAGCGGGACGCCGATACGCTCCTCAAGTAGTTTGACGGATTGGCTGATCGCAGACGGCGTGACGCCAAGCGCACTGGCTGCCGCACGAAAGCTGCCCTGCTCGATCACCGCCAAAAGCGGGAGCACACCATCCAGATCGGTTCGTTTCATTCATTAGCTCTACTTAATAGGTTATCAAACAGATAGCGGATTATCGAACAAAGACAACGGCTCCATATTCAGATCAGACGCAACGGGCAGACGCCCAAACCCAAGGAGAGACACCATGACTGATCAAATTGACACCACCCGCCGCAGTTTTCTGACCTCCGGCATCGCAGGGGCCGCTGCCGCAGGCGCAGGGCTTGCCGCAGCTACGGGCGCTTTCGCCCAGAGCGCCCCGACCGGATCGCTTAACGGCAAGGTTGCCCTGGTGACCGGCGCCGCCCGTGGCATCGGACGCAGCATCGCGGAAGAATACGCCCGCCATGGTGCATCCGTCGTGATGCTGGACATCGCCGACCCGTCTGCCGTGCCACCGGTCGAAGGCTTCCGCATCGCTAACAGCGCCGAGTTCGATGAAGCCTTTGAAGCGGTGCGTGCAATCAACCCCAACACGGCACAAGTTCGAGGCGACGTGCGCAGCGAGGACGACATGGACGGAGCAGTTGCGCAAGCAATCTCGCAGTTCGGTGGTCTCGATATCGCCGTGGCCAACGCTGGATACGTCCGCTGGCACGCTTTTGCAGACGGGCGGGAACTGGACTGGAAAAGTGTGCTTGACGTCAATGTTTGGGGCGTTGCCAACACCTTCCGCTCGGCAACCCCGGCCCTGCGCCAGCGGGGTGGCGGACGACTGATCTCGATCAGCTCCATCGGGGGCCGGCAAGGCGTTCCGGGCAATGGGGCCTATACTTCCAGCAAGTGGGCCGTGATCGGCTTGACCAAGCAGGCCGCCATCGAGCTTGGGCCGGACAACATCACCGCGAACGCGATTGCGCCGGGTCCGGTAGACACACCGATGTATCGTTCGGAAGGCCAGATCGCGTCCATGGGCCTCAGTACGGCAGCCGAGCAGGATGCGGCGCTCAACCCGATGCTGCCTGTAGGCGACCGGCCCGCACTCGCCCCGGTCGACATCGCGAATGCGGCGGTGTTCCTTGCGGGCGATGCCGGGGCGTCGATCTCTGGAGTGTCGCTGGACGTGGCACTTGGCTACAACGCCTTTTACACATCTTAACCGCGCGCCAATGGAACGATAAGAGCCGACCCTGGAAACAGGGTCGGCTAACTCGCACCCAGTCACGCCAGAAGCTCGTCCTAAGAAGCAGACGTCTGTGCGCGAATGCCGAAATTCCGGAAAGTCCCGCAAAGCCGACTCGGCGTGGGCAGATGTCCAAGTCTGCTTTCGGTTTCTGTGGAGCGGTCCCATGTCTATCGCACCTGACCGCGCAGTAGCCGGCGATAACCGCGATCGACCAACATTCGGCCATGGACGGTCAGTCGCGCGACCTGAGCCTTGAGCGAACTCGTCTTCCATGGCTCGTCTGCGACGCGGCGAGCGCCAAACAGCACGGTCGCCATCGCACGATAGGAGGCGCCGCTTTCGCGAGCATCGACGCAGCGCAAGGCGCGTTTCAGCCGTTCACGCCTCTGGCGGGTAAGCGGCGGATCGGCCGTACGCTCGATCAGCTCGGATCGAAGTCGCTCGGCAGCCGCGATACGGATCGGCCAGTCGTCATCGAACGGGATGAGGACGCCGATCTGGGTAGCGCTTGCGTCATCAAGTTGGCCTACAAGCGCGGAGCCGCTGCGCAGGCGGAGCCGGCTCAGTCCGTTGTCTTCGGCTTCCCCGTCCGGCTCGAATTGCGCCACTGTCGTTGAACCGATGCCGAGCGGCGGGAGCGGAGCTATCAGGCTGACGACGGCGGGGGCGTCGGCGGCGTTCCAGAAAACCGGGGCTTCGGGCGCCGCGAGATCTGGGTCCACCGCGAAATCGCAACCCCCAGTCTGCGGCCCCGCCGCCTTCGGCTTGCATTCGTCGGTAGGCCGAGCGGTAGCCGATGTTGCGCCTCAAGCATTCCCATGCCAGCCCGGATAGCCCGAGGGTGTCGAAGTGGTCGTAGGCTCGATCATCACGCCAATTGCCTGGCATGGCCGATCTCCTCGCATCTGAGTGATCAACTCCAAATGCCCCCGCTTGTTGAGTTTTCGGCCTGAGGTTGTCCTTGCCTAGTGCCCGGCGGGGCATAAGGCGATGCGCGGCGCGCATCACGGCGTCGGCGTGAAGAGTTAAGACAGACCTCTCACGAGCATGTCCCGGTAACCGTGCTCGGTCATCCAGCGGGCGCGTTCGAGGTGGCTGGCATGCACGCGCCGCGCGCGCTCCGGCTCGCTAACGGCATCAATTCCCAACAGGATTCTGGCAACTTCGACGAGCGGCGCGTTCTCCCGGTCTGCATCGAGAAGGCGGGCATAGAGCTTCAGATGTGCGTGGTCGTAGTCTGTCACGGACTGTTCGGACGGCGCTTCATCGGCTTCAGGCATGGTCGCAAATCTATTCTTCATGCCCCCTCCCGTCGGCGCGAATCCGCCGCTTGAATAGAGCCCAGAAACCGGATTTCCGATAGTCCCATTGGGTCTGGCTTAGTCGAGCTGCTCATGCGCGTATCATAATGCGTCGCACCAAAATACGCGATAGGCGATTTGCTGACGGATGGATATCCGTCACACGTTTGGCAGCAATCTCAAGCACTACCGGATGAAAGCGGGCCTCAGTCAGGCCGCGCTCGCTGCTCAGATGGGTGTGGACCGGGCGCATGTCAGCGCAATGGAAAGGGGCCAACAGAACGTCACGATCGTGACGCTCTGGCACGTCGCGGTGGCGCTAGACATCAAGCCTGCGGCGATGCTTGAGGAAAGGGCCTCGGAATGAGAAACGCAAGAACGCCCCGCCCGGGTGTCCGGGCGGGGCGCTTCGCTGGCGAGCTCAGTCGCCGTTCTGGCGGCGGGCGCGCGACCAGATGAGGCTGTAGCTCTCTTCGCCCTCGACGACGGTGTCGTCGAAGAGGTTGGCGTAGATCGGCTGGGTGAAGCTCGGGTCGTCGAGCTTGAGGCTCAGATAGTCGCGGCCCTCGTTCGAGGTCTTTGACCAGGCGGCGCCGATCTCGGCGCGGCCGACGAAGACGCGGTGGCTCGGGGCGTTGGCGTTGCCGCCCTCCTCGGGGACGATGCGGACGTTCTTCGCCTGCACGCTCAGGGTGACGATCTCGCCGACGAATTCGTTGCCGGTCTTCTTGAAGGTTCCGATGGTGGCCATGTCAGTTCTCCTTAGGGTTCTCGATCCCGCGCCCATCGCGGCCTCGATGGCGATCGCAGAGGTCGGGGGCGATCCGCCGACGCAGCCATTCATGGCCCGCAGCGCAGCGGAGGACGGCGGGGATGGTCTTTCTTGCCTCGCGAGGAATGGCCCTCGGCCAGGGGAAGAAAGTCCAGACCCGCCGTTGCGGCCAAGGCGGTCGAGGCGTGAGCCGGCCCCGGCCAGATCAGCCCATTGAGAGGCCGTGTGGGATGCGGGTGACGGGCACATGGGAGAAGACCTGAGCCCCACCGATGGATACCGGCAAGATCCCGGCAGCACGCGTCGCGCGAAGACAGGCCCCGGCGTGCAGACGGGCGAAGACGTATCGGCGCGTCAGGAGGGCGTCATACAGAAATGGCTGCCCTGACCGGTGGTACTTCGTGCCGCTTCAACGGAGTCGGCTTTTCAGCGTCCTTCCTCGAACGGCTATCCGTGGCGTAGACGCAAGCGCCGTTCCGGCCTTTCCTCCCGGCCAGATTCAATGTGGATCACGATTGAAATACGACCAGAGGGTTTGAGATGCTCTCATCCGTCGTTTGCTGCGCGCCCAATTCTGAATGCCTGCGATGTCGCCGGCGCGTCCTCGTCCGGCCCGGCGAGGGATGCGATGCGCGCCCAGGCCGTGGCGCCGACGACTAAGGCGCCGATCCAGGCGAAGATCAGCGTCAAGGTCTCGTCGGCGCCGCCGATCTCGGAGAGGCCCTTGATGGCGTGGTAGCCGGCGATGCCCGCAGGCGCGGCGAAGAGCGCGCCGATGGCGAGCCTGGCGGGAACGGACTTTATCGTCGCGAACGCGACCTGGCCTGCGACGAGCGTCGCGCCGCCTGCGAGGAAGGCGGAGACGAATGCGGCAATCAGCCCCGCTTCGCTGTCGTAGACATGCATGCCGACGGTGATGGCGACGAAGAACGGGAGCGCGTAGACGGCGAGCGCGAAGAGCACATAGACCATGAAGCCGAGGCCGAGGACGCTCAAGATGGCGGATACGAACATGGGCGGTCTCCTTCAGAGAGGTGCGCCTCCACCACCGCCACGGCGCGAATGAAGTATAGCGCAAGTGATCGCGCGCCGGAATGTTCCGGCGCGCGCACGGGTGATGCGCAAGAGGCATCACGGATCACGGTTTGCCCGCCTTCCCGGTTCGGAAGTCGTAGAGCGGCACGCCCATCCGCTTCGCCTTGTCGGCGAGATTGTCGGTGATGCCCGAACCGGGGAAGACAATGAGGCCGATCGGCAGGGTGTCGAGCAGCTGGTCGTTGCGCTTGAACGGGGCGGCCTTGCCGTGGCGCGTCCAGTCGGGCTTGAAGACGATCTGCGGGCATTTGCGATTATCGGCCCAGCAGGCGGCGATCTTCTCGGCGCCCTTGGGCGATCCGCCATGCAGCAGCACCATGTCGGCGTGCTTGGCATGCACCTTGTCGAGCGCGGCCCAGACGGCTTTGTGGTCGGCGAAGTCGGTGCCGCCGGTTAGCGCGATCTTGGTGCCGGTCGGCAAGAGCGGTTCGAGCTCGGTCTTGCGCTTGGCGGCGACGAAGTCGCGGCTGTCGATCAGCGAAGCGGTCATGTTGCGCCGGTTCGTGTGCGAGCCGGAATGTGGATGCCAGGCGTTGCCCAGGTGCGCCTCGAAGAGGTCGGCGGCAAGATCACGCATGCCCTCGTAAGCGTTGCGCCGTTCGATCAGTGTGATCCCTTGCGCAGTCAGTTCCTCGAGTTCGACCGAGCGGACCTCGGAGCCGTCCTGCTCGCGCTGCGAGCGCTTCTGCGCCTGCTCGTTGGTGTCGAGTTCACGGTCTACGCGTGCCGCCATGCGGTGGAAGACGTTGGTGGTCGACCAGAGCAGGTCTTCGAGATCGGGTTCGAGCCGCGTGTCGCTCAGGCTGGCGATCAGCGCGTCGAAGATGTCGGCGATTGCGCCCTGCAGGGCGTCGGCCTCAGGCAGCGGTCGCGGGTCCGGCTCGCCGGCGAACGGGCGGTAGCCGTAGAGCTGTAGCTCGTCGAGGACGATGGCGGTCGAGGAGCGGTGCGTGGTGTCGGCGTGTTCGGTCATGGCAGGTCGTCTCCGGCTCAAGGGACCCGCGCCTCTCGCGGGCCTTCCCGGGCGATGGGAAAGCGGGGGCCGTCCGGGCCTGCATTCTCAGGGGTCCCCATCGTGCTCGCGCGATGGGGTGGAACCGGAGCGCAGCGGAGGACGGCGGAGGCGGCGCCGTTTTGCCTCGCGATGCAAAGCCGGTCGCAATCCATGGCTCTTGGTCCTGCGCGGAACGCGCGGGTGGCCCGGCGGCGGAAAACGGTGTCGCCGTAGCCGTTGCCGGACCGGGCGGTCTCCGCTCCGTCTCGCCCCTCTCGGAAGGCCCTGAGGCGCGGCTCTGATGTCCGGAGACGTGCCCGTGTCGGATACGCCGGCGCCATCCGTGCTTCGATCAGGCGGCGGAGGATGCCAACAGGCGTTCCACGTCCTGAGGCGCGAGCTGGGGCCTCAGATGCGCCCGGAGATCGTGGAGGCCGAAGGCGCGCAGATCCGCGTTGGCGTCCTCGAGCCGGAACGCAAGCGGCACGGTCTCGATGCCACTGGAGCGCGCGCGGTCGGCGAGCGTGTCTGCCGCGAAGCGGCCCGCTTTGTCGGAGTCGACGGCGATGTAGAGGCGTTCAATGCCGTCCGGCAGGTCGAGTGCGGCGAGGTGGTTGGCGGACAGCGCGGCGATCACTGGCAGGTCTGGCAGCGCCATCCGCAGCGACAGCATCGTCTCCAGACCTTCGCCGGCTGCGACCAGATCGGTCGCCTTACCGATGCGAACGCCGTGGCCGAGCAGGTTGCCCATCGCCTTGCGGTTGGGGTCGAGCGGCGCCTTGCCTGCGGTCGTGGGGTCGAGCCAGGTCCGGTGCAATCCGGTCAGGTTGCCGCCCGTGTCGGTGACCTTCGCGAGCAGCGCGGGCCATGCCTCTGGCTGCGTGTCGTCAGGCTCGTGCTCGCGCCAGTAATAGCAGTGCGGATGGAAGCGCAGCGCGCTGGTATTCCGCATGCCGACGATGCCACGGCTAGCGAGATAGCCTTCCGCGAGCGTGCCCGCGATCGGCTGGGCCATCGCCCACAGTCGGCGCGCAGCTTCCGGCGAGCCAGTCGGCGCATTGGGCTGCGGTGCGCGCGGCGGCGGGTCAGGTCGCGGCAGGCTGAGAAAGCGTCGGGCCTCGTCCAGCGCCTCCCCGAGCGAGGAGAGCCGCAGGTTCGCCGAGATGAGATCGAGCAGGTCGCCATGCTCGCCGGTGGCGGCGTCGGTCCATTTGCCCGCCGCGCCCTTTCCGGAAATGGGGCCGGTGAGCAGCACATAGAGGCTGCGCCCGGGCGAGTTCTCGGCATTGCCGACGATCCAGTAGCGGCCCTGCTTCCGCCCGTTCGAAAGGTAATGGCGGCAGATTGCCTCGGCCTCGTGGGACAGGCGCTGTGCGATCTCCGATGCTGTGCTTTCCATGATGAACTCCGTTCTGCATGCAGCAAAAAAGGGCCTGCCGCGTCCGACAGGCCCCAGGTCGAGGGAGTGGGGGGGGGAAGTCTCCCTCGGTTGGTGGTCGCTTGCCCGTGGGTGGCGAAGGCGGCGACGGTCGGATCATCGCATCCATGATGCTGGATCGACCATCGACCATGCGCCGCCCTTGGCCTGCCTCTGCGCGATCACTCCGCGGCTTCGAGAACCTCGGGATCGTCTTCGCGTTCCTCGACGGGTTCCGGATCGCCGTCGCCCTCGTCGACGATCTCGAACTCCGGCTCGTCGACCGGTTTGGTCAAAGGCGGCGTGCGCAATGGTACCGGCAGCCAGTCAGAGCCCGCGAGCACTTCCTCCGCGGCCTCGACCATCTCGGGCTTCTTGAGCCCGGCGATGCGGTCGGCGTCCTTGGCCCCCTTGGCCTCGCGCACGGCGGTGAGGATCTGCGCCTTGGTCACGCGGCCGAGATAGCTGGCCGCCGTCGGCGCCCAACCCGCCTTCGCCATATCGAGGCCGAGCGTCGCTGCCAGGATGTCCGCATGGGCGATCTGGCGCGGCTTGCGGTAGTGCGGCTCCTGCACCGCGTTGACCGTCATCGCGACGCAATGGGCGAAGAGCGCGTCGCGACTGTCGCCGTCCCACTCGGTCAGGGCGTCCCAGAGCGCTTCCGGGTCCTTTGGCAGGTTCGCGGCCCAGGTCTCGTGGCGCTGGTCGATCGCCTGGGCATAGGCGGTGTCGCCAAGCCCTTCCGCCTGCGCGCCGAAATGCGTGACCTTCGGCGTGATCTCGACGCAGCTGTCCTGGCCGTAATGGTAGAAGAGCGACAGGACCATCGCGTGGAGACAGGCCAGTCTCGCCAGTTCGGGATCGCCCGCCAGCGCGTTGCGCAGGGCCATCGTGCGGTGGACGGTCAGGTCGCAGACGAGCCTGTCGGAGAGCGGCTTGGTGCCGTCATCGTCATCATCCGCGTCCGGATCGATACCCTGCGTCACGTCCACATCGGTTTGCGTGTCGTCCGCATCCGGGTCGGTGGCGATGGCGTCCACGGCGTCGTCCGTCTCCGCGACCGGTTCGTCCTCGGGCCGGACATAGCCGCGTTCGACTCGCAGGCCGCCGGAGCCATCGATGCTGACGAACGCGCCCGCGATGGCGTAGTCCTCCGCCTCGAACCGGATCGGCCGGTCCTGCAGCGCTTCCATCGCCGTCTCGATCTCACCCAGCCGGGCATCGACCTCCTCTGGAAGCTCGTCCACCTCGGCATAATCATCCTCAAGCGACTCGTACTCGGCCTTGAGTGCGGTGTAGGTCGCATCCTCTTCGTCGCTCATCGGCTCGGCCTCGCCGCGGATGCGCCGGAGGTCGTAGGTGTGACCGTAGGGGAAGTCGGTGCCGACCTCGATCCACTTCCAACCCTCGGCGCGGATGGCCTCGGCTTCCTCGTTGAGCTTCTCGGTGACCATGGTCTCGAGCAGGGCCGCGTCCTGCAGCCAGCCGCCATCGTCGGTCTGGAACAGGTCGCGCAGCACCTCGCCGCCCGCCTCCACATAGTTGTCGAGACCCACGAACTGCGCCCGCCGGTCGGAGGCGCGCACGGCGCCTTCGGTCAGCATGCGGCGGATTTCGTAGGGCTGCTTCGAATAGTGGCGCTTGAGCGCCTCCCAGACCTGTTCCTGGCGTTCGTGGTCGGGATTGACGGTGAACGCCATGAGCTGGTCGAGGGTCATCTCTTCCTCGGCGTAGGCGTCGAGCAGCGAGGGCGCGACCGCGGCGAGCTTCAGGCGCTGCTTGACGACGCTGGCCGAGACGAAGAACGCCGCGGCGATCTCCTCCTCCGACTTGCCCTTCTCGCGCATCGCCTGGAAGGCGCGGAACTGATCGAGCGGATGCAGCGGCGCGCGCTGGACGTTCTCCGCAAGGCTGTCCTCCTCGGCCAGCCCCTCGGTGCGCACGATGCAGGGCACCGGCGCGGTCTTGTTCAACCGCCGCTGCTTCACGAGGAGTTCGAGGGCGCGGTAGCGGCGCCCGCCCGCCGGGATCTCGAACATGCCGGTCTCCGCGCCATTCTCGTCGACCACGGGCCGGACGGTGAGGCTCGCGAGCAGCGTGCGCCGGGCGATGTCCTCGGCGAGCTCCTCAATCGAGACACCGGCCTTGATCTGCCGGACGTTCGACTGACTGAGCACCAGCTGGTTGAAGGGGATGTCGCGCGAGGCGCTGAGGGTGATCTTCTGTGACTTCGTCATCGGACTTCTCCGCGACGGGCGGCCAAGAGACACTCTCTCGGGCCTCCAAACCCGTCACGAAAAACCCGGCCCACCTCTTCCTCTCGAAAGAGATGGACCGACGTTTCCGGCAGTGAACCGGGATGCAGGAAACTGCCGGCCCGGTGCGGGACCGGGCCGGCAGCTTTGTCGCGTCAGGCAAGCGCTTTCCGGAACACGACCTTGTCGTCTCCGGCATCCCAGAAGTCACGGATACGCGCTTCCTTTTCATAGCCGCACCTCACATAGAACTGGCGCGTGAGAGCGAAGGCTTCGGTTCCCGAAGTGTCGGCGATCAGCACGCGAACGCCTTGGGACCGGAGATCGTCTTCCAGGCTCTTCACGAGCGCGCCGCCAACGCCGTCACCCTGATGTTCGGGCAGCACAGCAAGCGCCAGCATGTTCCAGGTGCCATTCGTCAGCGCTTCGGGCACGGCGAAGCAGAGCCCGACGGCCTTGTCGTCAAGGAGGGCGGTGAGCCAAACGGCCTCCCCATCGCCGCCAAGAAACGGAGACAGCATCTCCGGCAGCATGTCGCCGGGGAAGAGCTCGGTTTCGTTGACGACGGCCCTGAGCGCCGGAATGTCGTCCGAGGTGGTCGGTTTGATTAGAATGTCTTTCATCGGTTCGATGTCCTTATCGATTATCGAGTTGAGCGCGAACGCAAAGGAGGCCGGACCGCGTGACGCGGTAGGGCTGGCCGTTCTTTGAGTGGATGAAACGCCGTTTCTTGAGGCGCTCGAAAACCTGCATCGTGCAGTCGGACAGCACGTGGCCGTCGCTCGTGAAGCAGGTGATGTCGCGAATCTTGCCGTTCTCCGCGCGTTGGTAGGCGATGCCGCCACCTTGCGAGAGGACATGCAAGACACGCTGTTCGTGTCTTGAAATGTTCATTGGTTAGTCTACGAGATTTGTAGTCAGCACAAAGAGTTGCCCGGCATCACGCGCGGACAAGCCCAGGGTTCAGACGTTCCAATCGAGTGGAACTAGCGGTTTCCCGCAATCGTAGACATCAAATCTCCATCGGTGAGCAGACGCGCTCTCCGTGTGATCCGAATACTGTCGATTGCGGGAAACGGCAAGTCCGGGGGCTGCTTACGCAGCAAGCTCCAGCAGCTTCTTGGCACGGGTCTCCATGGTGAGCCGCGCATCCTGCTGCGGCTTGGACCGGGCGAACGCGGTGATGCCCTGCACGAAGTCGAAGACGCTCTCGGGCGGGCGGCCTTCTTCGGCCAGAACCGTCTCGACGATCTTGCCGGTCTCCGCCTTCGAGAAACTGTGCTTGCGCAGAAAATCGGCGCGGTCGTCATCACTGCGCGCGACGATCCGTTCGCGTGCGGAGCGGATGCCCTGGATGAAGGGCTGCGGCGAGGAGTCGGCGAAGTTGGCCAGCGCCGGTGCCGCCTCGTGGGCGAAGCGGTTGGCCGCGTATTTGGAATGCCGGATCGTGATCTCCTGGAAGTCCTCGACGCCCCACAGATTACGATTCTGACAGACGGCGCGGAGATAGAAACTCGCGATGCCGAGCGTTTTGGCGCCGACCTCCGAGTTCCAACAGTAGAACCCCCGGAAGAAAAGGTCTGGCGATCCGTCAGGCAGCGTGCCCGCCTCGATCGGGTTCCTGTCGTCGACCAGGAAGAGGAAGACGTCGCGGTCGGACGCGTAGAGCGTGGTCGTGTCCTTGGTGACATCGACCATCGGGTTGTAGATGCCCGTCGACCAGTCGAGCACACCAGGCACCTTCCAGCGCGTGTCGCCGACGCCATCACCCGCGATGCGTTGGACGGCGGAGACGAGTTCATGGTCGTAGATGCGGCCGTAATCCGGGCCGGTCACGGCGCGCAGTTCGGTCCGGCCGTTGGCGACCTCCATTGTCTTCACCTGCTCGGCGCGGTGGTTGGTGAGACCGTATTGCAAATTGATACCCGCTAGCGGCGCCGGGAGCTGGCGCAGATAGGCGGCAGGCGCGCCGACGAGGCTCGCGAGCTGGCCGAAGCTCCAATGGGTCGGGGCGACTGGCGCCTCGGCATCCGGCAGGATGAGCGCCAGCCTCTCGGGATCGTCGCGATGGGCTTCGACGCGGATCGCTGCGCTCTCGACTGTCCGCGTCTTGCTCCGCTGCGCGCGGCCCTTCACCGAGGCGTAGAGGTCCGAGAGGGAGAGATACCTCTCGTCGTCGGGCCGGGAAAACCATTCGGACGACACGCGCCCGTCATGCCCGCCGCGGGACACATCCACCTTGTAGCCGCCGCTCTCGGGGCGGCCGTTCATGATCTCGATTGCAGTCATGGCTGATCTCCAGATCGGGCGGTCCGAGAGCCTCTCTCTCGACCTCCAAACCCGTCACGGCGACAGCCGCGGGCCTCTCACTCTAAAGGGGTGCGTTGCGAGGTCTCCCCGCAGAAGGGGTCGGGCGAGACTACAGGCTCGACCGCAGGGGAAGGCTTTCCCCTCATGGATTCTTTTGAATGATTGGGAAGGTCTCGCGCTTTGTGGGCGATGTTCTCTTGGTTATCTGAACCCGAGTCGCTATTTTCATTCACAGAACTAGGAGCTTGGCCCGCAAGGGACTGGCTTTGATGGGAGCACTTGCAGCTGTTGCGTGCGCCACGACCTTTCCGGGTCTCGCGGACCTTGTTTTCGCAATCGGATTGGAGGTGCTTATGAGCGTAGCTTTGAAGTGCGTGCGTGAGCGAGTGACTCTGCGGGTCCCCTAATGGGGTCGTGAGCGCATGTATGCAGCTGAGGTTTCCTGGCACGGCCAGTTTGGATCAAGAGCGTCACAGGGGGGCTTATCACCCCCCGCCCGCACCGTTGCTTTGTTGGAGGATGTCTTGCCGATACCGAAGTATGCTGAGGGCATTCCGCGTCCCAGGTTGGTCCAAATTCTTTGCAAGGGCCGCTGCGGTCGGACACGTTATGCAGAAGTTTCCAAGGTGCCTTGGTCCCGAGATGCTCCATTTTCCAGCCAACGACGTGATCTCCTTTGCAGTTCAGCGGCATGTGCGTCGGAACCGGCTTTACCCGATATCGACGCAATGATACAAAACCTCAGAACTTAGGTCTAGAACTTGGTGGTTTAATATCAATGCTGAAGGGCAAGACACAACGCGATAGCGCACTTGAGATGCTTCGGGATCGGGGGATCGTGCGGCTGTCCGAATTCAAAGCGGCCGGCATCACGGCGGCGACCATCAGCAGAATGCGCCAGGATGGGAACGTGATCCGCCTTGGACGTGGTCTCTACCAACTGCCAGACGCGCCCCTAGACTCGAACCATAGACTTGCGGAAGCGGCGAAGCGGGTCCCGAAGGGAGTTGTCTGCCTTACTTCGGCGCTGGCATTTCACGAGCTGACAGATCAACTGCCCCGATCGGTCTGGCTCGCCATCGGGAAAAATGACTGGTCACCAACAACGGATGAGACAAGCCTGCGGATAGTTCGGTTTACAGACAAGCTCCTGAAGGAAGATGTCGAGATGACATCAATCGAAGGGGTGCCAGTGAAAGTCTTCGGCGTCGCGAAGACAATTGCGGACTGCTTCCGGCATCGACGCTCCGTCGGTCAGTCGATCGCGCTCGAAGGGCTTCAAGAGGCGCTCCGACAGCGCAAAGCCACACCGGCAGAAATCGCGGAGTCGGCGGCCCATGGCGGCGTTGCGACAGTTGTTCGCCCGTATCTCGAAGCGCTGACAGCGAATGGCTAAAATCATCACATTCGTCGACACCTCGGCGGGCGCGAGATTGCTCAACGTCACCGTGGACTGCAAGGGAGCAGGATTGTGAGAATTCGACGCCTAACGATGTCTCATTTCCGGAGTGTCGCAGAGGGTGAGATCATCTTCCCAGACCACACAGTCATCATCGGCGGTAACAGCGTTGGCAAATCGACGATGTGTGAAGCGCTGGACCTACTGTTGGGGCCGGATAGACTCGCAAGGTCGTCGCCGGTCGATGAACATGATTTTCATGAACGCCGATATTTGGACGATGATGGGAATCCGATTCCAATCCAACTAGAGGTCGTTCTCACAGGGCTGACAGACGATGTGTCGACGCAGTTTCGCGCCCATCGAGAATACTGGAACACGACCGAAAATGTGCTGCTCGATGAGACAGCTTCCCCCGAAGATCTGGAGGCAGACGATGTTGTGCCGGCACTTCGGATCAGGTTCGAGGGGCTCTACGATATCGAAGAAGATGAGTTCGGCGCGGAGACATATTTTGCCAGTCCGCCTGCGGATGATGGCGAGCGGAGGGCGCGTGTCTCGCGATCGGCAAAAAGACAGTTCGGCTTCATTTATCTCAGAGCGCTAAGGACGGGATCACGTGCGCTCAGCCTTGAGCGTGGCTCTTTGCTCGACATCATTCTCAAACTCAAAGATGATGATCGCTCGGCCATGTGGGAGCAGACGCTCCAGTCGATGGAGGACCTTGATCCCGCGATCGACGCAATTCCGCAGCTGAGATCGGTACTCGATGAAATCGATGCCCGTGTGCGAAGATTTGTCGGGTTGTCCGACGACGACAGGACATTTCGGCTCTATCCGTCGTCATTGACGAGAGAGAGCTTGCGCCGCTCAATTACGCTGTTTGGCTCGTCAGAGCGATCAAATACGCCGGTGCCATATTGGCGGCTGGGCTCTGGCGTCATCAACTCGATGGTGTTCTCTCTGCTCACCTTCATTGCTGAGCTGAAAAGCAACGTCATTTTCGCAATGGAAGAGCCGGAGATTGCGATCCCGCCGCATACTCAGCGCCGGATCGTCCAGTTCCTTCACAAGCATATGGATCAGTCGATCCTGACCACGCATTCTCCGTTTGTCCTTGAGCAATACGCGCCAGAGAATGTCGTGCTCTTGGAGCGGAAAGATGCAGGTGCGGTGTCAGGACGAACCGTCGAGGTAATGGGTCTTAAGGCGAAAGCATACAAAGGAAACCTCCGGCGTGTCCTCGCCGAGGCGATGCTTGGCAATGGTGTTCTTTGCGTTGAAGGCGTTTCTGATGCGGAAGCTTTGTATTCGGCCTCTGCCGTGCTTGAAGGGCAAAGCGAGGAAGGAACCTACACGCCGCTGGATCTGTCAGGCGTAACGATCGTGCAATGTGACGGTGACGGCGGCCTCCTGCGCTACGGAGAATTCTTTTCTGGCCTCGGCCTCAAAACTTATGCGTTCTACGACCGCCAGAAGAACGATGCCGTGAGTGACGATATCGAGGCGCTCTTTGATGCGGCTTGGGAACTGGAGCAGACGGGTATTGAGTATCTTCTTGCAGAAGAGATCTCGATCGGCGTTGTTCGCGATTTTCTCGAGGAGGCAGAAGCCTGGGATGATTATCCGCACAACGCCCAGAAGCCGAAACTTTTCGGATACGATGAAGAGGCGGATGACGATGATGTTCGCAAGCTATGCAAGCGCGTCCTAAAGGCCCGTAAGGGGTCGGGCTATGCCCAGCACTTGGTTGAGATGTGCGACGAAGATGATCTTCCGAGCATCGTTGTCGAAGCTCTTGGCGCGATCAGTGATGCGTTGCCGAACCGTCTCGTCGGCGACGATGATGATGAAGACGGCAACATTGGCCATGAGGCGGTTGCCGAAGATCCATGACGAACCCGGAAGAGGCATTCGACATCTGTGCAAAGCGTCGGGCCATTCTGGAAGGTCCCGGGCACATGCTTGTTTTGGGCGGTCCTGGATCGGGTAAGACGACGATTGCCCTCTTGAAGGCGCGAAGGTCAGTTCTGGAACGGCTGCAACCCGAGCAGTCAGTGCTGTTTCTTAGCTTCTCAAATGCTGCGATCCGGCGAATTCTTGAAAGCGCTGGCAAGGTCCTGACACCCGCGGTCGCGCGCCAAATCGACATCAAGACTTACCATTCTTTCGCATGGGACATTCTGAAGTCGCACGGATACCTTCTGGCAAAAAAGCGTCGGCTTGAAATCATCGCAGCCCAAGATGCGGCGATCATTCAAGCTGGAATGACTGATGATGCGTGGTCGGAAGAAGAAACGCGCCTGTTCGAACAGGAAGGGCGAGCTACCTACGATCAATTCGCGCCGCGTGCTGCAGAACTGCTCGAACGATCTTCTGTCGCGAGACGATGTTTCAGCGCCGCGCACCCACTCATCCTTGTCGATGAGTTTCAGGACACTGATGAAGATCAGTGGCGTCTTGTTAAGGCGCTATCTGAGGACTCAGATGTCATCGCGTTGGGTGACACCGAGCAGCGAATTTACGCATGGCGCAAAGGTGTGAGCGCCACCCGATTGAACGACTTCGCAGCCGGGCTTAAGGCGGAGACCTACGACTTTCAGAATGAGAACAATCGAAGTCCGGCGACCGGTATTGCTGGATATGCCCGTAGCTTGTTGTCGCCCGATACGGAGCTTGAACTGCCCGATGACATAGTTTTCAAGCGGTTTCGCCTGGGACAATTCAATGTTGGTGTGCGTGTTGCCCTGATCAAAACATGGAACGAGACGGTCAAGCGAGCCGGGCATCGAGATTTGAATATCGCCGTAGCGGCTCGGAGTCGGACAATGGTTCGACTGATTTCGGACGTTCTGTCTCAGCGCATCACGTTGGGCGCCAAGGAGCACAAACCAGTTCGACACGATGTTATGTTCGATCAGTTACAGATCACACTCGCGGCAAGAGTGGTCGCCCATTTGCTGGCATCTCAGAACGATGCACGGAATGAACGATTAGCGGGCTGTCTCGAACGGGTTGGGGACGTTTTCCGGTCATCGGGTAAAGTGACTGCAATCAAAACATCGGATCGGCTTGGCGTTTGGGCCGGAAAGTGTCGCGATGGGAGTCCACCCGGAACGAAGTGTGTGAAGGCCTTGATCGGCGTCCTGGACGGTTTGGATGCGTCGGGGTTTTCTGGTTCACCGACGGAGGACTGGCTCATCGCTCGCAGGGCTCTCGAACAAGCCGATGCGGACGAACTGAAACGTACTGGCGGTCATGCACGTTATCTACGCCTGTTGAGGCGTGGGTCCGCTATCGAGGAGCAACTGGCCGCACTTTGGCGCGAACAAGGCACCTATCAAGGTGCTGAGGCGGCGCTTGATGAGGCTATTCTTCAGGAGCAGCTGACCGACAGCCACCGCGAGGCGTCGAGCATTAGCGTGATGACCATGCATCAGCTCAAAGGGCACGAATATGATGCAGTCTTGCTGGTTGAGGATCAGCATCGGACTTTCAGGGGACGTGACCAGGAAGCGCCTTACATGGAGACCCGCAGGTTGCTGCAGGTGTCGCTCACGAGGGCACGTCATTTCGCGTACATCTTATCGGGAACGAAGAATGCAACTCTCGACGTGATCTTTGGAGACTGATCATCAGACTTTTTATCGTACCATTTCGTCGATCCCCATTCGCGTCTTTGACTGAGTGTCAGAGCGGTGATGCCTGCGCTCGCTGAGCCAAGATGTGCTGCTCTCGGGCAAGCCTTGGATTTGCAACCGCTGCAGGTGATCGCAGTCGCGGTCGACTTCCGTGACGGGCAAGCCGCGGACCTTTCTCGCGCGACGAATCCTCTGAAGATACTGGGTTCTCGTTCCTTCTCGCGAAGGAGGAATCACTTTCGTTTGTGTTGTTTGTTGCGTTTGTGTCGTTTAAGAGCTATATGGCGTTGGTGAAAGGAGATCAGCCATGAACCTCGCGGTCTTGAAGGAAGCCGAACTGGTCATGCCGACCGATAAGGAATCGGCACTTGCGGCGGAGACGGGTCGTCAAATTGCGTCCATCATCAACGGCGCAGAGACCGTGCGTGCGCATTTTGGCTCAAAGGGGGCCGCAACCGTCGACTTGCCGGTTGCAGCAGTGCGGCTGCTCCTCGACATCCTTGAGCAGATGGCGCGCGGCAACGCAGTAACGCTTATGCCCGTTCATGCGGAGTTGACGACGCAGCAAGCGGCCGATTTGCTCAATGTTTCGCGGACCCATCTCGTGCAGCTTCTCGATGAAGAAAAGATCCCACACCGGAAGGTTGGCACGCACCGACGGGTCCGGGCGGAAGATGTTCTTACCTTCCGCCGCGAGACAGAACGGGCACGTCGCAAGGCGCTCGACGAGTTGACCGATCTCGATGAAGAGCTTGGCCTCCAATAGCGCATGGACCGGTTCACTGCGTTACTGGACGCCAACGTCATCTATCCGGCCGGCCTGCGCGATTTGCTCTTACGCCTCGCCGATCGCAATCTCTACCGCGTTCGCTGGAGTGAAAATATCCACGACGAGTGGATGAGAAACGTGCTGAAGGACCGGCCTGATCTAACCGTCGATCAACTTCAGCGAACCAGGGAGACCATGGATCGGCATTTTCCCGATGCGGTAGTTGTGGGATTCGAGCCGCTGATTGATGGCTTGACGCTTCCTGATGCCGATGATCGGCACGTTCTTGCAGCAGCGATTAGGGGCCGAGCTGATGTCATCGTCACACAGAATTTGAAGGACTTCCCGCAGGAAGAGCTCGACCCCTATGAGATTGAAGCTCAGCATCCAGATGATTTCGCTTTCAGCTTGTTCGATCTTTACCCGGGCGCTGTTCTCGGAGCGGTTCGAGACCACAGGGCTGCACTAAAGCGGCAACCGCGAAGCTCGGAGGAGCATATCGAAGCTTATGAAGGAATGGGCATGACCAAATTCGCTTCCGCAATCCAGGATTATTCGGATGTCTTGTAGGAATATTGGTTTTGCGAGGGCTGGTTTTCGCCTGTCGAAGATCGACATGCTTTGCTTGCGTTTTGCGTTTGCCGCTTCGCAAAGAAGAAACACTTCTCATGACTCTAGCTCCGACATTTCGACACGATGACGAACGCTCCATCAATCAATTGGACCAATGCCTCGGTAAGGGCTTTTGCGAAGAACGCAGACCCATTGACCGCAATAGAAGAGGCAGCACGCGCTCTTGTTTTGAAAGCCCGTGAGAAAGGTTGGGAAGGGCCACCTTACAATCCTCTGCACATCGCTGAGATGCTGGAGGTACAGATCGAGGCGAATTCGAGCGTTGCCGACGCTCGACTGGTTGCAACCGAAAGCGGTCCAAAGGTCGAGTTCAATCCCCAGCAGCCGCGGGAGCGGGTGCGGTTTTCAATTGCGCATGAGATCGCCCACCTTCTCTTCCCTGACTGGTCGGAGCAGATCCGCAACCGAGGTGGCGATAAGACTCCGGACGATTGGCAGTTGGAAATGCTGTGCAATTTGGCCGCTTCGGAATTCGTGCTTCCAATCGGAAGTCTGTCGGCTGCAACAGACATTCCTCCAATAGAGGACTTGATGCGTCAGCGTCGAGACTATGACGTCTCGGCTGAAGCCTTTCTCATCCGATTGGCCAAGATATCCAGCCAGCCCATCGGGATCTTTGTTTCGTCGCCCACGGTCTCGGAGTCTGGGACGCGCCATTACAAGATCGACTACTTCATCGGCTCGCCAACGGCGCCGAAGATGCGTTTGTCCGGGATGGCCATTCCTAACGAGAGCATTGTGCATCGCTGTACAGCGATAGGTCATACAGACCGTTCAGTTGAAAGCTGGGTGACGGATAAGCCGACCCAGATCGAGTGTGTGGGTCTGACGGCCTATCCGGGGAGCCTTTACCCCCGAGTGGCTGGTCTGGTCAGGTTTGATCAAGCCCAAGAAAACCATCGTCCGATACGCTTGCTCCACGGGGATGTCCTTGCGCCTCGCAACGGCGGCAAAAAAATCATCTGTCAGCTGGTTAACGACAAGGCGATCAAATGGGGCGGAGGAGTCGCGCGCAAGATCGCGAAACGCTTTCCTGATGCGGAAAAGGCCTTTTCGGAGAAAATCATGCAAATCCCCCAAAGCGATCGTTTGGGCCGCGTGATTTTTTCGGAGGCCAGCGATGATCTGATCATCGCAAGTCTGATCGGACAGGAAGGTTTCGGTCCCTCACTTTTTCCCCGCATTAGGTATGCAGAACTACAAACTTGCCTTGAACAAGTTGCCGATCATGCCTCATCCATTGGGGCGAGTATTCACATGCCAAAGATCGGTACAGGATCTGCGGGAGGTGATTGGTCAACGATAGAAGAGATGCTTGATGATGTGATGGTGCGTGCCGGCTTGTTTGTCACTGTCTACGATATCCCGCCGAAGCGGGCGCAGCTCGAGTTGTTCTAATTGGCGGGCGCGAGCGCAAATCTTCGTGTCGTTCTGCTTTCCGGACCCATTTGCTCCGGCAAGTCGGCTCTGGTGCGGCTGCTCAAGGAAAGACATGGCGCGAAGATCATCAAGACACGCGAACTTATTCTAAAGAAGGCGCCCAAGACCAAGTCGGAACGTAAAGCGTTGCAGCTGGCGGGACAAAGGCTCGACAAGAAGGACGGCGGCGCATGGGTCGGCGAAGCACTGCAGCGTTCGATCGACACGTATGCGACGGGGCAAACCCCGAAAGGCCTCTACGTCGTCGATTCTGTCCGTATCCCAGGCCAGATTGAGGCGATCCGGCGGGCGTACGGTGCAGAGGTCCATCACATCCATCTGACCGCCACGGATGAAGAACTGCGAAAACGCTACGAAGGGCGCAGCAGAGAGGACGACGAAGCGGTCGCATACGATGACCTGAAGCGCAACCGTACCGAGCGGGAGATAGAGAAGCTCGCGGACATCGCCGATATTGTTGTCTCGACCGACCGTTGCAACGAGGAAGCAGTTCTCGTTCGGGCTACCGCTCTCCTCAATCTTTACCCCCGTTCGAACGACGCCGTGGTCGATGTCCTCATCGGCGGCCAGTATGGAAGTGAAGGCAAGGGGAACATCGTTGGTCATATCGCGCCGGAGTATGACCTACTGGTGCGTGTTGGCGGACCAAACGCGGGCCACCAAGTTTATGCAGAGCCCAAGCCGGAGAAATACTACCACCTTCCTTCGGGCACCCAGCGCGCCCCGAATGCGAAGTTACTCCTTGGTCCAGGTGCGGTGATCTATCCCAAGAAGCTGCTCGAAGAGATCGCCGAGCACAAGATTGATGCTGCCAGACTCACCATCGACCCTCGCGCGATGATCATCACCGATGAGGATCGCAAAGAAGAAGAAATGCGGTTCGGTAGCATCAGCTCGACGGCGCAAGGCGTTGGCGTTGCTTCTGCTCGCAAAATGACTGGTCGGTCGGATTATAAAGACGAGAAGGCAGCGTTCCTTGCCCGCGACTGCGAGGTCCTTCAACCTTATCTGGGGAGCGCTCGTCAGATCTTGGCAGACGCGATGGTGGCGGGTCAGCGCATCCTCTTGGAGGGCACCCAGGGCACTGGACTAAGCCTTCACCATGGCGACTATCCCCATGTCACGACTAGAGATACAACCGTGTCGGGTTGTCTCGCCGATGCTGGCATCGCGCCTTCAAACGTCCGCAAGGTCATCATGGTTTGCCGTACTTATCCGATCCGGGTCGGCGGACCCTCCGGTCCGATGGCGCACGAGGTCGATATGGCGGAAATCCATCGACGCAGTGGTATTCCGCTGGAGGAGCTAGAGAGGACCGAGCGAACGACCACCACCGACAGGCCGCGACGGATCGCGGAGTTCGACTGGCTGCAGTTTCGCGACTCCGTTCAGCTCAATGGGCCAACGGATATCGCCCTAACATTTGTCGATTACTTCGACGTAAATAACCGAAAGGCATTTCGCTTTGAGCAGCTTTCTGACGACACAATCAGTTTCGTCGAAGAGATCGAGAGAATATCGGGTCGGCCGGTTTCGCTGCTGTCGACAGATTTCAACTGGCGCAACGTCATTGATCGGAGAGCGTGGTGAACGAAGCGGAACTTGAAGAATTGATCGCGAACTGCCCGACGCTTTATCACATGGCAGAACGAGGCTCATGGGGGTCGATCAAGCAATTTGGTCTGCTGAGTACGAGCGCGCTTTTGGACCACTACTCGGTCGAACCTCCAAAACGGACGGAGATCGAAAGCCAGCATCGTCCCAAGAGCGTCGAAGTGACGGGCAATGGTCTTCCCCGAGCCGTTGTGCGGGACCAAATTCCGATGAGCGATGCGGGGCTCAGGCGGGCGTTGCCAAACCGCCTTTCCCCAGCAGATTGGTATGAATTGTTGAACGCCAAAGCCTTCTTTTGGCTTTCCGAGGACCGCCTCCACAAGCTGACAAATGCGAAGGCTTACCGGGACCAGGAGCACGATGTTCTTGAAGTTGATACACGATCGCTGATCGAGGCGCATAAGGATGCTATTTGGCTTTGTCCTATCAACAGCGGTTGTACCAAGCCCATGCCGCATCCACGCGATGAAACGATATTCGCGCGCATTTCAGATTATCCCTATGCTCACTGGCGGGAACGCAGAGGTCGCAAAGAGCGCGTGGTGGAATTGGCCGTGGATCACTCGGTTGAAGACATCCGCGACCACGTAAAGCGCGTGGTTGTCAAGCGAGGCACCGAAGTCGTCAGTGTGCTCGAGTGAAGCCAGGAAACGACGCGGCTCGTGATCTATGGGCGCAGATGTTCGAACGGGCGGCTGGGGACGCAAATGCGACGATGCACGAGCCCGACGAAGAAGGTAAAGCCGCACAGCGAGAATTGACCAATCAAGCTTTGAGGGAGGCCGGCTGGTCGGAGACGCAAATCGAACGGCGCAATGATGCCGAACGTCTTCACGGGGAGTTGGAGACTCCCAACAGCCCCGGAGTTGGGCCTGGCCTAGAATACAGATTGAAGCACCTGTCGGACCGCGTTCGAAGGGCGATTTCTGAGACAGGAGACATATCTCACGAAAAGGTTGAGATTGCGATTGATCCGGTGGCAGGTGTTTCCGCGTCACTCACCAATGTGATCATGACGGACGAGGGCATTCTCTCGGTCAGTTCGTTCCTCTTCAGATGGTGCGGACTTGTAGCAAGGGCCTACACTCGAACACTTTGCGCCGACATGGCACATTGGATCTCTCCAGGTTCGAGCCCGAAAGACGATCGCGAGCTGCTACTGAAGAACCCAACCCTTGTTCTCTACTGGTTCCGGATCTTCGTGTCCTTCTCAGGGACTGGTACGCACGTTCTCGTACCCTTTCGCCCGTCATCACCGACGGAGTTTCACTTATTTGAGCAGGTCGCTTGGGCAATAGAGTATTTCACCGTTGCTCACGAGTTTGGTCACCATGTCTTGAGCCATCGCAGTGTCGATGAAGACCCCAAGATGCAGGAGTTCCAGGCTGATACATTTGCCGTAAAGGTCTGCGAGCGGCTTGAGTTCGAGCCGTTTCCGCTCCTTTCAAACCCATACACCAGAACCGGAGCAGGTGCGTCTCTGATGTTGCTTGCACTTGAGATCCTGCGGGCGTTTGAAAGTCAGGACGGAAATGGTTTAACCGTCGCGGAGACCCACCCAACCGCAAAGGAACGTATCGCCAAGATATCCGCGCGCAATCTTATCCAACCGAAACAGTTGGCGATGGATCAAGAATTCAACGGTACCGTTTCGCGGATCATGAGTGCGGTTGCCTGCATCATGCACGAAGCGCGAGAAACAGGTGGAAATGCACTGGTCTCGAACATCAAGCAACAACTGCATGATACAGAGATGGAGATGAGAAACTCGGAGAGCTCACAGCCCGACGAAAACTCCGCTTGAGAGGCGCAATCTTCGTTGTGTTGAAGCGATGGCGATGACTTGAATGCGCCATGGCAATGGTCTTTTAAGCGAACTCATTGCCAAATAGTCTACTCGGCGCATGGTCGCTAAAGGCGCCAAACTAAGCACTGACTGTCAGATATGACGCCTATCGGTAGTTTAGCCATCAAATATGACGGTTAGTGAGCTATCAATGTTGGCATCGAGAACGCTTATTAGGTGCATGGACGCGCCTCGATGAGCATGTCGTTGATTGCGGTCCGCCGTGTCTGCCGGTCGAGCGTGTAGGTGTTCCGCCTGAACTCGATTCCTTCGAGGAGGGCCTTCACGTACCCCGACACGGTGTCGGCGGCCATGATCAAGGTCGAGTCCAGTGTGTGGACGTACTTGCTCGTGACCGAGCCTTTGGCGTGCCCGATGAGCGCGGCAATGGTGATTTCGGTGAAGCCAAGATCGTTGGCGATGCTGGCGAAGCTGTGGCGCAGTACATGGGGCGTCACATCCCAAAGCGGAGTGTCCGAAAACAGCTTCTTCCAGCTTTGGGGAAAGTTTCCGACGGCGTTGTCTGCGCCCTGGCCGGGAAAGACGAACGTCCCATCCCGTTTAAGGCGGGAGGCTTCGAGATAATCGATCACCGGAAGACCGACAGGGCGGACAGATGCGCCTTCCTTGCTGTCCTTCAATCGAAGGCAGCTGCCCTCGATATCGACTTCACTCCAGCGAAGACCGATGATCTCGCCACGCCGGCAACCGGTCAGGGCGATGAGGCGGAGGATCTCTGCGTGGATGCCATAGTGACTGTCGTTCTGGACGTCCTTTAGGATGCCGCCCAGCGTCCGATACTCGGCTTCGCTCAGACGCCTGTCGCGCACCTTGTATCTCGGCTTCTTGAGGCCGTGCGTCGGGTTCTGATCGATGATCCCCGCCTCGATCGCGTAGGTGAAGATGCCGCCAAGGAGGCCCATGGTGCGGATAGCGGTTCCGCGCCCGCCGCGTACGATCGCTTTACCGCGCAACTTCTCTGTCTTCATCACCACGCGCGTCTTCCCGGCGATGATGTCTTTCATCAGGTTGTTCATGTCCGGTTTGGTGATGTCCTTGATCCTCCGCGTACCGAGCAAAGGGATGATGTGCCGGCGGATACGGCCGACATCGGTCGCGACTGTGGTGGCCTTCTTGGGACGACCGCCTTTGCCAAGAACAAGACCGGCCTCCATGTCGGCGATATACTGCTCGCACAGTTCCCGAACCGTGACCGCTCGACGCTCTTCCTCCCGCTCGGCTGCGGGATCATCGCCCTGGGCGACGTCACCCAAACGAACCTTCGCCTCGCGGCGGGCAGTTTCCGGGGTCCACACTCCGTGCAATCCGATCGCATAGCGGCGCGACCGTCCGCGTGCGCGATACTGAATGACGTAGCTGCGCTTGCCGGACGGAAAGACCCGCAACCCAAAGCCCGGAAGTTCATCGTCCCAAATGATGTAGTCCTTGGTCTGCGGCTCGGCGCCGTCTACGGTTCGCTTCGTGATCTTCGCCATCGTCTCGGTCCCTGTCGGACCCGGATTTCGCGTAAGCACCACGTAAGCACTTGGGAGCAAATTCCGGGGTTGTCGCGGGATAGAGTTTTCGGAGCGTCGATTCATAAAGTCTATGTGAAACAGTGCTTTATCGTGCTCTGGCGTGCTCTGTCGCGCAATTCGGAAAGGCCATTAGGCCAGCTCCGAAGGCAGAGGCCAGAGGTTCGAATCCTCTTGGGTCCGCCAGATTTACCAAATTTTCGGTAAAAGGGACGGTAGGCGCCCGTCAGGTCCCGGCGCAGATCCGATCGGCCGGCTGACGGCAATTCAAGCGTTGGATTTCGGTATCGCCGCTATGCGTGGTCTGTCTTCGAGAACCGAGCGCGGCCGCCCGAGAGACATCTCGCCGTGTCCCGGCTTGCCGCGTCAGAGACGGTCCAGCACCGCGCTGACGATCCGGCCGGTCTCTGGCCAGCCGGGCAGGCTGCGGCCCGCGCGCGTCGCATTGGCGGCACAGGTTTGACGCAAGGTGTTGTCGGTCAGCAGCCTGTCGAGCGCTGCGGCAAAGGCCTTCGCATCCTCGCCTTGAACCAGCAGCCCGGCGTTGGCGGGCACCGTGTCCGGGACCGCGCCGACCCGGCAGGACACGATCGGCAGCCCGTAGGACAGCGCCTCGTCGAAGACCATGCCGTAGCCTTCGTAGCGCGTGGCGAGCGCAAAGAGCGTCGCCTCGCGAAACAGCCGGTCGAGTTCTGTGTCACCGATCTTGCCGGCCAGCCGAACCCGACCCCCAAGATTCAGATCGTCGCGCAGGCGCTCGAGACGCTGCATCTCTCCGGGCGCGTGTTCCTTTCCGACGATGACCGCCTGCCAATCCAGGCCGGTAAGGTCGGCAAGCGCGCGCAGCAGAATGTCGTGACCCTTGCGCGGATGCAGGATGCCGACGGACAGAATCAGCGGCGGCGCGGCGGGGCTCCGCCTGGCCGAAGGTGGCCGATCCGTGCCGGGCGGGGCGATGGTGATCGCTTCGGGCGGGGCCCCGTAGCGCTCGACGAGGATGCGTTTGGTATGCGGGCTCGGGACGACGACATGGGACGCGAGACGCAGGTTGTCGCGCTCGGTGCGGAAGAGTTGCTCCGCACGCGCCGGCGCGAGACCGCTTTCAAGCGCCAGAGGGTGATGGATCATCGCCACGACGGGCGCGCGGACCTGCGCGAAGCCCGCGGTTTCCAGAGCGCCGAAGACCAGCCCGTCGACGATGACCGGGATATCCGGCGACAGCGCTGACATCTGTGCCACCGCGTCATCCGTTTCGGCGGCGTCTGGATCGGGAAAGCCGGCGCCGAGCCGAAGATGCTGCATCGGATGCCCCAGCTCTGACAGGGCGCCGAGCAGGCGGCGCTCGTAGATGTAGCCGCCGGTGACGGTCGCGATATCGCCGGGGATCGCGAAGGCGGCTGGGCGTTTCATCGCGCGAGCTGCTCGCTGGCGAAGCGCGCGGCGACGGCGCGTTCGAGGCGGGCCACAAGCCCATGCAGCAGGACAGTCAGCAGCGCCACCACGACGACGCAGGACCACAGCATGTCATAGTCCGACAGCGAGGCCGAAAGCGCCATCAGGCTGCCGATCCCGCGGCCGGTGGCAAGCCATTCGACAACCGTCGTGGCAAGGATCGAGGCCGGAACCGCCATCCGCGCGGCGGCGAAAAACGCAGGCAGCATTGCCGGCACGCGGGCATGCAGCAATTGCCTACCGCGCCCCGCGCCGTAGCTGCGCATGACGTCGAGGATCTGTCCCGGGGCCTGTTTCAGCCCGTAAAGGCAGGCCACAAGCGTCGGAAAGAACACCATCAGCGCGACGAGAGCGATCGTGCCGGCGGCGCCGCGCCCGAGCAGGACGATGACCAAGGGCGCCGTGGTCACGATGGGCACGGAGCGCAGCGTGATCGCCAGCGGCATCGTCACCAGTGCGGCAAGCCGGTTTAGCGAGACGGCGATCGCAAGGCCGGCACCGGCGGCGAGCCCGGCGAGATAGCCGGGCAGCACGAAGACCAGCGTTTCGCCAAGGGCGGTCGTCAGCGTCTGCCGGGTCCCGGCTGCGTCGGTATCGAGAAAGAGCGCTCCGAAAACGTCACCCGGGCGCTTCGCGAAAAAGGGACTGAGATCGAACGCTGTCATCAGCCCCCACCAGGCCGCAAGCACGGTAACAGCCACGACGGACCAGCGCAGCACCGCTCCTGCGATCCGCCCGGAGGTGCCGGTTGGCGGTGCGGATCGCGGCGGGGTGAGGATCACAGGCGGCGGGGCGCGTGTCACGGCCTCGGCCAGCCAGCCGATGGCGAGATAGGCGAGGATCGCGGCGGCCGCCGACAGGGTCGCGATGGCCCAGATCGCGTCGACGTCGAGCGCGCGCATGGCACGGATCGTGAGCACGCCGAGGCCGCGCTCGGCGCCGGTGAACTCTCCCACCATCGCGCCGAGAAAGGCCGCTGGGGCGGCGATCTGCAGTCCGGCGAAGAAGTAGGGCAGGGCGGCGCGGGCGCGCACGTGGACAAGCGCGCTCAGGCGTCCGCCGCCGTATGTCCGCACCAGATCGAACCAGGTCGCCGGTGCAGCCCGCACCCCGACCATCAGGGGCACGAAGGTCGTGTAGTAGACGGCAAGGCCCGCGAGCGTGATCTGTGGCCCCGTGCCCGGACCGAAGAGCACGCGCAGGATGGGGCCGGTCGCAACCAGCGGCAGGCAAAAGACCAGAAGGGCGAGCGCGGACACGAGAGTTTCGCTCCGCGGCACAAGAATGGCGGTTGCGGCCAGCAAAAGTGCCGCGAGATTGCCGATCACGAAGCCCCAGGCGGCGCTTTGCGCTGTCGCGGACAGGGCTCGCATCATCAGGCCCGCGTTTTGCGACAGGTAGGTTGCGACCTCCACAGGCCCCACGATCACGAATGCCGCGCCGAGCGTGCGGGCGGAAAGCTCCCAGCCTGCAACGAGCGCCAGCACGGCAATGGTGACCAGCGGCGGTGATCTGCGGCCCGGCGCCGTTGCGGGACGCGGGGCGTCGAGCGCCGTCATTGCGCGGCAAGTTGCGTCGAGGGACGGTCCATGCCGCGGGCGAGGGCTGCGTTGACCTCTTCGGCGAGTGCGCGGAAGCCGGGATCGTTTGCCAACCCGGCCCGGCGCGGACGGTCCAGCGGAACGGCGATGTCGGCGACGACCTGGGCGGGCCGCGGCGACAGGACGATGATCCGGTCCGACAGCATGACCGCCTCGCTGACCGAATGGGTGACCAGCAGCGTCGTGGCGCGGCGCGCCTCCCAGATCGGCGGAAGATCCTCGGCCAGCGCGCGACGGGTCAACTCGTCCACCGCACCGAAAGGTTCGTCGAGCAGCAGCACGTCCGGCGCGGTCACCATGGCCCGGGCAATCGCGGCGCGTTGGCGCATGCCGCCCGAAAGCGCGGCGGGCCGCGTGTCGCCGAAACCGTCAAGCCCGACAAGCTCGATCAACCGGTCGATGCCCTCGCGGTCGGCGGGCCTCCGCGCCAGTTTCAACGCCAGCGCGATGTTCCCGCGCACGGTCTTCCACGGCAGCAGCGACGGGTCCTGAAAGGCGATGGCAATCCGCCCGCGCGCAGCCAGCGCATGGGGCGGATCGCCACCGATGGTCACCGTTCCCGTGCTCGGCTCTTCCAGCCCGGCGACAAGTCTCAGCAGCGTAGACTTGCCGCAGCCCGAGGGGCCAACAAGTGCCGTGGTCTCGCCCGCGGCAAAGGTCAGATCGACCGGAGACAGTGCCGCCATGTCTCCGAACCGCTTGGCAAGGCCGGTACAGACGATGCCGTTCGTGAGGGCTGTTTCAGCCGCCATGTATCTCTTCGAGAATCGAGCGGTCCCAGAGATCGGGCGTCACGTCGCGACCCAGGAGCGCCAGCGTCTCGATGTTGGCGGCGACGGTCTCTTCGGTCCACCAGCCGAAGCCGTTTTCGTCGGTCAGGTCCGAGAACATCAGCGGCACCTGCCGTTCGGCCTGGAGCTTCTGGGTGTCGAGGTCGAGACCGGCATCGGGGAAGCGCCGAACCGTGAGGTCCGCGGCTGCGTCGGTGTCCGCGCGGTAGGCATCCCAGCCCGCGACCTCACCCGCCATCAGCTTGACGATGTCGGCGCGGCGGTTGGCGAGGCTGTCCTCGGTGGCGATATAGGTCTGCGAATGCACCGCGTAGCCGTGATCGGCCAGCAGCATGGTGCGGCTCTCGACGCCGTTCACGGCCATCGCGACCGGCAGGTCGGTCTCCCAGCAGAGCAGGCAGTCGACCTCGCCGGCGAGCAGCGGCTGGGCGGAGTACTGCGTCGGCACGACCTCGACCGCCGCGGCGTCGACCCCGTTGAGCGTGCAGACCGCTTCGAGCACGGGCGTGTTGGCCAGCGCCATGCCGATGCGCCGTCCGGGCAGGTCTGCGGGTGTCTCGACCGGGTTGCCGGGCAGCGAGGCGATGACGAAGGGGTTCTTCTGCATGGCGACGGCGATGATCTTGAACGGCGCGCCTTCGGCCACGGCGGCGGCGGTGTAATCCGCCGCCGAAATCCCGACGAGAGCCGCGCCGGAGATGACCTGCGGTTCCACGGGCGCATTGGGTCCGCCCTGCATCAGCGTGACCTCGAGCCCGGCATCGCGCCAGAGCCCGCGCTCCTGCGCGATGTAGCTGCCGGCGAATTGCACCGAATGGAGCCAGGACAATTGCAGGCCGGTGGCGGTCTGCGCGCGCAACCTCGGCGCGGTCAGGCCGAGGGCGGCCGCGCCGAGACCGAGAGACAACGCGCTGCGCCGGGAATAGACTTGTCGTGTCATGAAATCACCTCTTGCCGATGCTGTCGGGCCGCATTTGCGGCGATTGGTCGGGGTCGCCCCGTCTTGTCATGAAGGGAACACGCCAGCGTCACTCCTGCCGGATTGCCTCGAATTCGATGATGATGTCGACCGCGTCCCCGACAAAGACCGGCAGCGCATAGGTGCTGCCGAAGTCGCTGCGCAGAACGCTTGCGGTCGCCGAGATCCCGATCGTCTCCTTGCCGTGGCAGCAGGGATAGTCGGCCACCTGGTTGAGCGTGACGTCGAGTGTGACCGGTTGCGTGACACCGCGGATGGTCAGGTCACCCGTGACGGTGCCGGTGGTGTCGGACGCCGGGGTCCCGCCTTCTGCGACGAATGTGATGTCAGGGTTGGCTTCGGCATCGAGAAAGTCGCCTGATCGCACATGGACATCGCGTTCCTCGTGATCGGTGTCGACGCTGGCGGCGCCGATGCGCACCTCGACAGCGCCCAGTTCGCGCGTTTCGGGGTCGTAGGTAAAACTGCCCTCGAGATCGGAAAAGCGCCCCAGCACCTTGGCATACCCGGCGTGCATCACCGTGAAGGCGATCACCGCGTGATCGCGGTCGATCGCCCATGTCGCGGGCTCGGCGCGCAACGCGCTCGTGCCGGCGGCAAGGGCGAGGCTGGCGGCAATCAGGGCGTGTCGCGTCATGTCGGGTCTCCTCAGGTCACGGTGGCGGGGCGCGTGGTGATCGGCGCATCGTCCGGCGCCGCGCGATCCTCGGGGATGTCGAAAAGCCCGCGCGCCCGGCTCCAGCGCCCGAGCGCGGGCGCCGTGGTCAGCGTGGCCAGCGGGATCGCTCCGGCAAGCGCAAGAACGATCGGGGCGGCAAAGGGCAGGGTCCACGGGGCGGCGAGCCCGAGCCAGGCCGCCATCGCGATCCCGGCCAGTGTGTGCGGCCAGAGCGCGCGCGCCGCCTCGGACCATTCCAGCCGGGCGCGGCTGCGTTGCTGCGGTCGCCAGCCCGGGCTGCGCCCGAGAAGAAGCCGCAGGCCGAACAGGGTCAGCGAGAAGGCGACGACGGGGGCCACCAGCATCATCAGCGCGGCTTCGGCGAAAAAGCCGCGCAGCACGCGCCCGCGGCCACCGTAGGCCTCGGCGCTTCGACGTCGTGTCAGCACCTGCGCTACCCCCATGATCTTCGGCATCAGGCTGATCGTCATCAGGATAGCGAAGAAACCCAGACCCATCCAGACCGGCAGGCTGCGCATCTGGTCGGTGGTCGTGGCGACCAGCGTGCCGAGCAGGATGAAGGCCATCCACGCCGGCGCCCCGATGTACATCTGGATCGCGAGCAACAGTTGCATGCGGCTCACCGGCAGCAGCCCGGGCATGCCGAGCAGACGCAGATACTGCATGTTGCCGTTCATCCAGCGCAGCTCGCGCCCGATGAAGTCGACAAGGCTCGGCGGGTTTTCCTCGCGGCTCTCGGACTCCTCGGCCATGACCCGGACCTCGAAGCCCGCGCGGCGCATCAGCACCGCTTCCACCTGGTCGTGACTGAGGATGTGACCGGCCAGCGGGCCGCGTCCCGGCAGCACCGGCAGGCGGCAGTGACGCCGAAACGCCTCGGTCCGGATGATCAGGTTGTGACCCCAGTTCGGCCCGCAATCGGCCTGCCACCAGGCCGCGCCGAGCGTGTATGAGCGCATGCCGTGGCGCATGCCGAACTGGAAAGCGCGGGTGAAGAAGGTCTTGGAGGGCATCCCGGTCACGAGGCTTTGCAGCATTCCGATCTCGGGGCTTTCCTGCATCACCCGGACCATGCGAAACAGCGTTTCGGCGCCCATTTCGCTGTCGGCATCCAGCGGCAGGAAATAGTTGTAGGCGTCACCATCGCTGTCCAGGAAATCGAAGATATTGCCGGCTTTGTAGCCGGTGTTCTCCATGCGTCGGCGATAGTGGATGCGGGCGCCCGGCGCCGCCTTGCGCCAGCGCGCGATCACCTCCGCCTCGGCGGCGGCGACGGCGGCATCGCGGGTGTCGCTCAGGACGTGAAAGGCGAAGTTCGAGGCCCAGGGGCTACGCGCGATCGCGCTTTCGAGACGCTGCAGCCGCGCCCGCCAGGCCTGCGGGTCCTCGTCGCGCACCGGCATCACGATGGCGACCCGCGACGTCAGCGGGGCATCGTCATCGGCAAGCGCGAGGGCAGAGGCGACATACCTGGCTGCCGCGGGGCCATACGCGCGGTCGATCAGCAGGCCGAGAAGGCTGTTCCAGAACCCGACGCAGAGCCAGGGCACGGTCAGGGCGAAACTCGCGAGCATGAGCACTTCGCCCCAGATCAGCCCGCCGCGCATCAGCAGACCCAGCATAAGGGCGTTCAGAACAAGGAAGGACACGAGATTGAGTGCGAGGAAAAGTCGGCGCCTGGACCTCACCGGTGACGCCGTCCAGCCTGGTGCATGCGCCTGCACCTCCGATCGGGGCGCCTCGCTCTCATGCGCGAAACTTTCGTTAAACTGCAATGCGATGCCCCTCGTTCACACGGTATGTCATGGCCCGGAACAACGTTACGGCCAATAACAACTTCGTGCAGACCATCGGGGGAATACGCAACGCGCGGCGTCCGGAACGGCAAACAGCGGGCGAAGAGGGCGGGGCCGAAGCCTTGGCGTGGTCCGTCGCGCAGGTTCAGATGCCGAACTTTTCCCAGCGCTCCTGCGCCTTGACGCGCATGACGCGCCGGGTTGCGTGTTCGATGTTCTCGGCCTCGGGCGGGACTTTCAGGGGAGGCGTTTCCGCGCGCACAGGGTCCTCTTTCGCGGCGGGTTCGGTCTTCGCTTTGTCGTCCATCGTGGTCACTCCGGCACGGGTCACGCAGGCAGCGCCCGGACCGGCGTATCGCGCCTTGGCCGGATGCATCCCGCAAAGTCTAGCCCAGCTTCGTCGGACCACCTAGCGATTCGCGCGAGCGCGGCACGACGCGCCGTCTCACGCGGCGCGGGCGAAGCCCACCAACAACTGCCGCAGCCCGATGACGGCGCCCAGCACGATCGCGGCCAGCGTCAGCGGGGCGCTGAAGGCGAGCACGGAAAACCCTGACAGGCCCTGGCCGACGCTGCAGCCCACCGCGATGACCGCCCCGGCGCCCATCAGAGCCGCGCCCAGCATCTGCCGGCCAAGCTCGCGCGGGTCCTCGCAGGCTTCCCAGCGAAAGTGACCCTTGATGACGCTGCCGGCGAAGGCGCCGACGATCACGCCGGCGACCGATCCGGTGCCGAAACCGACCGAATTGCCATAGGCGGTCATGAAGTAGATCAGGCTCTCGCCGATCGGGGCGGAAAAGCTGTGCGACACGATCCGGGTCGCGGCAAAGCCGTTCTCCGCGACCCAGAACGTCCCGGCCCAGCCCGAGGCGATGGCCAGCCCCACCGCAACCGCCCAGAGGATCGAGCCGGGTTCCCTGCGCAGCGGACCGCTGGCAAGGGCGGCTGCGACGAAGGCGAGGCCGATGGCGAGGCCTGCGATCTCGACGGAAAGACCGGATACACCCGCGACGGCGTGGGCGAAACCCGGTGCATGCGCCGGTGCCGGGTCGACGGGAAACAACGCCATCCGCAGCGCGGCGAACGGGCCTCCGAGCACCGCATAGGCGGAGATGCCCATCACCAGGACGATGACGAAGGCGCGCAGATCGCCGCCGCCGAGGCGGGCCAGCGCGCCGTAGCCACAGTTGCCGGAAAGCGCCATGCCATAGCCGAAGGCGAGCCCGCCGAGACAGCAGGCCAGCGGATTCCATCCGCGTGCAAGATAGAGCGTGTCCTCGAGGCGAAGGTATCCGAGAGCCGACAGAGTGAAGGTGCCAAAGACTGCAATGCCGATGGCGAGGACCCACATCAGGGCGCGACGGCTGCTACCACCGAAAAAGTGGTCTTCGATCGCGCCGAGCGTGCAAAAGCGGCCAAGCCGTGCCGCGAGCCCCAGTAGGATCCCGCCGAATGCGCCGACGCCGGCGACCAGAACCGGTTCGGAAACCATGTCGAGCATGTTTGTTCGTCCTCCGATCGGCTGCGCAAACGTGCAGCCACGCACCGGTCCTCCCCGCGGAACAGGTCCGCGCGTTCGAGTATTCGGTGCCGTTTCGCGTGGGTCAAGCCAAGCGGCCGCGCGGTCAGGCGACCTGGGCCGGCTGCAGCGCCTGCCGGATCGAGGCGGCGAGATCCTCGATCGCGCAGGGCTTGCCGAGGACCGGGGCCGCCACCGCCATGTCCTCGCGCCGGAAGCCCGCGTAGCCCGAGCGGTAGAGCACCGGCATCTGCGGGTGACGATCACGTACCAGCCGCGCAAGATCGTAGCCACCGACACCCCCGGGCATGACGATATCGGTCAGAAGCAGATCAAACCCATCGCCCGCCGCGACCCGGTCGGCGGCTTCGCGTCCCGAACCGGCGCGGATCACGACATAGCCAAGCTGCTCCAGGATATCGCCGGTCAGGCGGAGCAACTCGGGATTGTCCTCGACCAGCAGGATGACCTCGCCCTTGCCCGTCATCGGCGCGGATTGCGGCGCTGGCATCTCGCGGTCCGCGTCGGCGCGGCCGCGCGGCAGGTAAAGCCGCACGGTGCTGCCGATGTCGGGTTCGCTGTAAAGCCGCAGGGCTCCGCCCGACTGCTGCACGAACCCGTAGACCATTGCGAGGCCCAGCCCGGTCCCGAGCGCGGCATCCTTGGTGGTGAAGAACGGATCTGTGGCGCGCCGGCGTACCTCGTCGCTCATCCCGGGGCCGTTGTCGGAAACCGCGAACTCGACGAGCCCTTCTGCCCGGCATGGGTGGTCCTCGACAGCGGCAACACGCGGTGACACCTTGGGGCCGTCCTCGGTGTCGATGCCGCTTTCCAGAGCGGCCACGGCGCGCACCGCGAGCGTGATGCGGTCCCCGGTGCCTGACTGCTTGATCGCGTCGCGGCTGTTCAGGACGAGGTTCAGCAGCGCGTTTTCAAGCTGGTGGATGTCGCAGCAGACATGCGGGGGGTCCGCGCCGATGTCGAAGTCGAACGCGATATCCTCTTCGATCAGCGGTTCGGACAGTTTCCGGAACTCGGCCACGACCTCCTCGACCGACACCGAGCGCACGTCGCCCGGCGACGACCGGGCGAAGGTCAGCAAGCGCTCGGTCAGCGCAGAGCCGCGCCGGACCGAGTGCGCCGCCGTTTCGAGGTAGTCCGCAGCGCGGCGATCCACGCCGGGCCGGACCAGCTGCAGGGCATTGTCGACGGTTGCGAGGATGTTGTTGAAATCATGCGCGACCCCACCGGTCAGCTGTCCCAGCGCATCGAGCCGCGCGGACCGTTCGATCTGCTGGCGGTGTCGCTCCTGTTCGGTAACGTCGTCGACGATCATGACCGCGGCCACGTCGCTATCGTTCGAATCCGGCACCGGCGCGCTCGAGATGCGGACGTAAAGCGGACCTTCGTCCGAGGTGCGCCGCATCAGCGCGATGCGCCCGCGCAACGCCGTGCCCGAGAGCGTCTGCAGCACGGGGTCCGAGGCTGCATCGAAAGGTTGCAAGCCCTCGGGGTCGGCGAAAAAGACGTCCGCCGGCCACTCCACCGGCCCGGTGCCTCCGGCAAGGCCCAGCATCTCGCGCGCCTCGGGGTTGGCGACGCTAATCAGCCCGTCCCGAGTGAGACCGACGACACCGCTGCGGGTGGCGTCCAGCACTGCGCCAAGGCGGTTTCCGACCCGACGGGTCTCGGCGGCGAGACGCTCGGCCCGGCGCCGCGCGCGTACGGTCTGCACCACGAAAGCCGTCGCGATGAGCGCCGCCAGCGCGGCTGTGGCAATCCTGGCCTGACGCACCCGTGCGTCCGTCCAGAAGGACGCGGGGCTAAGCCAGTCGTTGCGCAGATCCGCGTACTGCTCGGAACTGAGATAACCGGGGATCACGGCGTTGAGACGTTCGCGGACGCCGGCAAGTCCGGGCCGAAGGGCGATGGCGCGTTCGCTGACGTGAACCGGCGGCGTAACTTCGTGAAGCTCATCGGCGATCCCTGCCGCCTCGGCCAGCCCCTGGGTGGTCAGGCTGGAATAGATGATCGCGTCGACCTGTCCCGCCCGCAGGGCATCGATGAGTTCGGCGGCACCTTCCAGCACGACGGTGTCGACGCCCGCGCGTGCCTCCATCATCGCAAGGGCAATGTTGTTCTGCGCGACCCCGACACGGCGTCCGTCGAGATCGTCGAGTCCGAAGATCGATTGGCCGTTGCCGGCGCGCGTGAAGATCGAATAGGGCGAGCGCTGGATCGGGCGGGTGAAATCCATGCGCTCACGCCGGGCCGGCGTCACGCTGAGCGGCGGCAGCATGTCGTAGCGGTCGCGGCCCGGACCGAGACCCCAGGCCTCGGACGTGATCGGCACGAAGTTCAACTCGAGTCCGGCCCGCACGGCCAGTTCGCGCAGGGCTTCGACGCCAAAGCCGGTCAGTTCGCCAGCCTCGGTGACCACCTGGTAGGGCGGGAAATGCGCCACTCCGACTGAAAGGACCTGCGGCTCGGGCGCGGGCGGCGAGATCGACCATGTTTCGTACAACTGGTCCAGTTCGCCGCTTTGCCGCAATTGCGCGATCGCCGCGTTCATCGGCTCCAGCAGATCGCGGCGGCTGTCGTGCAGATAGACCACCAGGCTGCCGACCTCGGCCGGTGCACCGGCCAGCACGACCCGCGAGTCGAGGGCGAGATCGCGCAGCGTCGCTTCCATCATCGGAACGGAAAAAAGCACGGCATCGACCTCACCGGCGAGCAGACGGAACAAGGTGTCCCGGATGTTGCTGACCGGTACGAGATCGTTGGCCTCTGCCAGTCCCGGGAAATACGTGTCGAGGCCACGACGTTGGATATAGGCGATGCGTTCTCCGTCGCGCCGTGCCCCGGCGGTCTCGAGGTTTTCACGCAGAACGTAGAATCCGGCACTTTCGTCGGCGACCTTCAGGGTTGCCACGTTGGTCGCCTGAAGCGGCCGCGTGGCCTTGCCCGCGACGGTGATCTGCAGTCTGCCTTCCGATTGTGCGGCGATCAGGTCCGGCCGCGGCAGGGTGCGCAGTCGGATCTCGACACCGGTAATCTCAGACAGGTGGCGGTAAAGATCGGGAACGAATCCCCGAAGCTCGCCTTCGCGGGTTTCGAAGCAGTAGGGCGCGACATTGGCGCAGCCCGCGTCGAGCGAATCTTTGGCCTGTTGCGCGCGCGCGTTTGGCGCGAGGGACGCTGCCAAGAGGATGCATGCCGCATGGACCGCGATACGCCGGATCGGGTTTGACGGCCGAGCGGGACCAGGACCCACGCCGGACACAGTTGAAGACCTGACACAGACAGCCAATCGCCGGGCCAGCCGAGCGCAATACGCGGGGCGAAGCTGATCGGCAATACGACGGATCATGCGGCGCGACCTTTTCTGCTTGGGGACCGCGTGTAGTCCCGCAAACCTTGTCTCTTCATCGCACAGCTCTCCTGAAAATTGTATAACCAAAATCCGAGGGGTTTTCGACACGTCATCGCGGCGTCATTCGGGCGTGACAGCGTCGGCGCGGATGCTCATTGTCGGGATGACCGATCGGGCGTGGCCGGAGGCGCAAGGAGCACAGGATGGCAAAAGACGATCCGGAGGACCTGAACGCGGCCGAATGGCTCGAGGAGGAACTGCACGAGTCGCTCGACGAGGATCACGAGCTTGATCTGGAGGACGTGGCGCTCAGCCAGGAGGTGCGGCGCATCTATCGCAAGGCGCATCCGCGCTCGCTCGACCGGCGCGATTACCTGCCCGAGTTACTGCGCCTGCAGGCCGAACTGATCAAGCTTCAGGACTGGGTGGTCCATCACAACGAGAAGATCGTGGTGATCTTCGAAGGCCGCGACAGCGCCGGCAAGGGCGGGGTGATCAAGCGCATCACGCAACGCCTCAATCCGCGGGTCTGCCGGGTGGTCGCCTTGCCCGCGCCGAGCGACCGCGAGAAAAGCCAGTGGTATTTCCAGCGCTACGTGCCGCATCTGCCCGCCGGCGGCGAGATCGTGCTCTTCGACCGGTCCTGGTACAACCGCTCCGGGGTCGAACGGGTCATGGGGTTCGCGAGCGACGACGAGGTCGCGCAGTTCTTCAACGACGTCCCCGAGTTCGAGCGCATGCTCGTCCGCTCCGGCGTGCGGCTCATCAAATACTGGTTCTCGATCACCGACGAGGAACAGCAGTTGCGCTTCATGCTGCGCATCCACGATCCGCTGAAACAGTGGAAGCTGTCGCCGATGGACCTGCAGTCGCGGGTGCGCTGGGAAGATTACACCAAGGCCAAGGAAGAGACCTTCGCACGCACGAACATTTCCGAAGCGCCGTGGTACATCGTTCCCGGCAACGACAAGAAACGCGCGCGGCTGAACTGTATCGACCACTTCCTGTCGCTCGTGCCCTACGAGGCCGTCCCGCACGACGAGGTGACGCTGCCCGACCGGGTGTACAATTCCGAATACGAGCGCGCCGTGCTGCCCGCCGAACTCTACGTGCCTTCGAAATACTGACGACCGGCCCGGAGACGCCGTTTCGCGCACAACGTGGGATTCTTTCGCGCAGGGGGCGATAACTACCCCCGAAACGCGAATTGGCACCAGTTTGACACAATTCGACCGCATGCTTTCCGCATTTCGTTTGCAACCTGTGATTAGGGGCATCCGTCCCGGACAATCGAGGATGTGCAGAATGCTCGTTCAGGATATGACATTGATCGCCGGATTGCTGAGTGACGGCGAACCGGTCGACCTCGAAACCAGCCGGCGCCATGCAATTGCATATCTCGCCGAATGCGGAGCACCCGTAACCAGAATCGAACGACGTGAAGCGCATGTCGTGCGCTTGTGCTGCGACAGGCTGGACGTCGATCTGGCGAAGGTCGCCTCCGACGGGCTGGACGAACTTGCGATCACGGTGATCTTTCCCGCCTCAGAAGAGGTGACGCGGCCCGAGCGCGTTCTGGCCGGGCTGGCCGCCACGCTGGCCGTGCGCGGCGGTTTTGCGGCCGTGCGATGGCTCGAACCCGAAACTGTGTTCCCGGCGACCGACTTTGCCGAACTTCTGGGTTTCGCGGAAGTCGCCGCGCCGGTCTGTGCGCGTCACCCTCAGCCTGCGCCCCGCGCGAAAACGCATCGCCCGTGTACTACGGCGGCCCCGGTCCGTACCGAAAGCGCGATACCGGGCGCCCCCGTGACGCTTCGGCGGCCGAGCCTTGATGGCGCGGCGCGCACGCGCCGTCCCGAGCCGCGCCTTGCCGCCGCGGCGTCGACGCTGACGGGCGGACAGGACAGACCTGGGCGCCCGCCCGAGACCGCACCGACACGGCGCGCCGAAATGCGCCTGCGCGGCGCCTTCCGCAGAGAACCGGCGCAGCCCAGGGACGTCTCCGTGGCGACCCGGCGCCTGGCTGCCGTGTTCGCGGTCGCAATGGCCTGGCCCGCGACCTCCATGCTCGTGCTGCTGCATCGCCTCGGCACCGGCGCCTGAGGCGCGGGTGCCCTGCGGCCGGAGCGAATTTCCATCGCGCTCGCCCGAGGCTGTGCTAAGGCAGGGCCATGACGCAGGACGCCCCGGACACGACCGCACAGCCGCCCGCCTACCTGACTACACGCGAAGTGGCGGACCTGATCCGCGTCAAGGAACGCAAGGTCTACGACCTCGCGACGGCCGGCGAGATCCCGCACCGCCGGGTCACCGGAAAGCTGCTGTTCCCCGCCGCCGAGATCGCGCGCTGGATCGAGGGCGGCGACGCCACCTCCGACGCGCCGCGCCCGCCGGTTCTGGCGGGGTCGCACGATCCACTGCTGGACTGGGCGGTACGCGAATCCGCCTCGGGCCTCGCGACGCTCTTCGACGGCAGCACCAGCGGTCTAGACGCGTTTGTCGAAGGCCGGGCCGCGCTTTGCGGCCTGCACCTGCCGGATGACGCGGGCTGGAACGTGGGGCCGGTTTCGCGCCGCAACCTGCGCGATTGCGTGCTGCTGGGCTGGGCCGTGCGTGCGCGCGGCCTGCTGCTGCGCCCCGGCCTAGCCGATGCGGTCAGGTCGTTCGCGGATCTCGCCGGCCGCACCGTGGTCATGCGCCAGCCCGGGTCAGGCGCCGAGGCTCTGTTCCGGCATCTTCTGACGCGCGAGAGCTTCGGCCCGGACGCGATCCGACAGGCCGCCGGAGTGGCCCGAACCGAAAGCGACGCGGCTGCAGCGGTGGCGGCGGGCGAGGGCGATGCCGCGATCGGCCTGGAGGCCATGGCCCGGCAGTTCGGCCTCGCCTTCCTGCCGCTGGTGTCCGAGCGCTTTGACCTGCTGGTCGATCGCCACGCCTATTTCACCGAGCCGGTCCAGGCGCTGGTGCGCTTCTCGCGCTCCGAGATCGTTGCCGAGAAGGCGCAGGCGCTGGGCGGTTATGACCTTTCCGAGATGGGTGCCGTGCGCTGGAACGCCGGCTGACCGCCGGGTCAGGGATCAGCGTTCGGAAAGAACAGCTGCTGCCCGTCCACGCGGTAGGCGGCGATGGCCTGCTGACCCTCCGGCGCCAGTATCCAGTCGACGAAGGTCCAAGCCAGGTCCGCCTTCACCGAGGGATGGGTGTCGGGGTTCACCGCGATGATGCCGTACTGGTTAAAAAGCCTTTCGTCCCCTTGTACCGCGATCGCGTAGTCACCCTTGTTGCCGAAGGCGATCCAGGTCGCCCGGTCCGTCATCACATAGGCGCCCAGACCGATCCCGGTGTTGAGCGTGGCCCCCATGCCGGACCCGGTTTCGCGGTACCAGTCGCCGGACGCTGACGTCGGGTCCGTGCCGGCCGCTGCCCAGAGCGCAAGCTCGGCCTTGTGCGTGCCGCTGTCGTCGCCGCGCGACGCGAAAAGCGCACCGGCCGTGGCGATGCGGCGCAAGGCGTCCACGGCATCCTGCGTGCCGGCGATGCCGGCCGGATCGTCCGGCGGTCCGACGATGACGAAATCGTTGTACATCACGTCATGGCGCGCGAGCCCATGACCCTCTGACACGAAGCGTTTCTCCGCCGCAGTCGCATGCACGAAAAGCACGTCGCCGTCGCCGTTGGCCGCGTTCCGGATCGCCTGTCCGGTCCCGACGGCGACGACGCGCACCTCGATGCCGCTGGTTTTGCGGAACAATGGCAGCAGGTGGTCGAAAAGTCCGGAGTTCTGCGTCGAGGTGGTCGATTGCACGACGATGAAACGCTCCTCGGCCGAGGTCGTTCCGGCGGAAAACGTTGCGATAAGCAGGGCAAGAGAAAAGGTCGCGAGGGCGCGCATCATCACGGGAGTGGTCCTTATCTGTCCGAGTCTTATGGGGTGTCGTTGATGTAGATCCTGCCCTCCACCCAGGCCCGTGCGGCCTCGGATCGCGGATGGTCGAGCACTTGCTGCGCCGGTCCGCTTTCGGCCACGCGCCCGGCGTGCAGGAAGACGATGTCCTGTCCCAGGCGACGCGCCTGGCCGATGTCGTGGCTGACCATGACGATCGTCACGCCCTCGGCGCTGGCCTGACGGATCAGGGTTTCGATGGCCTGGGTCGAGGCCGGATCGAGGCTGGCCGTCGGCTCGTCGAGAAAGAGCAGCTCGGGACCGCAGGCAAGGGCGCGGGCCAGCGCGAGGCGCTGCTGCTCTCCGCCCGACAGCACCCGCGCGGGCGCCCGGGCCAGGTCGCGCAACTGGGCGCGGTCGAGCGCGATCTCCGCGCGCCGGGTGCATTCCGCACCGCGGATGCCGCGGGCGGCAAGCGCGAAACGCAAATTGCCGATGATCGACCGGCGCAGCATCACCGGACGCTGGAACACCATGGCTTGCGCGTGCCGCGCGCGCCGGTCCAGCGGTCGGCCCTGCCACAGGACCGCACCGCCACTGGGCCGGATCAATCCGTGCAGCAACCTCAAGGTCAAACTCTTGCCCGCGCCATTGGCGCCCATGAGCATGGTGCGCCGGCCGCGCCGGATCTCGATGTCGAGCCTATCGATAAGGCGGCGTCCGCCGGCCCCGTACCAGAGGCCACGCGCCTCCAGCATGACCTCGCCGGTGCCATGTGCGGCGTCGAAATCGAAGGGCAGGTCACGCATAGGCGGTCCTCGCCGTTGTCGCGCGCACGGCCATGACCAGCGCGTTGACGGTGAAGGCGATGCCCAGAAGCACGATGCCGAGCGCAAGTGCCAGTTCGAGGTTCCCGCGCGAGGTCTCGAGCGCGATCGTCGTGGTCATGACCCGGGTCACGTGGTTGATGTTGCCGCCGACGATGATCACGGCGCCGACCTCGGCCACGGCGCGCCCGAAGCCCGCGAGGGCCACGGTCAGCAAGCTGTAACGCGCGTCCCAGAGCAGGGCGCCGAGCCGTTGGATGGGGCCGACGCCCAGCGATGCGAACTGCTCGGCGTATTCACGGTGCAGGTCCTCGACCACTTGCCGCGTCAGCGCGGCGACGATCGGCGTAACGAGGATCGTCTGCGCGATGATCATTGCCGTGGGCGTGTAGAGCAGCCCTAGGATGCCCAGCGGGCCGGAGGCCGACAGCAGCATGTAAACCAACAGGCCGACTACGACCGGAGGCAGGCCCATCAGGGCATTGAGCAGAACGGACAGCAGCGTGCGACCCGGAAACCGGAACGCGCCGACGGCGGCCCCAAGCGGCAGGCCCATCAGGCAGGCCAGAAACACGGCCGTCAGGGTCACGCGCAGCGACAGCGCGATGATCTCGGCAAGGTCCGGGTCGCCGGACAGGATCAGCGTCGCGGATGCGCCGAGCGTCGACCAGACACCGTCATTCACTGCATGCGTTCCTCCTGTCGGGAAAAATTGCACCAAAACGCGTAAGAATCCACATCAATCTGAAATAAGCGGTAACCGTCAGGCCGCCGGGCTTGCAGCGGCGATCCGGCCCTTGCATCACTCAGGCGAATAGACGGGGAGATCGAAGATGCCAACAGACCGCGACCGCGACGCGCTCCGCCCGGGCGAGGTGGCGGTCGATGCCGGTGCGCCCGGCGATGCACGGCTGCGGTTCATCGGGCGCATCCACACGCCGTGGGCCACGCGCGACGACTGCCCGCGGCAGGGCCGGATGGACGGCCCCGAATGCCGGGTGGAGGTTTTTGCACCGTGGGACGCGGCGCTCAAAGGGCTGGAGGCCTACGAGACCGTCGAACTGCTTTACTGGCTCGATCGCGGACGGCGCGATCTTGTGCTGCAAAGCCCCAAAAGCGACGGTGTCACGACAGGTACCTTCGCCCTGCGCTCGCCGGTGCGGCCGAACCCGATCGGAACCTCGCTGGTGCGGCTCGTGAAGGTTTCGGGGTCGAACCTGATCGTCCGCGGGCTCGACTGCCTGGACGGTACGCCTCTGGTCGACATCAAGCCCGACCGCTGCGAGTTTACCCCAAAGGCCCCGCCCAAGGGGTGACCGGGCACCTCAGGACAGCAGCTCTCCAAGCTTGTGCAGCAACTGTCGTTCGCGGAAGGGCTTGCGGATCATTTCGCGATGCGCGTGGCTCGGCGGCAGGTGCTCGGCGCTGTAGCCGGTCAGAAAGAAGAACGGAACCGACAGTTCGCTGAGTCTGTCTGCAATGTCGTCGCTGCGCTCCTGCGCGAGATTGAGATCCAAGATCGCCGCGTCGATCGAACCGCCGTCGATCAGTTTCATCGCCGATGCCACGTTTGCCGCGGGGCCGACGACTTCATATCCGGCCTGTTCGAGAATGGCTTCTATGTCCAGAGCGAGCAACGCCTCGTCATCAACAACCAGTACCTTCGACGCCATGCGTGCCCCTGTATCTTCTTTTCTGCCACGGGGCTTCGCGCCGGTACCGCAGGCTTCGGACTTGCGACATCTGTAAAGACCCCTTGGGCGGAACGACGCATGTCGACATCCGGTTCCCCCGCGCGTTGGAATTTTTCTTGGGTTGCCGTGAGTCCGCCCGGAGTCATGCAGCATCGAGCAGGACCAGGTCAGGGGTCCGGAGGGGCGTCTGCCGGCATCTGCGCCCGGACCGCTTCGGCGGAGGTCCGAACGCAGTCCGCGATCTGGCGCAGGCGCGCGGCCAGCGGGCTTTGCGTGCGCCAGACCATCCCGATGGTGCGCGCGGGCTTGGGCGCGCGGAACCGGGCCACCGACACGTCAGCCGATTTCAGCTCGACCCCAAGCGCCATCTCGGGAATCAGAGTGACGCCGATCCCGGCACCGACCATCTGCACCAGCGTCGACAGCGAGCTGCCGTCCATGAGTTCGCGCGATGTCGATTGCAGGTTGCAGAACGCCAGCGCCTGGTCGCGGAAGCAATGCCCCTCCTCGAGCAGCAGCAGACGCATCTCGCGCAGGCGCTCGCGATCCGGGACCGGCTTGCCCGCATCCTCTCCGGGGCGCACGAGGACGAATTCCTCCGAGAACAGCGCGACCTCGGTAAAGGCCGGCTCGGACAGGGGCAGGGCGACGATCGCGGTGTCGAGCCGGCCTTCTTCAAGCTCTTGCATCAGCTTCGGCGTGACGGTCTCGCGGACGTGCACATCGAGGCCCGGGTAAAGACGTGCCAGATCGCCGACGATACGGGGCAGCAGGTAGGGCGCGACCGTCGGAATGATGCCGATTCGCAGCGGGCCGGCCAGACCGTCCCGAGCGGCGCGTGCGAGATCGCCGAGATCGTCGACCGAACGCAGGATGTCGCGCACACGCCCGGACAGCATCTCGCCGAAGCTGGTCAGCCGGACCTGCCGCGCCGAACGTTCGAAAAGCCGGGTGCCGAGCACCTCCTCGAGATCGCGGATCTGCACCGACAGCGCCGGTTGCGAAATCGCGCAGGTCTCCGCCGCCCGCCCGAAATGCCCATATCGCGCCAGCGCCTGAAAGTATCGAAGCTGTTTCAGGGTGATGTTTGCCATAGGCTCAGATTATGGCCTTCATCAGAAAATCCAACTTATATTAATCGCCAGACCTTGCTAGAACATCTGCGGTGACCCGCGGCGGCCACCGGACGGGTGCGCTTGACAACGCGCCCGGGCAGACCGCCGGCACCATTTACGATCGGGAGTTGCGAGTCTCGGGGCAGGACACTGCGCCGGGCTCGCCGTCCCGGCCAATCCTTGACGGCCCCGTCCCGGGGCCGCTGTCCACCCAGAAGCCAGATCGGAGAGCAACATGGACGGAGCCGAACTCAGAGACATCAGCAAGTGCCCGGTGATGCACACGTTCGGTGTGCGGTCGAACCGGGACTGGTGGCCGAACCAGCTCAATCTCAGCATCCTGCATCAGAACACGGCGCTGTCGAGCCCGATGCCGGGGTCCTTCGACTACGCCAAGGCCTTCGAGGCGCTCGACCTCGACGCGCTCAAGGCAGACCTGACCGCGCTTATGACCGACAGCCAGGAGTGGTGGCCTGCGGACTTCGGCCATTACGGCCCGCTCTTCATCCGAATGGCCTGGCATTCGGCCGGCACCTACCGCACCGGCGACGGGCGTGGCGGGGCCTCCTCGGGTACCCAGCGTTTCGCGCCGCTCAATTCGTGGCCGGACAATGCCAACCTCGACAAGGCCCGGCGCCTGTTGTGGCCGATTAAGAAGAAATACGGCAACGCGATCTCCTGGGCCGATCTGATGATCCTCGCCGGCAACGTCGCGCTGGAATCGATGGGCTTCAAGACCTTCGGCTTCGGCGGCGGACGCGAGGATGTCTTCGAGCCCGAACAGGACATCTACTGGGGCAAGGAAGACGAGTGGCTGGCCCAGAGCGACAACCCCAAGAGCCGCTATTCCGGGGATCGCGACCTCGAAAACCCGCTTGCGGCCGTGCAGATGGGCCTGATCTACGTCAATCCCGAGGGTCCGGACGGCAATCCCGATCCGCTGGCCGCGGCCAGGGACATCCGCGAGACCTTCGGGCGCATGGCGATGAACGACGAGGAAACCGTCGCCCTGATCGCCGGTGGACATACCTTCGGAAAGACCCACGGCGCGGGTGACGCGGCACTTGTGGGCGTCGAGCCGGAAGCGGCCGGAATGGCCGAGCAGGGTTTCGGCTGGATCGGCGGGCATGGCACCGGCTGTGCCGCGGACACGATCACCTCGGGATTGGAGGTCACCTGGACCGAGACCCCGACGCAGTGGTCGATGAACTTCTTCGACAACCTCTTCGGCTACGAGTGGGAACTGACCAAGAGCCCCGCGGGCGCGCACCAGTGGCAACCCAAAGGCGGCGCGGGCGAGGGCAAGGCGCCTGCGGCCCATGGCAGCGGCAAGGTGCCGGTCAACATGCTGACCACCGACCTGTCGCTGCGTATGGACCCCGAGTACGAGCGGATCTCGCGGCGTTTCCACGAGAACCCCGACGAGTTCGCCGACGCTTTCGCACGGGCGTGGTTCAAGCTGACGCACCGCGACATGGGACCGAAGGTGCGCTATCTCGGAAGCGAGGTGCCGGCGGAAGACCTGATCTGGCAGGACCCGGTTCCTGCGCCCGAGGGCGCGATACTGAGCGACGCCGACATCGCAGCGCTGAAGGAGAAGATCCTCGGTTCGGGCCTGTCGGTGGGCGAGCTTGTCTCGACCGCCTGGGCCTCGGCCTCGACGTTCCGCAACTCCGACAAGCGAGGCGGCGCCAACGGTGCGCGGATTCGGCTTGCGCCGCAGAAGGACTGGGAAGTCAACGAGCCAGCCAAACTCGCCAAGGTGCTCGAGGTACTCGAAGGCATCAAGTCGGACTTCGACGGCGCGGGCAAGTCGGTGTCGATGGCCGACCTGATCGTGCTGGGCGGCACTGTGGCGGTCGAGAAGGCGGCCAAGGACGCCGGTCACGACATCTCGGTCGACTTCGCCCCCGGTCGCGGCGACGCCACGCAGGAGCAGACCGATGTCGAGTCCTTCGCGCCGCTGGAGCCTGTCGTCGACGGCTTCCGGAATTACGAGAAGCAGCAGTATTCGGCCCCAGCCGAGGAATTCCTCGTCGACCGGGCGCAACTGCTGGGCCTCTCGGCGCCGGAGATGACGGTTCTGGTGGGCGGTCTGCGCGTGCTCGGCGCCAACCACGGCGGGTCGCAGGACGGTGTCTTCACCGACCGGCCGGGTCAGCTGACCAACGATTTCTTCGTCACCCTGCTCGACATGGGCGTGAAGTGGACGGCGAAGTCCGAGGACGAGACCGCCTTCGAAGCCAAGGACCGCACGACGGGTGAGGTGGCCTACACCGGCACCCGCGCCGACCTGATTTTCGGGTCGAACTCGCAGCTGCGGGCTATTTCGGAGGTCTATGGTCAGGACGATGCCGGCGCGGCCTTCGTGCGCGACTTCGCGGCGGCCTGGACCAAGGTGATGAACGCGGACCGGTTCGACCTCGTCTGACCTCGGCGCAATCCGATAGCGGCGCGGCCGGTTCCCGGCCGCGCCATTTTCTTTGTCGGGTGGGGGCGCTGCCCCCGGTCGCCCGTGCGGGCGACGCTCCCCCGGGATATTTCCGGAACCAGAGAGGGGCCTGGATCAGTCCGATGCCGGGGGCGGGGTCAGGTCCATGGGCTGGCCGGTGAGGTCCGAGAGGGCACGCAGCAGCGATTCTGCCCCGGGATTGGCCGCCAGCGCCTCCTCGATGAGGGCGGTCGCGGCATCGCGCCGTCCTTCGGCATCCGCGATGCGCGCAAGCATCATCCAGGCCGGAACCTGCTGGGGATCCAGCGTGACCGCTTCGCGGAAGGCGGCGCTGGCCATGGGCAGGTTGCGCATGGTCAGCGCAAGCCCGGCGAGGCGCATCTGGATCTCGGGGAAATCGGCCTGGTTGGCGAGGCTTTCGCGCCATTCGGCCATTGCGGCGTCGAGATCACGCTGCATGGCGTCGGGCAGGTAGGCGACCGGCGCGCCGAGCATCTGGCGCGCGGCGGTCATCCGTACGGCGCGGCTGGGATCGTCGAGCATCGGCACCACCCGGGTCACGCGCTGCTGCGCGCCGGCAATGCGCTGCAGGCTCGCGGCGGCGTCGCGGACCAGCGGATCCTCGTCCGACAGCAGCACCTCGGCCGCGTCGGCCGCCGCGGCGTCGCCGCCCTGCTCCAGCAGCCAGAGTGCGGTAGCGCGCACGATGCCCGGCGCATCGGTGTCGGCAGAAAGTGCGGCCAGGTCGGTTCCGGCGGCGTCGGGATTGATCCGGCCATGGGCCAGCGTTTCGCCGTAATGCGACGTGCGTTTGGCGGCGTCGGGATACCAGTCGGCGATGCGCGCGGCAGCCCAGGCTGGGTCGCGGTCCTCGTGGCAGTCGGTGCAGGCATCGGGCGCCCCGGTCTGCAGCGCGAGGTCGGGACGCGGGATGCGGAAGCTGTGATCGCGCCGGCCGTCGATGCCCATGTAGACACGCTCGATCATGTGGCAGCTCTTGCATTCTGCGCCGGGCGTGCCTTCGGGGTGGTGGTGGTGCGCGGGCGTGTCGTATTGGGCCATCGGCAGGCTCGGGAAGTCTGGGTTGCCGGCCGGCGAATGGCATTGGGTGCAGACCGCGTTCCCTTCGGCCACGAGCCGGGTGGAATGCGCGTCGTGGCAGTTGGTGCAACCGACACCCATCGCGTACATCTTCGATTGCAGGAACGAGCCGTAGACGTAGACTTCTTCGAGGATCTGACCGTCGGAGTGATAGAGACCGGGTCGCAGCAGCGAAAGGCCGTAGGCGTCGTGGTAGGGCGTGCCGGGCAGCGGGTTGCCGTTCCCGAAGGCCTCGCGGCGCGAATGGCAGCCGGCGCATTGCTGGATCGTGCTCTCGGTGCTGTCGAAATCGGCGCTGAACCCGTAGCTGTCGAGGCCTGCGCCCGAGACCGGAGCGCGCGTTTCGGCCCAGTCGAGATGCGCCTGCCCGGGACCGTGGCAGGATTCGCAGCCGACGCCGATCTCGGCCTGGGTCGAGCTGTAGCTGCGCGTGGTGGCGTCGTAGTTCTTCTCGAAACCGGTGGCGTGGCATTCGGCGCAGCGCGCGTTCCAGTTCTTGTAGGGTCCGGTCCAGTGCAGCCCGTCGGAGGGCGGCAGGGGCGTGTCGGGGTAGAGGTGGTACCATTCGCGCCGCCCGACATCCCAGACCACGTCGAAGCTTTGCAGGCGGCCGTCACCCGTCTCGAGCAGGTACTGCTGAAGCGGTCGGATGCCGGCGACCGAATGTACGCGGTATTCCTGCCGGCTGCCGTCGGCCTCGGTCACGTCGACGAAGTAGTCGCCATCGCGGATGCTGAAATCGACGATAATGCCGGTGCCCTCGAAGCGTGTGCCGTCGAAATCGGCAACAACCGTGTCGGGTCCGGGCAGCGTCCAGGCAAGGTGATGGTCAGAGCCGCGCCAGGCTTCCGCGGCGCTTTCGTGGCAGTCGATGCAGGTCTCGGATCCGACATAGGCCGGGTGATCCGACGGGGTCTGGGCAACGGCGGAGTATGCCAGCCAGACAAGCGCCAGACACGTTTGCAGAGCCCTCGATCTCTTCGTTCTCACCCAACGTCCTCCCGGCCTCTGCACCGGTTCAGAGAGGATCATTTGGCGCGGGAGTTCAAGTCACGTTCGGGACAGATCGGGAGGCGTGCGCGAACCCGCACGAAGTCCGCCGGTCAACGTATTGAAAGGCATGAAAAAGCCGGGGAGACGGACCTCCCCGGCGGCACTGCGTCGCAGCGCGGTTACTTCTGGAGTTCGGTCCAGATCGCCGCGTAGTATTCCTGCGCCTTGGGCGAGCAGGTCGGCAGGAAGTGGCCCGCGCTCTTGAGGTCTTCCGGCACCACGATCTCGGGCGCATCCTTCATGTCCTCGGGCATGAAGGCATCCGAGCCGCTGATGCCGTTGGCGTAACGCGCGAAGGCCGAGACGAGGGCCGCGTTCTCGGGCTCCATGATGAAGTTCATGAACTGGTAGGCCTCGTCGACGTTCTGCGCGTCCGAGAGCAGCGCGACCGAGTCCATCCAGAAGACGAAGCCTTCCTTCGGATACCCGTACTTCACTTTCTCGTTCTGCAGCCGGGCGCGGAAGATCGCGCCGTTCCAGTAGACCGAGGCCATGACGTCGTTGGCGGCCATCTTCTCGGTCATGCCGTAGTCCATCGACAGCCACTTGGGCTTGGCCTCCAGCAGCTTGTCGCGGGCTTTCTTGAGGACCTCGGTGTCCTCGGTGCAGGGCTCGCCGCCGACATACATCAGCGTCAGTGAGATCACGTCATTCATCTCGGGCGTCACGTTGACCTTGCCGACGAGTTCCTCGGGCGGATCGAGGAAGATGGCCGAAGTGTTGATGTCGCCGTCATAGGCGTCGACGTTCACCGCCACGCCGGTCGAACCCCACTGCCACGGCACGGTATGGGAGCGGCCCGGATCCCACGGCACGTCGCGCCATTCGGGGGCGATGTTGGCGTGGTTGGGCAGCTTCGACAGGTCGAGCTCCTGGATCAGGCCTTTCTCGCGCCAGATCGGCACGTAGTTGGCCGAAGGCACAACGAGGTCGAAGCCCGCGCCGCCGGCCTCGACCTTCGCCAGTGCCGTGTCGTTGGAATCGTAGTCCGTGATGGTGACCTTGATCCCGGTCTCTTCCTCGAATTTCGCGATCAGTTCGGGGTTGGTGTAGTCACCCCAGTTGAAGAGCTGCAATTCGCCCTCTGCGCTGGCGAGGCTGGTGCCCGCCATCAGCAGGGCGACAGCCGATACGATGTTTCTCATGGTACTCTCCTTGTTGGTCTTCGGTTTGTTATCAGGTGCGTTTGCGCGTCAGCAGGAAGAACCCGGTCAACAGCGCGACGGTGAGCAGCAGCAGCAGGGTCGAGATTGCGTTGACCTCGGCCGAGACCGATCGGCGGATCTGCGCGAGCATGTAGGTGGGCAGCGTATCCTGCCCGGCGGATTTGACAAAGAGCGTGATGATGACGTCATCGAGCGAGGTCACGAAGGCGAGCATGAAGCCGGCCAGCGCCCCGGGCATCAACAGGGGCAGGGTGATGTGCCGGAAGGTCTGCCAGGGCGAGGCGTAAAGGTCCGAGGCAGCGGTCTCGAGCGTGAGATCCATGCCTTCGAGCCGCGCGCGGATCGGCAGGTAGGCAAAGGGGACGCAGAAGGCGGCGTGGGCGGCGATCAGGTAGCCAAGACCCTGGTAGCCGGTGGCGACCTTGATCGAGGCGAAGAAGATCAGCAAGGCGACAGCGGTGACGATCTCGGGCACCATGAGCGGCTGGTTGATCATCAGGTAGACGAAGGTCTGGCCCTTGCTGCGCTTGCGCCGGGTGGTGCCGAGTGCTGCGAGCACCGCGACGCTGGTCGCGATGGTGGCCGCAGCGGTGGCGACGGTCAGCGACCGCATGGTGACTTCCTTGACCTGCTCGTTGTTCCAGGCCTTCGGGTACCATTGGAAGGAAAACCCTTCCCAGACCGCGATAGAAGTTCCGGAGTTGAACGAGAAGACCACCAGCATCGCGATCGGCAGGTAGAGCAGCACGAACACGATCACGGCGATCGTGGCGAAGCCGGGGATGCGCGAGACGGCGAAGCTGCGATCAGCCATGGGTGTTCGTCTCCCGGTTGGCGACGCGGACATAGAAGACGAGTGCGATGGCGACGATCACCAGAAGCGTGACCGAGAGCGCGGCGCCCAGCGGCCAGTTGCGGCCCTGACCGAACTGCAGCTCGATGAAGTTGCCGATCATCATGTTACGCCCGCCGCCCAGGATGCGCGGGGTCACGTAGGCCCCAAGCGAGGGAATGAAGACCAGGATCGAGCCCGCGATGATGCCGGGCTTGACCACCGGCACGACGATGCGCCGCAGCACCTGCCAGCGCGAGGCGTAAAGGTCGTATCCTGCCTCGAGCAGCTTCATGTCGAAGCGGTCGATGGCGGCAAAGAGCGGCAGCACCATCAGGGGCAGGTAGACGTAGGTCATGCCGATGAAGACGGCGAGGTCCGAGTAGATGATCAGGAGCGGCGTGTCGATCACGCCGAGCCAGAGCAGGAAGGTGTTGAGGATGCCTTCGTTGCGGATGATCTGGTTGATCGCGAAGGTCCGGATCAGCAGATTGGTCCAGAACGGGATGGTGATCAGGAAGAGCCACGCGGCGCGTGCGCGGGGCGGGCGGGTCGCGATGAACCAGGCCGTCGGGAAACCCACGATGAAGGTGAAGAGCGTGGTCAGCAGCGACAGCTTCACCGAGCGCCAAAAGATCGACAGGTGCGCGTCGGCCAGCTGATAGGTTCCGTCGAAGATGTCGCGCGAATAGAGCGTGCCGATCCAGGCGTCGAGCGAGAATTCCCAGATCACGTTGCCGTACTGGCCCGGGGTCAGGAACGAGTAGACCACGATGATCAGCAGCGGGCCCGAGGCGGCCACGATCAACAGGATCAGGGCCGGCAGCGACAAGAGCCAGGCATTTCGGCGGTCGCGCCGTGCGGCCGCGGCCTCGTTGGTGCCCGCGACGCTCATTCGCGCAGGACCTGCACCGCGCCGGGCTCGAAGCGCAGGCCGATCTCGGAGCCCGCACTCAGGCCCACGTCGCCCGAGGGTGGGCTTTGCAGGCGCGCGACGACCTCGGTGCCATCCTTGAGGCGGGCATGGCAATGGGTGTCGGTGCCGAAATAGACCGTGTCCGAGATCGTCGCGGGCAGGCTGCCGGTCTCGCCGGCCGGGCTCAGCCGCACCTGTTCGGGACGCACGGCCAGCGTGACCTTGCCGGTCATGTCGCCGACCTCCGCCGGGACGGTATCGCCCGAGGACAGCCGCACCGCGCCGCCCGTGACCGCGCCGTCGAGGAAATTAGTTTCGCCGATGAAGTCGGCCACGAAGCGGTTGACGGGGTGGTTGTAGATCTCGCGCGGGGCGCCGACCTGCAGGATGTTGCCTGCCGACATCACCGCGATCCGGTCCGACATGGTCAACGCCTCTTCCTGGTCGTGGGTGACGAAGATGAAGGTGATGCCGGTCTCGGTCTGCAGGCGCTTGAGTTCACGCTGCATTTCCTTGCGCAGCTTCAGGTCCAGAGCGGACAGCGGCTCGTCGAGCAGCAGCACCTGCGGCTCGGGCGCCAGCGCCCGGGCCAGTGCCACGCGCTGCTGCTGGCCGCCGGACAGCTGGGTCGGCTTGCGGTCCGAGAAGCGTTCGAGCTGCACCAGCGCCAGCATCTTCTCGACCGCCTGCGCGACGTCCTTGCGCGACCGGCCCAGCATCTGGAGCCCGAAGGCGATGTTGTCGGCCACCGACATGTGCGGGAAAAGCGCGTAGCTCTGGAAGACGGTGTTCACGGGCCGCTTGTTCGGTGGATCGAAGGTGATGTCGCGCCCGTCGAGCAGGATGCGTCCGTCGGTCGGCGTCTCGAAGCCCGCGACAATGCGCAAGAGTGTGGTCTTGCCGCAGCCCGACGGGCCCAGCAGCGTGAAGAACTCGCCTTTGTTGATCTTGACCGAGACGTCGTCGAGGGCGCGGACGGCCTGCGCTCCGACGCCATAATCCTTGCGGGCCGACTGTGCTTCCACCGCTGCGGTCGTGGACAATGTGCGAACTCCCCCGTGTCTTTTTTTTCCTAGACACAAGCCGATTGATCCGGCTCTGGCAAGGGTGCGCGAAGATTTCTTTGCGCGATCTCTCGACGCGTGTGTCGATGGATGAAATTGTGTCCCGAAAGGTGCCGCAGCGTCATGCTTCGCGGCCGCGACCAAGGGGAACGTGTGGATGGCCGCATCGCTGCATCTCGGGCTCTGGCAATCCGCCGGAACACCGGGCGACATAACCGCGAACTTGGCCGAGGTGCGGCGCGCGGCAGACGAGGCGGCGTCGGCGGGGGTCGAGCTTCTGGTGCTGCCGGAGTGCTTTCTGACGGGATACTTCACCGACGGAGATGTTGCGGAAACAGCGCAACGGGTCGGGCGGCAGGTTCACGAGGATCTGGCGTCCGTCGCGGCCTCCACCGGGGTCGCGCTGGTCGTCGGAAGCTACGAAAGCGACGGCGCGCACGTGTACAACAGCGCGTTCGTGATCTTGCCGGACACCGGTCTGGCCGGAACCTACCGCAAGCGTGCGCTCTTCGGCACCTGGGAGCGCGCGGTCTTTACGCCGGGCCGCGCGCCGTTCCTGTTCGACTACAAGGGCGTCCGGATCGGCCTGAACATCTGCTACGACATCGAGTTTCCCGAGCGCGTCCGCGAACTGGCGCTTGGCGGCGCGGATGTGGTGCTGTGTCCGACGGCGGTGATGGCGCCCTACGACATGGTGCCACGGCACATCGTGCCGGCGCGCGCCTTCGAGAACCATCTTTTCGTAGCCTATGCGAACCGGATCGGGGTTGAAGGCCCTTATGCATTCATTGGCCAGAGCCGGATCGCCGACCCGCTCGGTCGGGTGTCCGCCGCCGCTGGCGCAGAGCCGGCGCTGGTGCACGCGGTGCTCGACATGGCGCTGAGAGATACAGCGCGCGCGGACTACGACTACTTATCCGACCTCGCGCATCAGGAATGACGGCGTCGGACTGTCGTAGGGCAGGTCACGACGGGGCGCGGATCAGGTCTGCGACTGCGCCGTGCGCTTCTTGAGCTTGCCGGAGGACTTCCGCGGGAGGGTGAAATCGAGGCGTCCGGTGCGACCGGGTTTTCTTCGATCATGAAATGCGAGGCCAATCAGCCCGCCGACGAATAGCAGAAAGACAATGTATTCCATTATGAAACTTCTTTTCCTTGAAAGAAAACCAGACCATGAAAAATGGCTACTCGAAACAAGGTTAAGGCTAGGTTAACTGCCGCCTGGGGTCAATTTACGAAATCCGTATCTTCATGTTTCCGTTCGGGAAACCACGCGAATTGCCAGAAATGAGAATTCGACCTCTGCGGGATGAATCCCGGAAAACGACTGCAATGCAGGCAAACCGCGCCCCGGCGGCCCTAAACTTCAAGTAGTGACTTCGCCCAGCGGGAACCTGCCAATCTCGAGGAATTTTCCATTCGGCGCCTCGCCAAGCAGGCTCAAGGCATCGACCGCAAGCGGTTTGTAGAGCGAATCCGGCATGAGATCGCGCAACGCGGTTAGGATGTTTTCGGCGGTCGCGGAATCGATTCGCCCACTCAGGGTCAGGTGGAACGCGAAGTCGTCGAGCACGAAGGGATACCCCCAGTCCGACAGGAATTGCCGTTGTCGCGGGGACAGTCGCCCGGTTTGCCTGCGCGCGAGATCTTCCGCGTCCAGCGGCGCGCGCAACGGGTCAAGATCGCACACGACCCGCGCGGCGAGTTGGCCCAGCGGCGTGTCGGGGGCCGATCCGCCCGCCGGGCGCAGGGCCAAGAACCCGTGCCGGTAGGTTGGCGCGACATCCTCCAGAAGGACCGGAGCCAGCTCTCCCGCGAGATGCTGCACGGCCCGGCAGAGGTCGATCTCGGACACGCCTTCGGAGGGTCGGAACGGCGCCTTGAGCGTGGCGTGGAACCCGTATCTGCGCGGGGTGTGGGTCAGTTCTTCCAGGTCCAGACCCGGATAGGCGGGGTGCCGGGCGGGGCAGGCGTGGCGGGCATCCCATCCCAACCATGCCGCGCCGAAATCGGCGAGCGGGCCGGGCGGTGGCGTGAAGAAGACGGCATAACGCTGGTACATGGGCGGCCCCGAATGCGGAAACTCGGCCCCCCACTAGTCCCGGCGTGCGCGCTAAACAAGCACCGAAGGGGCGCCCGCGCTCAGACCGAAACGCGCGAGAGCAGGTCGGCCTTGGCGACCGACTCCTTGCCTTGCGTGAAGGCGACCGCGCCGCGGTTCAGGACATAGAAGTGATCGGCGAGGTCGTAGGCGAAGTCGAAATACTGCTCGACCAGCACGATCGCCATGTCGCCACGCTCGCGCAGCCGCGCGATGACCCGCCCGATCTGCTGGATCACGTTGGGCTGGATGCCCTCGGTCGGCTCGTCGAGCAGCAGCACGCGCGGGCCGGTGACCAGCGCGCGGCCGATGGCCAGCTGCTGCTGCTGGCCGCCCGAAAGATCGCCGCCGCGCCGGTGGCGCATCTCGGCAAGCACAGGGAAGAGTCCGAAGATCTCGTCGGGAACCGTGCGCCGATCGCCATCGAGGCAGGCGAACCCGGTTTCGAGATTCTCCATCACGGTGAGCATCGGAAAGATCTCGCGGCCCTGCGGCACGTAGGCGATGCCGGCGCGGGCGGCGGCGAAGGCCGAGGGGTGGCCAAGATCGCGACCATCGAGGCTGATCCTGCCCTCGGCGAAGGGGTGACGCCCGGCAATGGCCCGCATCAGGCTGGTCTTGCCGACACCGTTGGTGCCCATGACGGCGGTGATACGTCCGGTCGCGGCGACAAGGTCGATGCCGTTCAGGATCTGGCTCTGGCCGTATTTCAGGGTCAGCCCTTGGGTCTTCAGCATGTCAGCGTCCCAGGTAGACGTCGATGACGTCGCGGTTCTTGGTCACGTGGTCGAGGCTGCCCTCGGCCAGCACCGACCCTTCGTGCAGCACGGTGACCTTGCAATCGAGCCGGCGCACGAACTCCATGTCATGCTCGACCACCACGACGGCACGGGTTTTCGCGGCGCGGCGCAACAGGTCGGTCGTGTGCTCACGTTCAACCGGGGTCATGCCGGCGGCGGGTTCATCGACCAGCAGCAGGCGCGGTTCCTGTGCCAGCAGCATGCCGATCTCAAGCCATTGCTTCTGGCCGTGGCTGAGCTCTCCCGACGGCCGGTCGAGCTGGTCGTCCAGACCGATCTCCTCGGCGATCTCGATCATGCGCCCGCGGGCATCGTTGCCGCGTCGGAACAGGACGGCGAAGGGGGTACGGGGATTGCGCAGCGCCATGGTCAGGTTCTCGGCCACGGTCTGGGCCTCGAAGACCGTGGGTTTCTGGAACTTGCGGCCGATGCCGGCCTGCGCGATGGCGCTCTCGCTCATGCCCAGCAGCGAGACGGATTTTTCGCCCCACAGCACGTGGCCGCTGTCGGGACGCGTCTTGCCGGTCACGATATCCATGAAGGTGGTCTTTCCGGCCCCGTTCGGGCCGATCACCGCGCGCAGCTCGGGATCGGCGATCTGGAAGGACAGGTTGTTGATGGCGCGGAAGCCGTCGAAGCTGACCGAGACGCCCGAGACCTCGAGAAGCGTGCTCATGTCGGTTTGCCCTCTTCCTGGCGCCAGCTTCCCTTGTCTGGGCCGTAGTCTCCCTGCCGCGCGTCATAGCCGCGGCGCGGGATCAGGTCGAAGAGGCCGCCGATCCCCTTGGGGAAAAAGAGGGTGACGGCGACGAAGGTGAGGCCCAGCAGGACCAGCCACCAGTCGGTCCAGCGGATCGTGTAGAAGCCGAGGTCGATATCGGGCGCGGCACCGCCGGTGAACCATGACGACAGCAGCGACACCAGCGCCGCGCCGATCACGGCGCCATAAAGCCGTCCGCGGCCGCCGATGGCGACCCAGACCGCGAGGTAGATTGAGGCGATGGGCGCGATCTCGGCCGGATTGATGATGCCGGCCTGCGGGTAATAGAGCGCGCCCGCGATGCCGGCGACCACGGCTGTGATTGTGAAGACGAAGAGCTTGTAGTGCTCGACGTGGTAGCCGAGGAAACGCACGCGCGCCTCGTTGTCGCGGATCGCGCGGATCACCGAACCCATCTTGCCCGAGACGATCCAGGCGAAAAAGACGTAGCCCGCGCCGAGCGCCAGCGCCGAAGCCCAGAAGAACCACAGCGACAGTGTCGCCTGACCGACGTGGTCGAGGCCGGGAATGTTCTGCAGCCCTGAGAGGCCGTTGTTGCCGCGTAGCCCGCTGTCGTTCTGGAAGAGATAGAGCGAAAGCGCGAGCGTCATCGCCTGGGTCAGGATCGACAGGTAGACCCCCGTGACCCGGCTGCGGAAGGCCAGCCAGCCAAAGACGAAGGCGAGCAGGCCAGGGACCAGAACAGCCGCGAGAAGTTGCAGGGCGAGGCTGTCGGCGACAGCCCAGAGCGCGGGAAACTCGGACGATCCCACGACGCCGAAGATTTGCGTGCCGATGGCGGCCTCGATCTCTTGCGGCGTCGCGGGCAGAGGCTGGGCGGCGAGCGAGGTGGCGACGATCTGCTCGGTTCGCGCGTACATCAGCCACATGCCGATGGCGTAGCCGCCAATGCCGAAGAAGGCGAAGTGCCCCAGGCTCAGGATGCCGCAGTAGCCCCAGACGACGTCCATCGCCACGGCAACAAGGCAAAGGCAGAGCGTTTTGCCGAGGGTCTTGAGGAACGAGGTCGAGACCAGTCCGAGCCCAAGGCTCTGGCTCAGCACGGTCACGGTGAGGGTGAAGAGCGCCAGCGCAAGCAGGAACCACAGGACGGATGGATTGCGCGCGATGAAACTGCCGGTCACGTCGGTGTCTCCCCGGACCCGGAATTTTCGAAGATTCCGGGCCGCATTTTTGCAAAAATGCGGGTCTGGTTGCGAGGCATGCGTCAGTCCCCCGCCGCGCGACCCTTGAGGGCGACGATGCCCTTGGGCCGGAACTGGATGAAGAGGATCACGAAGAGGATCATGTAGGTCTGCGCCGCCAGCGTGTTGGACGGGTTGAACCACTCGATGCCCTTCTGGGTAAAGCCGATCAGCGACGCGCCTGCGAGCGTGCCCCAGACGTTGCCGACGCCGCCCACGACCACGGTCATGAAGCTTTGCACGATATAATCGCCGCCCATCTCGGAGGTGACCTTGGCGTAAAGCCCGATGGCCACGCCGGCGATGCCCGCGATGCCCGAGCCGAGCCCGAAGGTCAGCATGTTGATCCGGTCGGGATTGATGCCCATCGAGGCCGCCATGCCGGGGTTCTGGGTCACGGCGCGGACCTCGAGACCAAGCCTTGTGCGGCGCAGGATGAACAGGATCAGCCCCAGGAAGATCAGCGCCAGGAAAAAGATCGCGATACGAATGTAGCTGATCGAGACCACATCGTTGAGCACCCAGGCGCCGTCGAGCCAGCCGGGTGATGTCAGAGGCCGCGCCTGGGTTCCGAAGACGTTCTTGGCCAGCTGCTGCAGGGCGATCGAGATACCGAAGGTCGCAAGCAGTGTTTCGAGCGGGCGATGGTAGAGCCAGCGGATCACCAGCCGTTCCAGGGCCACGCCGGCCCCGAAGGTCACCGCGAAGGCGACCGGCAGGGCGACGATGATCGAGATGGTGTAGTCCGGGATGATCTGCTGGATCACGTAACCGGTGTAAGCACCCATCATGATGAACTCGCCGTGGGCCATATTGATCACCCCCATGACACCGAAGGTGATGGCAAGACCGATTGCGGCGAGAAAGTAGATCGACGCCAGCGACAGCGCGTCGAGCGAGATGTCGGCGAACTGGTTGAAGGCGAGGCGGGTCGAGATCTCGCGCATCGAGGCGCGCGCGGCGTCCGTCACGGCGGCGTCCGCCTCGTCGTAGGCGACGTAGAAAGTGTGTGCCTCGGCGGCGGCCGCGCGGTCCTCTTCGGGCACGAAGGGATCGGCATTGCCGGCCTCCGCCAGGCGCGCGTAGGCCCCGGCGCGCCCCTCTTCGGTATCGAGCGTGGCGACGTCGATCCCCGCGATCCGACCTGCGTCGATGTTGGCGACCAGCGCTGCGTCGCGCGCGTCACGGGTAATCGTGGTTGGTGCAAGATCGGCGTCGACGAGGCGCTGGTAGGCGTCTTCGACGCTGATGTCGGTGCCGGGGTCGAGCGTGCTGGCGAGGTTGGTGTCGGCGGGAACCTCGCGAGCCACCGCTTCGCGGGTGCTCAGGATCTGGTTCAGCACCGCGCGGGCCTCGACGCTGAGATTGCCCGACAGGCTTTCGATCGCCGCGATGCGCGCCTGCGGGTCGGGATCGAAGCGCGCGGTAAGCTGGCGTTCGAGGTCGGTCTTGCGCGCCAGCAACGCCGGGTCGCTTTCCACCGTGATCGAGGCGCGCAACGGTTCAAGCTGGTCGGGTTCGGGGCGGCGGGCCAGCGACTCGACCGCATCGCGACGTCGCGCGGTGTCGGGATCGGAAAGCAGGAACTGGACGAGCGCCGTGCCGATCACGCGCCGCACGCCCGCGTTGGGCCGGATTTCGGTATAGCCGGCCTTGGGTTCCGAGCCGAGGTCGTCGCCGGTGTCGACATCGCGCAGAGCGACGTCGTCGCCCGACGCGGCGGCGTAGAAGAACAGCCCGTCCGCATCGCGCTGCCAGACGCCCTTGTCGCGCCAGGCCACGAGGAAATCGGGTACGCCAGGCAGGCCAGATGCGGCGAGATCCGCAATCACCGCGTCGACCGTGCTGCGCGAGGGCTTGGCAATAGCGGCGGCATTGTCCTGCAGTACGTCCTGCAGGCTTTGAGCGGCGGCCCCGAAGGCAAGCCAGCAGGCCGCCAGGGTCGTCAGGACGGTTCGCAACATCCGGGTCAGGTCTTTCTCTGGGGCCGGGAGAGAAGGGGGCGCGGACGCCCCCTTCGTGCCGGGATGGGCCCGGTCAGTAGTTCGAGGTCAGCTGCACACAGACCTTGGTGTCCATGTTGTACATCCCGCAGCCGAGATCCTTCCAATCGGAGGTCAGAACCTTGCTTTCCGGCAGGAAGTCGGTCCAGGCATCGCCCGGCACCGGGTCGGTCTGGCTGATGATGTCGAACTGGCCATCGGCCTGGATCTCGCCGATCAGCACCGGCTTGGACAGGTGATGGTTCGGCAGCATCTCCGCCGTGCCGCCCGTCAGGTTCGGGAAGGTCTGGCCGTACATGGCGTCACGCACCGCGTCGACCTCGGTGGTTCCGGCCTGCTCGACGGCCTGTGCCCACATGTTGAAGCCGATGTAATGGGCTTCCATCGGGTCGTTGGTCACCCGCGCCTCGTCGCCGATGAAGGCGTGCCACTTCTCGATGAAAGCGGCGTTTTCCGGCGTGTCGGCGGACATGAAGTAGTTCCAGGCCGCGAGATGGCCGACGAGGTTCGATGTGTCGAGGCCCGAAAGCTCTTCTTCCCCGACCGAAAATGCCACGACCGGCAGATCCTCGGCATTCACGCCCGCGGCGGCGAGTTCCTTGTAAAAGCCGATGTTGGCATCGCCATTGATCGTCGAGATCACGCCCACCGGTTTGCCGTCCGCGCCGAGACCCACGACGTCCGAGACGATCGTGGCCCAGTCGGAATGTCCGAAGGGCGTGTAGTTGACGAAGATGTCCTCTTTCGCGATGCCCTTTTCCTGCAGGTAGGATTCAAGGATGTTGTTGGTCGTGCGCGGATAGACGTAATCGGTGCCGAGCAGCGCGAATTTCTCGATGCCCAGTTCCTCGAGGAAATAGTCCACTGCCGGGATCGCCTGCTGGTTCGGCGCGGCTCCGGTATAGAACACGTTCTTCGAGCTTTCCTCGCCCTCGTATTGCACGGGGTAGAACAGCAGCCCGTTCAGTTCCTCGATCACCGGCAGCACCGACTTGCGGCTGACGCTCGTCCAGTTGCCGAAGATCACGTCGACGTTCTGCACGGTCAGCAGTTCGCGCGCCTTCTCGGCGAAGAGCGGCCAGTCCGAGGCCGGGTCGACCACGACGGCTTCGAGTTCGCAGCCGAGCAGCCCGCCCTTGGCGTTCTGGTCCTCCACCAGCATCAGCATGGTGTCCTTCAGCGTCGTCTCGGAAATGGCCATCGTGCCGGACAGCGAGTGCAGGACACCGACCTTGATCGGGCAATCCTGCGCGGCAGCGGCGCCGGCAGACAGAAGCAGGCCGAGCGCGGTGGCTCCGGCGAGGCGATTGATGTTGGATTTCACGTTTCGGTCCCCAATGTTGGACTGCCGGCGGCCGGGCGGGCGGGGTTTCGAGTGTCCCCGGCCTGTGATAGCCTGATCGCCGCAACAGCAATGTTGCCGCCGCGCGGGGTGTGTCATCCGCCAAGATTTCCGCCCCGCGTGGCATCCCTTGCGTCTTTCGGTGCCGTGTGGCCCCGCGACGCAGCGCCACCATCCAACCGCTTCGCCAGACTGGGAACGAATTGCACTTCGTGATGCGTTGGACCGGCGGTAATCGCCCAAAAGTTGTGCGACACTTGTCGTCTTGCATGATTTTTGGGCTTGTTCCGCATGGTACTGCGCTCCGCTTCCGGGCCACCGACATGCCTGCGGGATGCGGTCCGGCAAGCATTAAGCGGGAATTCACCTCTGCGGGTCATATCGTGGGGACCGGCGGCAGCGACACCCGCGCGGCACGCATTCGATCCTGGACCCCAACTTGGCACACAGCCGCGAAACTAATGCATCCCCGCGACTGCCGCACCGCAAGACGGTGCTGATCGTCGACGACTCCCGGACCGCACGCGCCTGGTTGCGCGGCGTTCTTTCCGGTGACGACCGGCTCGAGGTCGTGGCCGAGGCCGGCGACGCGATCGAGGCGCGCGACTTTCTGAGGCAGACGTCTGTCGATGTCCTGACGCTGGACATCGAGATGCCCGGAATGAGCGGTCTGGACTTCCTGTCCCGGCTCATGGGCGCCCGGCCGATGCCGGTCGTCATGATGTCGAGCCTGACCGCCGCCGGCAGCGAGGCGGCGATCCAGGCGCTGTCGCGCGGTGCGGTGGACTGCATGGTCAAGCCGACATCGGGCTGTCCCGAGGTGGTCGTCCGCGACATCCGTGATCGCGTCCATCAGGCGGCCTGCACCCGGCCCGAGAACCTGCGCGTTTCGTCCCAGCCCGCCCGGTCCGGCCCGGTGACGGCGCCGCGCGACCGGGCGCCGCATCCCTGCCTGCGCGGGGACATCGTGCTGATCGGTGCTTCGACCGGAGGCGTCGCGGCGCTTGAAACGGTGCTGCCCGCGCTCGATTGCGACGGCCCCCCGGTGGTCGTTGTGCAGCACATGCCCCACAATTTCCTCGTCAGTTTCTGCGACCGGCTCGACCGCTGTCTCAACCGCCCCGTCATGCTGGCCGCCGAAGGGCTGACGCTCGCGCGCGGCGATATCGTGCTGGCTCCGGGCGGTGATCGCCATACCACGCTGGTCCGGCAGGGCGGAGCCTGGCACTGCCGGCTGGTTCCGAACCTGCCACGCCATCTGCATTGCCCGGCCGTCGACGTCCTGTTCGCCTCTGCGGAATCCGAGGCGCGGCATGTTTCCGCGGCGCTTCTGACCGGTCTGGGCAAGGACGGCGCGGACGGTCTGTTGCGGCTTTCCCGGAACGGGGCCACGACCTTCGGTCAGGACGCGGCGACCTGCGTGGTTTACGGCATGCCGCGCGCCGCCGCGAAACTGGGTGCGGTCCAACATGAACTGCCGCTCGACCGGATCGGCGCGGCGCTGAACGCAAGCCGGCAGCCGCGCGAGCGTGGAGCCGGCCGCCGAATGTGCGCCCGATGACCGCGCGCCGCATCCATATCACCCAGGGCGAGCGTGCCGCCTGCGACCGCCCCGACACGGTCATCACGACGATACTCGGCTCCTGCGTCTCTTGCTGCCTGTGGGATCCCGTTGCGGGCGTCGGCGGGATGAACCACATGCTTCTGACCGTCAGCACCTCCGGCGCCGGCATGTGCAACCTCGCCGGTCTCAACGCGATGGAGTTGCTGATCAACGATATCCTCAAGCTCGGTGCGCGGCGCGAACGGTTGCACGCCAAGGCTTTCGGCGGGGCCTGCATGGTCTCGGGCCTGAGCGAGATCGGGCGCAACAACAGCGCCTTCACCCTCGATTTTCTTTCCAAGGAGGGGATCGTCTGCGACGGCCATTCGCTTGGCGGTGCGACCTCGCGCCATGTCCAGTTCTGGCCCGCCACCGGCCGGGTCAGGATGAAGGCCAGCCGCGAGGCGCCGCGGGAGGTTCCGGCCGAGATCCAGGCGCGCGCCACCGTCGGCAACGGACTGGAACTTTTCTGACTGTGAGACTGTGGAAATTCGCGATTGCCGGCTTGCCAGTCTCTCGGCACTGCTGCTATATCGCCCGGCGCCCAAGGCGCAAAGACCCGCACGGGTCCGCCCCTATAGCTCAGCTGGTAGAGCAACTGATTTGTAATCAGTAGGTCCGCGGTTCGAGTCCGTGTGGGGGCACCATTCGATCCTACAGTTGTTCCCATCGGCCCATGAACCCCGTCATCGCCTCGTGGCAGGCGAGGACCGGTTCGTGGAAACCGGCGGACCAGAGCATCCGCTCTGTATCGGATTTGTGCGTCGCGTGGTGCTGCTGTCCCGGATCTGCGTGGATCCGCTTGGTCGACCAGCGCTACGCAATTTTGGAGCACGCCACTTGGCTTCGGCGAGAAACTCAAGATCAAAACGATAATTCACATGGCAAGCCTTTCTGCGCGCGACCCATCGCAATCGACCTCGATTACCGGCTTTTTCGGTCCCGTCTTGCACCCGCATCGAACGCAGCGCGTCGCTTGCCGCCCTTCGCAAGACGCGCGGGCCAGTGCAGGGCCGTATCGACACCGCAGGTTGAATATGGTTGCGCGCGTGTTGACCCAACGTAAGTGGTGCGGCACCGTCGGCATATTTCCAGCCCGGGAGTGGGTCCATGAAGATTTTGATGACATCACTTTTCGTCGCACCTTGGGTCGCTGCGTCCGCGGCAGGTGCGTCCACCTACGTTCTGTCGGGATATTCACTGAATTTCGAGGATACCTACCAGGGCGACACCTCGGCGACGCAGGCGGTCGAGGTCACGAACGTCAGTGATCAGACCGTGACCCCGTCCTTTGCCGGCGGTGCCCCTTCGGGGGAGTTCACGGCTGTTCAGAATTGCGCCGCGGCGACACTCGCACCCGGAGCGTCCTGCCAGTTCTTCTATACCTACGTCCCGACAACGCTCGGCGCGTCCTCGGGAACCTCGAACATCCAGATCGATGGCGAGACCTTCAGCATCGCGCTGCAGGGGGTGAGCCTGCAGCCCTACCTCGTCTCGCCGACCGCGCTGGATTTCGGCCCGGTCGAGTCGGGAGAGGTCAGCGCCGCGCAGCAGGTCTCGTTCACGAACGTCACCAACGCCACGCAGACCTATTCCTTTGCTGGCGGAGCGCCCACCGGCGACTTCACCGCGGTGCAGAACTGCGCGGGCGGTGTGCTCGCGCCAGGGGCGTCCTGCCAGTTCACCTACAGCTTCGCTCCGACCGCGGATGTGCCGGCAAGCGGGACATCGAACATATCCGTGAACGGCGACCTCGTCTCGATCTCGCTCACCGGCCTCGGCAGCGACACGGCTGCCTCGCCATTCGTTGTCTCGGGGACCGACCTGTCGTTCGGACATGTCTATGAAGGCGAGACCTCGGCGGTGCAGACGGTCAACGTCACCAACGTCAGCGACGAAATCCAGTCGCCCAGCTTCGCGGGGGGCGCACCGTCCGGGGATTTCAGCGCGGTCCAGAACTGCGCCGGCGGGAACATCCTGCCCGGGGCGTCCTGCCAGTTCTTCTACAGCTTTACGCCGACGGCCGAAGGTACGGCATCGGGCGTCTCGAGCTTCTCGATCGACGGGGAGGCCTACACGGTGCAGTTGAACGGGACCGGGCTGGACCCGCTTCTCGTCAGCCCGCTCAGCCTTGATTTCGGCGAGGTGGAGGTGGGTCAGTCCTCCAGCCTTCAGCTGATCAGCGAAATCACCAACGTTAGCGGCGTGACGCAAACCTACAGTCTGGCGGGCGGCGCCCCCTCGGGAGGCTTCGGCGCAGTGCAGAATTGTGCGGGCGGTGTGCTTGCGCCGGGGGCGTCCTGCCAGTTCTTCTACAGTTTTTCGCCGACCTCGGCGGGCGCGCATGTCAGCCAGTCGGTCTTTTCGATCGACGGAAAGCCGGTGGTGATCGACCTTGCCGGGACCGGGACGGGCGGCACGACCCCACCGCCGGGCGTCGTGCCGCTGCCGGCCAGCCTGCCGCTGCTGAGCTTCGGCGTCGCCCTGTTGCCGCTACTGGCCAGACGTCGGCGCACCGTTCTGCGCTGATCCATCACACCCGGCCAAACCGGCGCTTCGTGTCCACAGACGCGCTGCGCGAGTGTATGACAGACACCGCGGTCGCTTCACAAGATCGGGTGAGGGCGGTCGCCCGAACACTCGGACATGGCTCAGAGAGCGCCCTCGTCGGTCAGCGACTGGATACCGGCCGTCGAGCCGTCGCTGTAAGCGATGCACTGCCAGGGGGCGCGGGTATCGCCCACGCCGACGCGGACCAGCGTCCCGGCTTCGGAGAATTCCGAGCCGAGCAGCACGACGTCGGGGTTGTTCGTGGTGCTCGTGACGTCGCGCAGGCAGGCTTGCTCTGCCGCGTTGGGTGTCGTGGTCGTCGTGGCCTCGACCGTATCCACGGTGCCCTCAGCACAGGCGGAAAGCAGCAGTGCCGCGGCCGTTGCCGTCGGGATTGCGAAAGTTCTCATCTTGGTATCCAGTCTTGTCTTTCCCAATTCACTGCCCGCGAGTCGTAACGCTGGCAGACCCGCCGAGAGTGACCCGCGAATACGTCATCGGTCAACAATGCCCCGCCAAAGGCCGGGTGAGTATCCGGCGCCGGCATCGCATGGTGCGCTCGAACGGGAACGGCGTGTCGTGAAAGCCTTGTCCAGGAACCCGGCGTCCGCGCTGCCCGTCGGCTTCAATCGCGGCTGCGTCTTGACAGTCCCGCGCACCCAAGTGACTGTCGCACCACCGAAAAAGAGCGTGACGGCGCAGGCGCGGAGCGCCGTCACGATGGGAGGGGAACGGTCCGGCCTTGATGCCGGACAGCTTTCCGCACGTCTCGAATTCGCGCAAAGACACGGTTGGGAGGACCGCACATGACGACCTTGAGAACATCCGCAGCCCTTGCCGGCGCCCTTCTTCTGGGCAGCCTCGGCGCCGCACAGGCACAGGAAAAGATGCGCGTGACGCTGCAGCTGCCGCTGACATCGCATCTCGGCGAGAACCTCCAGCTTTTCGAAAAGGAGGTCGAAACGCGCACTGACGGTGCCATCGACGTCGAGATTTACGACAGCGCCACGCTTTACACCGACAAGGAAGTGCCGCAGGCCGTGGGGTCCGGCGCGATCGAAGCGGGTGTCGCCTCGTTGACCCGATACGTCGGCGACGTGCCGGCCGTCGACGTCTTCTACATGCCGTTCCTCCTGAACACCGAGGACAAGGTGCGCGCCGCCGTGGCCGAAGGCTCGCCCGTGCGCTCAGCGCTCGAGGAGGCCATCGCCGAGACCGGCGGCGAAATCCTCTACTGGCAGGCCTATGGCGGCGCGGTGATGCTGTCGAACGGCGGCCCGATCCGCACGCCGGCGGATCTCGAAGGCAAGAAGGTGCGTGTCTTCGGCAAAACCCTTGGCGACTTCGTAGAGGCTGCGGGCGGTGCGCCCACGCTCATTTCGGGTTCCGAACAGTACCTCGCCTACCAGCGTGGCACGGTCGACGTGGGCATGACGGGCGTGTCGGGCGTGAAATCCCGCAAGCTCTGGGAAGTGATGGACACGATCACCGTCACCAACCACGCTGACATCGAGTTCGTCGTGGTGGTCAATTCCGAGTGGTGGAACGGGCTCGACGAGGAGACCCGCGGTCACATCGAGGCCGCGGCGAGCGTGGCGCAGGAGGACGTGCGCAACCGCATGGCCGAGATCGAGGCCGATGCTTATGCCGCGGCCAAGGAGAACGGCATGACCGTCGTCGATCTGACGGAGGAAGAACTGCAGGCGTGGCGCGACGTGTCGCAGCCGGTGTTCGACAGCTACCGCGAAAGCGCGGGCGAGTTGGGCGAGCGCGTCCTGTCCGCCGCCGAAGGTCTCTGAACCGGGACCCGGCACGTGGCATTCCTGGACAGGCTGACCGGCATTCTGGGCTGGGTGGCCGCGGCACTCTTCGTGCTTGCGGGCGCCATGCTGACCTGGGAGGTCGTGGCGCGCTACTTCTTCGTCCGCCCGACCATATGGGCGGCGGAACTGTCGCAATACTGCCTGATCTGGGGATGCCTGCTGGCGATGGCGGGGGTGTTGCGGCAACGCCGGCACATCACCGTCACCGCCGGGTTGGCGCTGATGCCCGTGCGCGCGCGGCGTCTCGCTGACCTCGCGGGCCTTGCCGCAATCTTCGTTTTCGCCCTGATCGTGGGATACTACGGCGGAGAGATATTCGTGGATTCCTGGCAGCGCGGCCGGACCGCGGGCACCATGCTCGACCCGCCGGTCTGGACCATCGAGATCGCGGTCCCCCTTGGCTTTGCGTTGCTGGCAATACAATGCCTGGCCGAGATGGTGCGCACGTGGCGGCACGGTCCGCCCGACATCGGGGGGCACGAATGACCATCGCTCTTGTCGTCGCGGGCCTCTTCGCGCTGCTGCTGCTCGGGGTCCCGGTGGCCTTCGCGCTCGGCGGCACCGGCCTGGTGCTGCTTTACGCCGGTGGGTTCTCTCCGCTGATGGCGCCGCAGGGCATCCTGTCGACGCTCGACGGGTTCATCCTGCTCGCGGTACCCTTGTTCCTGCTGATGGGCAACGTGCTGCTGAAGGGCGGGGTGGGGCGCGACCTCTTCGCCGCTGTGCAGGCCTGGGTCGGCCACTGGCCGGGCGGGCTTGCCGTCGCGACGATCCTGTCCTGCGGGCTGTTCGCCGCGATCTCGGGCTCGTCCGTCGCCACCGCCGCGACCATCGGAACCGTGGCGATCCCTGAGATGACCAAACGCGGCTATGACGCGCGCCACACCTATGGGCTGCTCGCGGCGGGCGGAACGCTGGGCATCCTGATCCCGCCATCGATCCCGATGATCGTCTACGGCTTCGTCGCCGAGGAATCGGTGATCGCGCTCTTCATGGCCGGCGTCGGGCCGGGGCTGGCCCTGATCGCCGCCTTCATCGTCTTCGCGGTGCTGCATGCGCGCCTCTCGCCGGGCTACGAGCGGCTTGCGCCCGCCACCTGGGACGAGCGCCGCGCGGCGTCGGTCCGGGCGTTGCCGTCGGTGGCGCTGGCCTTGTTAGTGGTTTTCGGCATCTATTCCGGCGCCTTCACTCCGACCGAGGCCGCCGCCGTCGGCTTTGCCGCGGCGCTGCTGATCACCGGCGTCATCCTGCGCACGCTGACCTGGCGCGACTTTCTCGAAAGCGCGCGCGACGCGATGGTCACGACGGTCGCGATCCTCTTGATCGTCGCCGGCGCCAAGGTCTTCGGCAAGGCGCTGGCGCTCTGGCGCGTACCGCAGGACATAAGCGCCTTCATCGGAGCGACCATCGACGGACCGATGATGTTCATTCTCGTGGTCTCGGTGGTACTGCTGCTGATGGGGCTGGTCTTCGAGGCGCTGTCGATGGTGTTGATCATGACCCCGGTGCTGCTGCCGGCGGCGATGGGGCTGGGGTTCGACCCGATCTGGTTCGGCGTCTACATGGTGATCATGGTCGAATGCGCCCTGATCACCCCGCCCGTGGGCCTGAACCTCTACGTGATCCAGTCGGTCGCGCGCGCCTCGCTGTCGGACGTGGCGCGCGGCACGCTGCCGTTTCTCGCGATCATGTTGGCCTCGGTCGCGCTGCTATACGCCTGGCCCGATCTCGCCCTCTATCTGCCGTTCAAATGGTGAGTGCTTCATGACCCTCGAAACCCCTGCCGCGCGCTTGCGCGACCTGTTGGCGCAGGACACCTGCCACACGATGCCCTGCTGCTTCGATGCGCTTTCGGCACTTCTGATTGCGCAGGAGGGGTTCCCGCTGACGTTCATGTCGGGGTTCGCCGCCTCCGCCTCTCGCATCGGCGCGCCGGATCTCGGGCTGATGTCCTACGCCGAGGTCGAAGACCAGGTGCGCAACATCTGTGGCGCGGTGCCGGCGCTGCCGCTGATTGCGGATGGCGACACCGGCTATGGCAATGCGATGAACGTGCGGCGCACGGTGCGCGGGCTCTGGCGTGCCGGGGCGGCAGCGGTGATGATCGAGGATCAGGTCGCGCCGAAACGCTGCGGCCACACCCCCGGCAAGGAGGTGGTGGACCGGGGCGAGGCCATGGACCGCGTGCGCGCCGCCGTCGACGAGGCCGAGGCGATCCGGGCGGTGGGTGGCGACGTGTTGATCCTCGCGCGCACGGATGCGCGGCATACGCTCGGTTTGGACGAGGCGCTGGAACGCGCCCGCACATTCCGCGATCTCGGCGCCGACATCCTCTTCGTCGAGGCGCCGCGCGACCGGGCCGAGATGGAGCGGGTCTGCACCGAAGCACCGGGTGTGCACATGGCCAACATCGTCGAGGGCGGCGACACGCCGGACCTGCCACGCGCCGAGCTTCACGCGATCGGCTACCGCATCGCGGCCTATCCGCTCACGCTGATGGCGGTGGCAATGGCGGCGATGACCCGGACGCTGCAGGCGATGCGCGACGATGCCGAACGCGACGGGCGCATGGATTTCGCGGAACTGCGCCGGCGGATCGGCTTCGACGACTACTACGAGGCTTCGAGCCACTACGAAAGCGCGCGCCGCTAACGCCGCAGCCGTCAGGCTGGGCAACAGGGTCTCAGGCCGGTAGCCGCATCAGCCGGCCCGGAGCGTCCTCGGCCAGCGGCGCATCGGCAAGCCGTGCCATGTGCCAGGCCAGCACCTGGTTGCTGCTCAGAACGGGCCGGTCCAGTTCGGCCTCGAGATCGTCGATCACGTCCAGCGTGCGCAGGTTCGTGCAGGACAAAAAGATCGCCTCCGCGCCGGACCGCGCGGCGACGCGCGCCGCGTCGCGCACCGAGGCCGGGTCGATCCGCGCCACCCGCGCTTCGACCTTCTCGCCGAAAGACAGTGCTTCGGGGACCGAAAAGCCGGTTCTTTCGAAGGCGCGGCGGATCGGGGTCGCGACGGTCGCGACATAAGGCGAGACGATGGCGACGGAGGACACATCGAGGGCCCGCAGGCCGGCGAAGGCGGCGGACAGCGGGTCGGTGACCGCCCGCGCCCCGGTGGCTTCGGAGACCAGTACCGCCACCTTCCGCGCGCCGATCAGCGTAGTGCCCGAGGTGCAGGCATAAGCGACCGCCCCGAACTCCGCCGCCGGTGGCAGGAGCCGTGCCGCCTGCGGCAACGTATGCTCCATCTCAGCGATCGTCTCCGGGGTCAGGTCCGCGCCCGAAGGGATGCGGCTGACGTGCAGCGCGACCTCTTGCGGAAAGAAGCGGCGGAACTCCTGTTCGATCGTCTCGTCGACCTGCAACACGATCAGGCCCAGCGTCCCGTGCACCCCGATGGGGCCGGTCAGGGTGTAGGGCTGGCGCGTCATGGGCCGATCACCGGCAGTTCGGCGGGTGTGCGCGCCGACAGCAGCTCGGCCCCGTGCTCGCGCAGCACGAGATTTTCCTCATGCACGAGGATGCGGCCCGGCGCGACCTCCGCCGCCGGTTCGAGCGTCAGAACCATGCCGGCGCGCAAAACCGTTTCGTCCTTCGGCGTGAAGGAGGGCCACTCGGTGAGGGCGAGGCCCAACCCGTGGCCCAGCCGCCCGCCGCAGGGCAGGGCGCCGTTGTCGCGCAAGCCGTCCACTAGCAGACGGTGGACATCGCGCGCCTGCAGGCCCGGGCGCAGTGCGGACAGGGCTGCCTCGGTCGCCGCGTGAAGCGCGGCATGCGCCCGCGACGCGGCATCACTCGGCAGGCCGATGGCGAAGTTGCGGTCGAAGTCGCAGAAATATCCGTCACGCACCGCCCCGGTGTCGAGCATCATCACATTGCCCGTCGCAAGCGGCCTGTTGTCAGCCGGCGAAATCACGTCCGAATAACCCTCCGGACCGGCCCCGCCCGCGAGATACGAGACCCAGTCTGCGCCTTCCTCGAGCAGCGCGATCTGGAAGCCGCGGAACACATCGGCCAGCGAGCGCCCCGGTGCGGCGATCTCGGGCACGCGGGCAAAGGCCCGGTCGGCGACCGCGCAGGTGGCGCGGATGCGATCGATCTCGGCCTCCGACTTGACCTCGCGCACCCGGCACACGACGCCTGTCGCATCGACGAACTTGCGCGGTGCGAGACCGGATTCGAGCTTACGAAAGTCCGTCAGCGGCATCCTGACCTGCGTTTCGGGACCTGCAGGAAGCCCGACGCGGCCCTGTTCGGGCACGACACTGGCCAGGGTCTCGACCAGAAGGCTCACGCCGTCGTCGACCGGATCGGGTGCGTCCCAGGTTCGGATGTCCGCGATCCAAGTCCGGCGCATCAGTGTCTCGCCGATGGCGGGGATGACGGCGATGGGCGCACTCGAAGCCGGCACGACCACGAACCAGGGCCGGGTCGGGCTTTCCCAGAACCGGGTCAGGAACCCGGACACGTAGAACACGTCTGCGGCGGTGCTGAGCAGCAGAGCGTCGAGCCCGTCGGCCGCCATGCCCTCCTGCAGCGCGGCCACCCGCGCGCGATGCTCGTCCGCGGGGAACACGCGCGACGCGTCAGCCATCCTCCGGGCCTTCGCTGAGGATCGCGAGGACCCGCGCCCCGTCTCCGACGCCCTGGGTCCCGGCGAGCAGGGCCGCGAAACCAGCCCCGCCGGAGGGTGTCGTCGCAAGCCCCGCCTTGGCCAATACCTCGACGCCTGCCTGCGCTTGCTGCTCGGTGATGGTCATGAAGAGATCGGCATCGCGCGCCAGCCCGGCCAGCGCGATCATAGACGGCGTCTTGCAGTCGAGCCGTCCCATCGCCGAGACCGGTCCCGCGGTGGTCACCAGCTTTCCGGCGCGGATGCTCTCGATCAGCGCCGGGGCCGCGTCCGGCTCCACGACCGCGATGGTCGGTTCATCTCCCCAGACCGCGCGCGCATGGGCGGCGACCGCCGCGGCAAGTCCGCCGACGCCGGCCTGCAGGACGATATGTGTCGGGATTGCCGACATCTGGTCCACGGCTTCCGCGGCAAGTTGCAGATAGCCTTCCATGACCCGGAACGGCAGGTCGACGTATCCCGGCCATGAACTGTCGGAGAGCAGCGTGCGCGCATCCTGATCTGCCGCCGCTTCGGCCGCGGCCATGCTGTCCTCGTAGGTCGCCCCGGCGCGGACGACCGTGGCCCCCTTGTCCCGCAACCGCGCCGCAAAGCCTTCCGGAACCGTTTCCGACAGAAAGATCATGGCCTCGGCACCGAAGAGCCGCGCCCCTGCGGCGACCGACAGTCCATGATTGCCGGCGCTCGCGGTGACGAAGGTTCGACCCTTCAACGCGTTTTCCCAGGGACCGCCCGCCTGCGCTGCGGTCCGCGCTATGGCATAGGCCGCGCCGAGCGCCTTGAAACTGCCCAGCCGCATGCGCTCGCGCTCGTCCTTGAGCCAAAGCCTGGCTACCCCTAGCCTGTCCGCAAGCGCCGGGGATGTATGCAGAGGCGTCGGGTGATGCGCCGGACAGTGGCCCAGCAACTCCTGGACCGGGGCAGGATCGGCGGCGGGATATTTGGATGCGCCGGGCAAGCCGGTGCCGCGATAGGGGTTTGTCAGGGTGTCCGGCAAGGCGCAGCTCCACTGTTTCCGAACCAGCCTAGCGCGTGATTTCGGGCCTGTCGCGGCCGCTGGCGTGATTGGCGAGGCTGAAATGCGCTTTCGAGCCAGGCCTGTGATGACGACAAGCGCGGTGTCAGGCATGCCGACGATCTGCGGTAGGGCCGATGGCACCGCGAAGCTTCTCGGCGTAGATGGCTAAGACTGTGCAGAGACGGGAAGATCGATCCCCGCAACCTCCGCTATGCCCGGGACATCATGTCCAGTGACCTGCAGCCTTCAGGGTCCGAGAGTCAGCCCTTTCCAGCAGGTGGTGCCGATGTGCTGCCCGACACGCCCTCGGCCAGGAACGGCGCGAGTTCGAAGCGTTTGTTTCCCATCCCCAGAGTGCCGTCTTCCTGCCAGGGCCAGTCCGCGCGGGGTTTGTCCCAATAGATCTCGATCCCGTTGCCGTCCGGATCGTCGAAATAGAGCGCGATCGAAACGCCGTGATCGGCATGGCCGTAGATCTCGACACCGGCATCTGCAGCCCGTCTGGCTGCCACTGCCAGCGCATGGCGCGTGGGATAAAGCAGAGCCACGTGGAATAGCCCCGTGTGGTGTTTTGCGGGCGGGCTGCCGCCGGCGCTGTGCCAGGTATTCAGCCCGATGTGGTGATGATAGCCGCCCCAGGACATGAACGCGGCCTGATCGCCGTAGCGCTGCATCAGGTCCATTCCCATCACGTCTCGCCAGAAGCCGATGGCGCGTTCGAGGTCTGCCACTTTGAGGTGTGTATGCCCGATACAAGGTTTATCCATGCTGTCCATTTTGGGTCTCCGGAAAGGTGTTTCACCGTATGGTCCATCCAAGAGGCAGGCAAGCAAGCCTCGGTGATAGTCCGGTTGGCCGCGAAATGAACGCCTGTCCGGCGGATCAAGGGTTCGCGTTGGCCGAAAGCCTGGTTTGGCGGACTTGGCAGAACACTTCGATGTTCGGCTCTTTTTCCGACACCGCGGGCGATTGCGGAAGGTCGCTGCAAACTGCAAGAGCGCCGTCTGTGCGGACAAAGCCGCCATCAATGAAAAAAGCAAATAAAACATTGGGTTTGGAGAACTCTTTAAATCTCACCAAACCTCTTCCGATGAAGGGCGCATATGCAATTTCACATGATGAACGGGGTCCAAACCTAACCGTTCTCTCATCAAAGTGTTCAATACTGTGAGATCACCCGAACCCCATTCCTCAGAAAAGAGACGAAAGTGCTCGTGTGACTTACGTTCCTTGGGTAACTTAAATTCTTTATGGCGTTCGATAAACACGTCACGCCCCTCTTCGTCGAAGAACAGGTGCACTTCCCCTTGAGCGTTGCCCAGTGCTATTTTCTCATCCTCACCACGACACAGATTTCGTGCCCAGTGGGCATCGCATAGAACAGTTTGTCTTGCCTTACCAATCAACCCATTGGGCTCCAAGCAGCCCTCAGCGGTGATGACACCAAAGGCCCGCACGGGGCCGAAACTGGCTGGCCTGGCACGTCATCACGATGATCTGGTATGCAACAATTGCAGGTATACAGTTCCATCAGATCGGTTTAAGGGGCAGGGCTTGTCTCTGCCGATTGGCGGAGATGGCCGAAGTTCTCCCGCCGATTTTACCGAGACAGAACCCAAAATGATCCAGGCACTCGCCGATGCGCTCGCGGAGCGCGGCTATGACACGCTGACCGCCGTGCAAACGGCCGTCTCCGACCCGGACTTGCAGGACGCCGACCTTTTGGTTTCGGCGCAGACAGGGTCTGGCAAGACGGTTGGGTTCGGGCTTGCGATCGCGCCGACGATCCTGGGCGGTTCCGAGGTCTTGGAGCCTGCCGCCGTACCGCTCGCCCTGATCGTTGCGCCCACCAGGGAACTGGCGTTCCAGGTCATGCGCGAGATTTCGTGGCTGTTCGCAAAGACCGGCGCGCGGGTGACGACCTGCGTCGGCGGCATGGACATGCGCGACGAACGCCGTGCGTTGGAACGGGGTGCCCACATCGTTGTCGGCACACCCGGGCGTCTCCGAGACCACATCCAGCGCGGATCTCTGTACCTGGGCCACCTGCGCGCCGTCGTCCTAGACGAAGCGGACGAGATGCTGGACCTCGGTTTTCGCGAAGACCTCGAATACATGCTGGGCGAGGCGCCCGAAACCAGACGCACATTGCTGTTCTCCGCGACCGTCCCGCCGATGATCGCCAAGCTCGCAAAGCAGTTTCAGCGCGACCCGGTGCGCGTGACCACGTTGACCGGCCAAACGCAGCATGCCGACATCGCCTACCAGGCCCTGCGGGTTGCCCAGCAGGATGCCGAAAACGCCATTGTCAACGTGCTGCGCTACCACGAAGCGCAGAGTGCCATCGTCTTTGCCAATACCCGGGCCGCCGTGAGCCGGCTCGCGGCGCGACTGACGAACCGCGCTTTCTCCGTCGTCACGCTGTCGGGGGAACTCAGTCAGAGCGAGCGGACACATGCGTTGCAGGCCATGCGCGACGGCCGCGCGCGGGTGTGTGTTGCGACCGATGTCGCCGCCCGTGGGATCGACCTGCCGAACCTCGACCTGGTGATCCATGCCGAATTGCCCTCCAACTCCGAAGGTCTGCTGCACAGGTCTGGCAGGACCGGACGGGCCGGTCGGAAGGGCATTTCCGCACTGATCGTTCCACCGAAGATCACCAAGAAGGCCGAACGCCTTCTGAAATTCGCCAAGATAGACGCCGACTGGACGGTGCCGCCGTCCGCCGACGACGTCTTGCGCAAGGATCAGGAACGCTTTCTGACCGATCCTGTCTGGAGCGAGGAGGTGACGCCGGAACACGAGGCATTTGCGGCCAGGCTTCTGACTCGCCAAAGCCCGGAACGAATCGCCGCGGCCTGCATCGCCTTGTACCGGGGCCGGCACTCGGCGCCGGAAGACCTGGCCGCCCCGGATGCCCCGCCCGAGGGCAAGGAGCGCAAGCCGTTCGGTCCGAGCGTTTGGTTCTCGTTGTCGGTTGGCCGCGACGACCGGGCCGAGCCGCGCTGGCTGCTGCCGCTTCTGTGCCGGGCTGGAAATCTGGACAAGGCGGCGATCGGAGCGATCCGCGTTCAACACTCGGAAAGTTATGTGGAGCTTATGGAAGGCAGTGTCGACGGGTTCATGAAAGCGATCGGCGAACAGGCCGAACTCGAGGACGGCGTCAGGGTTCGGCGACTGGACGCGGCGCCGGACCTCGACGCGGGTTCCCGCGAGCGTGGGCCCATCCTTCGCAAGCCTTTGCATCGAACAGACGCAAAACGCATCTCGCCGCGTGAGAACGGACCCCGCGCGAAGCCGAACGACAAACGCGCCAGGCCGCCAAGCAAACTGGAAAAAGCGATCGCGGACGGCGCTGCAAGACCGTACCGCGCACCCAAGAAAGACGGGGCGGCCGAACCGGATGTGTCGCGGGCCAAGCCGTCTGGAGGGAAGAAAAAAGAAAAGAAACCTCACCGCAAGGCGATGCAGGATTCCAAGGTGTCGTCCCTTGGAAAACCCGGCAACAAATCGACGAAAGCAAATGACAAGCGAACCGAAGCAGCCGGGACCGGCGCGCGCAAACCGGACGGCATACCGGGCGCACTCCGCCGGCTTCAAGCCTCGGACCCATCGAAAAGGATCTCGCCACCGGGTGGCAGCGTCAAACCGCGCAACTCCAAATCGGATGTGCGAAGAAAAGAGTCGGGTAAGCCGCGCAAGGGGAAAGGCGGGAACGAACCTCCAAGACGGCGCTGATGGAACGGCCGAGCCATCTCGACGAGATCGGGGTTAAAACCTGGTATGCGGAGAGTTCGCGCTGCAATCGTCACGAATTTTGACAAAAGCAGCGAAGGTTCGGTCTGGGGAACCTGCGTGCAGCGTCAAAGCGACCAAGGAACGGCACCGATGGGCCGAGGCTGTGTGGAAAGGCCTCTCCGTGACATCCTTTCGGGCTAGGGCGGGGAGCGTATCTGGCAGGCTTTGTCGAAGGCGTGGACTGCGGGCACGCATCGCCGTTTCTCGACCGGCTTGGGGAACGGATTGGATGCCGCGAGCGGTTTCTTCACTTGCGCAAGCGCCCCAATTGGAAAGCTGTCGTCCCCGAGTTAGTCTTCCAGGATTGAGATGGTTGAAAGGATCCCAGAGCGGCGTGACCGGCAATCCGGGGGCCACACAATTGTTCGCTGCGGTTGAGATAGAGGACCGGTTTGGGCCTCAAGTGGTTCGGGCCGGGGGTTGACGAACCCTTGCGCTTCGCCGGGACGTCGCGCGTGTGCTTGGAGCCCTTAGTGCCGAATACTGCATCCCGCACGAAGGACCGCTAATCGACCGCAGAGGCAAGCCGTTTGGCGAGGGTGCCCATCAGGGCCACGGCACCGACAAGCAGCACCGCGCCGGCCACCCAGGCGGTTGGTGTGGAGTAGACCTCGGCGAGCGCACCCGCGAAAACCAGGCCCAAGGCGGCTCCGAGTTGCTGGATCAGCGACCTCAGAGACAGCATCGTGGAACGCTGGCGGTCTTCCACGCATCCATGCAGGACACTGCTGGCGGGCGTCTCGGACGCACCAAGAAGAACGGAATACAGGATGAACACCGTCGCAAAGCCGACGATGCTGCCTTGCAAAGACAAGGCGATCTTAACCCCCGCCATGCAGACAAAGACGGCCGCCAGTGTCATTGCGTGACGACGTCGGAAAATCCGGCTGATGCGCGGAGACATCGACGCGCCGAAGGCGATCGAGAAGAAATAGGCAGCCGTCAGGATACCGATTGTCGTGTTTGCAAAACCTTCCTCCAGCATGGGTTTTGCATGGGTCGGCCAGAACACCTCGACCGGGTTGGTCGCCATCAGGAACAACGCCAAAGCTGCCAGCAGCACCGAAAGCGCCGGATGTTTCAGTGCGAGAAGGTCCGCATCCTTGACTGCCGATGGTGCCGTCGCAAAACCCTGTTTCAGGGCATCATTGTTGAGCGGGCGTGTTTCTTCTAAAATGAAATCGTGCGTAAAAACGAACACGCCCAGCATCACCGCCAGACTTGCCGCAAAGGGCACATCGTATGCGCTGACACCCAGTCGCTCGGCCATCGAGCCGATGAGATCGGGCAAAAGGTCTCCGAGGATCGCCCCCACCGCCAAGCCCATTGCGTTTGCCCATTGAGCCTTTGCGAGCGCGGGTTGAACATCGACATTCGGCGCCAGGGCCTTGAAGGTTTCCACGAACCAGGCGTCCAGAGTGCCCGACCGTAGCGCACGTCCGAACCCGATGAAGGCAAACGAGAGTGCGAGAACATGGAACTCGCTTGTCGAAAGGAAGAGTGCGAGGGAGATCAAGCTGGCGATGACCGCCGCCAGAAAAACCGGCTTGCGTCCAATGGTGTCGGCCAATCCGCCGAAGGGGAGTTCCATCGCCATGGTCGCCAGTGAGTAGACCCCGAAGAGCAGCGAAATCTGGAAGAGGTCCATACCCCGATTGGACCTGTCACGGATTTGTGCCGCTCCTTTGACCACGTATCGTGTCGCAAAGGAGAACACATATGGCATNTTTGCCCGCTTCCAGGAACTCCTTAGACCAGGAATAATACAGGCTCTCGGCAATGCCCTCGCGGCGACAGAGCGCGGCAATGCTCTCCTCGCCCCGCAGACCGGCGAGAACGATGCGGATCTTCTCCTCGACCGAATAGTGGACCTGTCACGGATTTGTGCCGCTCCTTTGACCACGTATCGTGTCGCAAAGGAGAACACATATGGCATTACGACCCACCGAAGAATTCCGCGCCGAAGCAGTACGCGTGGCCTTAACCAGCGGGCTACCGCGCAAACAGGTGGCCGCAGATTTTGGGNTTACGACCCACCGAAGAATTCCGCGCCGAAGCAGTACGCGTGGCCTTAACCAGCGGGCTACCGCGCAAACAGGTGGCCGCAGATTTTGGGGTCGGTTTTTCGACGCTGAACCGCTGGATACAGCAGGAACGGCACAATCCTGAGAAACCGACGGTCCAGTCCGATCTGGAACGCGAGATCGCCGAGCTGCGGAAAGAGAACCGTATGCTCCGGGAGGAGAGGGATGTCCTAAAAAAGGCCACGGTGTTCTTCGCGGAGAGAAGCAAATGAGGTTTGCCTTCGTCGAGGACCACCGGCACGACATCCCTGTGAACCGTCTGTGTCAGATCATGGACGTCAGCCCGCGCGGCTATCGGGCCTGGCGGTCCCGTCCCATGAGCGTAAGCCAACGCAAGGATCTGGTTGTCCTTGCGCATATCCGGGATCAGTTCGAGCAGTCGCTTGGCAGTTATGGTCGCCCGCGCATGACCGAGGAATTGAAAGAGCTGGGACTGGCCGTGGGCCATCGGCGCGTTGGCCGCCTGATGAAGGAAAACGGCATCAAGGTCAGGCGGAACAAGAAGTTCAAGGCAACCACGGACAGCAACCACAGCTTCAACATCGCTCCGAACCTGCTGAACCGGGACTTCTCGGCTGATCGTCCAAACCAGAAATGGGCTGGCGACATCAGTTATGTCTGGACACAGGAGGGCTGGCTCTACCTCGCTGTCATGCTTGATCTGCATTCCCGGCGCGTGATCGGTTGGGCGGTCAGCAATCGCATGAAACGTGACCTGGCAATCCGGGCGTTAGACATGGCCACCGCGCTGCGGCGTCCGCCGAAGGGAGGTATCCATCATACAGACCGCGGCAGCCAATACTGCTCCCACGACTATCAGAAAATCCTGCGCCAGCATGGCTTAAGGACGTCGATGAGCGGAACCGGGAATTGCTACGATAATGCGGCCGTCGAAACCTTCTTCAAGACCATCAAGGCAGAGCTGTTGTGGCAACGATCTTGGCCAACACGCCGTCAGGCTGAACTGGCGATCTTCGAGTACGTCAACGCCTTCTACAATCCACGCCGACGCCACTCAGCCCTCGGCTGGAAAAGCCCCTTGGCCTTCGAAGCTCAGGCGGCGTAAATGAGAACCCGGGGCGGCATCAAATCGTGACAGGTCCAG